>JABSRN010000111.1 GCA_013214025.1 Polyangiaceae bacterium
AGCCAATTCGAGGCCCGGAGTGAAATCGCTGAGTACATCGAGGGCTTCTACAACTGCCAACGTCGACACTCGACCCTCGACTACCTCAGCCCGCTCGACTATGAGAAGATCACATCAGGAGCTACACTAGCTGCCTGAAAAGCTGTCCACAATTTCGGATCAAGCCCAAACTGCCCGGAGGGCTCCAACGCCTTCAGCCGGGGCATGGGAGATATTGTTAGTCGCCCGGGGAGCGCCGCGACTTGCTAACTTGTGTGAGGGATCCAGTTCAGTGCTTGCACCCCGTCGTCAGCCAAGCGTCGTGTGTATCTCCCCGTGGCCAGGGTCGCCTGATTGCCGATGGTGATGAGGTGTTCGCGTGCGCGAGAGATGGTTACGTTAAGTAAGTTGACGCGATCGTTCAAGAAACCCAACGAGCGGGCTTCTGTCACCACGCTGCTGAAGATGACACAGCTTCGCTCACCGCCTTGGAAACGGTGGACGGTGCCGAGAGTCAGTCCGCACTCGCCATTTGACCCTCCGAAGAGTCCCATTTGATCCGCCGCTTTCAGTCCGCGGTCGATGGGGATCCCGCGTTGCGCAGCGCCTCTCTGAAGTAACTCAAGCTGCCCACGATAGGGGGTGATGATGGCGACCTCGCTTGGATCGATACCGCACCGAAGCATGTCTTCGAGCAGGCCGAGGCAGACGCTAATCTCGGCTGGGTTGATCCAACTACCCCCCAACCGTTCTTGTTGTCCGTCGACATCCAGAAATAGTAGCGGCGCTTCGAGATACGACGCTTGTGTGGCTCGATTGGCCGGCGCCGTGTGCACATGGAGCCCGTAGTTACAGAATGAGTCGCACAGCGCGATAATGCTCGGCTGACATCGAAAGTGATCGATCAGCCGGAGTGGGGCACCAAGAGCGCGAGCGGCGAGTGATTGAACCGAGTTACGGCCCTCGGAGTAAACTCGATAGGGTGCCAAGACACTGTCGCTTAGTTGGGTGCGCGCCTGAGCCTGAACACGCTCTTCGTCCTGCTTCCCCAGGCCTACAACCGGCTCGAGTTGATGTACGTCTCCGATAATTAGCGCGCTTTGGCACCGCAGTAGAGCGGAGACGGCGTAGGCGGGATGACACTGTCCCGCTTCGTCGATGATGATTCGGGATAGCGCTCTCGATTCGGCGGGCACTGCGTTAGCCATCGACAGCAATGTGCAGCCCCAGACTCCGAGTAAGCGGCGTAGCCACCGCCCCGCCTCGTCTTCCGCGCGAAATAGTGTCCGCATCGACTTTTCGGATGCGGTGTATCTGACTGCGATTTTCAGGGCCTCGTGCAACTTGTCAGCGTGCACTATCGCCCACGCTTGGCGCACCGCTAGTGCCGCTAAGAACAGCTCTGCGCGCAAGGCATCAAGAGCGTCGCTGTCGCAGGCAGGGGCAGCGAGTTTTGACGCACCCTTGAGGCTGGTCGTGTCGGCCTCCAATGGTGCGGTACTGAGCTGTTCGATGAGTTGTTGACGTCGGGTAATTAGCTTCCGGCACTCAATGGAGTCGCCCACTGTTTCGGCGAGCACAATTACGCAACCAATGCTTTGCTGTACGGCATCCTCCCACGCCATCATGATCTCTTCTGTAGAGGTCGACTTGGGTTTGGGCGGCAGGGGCCAGGTATCGCCGTTGCCTATTTCCTGGTGAAGGGTGAGGATTGGTTCCCCAAATTCCTTTTTGAATTTTCCGTAGGCGCGGTCGAGTTGGCGCATCGCGGAATCCGATGAGCTTCTGCCAGCGACGTCGGACAATCGGTCGAGGGCGTCCATGCCGCGTTTAAGCAGGCTCAGTTCTTTCGCGGTGTATTTGGCTCCCTGAATGCTGTCGACCGCTTGCTGAGTCTCCTTGTTGGATGCTGTTTGTGGCGGCAGTGCCCCGAGAGAGCCGAGCTGTCGGTTGAGTTCGACAAGTTGGGTGCGGATCTCGCTGAGACGGTTCTGTTCCCCCATTGCGAGCACCCGCTCGGCTTCGATTTCGAGCAGCGTCGTGCGCAATTCTCGATATTTCCCGATGCTAGCATCGAGAGACTGCTTCGCTAGGGTCTTTTGTCCTGCTGCGGGTTGGATGTATCGAGCGAGCCAGACAACGGCGTCTCGTAGTTGCCTGCTGGTAATTTTCTCGAATACGTCCCGGCTGCCAGTGCGAAGCGCCAACGGAAGCTTCCCGCCTCCCAAGGCGGTGTTCCGGTTCAAGGGTTCGATCACGTTGTCGACCGCTCGGTTATTGGTACTGGCGACTACCATCAGGTGGCAGCCCATTTTTCCGTCGTCCACCAATGCGTCGACCTGCTCAACGATATGCTGCGCCGCTAGGTGTAGAATCAGCGTGGTCTTCCCCGTGCCCGGGGGGCCTTGCACGGCTGACAAAGCGGAGCCCAAAAACTGTTCGGCCGCTTCGCGCTGACTCGGAGTGAGCGCGCTACCGGGGTAGGCGGCCTTTTGCAGGACGGACCCAACTTCCGGCCGGTTTCCGCTCAAGTACGCATGAAGGGCGGACTCGTCATCGTCACTGGGTTCGTCGATCAGAATTTGCATTTCGCGTTGCAGGTGCCACGTGCTTCGCGCTTGTTGTGCATCCACAACCAGGCTCAGAGGGTAGGCTTTCGCTCCCGAAGGCCGGAGTCGTAGGCGCTGGTTCATCCTGGTGACCATCAGTGACAGCACTGGCTCTATGTCCTCGTCCTCCCGCTGGTTCTCCTGCGCGAGCTCGTCGTCGTCCTGCGTGAGCTTGTTCTTGTTGTCGGTGTCGCTGGTGATCGGCGCGGGCACGGCGCTTTCTTTCGGCAACGCGAGCAGTCCGCATAGTGCGCGTAACATCGTCCCGGGGGACACGGGGTCGTCAGACGTGGTGGTTTTGGATAGGGACGAAAAGAACCCGTCGATTTCTTGCGGCTCCACCCCGAGTTCGTCGTGCAGTAGGCGAGTGTCGACAAAGAAGGGTAGGCGCCCGGAGATGCCAGGATCTGCTCCCTGAACGCGCAGATCGCTGGGTGGCGGGGGCCAAGTGCCGGCGCGTCGCGTTTTGGCGCCGGGCACAACAAAGGCAGTGCCATCGCCCTGTAGAAACTCAAGTTCCACATCGCAGCGGAGTAAGCCCGCCAACTCGCCGCGGCGCAGGTGTACGACTGGGAAACAGAGTAGGTGTTTTAAGCGTTCGGAGGAGTCTCGGCTTCCTGATGAATTGCGTCGCGGTCCGGCTCCGCCCCGATATTGCCGATGGAGCCAGGTCTCGAAGTATGCGGCTGCGGGGGAGTCGACGGCGACTTTTAGTTCGTCGCCACAGGCCGCGGCCCACATCGCCCGGTCGCAAGGGAGTCGCAAGTACTCGACGCCCTCAACGGGTTGAGACATGTCTATATTGACGGGTCGATCGCCGGAGGGCGCCCGTCGGGCTTTGGGTCGAGCCCCGAGCGCTTCTTCCATGCGCACACAGGCGAGCCAGTATCGCAACACCTGCACGGAAAGGGATTCGCCCATGCATCGCTCATAGCAAGCCGCCGGTCTCCGCGGTGGAAATCACGGAGGGTGTGTCGGCGCGCAATAGCGGGTCACACGGTTGCGATAGCCATCGCTGTCAATCCAGCCTGGCCCACGGGCGGATGGCGCCTGCGTCGGCGTTCCGCCCGTGGCGTTTGGAATCCTTACCCAACGTGAAGTACTCCGTCGTGCCTTGGCCGGCGACGGAATTTCTCTTGATGGTGCCGATACCGGTTGTCTCAATTCATCTGTGCGAACCGGCTTGGTGAGGTAGTCGTCCCTCCCTGCCGCTAGGCAGCGCTCTCTGTCTTCGGGGCTAGCGTGTGCAGTCAGGGCGACGAACGGCGTGTGTTGGGTCTCGCCGCGTTCTTGCCGGATGATCTGTGTTGCAGCAAGTCCGTCCATCTCGGGCATCTGACAATCCATGAGGATAAAGGTCTTATCGGAGATCGCGCTGCGGGCGGCCGCGTGAGTTAGCGTGGCTTCGCGTCATGACGGCTCCACGAGGTTCAGAACGATTGACGGCGGAGCCCAACTGAAGGCGCTCCCTCAGCAGTCCAACGACCGAGTCTCAGACAGGCTTTCGACCGCCGTATGGGTGGCGGTTCTGTATCGGGGCGACGCTGTTGTGATAATCAGTCGCAGTATTCGACGGCGACCCAGCCGCGGTCGCGCGTGCAATTGATTTTCCAGCCGGCTTCCTGACCGTTGTTGCAGTAGGCACACTCCATTAACTCTTCGCAGGCCGCTCCGATGGTGAGCTCGCCGAAGGTATACGGACATGAGCCAAATATTTGGGGGCAGCCAGTGCCATCACAAATCGTGGCGGAGTCGCTCAGACCCAGGTCGACGGCTTCGATGGTCCCCGTGTCGGTCGGAGCGGAATCTACGGGGGCCGCTGCCTCGACAACGACACCGGGCGCCCTTGCGGGGCCTCCTGCTTCCTGAGCGCCGAATCCGGGGGACACGTCGGGATTTTCGTCGTCGTCGCCGCAGGCGGCGCAGACGAGGCCTATGAATGCTGTGACCGTGGTTAGGCGGAGCGCAATGAACAGTGGCATCTTTTTGGCGGAAGCGACCATGGAGGAACCTTAAGCGAAGGGGCCGAGCGCGATATGCTAGCGCAAATCTTTATATAGCTTGGATAATCGGTGGGGGGGGATTCCGAGCCGAAACAACGCTGGAAACGTCCACATCGTTAAGAGAGATGCCAGGGGCGCGCCTCGAAATCGTCTATCTGACACTGTCATTCGTTCGCGTATTCGTGCGGTGGGGGCGACCTTCGCCAGCCTGCGGGACAATTCGTAGTCCTCCATAAGCGGAATATTGGCGAACCCGCCGAGTTCGCGGAACACCTGCGTTCTCACGAATAGTCCCTGATCCCCGTACGGGTGCCGGGATATTCGGCTCCGGAGATCCGCGAGGTGGGTCCAGGCCGTCCATGGATTGCCGGGCGGGTCGCCGACGTGCCAGGTTTGAAAAGCGCCGGCTACTACGCGAGGGTTTCGCAGTGCTTTTTCAATGTGTGTTCGAGCCGCCGCCGGCGGTGTGGCGTCGGCGTGAACGAACCAAAGCGCATCCCCCGTCGCTAAGGAAGCGCCGGCGTTGAGTTGTCCGCCGCGTCCCTTGGAGGCTCGAATGCGTGTGACTCCGTGCTGCTTGCCCAAAGCTTCCCACGTTCGGTCCGTGGAGCCCCCGTCAACGCAGATGAGTTCGTCGAACCCGACGGCGCGAAGCCCGTGAACCAGCTGTGGGACCCGATCGGCCTCGTTCCAAAGCGGGACTACGACACTGAGCTTCATTTCGGAGCCCGTTGTACGGGGTAGGGCGGCGTCTGTCGCCGTCGCTTCGGAAGATTGCAGCGGGCCCGACCGCGCCGCGTTCCCCGATAACGCCGGGAAACGGGAGAGTTATCGCCCAGAGTGAGAGTAACCTCTGGCGTGGCCCCGTGCCCGCCGCCCGAACAATCGGCGAATCTCGCGTCAATGGGCGGTTCCCGTGGTGTTTATGGCCGCTTCGGGGGGCCGTGGTCAGCCGAGAACCGACTCTTTGTCCCTGCGCTCGCGGCAGCAGGTCCTTGTCCGGACGATAAATCGGTGCGACAGCCGGTCGTTCGGCATCCAGATATGCGAAAATCACGTCGCTTCTTTGTTGAGCTGGCGCCTGCTTGTGATAGAAATCGCCCGCCGAGCGGCGGTAGTTAAGTTGGTTATAACGCCGGCCTGTCACGCCGGAGGCCGCGGGTTCGAGTCCCGTCCGCCGCGCCGGAAAGAAGGTCCTCAGAAATGAGGACCTTCTTGTTTTTGTGGCGAGACCGGGCGCGAAGCGGACGCACTGATTCGGCTCCGTTAGCCGCTTTGGTGCGATAGCCCGTCGATTGCATGTGTGATTCCGACACGGTGGAAAGGTCCGTGGGGGGAGTCGATCAGCGTGCAGCCTGATGGTTTTTCCTCCGGGGGCCGTTTTATTGGGAGGACCCGCAGCCCATGGGCGACGAAGCAGCATTGATGGAAGAGCGGCCAAGCCCGAACTGGGTGGAGGCAGTAGTGGAGGGTATTTGTTACCTGTCTGCCAGCTTGTCACGTCAAGACGCGTCTCTGTCACGCTCACCCAAACATCCAGCTGGGATTGCCGACCATGCGGGGCGACGAAATGGACTCCCTCAAATACTCAGGCAGACACCTGCAAGCCGTAGAAATTGACGGGCACCGCTGCGTGGCGGTGATCATCGAGCTTCCCTGCGCCCAGTGAGGCCGGCAGCTATTTGCAGAGGGGGCGGAGCTTGCTCAAAACGAGATCGACGGCCACCTCGTTGTTGCCTCCACCGGGGACAGTGATGTCTGCCCAGCGTTTCGCGGGTTCTACATATTGCAGATGCATCGGGCGAACGGTGGTGAAGTACTGCGATTCGACTTGAGCGAATGAGCGGCCGCGTTCGGCCATATCGCGCTTAATACGTCGAAATGAACGCACGTCGGCGTCTGTGTCCACGAACAGCTTGAGGTCCAAGCGTTCCCGAATCCGTTCCTCCACAAACAACAGAATGCCCTCCACTAAAATAATAGAGGCGGGTTGGACGGTTCGAGTGTGGGGGTGCCTCAAGTGGCTAACAAAGTCGTAGATGGGAACTTCGACGGGCTGTTGCTGAGCGAGGGCATCGAGATGGTCTACGAGAAGATCAAAGTCCACGGCCCTTGGATGATCGAAGTTCAAGGCATCGCGGCTGTTTGGGGAGAGCTCCGGGTGCGGCGTATAATACGAGTCCTGGCAAAGCGTCGCGATGGCTCCGTTGGGTAGCCCTTCGGCGAGGTTGGCGGCGAGAGTCGTCTTGCCCGAGCCCGTGCCGCCCATGATGCCAACGAAGTAGGGTCGGTTCGTCACGTGCGAAGCCTGCTCTTCGCGTTCCTTTGAGGCAAGTTCGTAGTTGTTGTCCGGCCGCAACGTCGGCTGGATCTAGCGATCCGAGGAGTTTTCTCCCTTTGCGCGGGGGGCAGTATATTGTATGCAAATACAGTATGTTGGGCCGTCTCGTGGCCATCCCGCGGCGCTTCGCAGGAGTTCTTATGAT
Source organism: Polyangiaceae bacterium (assembly GCA_013214025.1). Lineage (GTDB taxonomy): Bacteria > Myxococcota_A > Polyangia > Polyangiales > Polyangiaceae > JABSRN01. The sequence goes on from JABSRN010000111.1 coordinate 7,078, forward strand.
TCGATCCTTCCAATGTTTCGCGACCCGTCGCTTTGTCGCGGGGGCGACCACAGCGGCGCTTGTGGCCAGTCTTTCCGCTTGTGGCGACCAAGGCCCAGTCGCGGAAACCGATTTTACCGCGGTGGTCGACGACACACTCGAGGAGAATGCGGGGGGAGACGACTACTGTGCGGCAGAAGCTCCCTATGTTGTCTCGACTTGTGAGCCGCAGGGACCGGGGATCGCCGCGGATGCCGCGTGCGACATGAACGGAGTGTGGATAGCCGAGTCCCGTACTCTCACGGTGGCGGTCAACGAGGCTGTCCAGCAGGCCGGTCACACCTTGTTTTACTACGATATCGAACAGCACGGCACCGACACGCTCACCACTAAATTGCTTCGCTGTGGCGTCCGCATCTCCGACGCAGGAGGCTCCTTGGAGACGGGCATCGAGATGGTGACGCCGGTGCTGTGGGACGCTGTCATGGGAAAGAATCGTTACGGCTGTCTCCAGGGGACCTATGCCATGGGCGATTCTGCCTGCGATGGTGACTTCGGCATCCTGTGGTTAGTTCGCGGACTGAGCCCGCACTTCCTCGACCCCTCCACGGATCTTGAGGGGCTCACGCAGAGCGATTCCGCCGACTGTCCGGGGACTCCAGGCTGGGAAGATTGGGACGAGGATGGCAAACCCGGCATCACGCTTACCGCAACGGGGATCGCCAACTTTGACATGCACGTCGGGCAGCGCGGTTGGAACCATGTGCACGGGACGACCGAGGGATCCGCCGGGCATTTCCGTATGCCAGTGGACTGGGAGCAGAGTCAGGTGATTCTGAGCACGACCCCTCCTGACTTTCCTGTCCCTCCGCAGCTGCAAGCACCAGCCCCGCGGCCTTTCGAGCACTATCAAATTTTCCACAAGCTGGATGAAGCCATGCTCAAGAAACTCGGCGAGTTGGTCGATAGGGCCGGAGACGACCTCGATGCCGCCGACCGCGCAATCTGCGCCCAGGTCCGGACGTGGAGCCCGACTTGGCTGGCGGAGGCAGAGCCGGGTTCCGATCCTACGGCGAGTCCTGTAGACCCCTGACGTGTTCGTCCCAGCGGGTTCGCAGCTCGTAAAAATCACGCGTTGGTCACGGCGTTTCATCACGCCCTGTTGTGTCGTGTTGGGGGCCGTCAGTGTGTCAGCTCCGGTGGCGGCAGAACAGATGTTCGAACTGGTGGGGGGCACCATGGGCATGGGCGGCTTTAACGCTCGGGCAACAGGTGCTTCGCCGGCGTCGACTTTCTTCAACCCCGCATTGTTGCCCCAAGCGAAGCAAGAGTTGCAGTTTGGTACCTTTGCGATGCGACTCGATTATCGGATCGAGAGTTTACCCCGTCCGAATTGCGAACGCGAGCCCTGTTCAGCGGATATCCGACAGGACATTGCCGAGATCAATGCCCCTGGGGATTTTGACGGCACCCGCAGCGAATACTTCTCGGACGCGCCTCCCATCGCCACCAGTTGGCTCGAAGGCGGCAAGCCAGGCGGTCTCTCAGCGCGGCCTCGGAACGGAGCGTCGCCGGAAGCAGAAACGGTGCTCTTTCATAGCATTGGCATGGTGAAACGCGTCTTGGATGAAAAATTGGTGTACGGATTTTACGCTATGGTGCCGGCGGACGGGCCCTTCATACATAACAATTCATTCTTTTCCGACGAGCGGGAGCAGTACTTCGAAAACAGCCTGCAGCCTGAGTTGTTCTCGGACCGCACGAGATCTTCCTCCCTCGCCTTTGGTTTCGGTAGCGAGTTCATGAAAGGGCTGAGCGTCGGGGCGAGTTTTACTTTGTCTGTGATGAATCAGAGCCAGGCTCAGAGCTATGTTCCGAACGGTGTTGATCTCACAAAACAACAAGTTAACGTGGAGTACACCGCTGTTTCGAATTTGGTTCCGCATTTAGGAGTCGCTTACCAGTGGGGGGCCTCTCTAGGGCTCACCGCGACCTACCATGGTGTGCAAAAGTTCGAGATCCAGAGCGGCTTTGCCAACATGCTCAACTCCGGCGAGAGCCAGGACAGCGCGGAATCATTTGTCTTCGGCTACATCCCGCGCAGCGTTTCAGTCGGTGCAGCGTATGAGTTGACCGAGGCCATTGGAGCGGTCGCGAGTGCCCAGTGGAGCCAGTGGAGCCAGTACCTCGATCGACACGCGCACAATCCGGTGGATATTCCCGCGGAGGGTGAGAAAGCCTGGTCCGACACGGTATCGCTCACCGGCGGGGGACGTTGGCAGGCGGATGACTTCGCGGTCTTTGTCGACGCGACCTATGTGCCGTCGGCCGTACCGGGGCAACCCGGGCGAAAAAACTACGTCGACAACGATCGCGCCGGAGTGGCAACCGGTGGCAGTTGCCCATTCAGCTTGTGGGGCGCCAACTTTACGGTGGGCGCGCAGCTGCAAGTGCAGTTCCTCCTGGCTCGTGAAGTTCGCAAGGTCGATTTCTTGGTGAGGGACGAAGTGCCGGACGACGCCGAGGGGCGGAGCGGGATCTCTGCTGTTCCCTACGATGGCGCCCCAGGCCTGCAGACGAACAACCCCGGTTGGCCTGGATACAATACGGACGGCGTGTTGATAGGTGCCGGCGCTCACATTGGATTGGCGTTTTAGTGATGCTGCGCGATTCACTATTTGTTGTTCCGCTCGTGGCTTTGGCGGCCTCCGTAGTGTCGGCGACGGCCGTCGCCGGTCCGCTGTTGGAGCTGATTGGTGGGAGTCACGGTTCTGCCGGCCTGTCCGCACGCACGACAGGCGCATCGTCGTCCTCGGCGTATTTCAATCCGGCGTTGCTACCGACGGCAGAAGAGGAAATGACTGCTGGCTTCTTCGCGTTGCGACAAGAGTACGACATTCACGTGGCCCCCCGACGAGGTAACGAAGACGTGCCCGGCGGGGCTCCCGGCGAGAACGCGACCAACACGATCAGTCCGGACCAGCCGCTCGTGCCATTTCCTACCGTCTGGCTTGAGCAAGGCCGCGACGACATGCCCGGTTTTCAACTGGAGCCCCGGCCGCGAAACGCCCAATCGTTTTCGGATTTCACCACCGAAGAGGGGGGCGAATGTGGGCCCCGCACCACTTGCTTGTTTTCGGTGGGTCTGGTCAGGGAAATTTTCGATGAACACTTGGTGCTTGGCTTCTATGGGTTATTCCCCATGGGGCATTTTCAGCAGGCCCGTGCTTTTTTTAACGATGAGCGGGAACAATTCTTTAGCAATAGCCTGCATCCAGAGCTCTACGGCGATCGTTTAGGATCTGCGGAGATCAGTTTTGGAATGGGTAGTCAGGTACTTCCGTATTTGTCTGTAGGCGTAGCGTTTTCGACGAATGTAACAAACACCGGGCCCACTAACACTTTCGTGGCGGACGAATCAGATTTGAGCAAGACGCAGCTCGATCTTGAAGTGAATGCGGACTCACCGATGGCTCCTCATTTTGCCGTTGTGTACGACGCCACGGAGCGGATTCGATTTACGGGAACCTTCCACTCGGTTCAGAAAGTCGAAATTTCCAGCGATGCGTCCAATGTATTGAGCGAGGGGAGCACGAACGAAACGACAGTGGAATACCTCTTTGGTTATCTGCCGTGGAGCGCTTCGGTCGGGACCGAGTATTCATTGCTGGAGGGTGGGGAAGATGACACGTCTGTCTCGGTGACGGCCAATGCCCAATACAAACACTGGGCGGACTACCGGAACCGGCACAACGAAGCGCCGCTCGAGGCGTGGTCCAACACTATCGATCCAACGCTCGGTGTTCGTTTCGGGCTGGCGTCGTGGAAGACGCATATCGATCTCGCCTACGTGAGCTCCCCAGTCCCGACCCAGGTGGGGCGAACGAACTACGTCGACAATGATCGCATGAGCGCCGGTTTTGGCGTGAGCTGCGATTTTTATCTTCTGGGGTCATTGTTTCGAGCGGGCGGGCAGCTCCAGGTGCATGCTTTGCCCAAGCGCACTCATGTGAAGACTACTCCTCCGCCTACTCCGACCGAAGCGGAACGCAGCCTGCCGGATGGAATGAACCTCGCAGATATGCCGCTGTTCTCCTCAAGCTACGAACCGGATTACCGCTATTCCAACCCCCAACTCGTAGTGGACGAAATCCACGACGCCGCGAGGGTAAACAGCTCGTCCGGGGAACCCTTCGTCGGTCGAGAGGGATTGCAGACGAACAACCCGGGTTGGCCTGGCTTTGATAGCACGGCTTGGATGTTGGGGGGGGGCCTGCACCTCAGCCTTTTGTACTGACCGTGCCTTTATCGGCAGCGCGTTTGCGGGCGGGCCGAGTAAACATTCGATCCGCGTAGGATTCCAGCACGTCGGAGTTGAGGGGCTGCGCAAAGCGTCGGGCCCAGTGAAGGGTGTCAGCGGCGATCACGTCAACCATCGTAAACTGGTCACCGAGCATGAAGTCACGTCCGTCCAAGTGTCCCGCGAGTAAGGCCGCTGCCACAGCGAACTCTTTGGCGGCAGTGTTTAGCATCTCGGCGATGCGCCATTCTGCCGGTAGCGCGAACTTGTGTTTTCCAATACTCCACAGGGGCTGTTCGAGCTCAGTGATGAGAAAGCTGGTCCATTGATCGTAAGCCGCCTGCTTGGCGAGATCTCCCTCGGGAACCAGCTGAAACTTGGAATATTTTCGCCCGACGTATGAAACAATCGCTGTCGATTCTGTAATCGTGAGATCGCCGTCGAGAAGTGCCGGCACTTTTCCTCCGGGGTTGATGCTCAAGAACGGCTCTTGGCGGTGTTCGCCCGTGCGGAAATTCAGCTTGCGGAACTCGTAGTCGCATTCCGCCTCTTCCAGTGCCCATACGACGCGGTCCGAACGAGCTCCAGACGATCCATAAATGATGACCATGTCGCCATATATAAGGCGATGACGCTTGGGTGGCCAGGAGCCCCGTCTTGTCGTTGACACGCGGAGCTAGGTCGCCGGCCAGTGGCCACAAATTCCCTGCCACCCGCCGCGGCCAGACATACAGAGACTTGAGGGGATGCGGTCGTCATCGCAGTGTTTGTGACGCACCAAGCTAGGGCTGCCCGCACCACCATTTGGTCCAGAGCTTTGCGACTGAGCGGAGGACTCAAGCTGTGGGCCACGCATCCGGACCGTCCGCTGGCAACATAACGAATGCGCTTCCCTGAGCGGATTGTATATGCACCGGCGCGCTCTGCAGGTAGCGTTGCGAGTAGAGCGACAATGGAAAATAAGATTCTCACGGATGACGAGTTGTTGGAGCGGATTGATGCCATCGGTATTCCGTTCGGGCGGCACGGCTATGATCCCTACGGCGTCGATCGGCGCGAACTGTTGAAAAACTTCAAGCGCCTCAATTGGATGACGCAAAACTATTTCAAGCTGCGCACTCATGGCACTCACAACATTCCGGCCAAGGGGCGGGGCATGTTGGTGGGCAACCACTCGGGTGGTTTCGGTTTGGATGGCGGCATGGTTATCGCCAGCGCGTTTTTTGATCTCAATCCGCCGCGGCTCGCTCAGGGCATGGCAGATAAGTTCATCGGCAATATGCCGTTCATGTCCGCGCTGTCGAATGGCCTCGGTCAGTTCACCGGCTTGCCCGAACACGCAGAACGATTGTTGGAGGAGGACCGCTTGCTTATGGTCTTCCCCGAAGGCCATAAGGGGACTGCCAAGCTCTACAAGGAACGCGACACCTTAGTAAACTTTGGCAGCGGTTTTCTTCGGCTCGCTCTGCAGCATAAAGCGCCGATCATACCGTTTACATTTGTTGGCGGCGGAGAAGCCGTCCCGACAGTGATGAATCTGTACAAGTTAGGTAAGGCCATGGGCGTTCCCTATGTGCCCATCACGCCTTGGATCGTCGCGTTGCCGCTGCCGGTCCGAATGGAATTAATATTCAGCGAACCCATGTACTTCGACGGCAACGGCAACGAGCCGGACGAGGTGATCGAGGGTTGGGTCCAGCAAGTGAAAGAACGCATTGCCGGGCTCCTTCGTCAGGGACGCGCCGTTCGTGAAGGTCATTTGCATCCGGAAGAAATTCGATGGGACTGAAAGTTGTAGTTACCGGCGCTGCCGGCAAATTGGGATCCCTAGTCTGTCGCCACCTGGTGCACGCCGGTCACGAGGTGATCGGCTTGGATCCTCGTCGCGGAGTGAATGTTCCTGCCGGCGTGGAGATCATCGCCGCTGATATTCGCAAGCGTACAGCGGAAGAGGTGTTTCGCTCCCGCAAACCAGACGCGGTTATCCATATGGCGACCATGGCCGAGGGGCGCGTTTCTCGGGACGAACGCGAGCGCATTAACCTGCAGGGGACGCGGGCGTTATTTGACCATTGTCACAACTATGGCGTGAAGAGTTTGGTCTTCATCGGTCGCCATACGTTCTACGGCGCCGCAGCCGACGCCCCGCTGTACCGCAAGGTGGACGATCCGCCGCGTGCGATTCACCGGTACCCCGAGTTGGCTGACTTGGTTGCGGCCGATCTCTACGCCGGTTCGGCTTTGTGGCGTTATCCGGAGATCCACACGTCGGTATTGCGGATTTGCTACACGCTGGGTCCCATGAAGCATGGGACCTTGGCTCACTACCTAAAGGGTCCGAAGGTCCCGATGGCATTGGGGTTCGACCCACTGTTTCAGATCATTCACGAGGACGATGTTGTTGCCGCGATCTGTCTCGCCCTAGAGAAACAAATCCGTGGAGTGTTCAACGTCACGGGCCCCCCGCCACTTCCGTTGTCGGCGTTGATCGAAGAGGCGGGCCGTGAAGTCGTTGCCCTGCCGGCAGGGATTTTGCGCCGGGTCCAAGGGCGCTTCGGCCTTCCGCGTCTGGCTCGCGGGGCTATCGCGCATCTCCAGCATCCGGTCATCATCGATGGCAAACGCTTTGTTGAAGCTACGGGGTTTGAGTACGCTTTCGACGACGAAGTGGCGATTCGCGCCTTTGCGACGGGGACGGGCACCGGCCACCCCGCGCCTCGTCGCTAGTCAACTCTGCCTAGCCGGTGACTCCGTTTCCCACGGATTCTGCAGTTCGGCATTTGTCCCGCACTGGACGCCGTCATGAAATTTCCGGTACTTGCCGGCGTCTACGGGCATGTAGGTGTTGCAAGAATGAATCCGGCCGAAAAAAGTAGACCAGGCAGACGTTGCCCCGGGCTGAATCCTGTCTGTATTCTTTATTGTCCAGGTCGAACGCATCATCTGCGGGCCGGATCCCCTGAGCAATGGCCAGCACTCTGTCTCCCTTGTTCGTCGGTCTAGATATCGGGACGGCATTTTTACGCGCGGCGATTGCCGATGCCGACGGCGTTTGCCCGTTGGAGCAGGCATCGGGCCGTGTGGACATGCCGGCGATATTGAGCCTCGGCAGCGGGCCTCGAGTTGTGGGCGAAGCAGCCTTCGAGCCCCGTGCGCCGAAGGTCGTGCTGTCGGCGATCTCGCAGTTGGGCGCGGACGCTTTTTTTGGTGACGAGCGCGTGGCTCCCCAAAGTGTTGTCACCGCGTTCGCCGAAGCGCTCGTGGGCCGCGTGGGCGAGCATTGTGAGCAAGCCCCGGAGGCGGCCAGCCTGGTCGTGCCTAGCTGGTTGACAAGGCTGGGGCAGGAGCGTTTACAGGCAGGAGTAGAGGCCGTGTTGCCCGTTCGGCAATGTGTCGATCCGGCAACCGCGATAGTTGCCGCCTTGGTCAATGCAGGCACCATCGCCGGCTATCATGCGGTGGTAGATTATGGCGCCGGTGGGGTGAGCGTGGCCATCGTCGAGGTCGACGGTCGCAGCATCCGCCGTGTCGCAGTTGACGGCGATACTGAGGCGGGGTCCGACCGCGTGACCGCGGCGCTAGTGGCCGAAAGCATGCAGCAACTCGCCGACCAAGTGGGACTGGTGCCTGCGGACGATTCCACGTTCGCGTCGTTGACTCGGCTCTGTGCATCCATGGTGCGTGAACTCGCGACTCGTTCCTGTGCGAGTCGAGCGGTGCCGTTCCTGGGGACCGACGAGGCGCTTCGGCTGCGGGTGGCTCGGGAACAACTGGATGTCCTCTGGATGGACCCGTTAGAGCGCTTGAACGCCTGTTGTCGCCGGATAGCGAAGGCGAGTGGTGGCATCGCAGTGGATTCCGTACTGCTTGTGGGCGGAGCGGCGGCCGAGCCGCTCGTTCAGGCAACGGTTGCGGATCAGTTCAATGCGCCGCTGGGGATACCTCTCGGTCGAGCTCTCCCGGCGATGGGAGCGGCGACACTGGCGGCTGCGACCGCCGGGTTGATTGAACCCATCGAGCTGCGTTCGGGGCTAAGGGCAATGCCGGCCCCACGAATATCTGGCTTGCGGGCTCCTCGTTTGCCGGGTGGATGGAACGCGCGTTCGACGCGGCCCCCGGCCGTCGGGCAACCGTCAATCATTCCTGCATCCGCGGTGCCCCCGAGTAAACGCCCCACTGCGCGACCGGTCGCCGTCGACGTCTCCGAACCCGCGGCGACGGTACGGAGCAGCATGCCCCCGCCCTCGATGGCGGGGGACGCGAACTACCTCGGCGATGCCTCTAGCGAAGCACCGCCGTCGTCCCTCCGGGGTTTGAGCCTTCCTCAATTGAGGAGCGCCTTACCGGACGACCCCATGGGGGCAGCCCTCGGCAAGGCGCTTGAGTCAGGTCGGGTACGTGCTGCCGTCACAGCCGACTCCCTCCTCAACCCCCAGGTTGTCGGCGCCCTAGTGCCCGCGGATCTCAGCCCGATGAACGTATTCGTACTTTTTACACGGGTGCTGGCACGGCGTGGGGTAGCCGGCACCTTGCTGTTGATGCGGGATGATGACGAGGTGGTGATTCATGTGCGCGACGGGCAGGCGTTCTTGAACGTCGAGGAGTATGCCGCCCTCCGCGAGGCCTTCTGCTGGAGCGACTATGCGTATCAGCTATTGCCGGACGAAGAGCCGCTCGCCGACCGTAGAAGTTTTGGCTTCTACCAGCTCGCGGCGGACGCCTTTCGGGTCGCTTGTCACCAGCTCGCACCGGAGGAACTGATCTCAGCGTTGGGCGATCGACGGAAACAGTCGCCGGCCATAGGCATGAACAAGCTGTCGCAACTCAAACGTTTGGGTTTGGATGCTGGCGAGCGCCGCATTGTCGACTTTGCCATTGATGGCAGTTCCTCCGTGGAGCAACTGACCCTCGGACCCAGTCGGCGCGCCTCTCTCATCTTGTTGACGATGCTCGAGGGCTTTGGCTACCTGGATTGGGCCGCCCCGGAAACACTGGCTTCGGTCGAGCTACGGGAGAAGATCGCGCTGGTTGTGGTCACGATGGAGAGCCCCAACCATTTTGACGCGCTCGGCGTTCACTCCACTGCCATGCCCGAAGATATTCTTGCGGCTCACCGCAGTTGGAACCAGCGGCTCAAAGCAGGGGGCACGTGGCGCATCTCGTCGCCTGATTCCTGTGAAATCATCCAATCGCGAGTGGATGACGCGGCGGCGGTCCTGCGAGATCCCACGACCCATCTCTCCCACCTGCGCCAGGTGTTTCCTCAAATTTCCGCCGCGGCTCTCGGCGCCTTGCTGGAACGGCGCGAACGAGCCTATTTTGACTTGGGTGGAAGCGGAGAGAACAGCCAGAATATGGAGCGAACCAAGTCGCTCAGACTAGAAGTGGCTGATTCCGAGCAACGCCGCGCAGCTGGCTCCGTCTAGGGACGCGCAGGCTTGTGACGGGCACCGCGCGAAATTTACGCCCTAGGCGGTCAGGACAGCACGGGCCGGTCGAAAGGTTCGGGTGAAAAATGATCCCGTATGTTGGTCATAATGTTCGGTTTTGGTCGATAATACTGGCACCAGGCAATGGGTTACGTTAATAAACCAGCAGCTTTCGGCCTGGCCGGAAATCCAGTGAATGATTCATGGTGAATTTCGCCTAAGGCTTCAGAAGCTCCAAAAAGGGCTGTTGAAGCTGGCGACCGGCGCCAACATCGGCCAAGATTCAAAAACTTAACAATATCCGCTTACTTAACGTTTCTAGATAACCCCCCGGATTAGAACCCCGAGGATAGGGACGCAGCGGAAATAACTTAGGAGAACCTAATGCTATCTTACAAAACCACTTTCGCGATCGTAGCCCTGTCCAGCCTGTCCTTCTTGGCCTGTGACGGAGACGACACCAAGAGCGGCGGCAGCGATGCAGCAGCCGAAACCGGCGGCGGCACGGGCGGCACGGCAAGCACCGGCGGCACGGCAAGCACCGGCGGCACGGCAAGCACCGGCGGCACGGCAAGCACCGGCGGCACGGCTGGTACCGGTACCGCCGACACCGGCACCGACACCGGTACCCCCGAAACCGGAGTCGATTCCGGCACCGACACCGGTACCCCCGAAACCGGAGTTGATTCCGGCGATTCCGGAGCCGATTCCGGCGATTCCGGCGATTCCGGCCCCTGATTCGGAATCCCAACTGAGCAAAAGGAGCGCCTCACGGTGCTCCTTTTCTCTTTTGTGGCGAGACGGTAGCCCGTCCGCAAGAAAAGGAGCGCCTCTGGGTGCTCCTTTTCCAATTTGGGTTGAAAGTGACGCCACCTGCACGCCCCGCGGACGCGGGGCACGTGGAGACAAGCGCCCTTACCGCATTGGCACTTCAGCCCAGCGCGAAAGAGCCGTTCTTGTGGTGAGTAACTCCGCTCTCGAACCCATGACCCCCTATTCCCAACGCTCCCGTAACATCCTCGAGTACCCATCGCGGATCCTCTTGGTTGAGGACAGTCCTGTGGAGCGCGGCCTATATCGTCGCATGTTGGACGGATCTGCCTACCCAGCCGAGGTAATCGAGGCTGACAGCGCGGAGATGGCGTTGGAGATATGCCGCGTTGAGCCACCTGACTGCGCGATTGTCGACTACCACCTGCCACAAATGACCGGCGTGCAGTTTCTTGAGGCGCTCCAGACGCCGATGGGGATTCCTCCGGTCGCCGTTATCATCCTGACGGGGAGCGATGACGCTGAAATTCCATATTTGGCTATGCAAGCCGGCGCGCGGGACTTTCTTCGCAAGGGAGGCATCACGGCGAAGAGTCTGCTGCGCGCCATCGAACAGTCGCTGGAGAAGCGCGGGCCCCGCCGAATGTTGATGCTGGAGGAGGCTTATCGTTATGGATTCGTCGCCTATGTCGGGGAGGAACGGGAGCCGAGTAGCGAGGGTCTCGCGGCGATGTTGAGCGCGTCGGAACTCGACACCTTGTGGGCTGCCGTGAGTCGCTCCTTGAGTGTCTCTACAGCTCGAAGCGCGTAAGCGTTTTGATGACGTACAAAAGCAAAGAGCCCACCTGATAGGGCGGGCTCCTTTTGCCGGTCTTGTGGACTGGCGTTTATCTAAGGGACGAGGCTAGCGGTTGTAGATCGCTCGGTTGTCGTCAGCCGACGACTGGTAGGTGACGGAGAAGTCCTTGAAGGCCTCGAGGGCATTCTCCGGGTCGCGCCCTTCTTGTAGCTCGAAGGCGTTGAACCCGACGCGAGTCATGTAGAACAATTGGTCGCGAAGCACCTCGCCGGTGGCCCGTAGTTCGCCTTTGAAACCGCTTCGGCGGAGTTTACGGGCTTGGGTGTAGGCGCGACCGTCAGCGAACTTGGGGAAGGTCAGGACGATTAGGGCGAGCTTGCCAAGGTCGGATGTGAGCTCACTCACGTCATCGGAACTGTCGAGACGAACTCCGATGTTTCCCTCGCGGTTCAAGAATAAATCCTTGTGCTTCATGAAGTTCTGCAGACCGACGATGATCGATCCTGCGGCGGGCACAGTGCCCTCGCTGGCGACTTCGACGTATTCGTTCTCGACGAGCTTCTGGTCTTTAATTATCGGCATAAACGGCCTCCTTAAACGGGGTGGCACCGACGCGCCGGTAACAGTCGAGGAATCGTTCCTCGGGGGCTGTTCGCAGGCCTAGGTAGGTTTTCAGTACGGTTTCAAGGGCGTCCACGATCTTGTCGGGAGCGAGCGCGGGGCCGATGATTTGGGCGAGGGAAGCGTCGTCACTGGGAGAGCCCCCGAGCATTAGCTGGTAGGCCTCTTTGCCGCGACGGTCGATGCCGAGAATGCCGATGTGTCCGACGTGGTGGTGACCACAGGCGTTGATGCAGCCGGAGATCTTCAGGTTCAGCTCGCCGATGTCCTCTTGGTAATCCAAGTCAGCAAAACGTTCGCTGATCTCGAGGGCGACCGGAATGCTCCGGGCGTTGGCGAGAGCGCAGAAGTCGAGGCCAGGGCAGCAGATGGTGTCTGTGACCAGGTTGTAGTTGCCTTCGGCGAGGTCCCACTCCTTGAGCTCAGCGTAAAGTGCGGGCAACTGCTCCGTCTCCACATTGGGTAGCACTAGGTTTTGAGCGTGGGTGACGACCGCTTCGCCGAAGCTGTACTTGTCGGCAATGTCCGCAATCTTGTCGAGCTGGGTGTCGCTCACGTCGCCAGGGGGCGTGTCTTTGGTCTTCAGAGAGATGACCGCCGCGCTGTAGCCGTCGACCTTGTGGGCGATGACGTTGTTCGTGACCCAATGCCCAAAGTCACGCTCTTTACTGAGTTTAAACTTGGTGAGGGCCGAATCCGAGGACGCTAGCTTCTTGTAGGTGGGAGCGACGAATTGCTTCGACACACGGTCGAGCTCGGCTTGGGTCAGCTTGGTGCCCTCGTCGCGCATCAGCTCGAATTCTTCATCAACCATGGCGCGGAACTTGTCTACGCCGGTCTCGTTGATCGTGATCTTGATCCGTGCCTTGTACTTGTTGTCGCGACGCCCGATGGTGTTGTAGACGCGCAGGATAGCGTCCAGGTACGTCAGCATGTCCTCTCGGGGGAGCCAGTCGCGAAGGACCTTGCCCACTACGGGGGTACGTCCGAGGCCGCCGCCGGCCATGATCTCGCAGCCCAGCTCGCCCTTGTCGTTCTTGACGAGCCGAACGCCGATGTCGTGGACCCGCACAGCCGCGCGGTCAAAGTCCGGTGTACCGGTGACGGCAATTTTAAACTTACGGGGCAGGTAAGCGAATTCCGGGTGGAAGGTCGACCACTGACGAATCAGCTCGCCGTAGGGGCGGGGGTCTTCGATTTCGTCCCGAGCGACTCCTGCGAAGGGGTCCGACGTAGTGTTTCGGATGCAGTTGCCGCTCGATTGGATGGCGTGCATCTCCACGCTGGCTAGATCCTTTAGGATCTTCGGCACATCATCGAGTTCGGGCCAGTTGTACTGGATGTTCTGACGCGTCGTAAAATGTGCGTAACCCTTGTCGTAGGTACGCGCGATGTGCGCATTCATTCGCAACTGCTTGGAGTTGAGCAAGCCGTAGGGCACGTTGACGCGCAACATGTAGGCGTGCAGCTGCATGTACAGGCCGTTCTGCAGACGCAGGGGCTTGAACTCGAGCTCTTTTACGCTGCCGGATACGCGGCGAGTGACCTGGCCTTGGAACTGATCGGCACGCTCGGTGACGATCTTCTTGTCGGTGCTGGTGTACTGATACATCGCCTATTCCTATGTCGCGTCCGGGCGACGCAAGCGGGTGGTGGGGCCGGTGGCTCGGATCTGCTCCCGAGCGCTCAGCGGATCGAGTCCGCCGTCGATGAGTTTGACTGCGAACTCGTAGGGATCGCAGACCTCAGCTTCTTGGTTCTTCGCCCGAGTCAGCATGCTTTTCAGCGTGCCTTCGTCGCCGGCGTCGAAGGTGAATGCCTTGTTTAATGAGTCCGTCCAGGTCCCGTTCTTCAACGCGTAAGCCGGAGCTCCCGTTGTGGTGAGACTGGCGGAAATCACGAGATGTGTCCCTTTGGGGTGTGCCATGCCGGGTTTCTAGGGCGAAACGATACATAACTCAATGCTAATGAATGTTATGCATGACATAAACATAGATTATACTTAGGGTGTGAACCTCAACCAACTCAGGGTTTTTGCCCGCGTCGCCGATGCCGGCAGCCTGACGGCGGCGGCTCACGAGCTGGGTGTGAGCCAGCCTGCTGTGTCAAAACAGCTCGCTGAACTAGAGGAAAGCGTAGGCATGAACCTATTCGACCGACTGCCGCGAGGGGTTCGTCTCACCGCAGCAGGATCGTTGCTGGTGCGCAGGGCACGGAAGATCTTCGCTGAAGAGCAGGCGGCGGAGGGAGAGCTGGCCCAGTTGGTTGGCGTCGAAGGTGGCCAGCTCTGCGTGGGAGCGTCGACTACCATCGGCAATTACCTCATGCCGCAGTGGTTCGGCCGGTTTCACGGCGAGTACCCAGGAGTGCGCCTGGAATTGTTGATCGAAAACACGGCGATGATTCAGCAGGCGGTGATCGACGGTCGGCTGGACTTCGGGCTGACCGAGGGGCTGAGCCGCTCGGACGCCCTGGACGTCGAGGTGGTCGGCCACGACGAAATGGCTGTGATCGCAGCCCCCAGTCACTCTGTGCTGCGGCGAAAGAAGCTCCGGGCCAGCAATCTGCAGGATTATCCGATTTTGATGCGGGAGCGGGGCTCGGGCACTCGGGATGTGATCGAGGCAGAATTACGGCGAAAGGATATCCACGTCGAGGTGGCCATGGAGCTGGGCAGCTCGGAAGCGTTGAAGAACGCTGTAGTGGCGGGTCTGGGTATCGCCATCGTATCGCGGCTCACTGTTGAGCTGGATCTGGAACATGGCCGACTCCAAGAGGTATCGATCAAAGACTTCCGGCTGCGCCGGGCTCTGCACCTACTGCAACTCAAGGGCAAACGCGCCAGCCCCGCCTCCGAGGCGTTCTTACGCTTAGTGCGCACAGCGAGTGAAGGCTAGGGAGAGCGTTCACGACCTGAAGGGCCTCGCCCGGGAGGAAGGCTTTGACGTGCAGTCCTGTCAGTCAGGGTCGTAGAGAATCGTTTCGTTGATGCCGAAGGCGGGTGAAGTGGTCTCGTCATAGCGGACACCCTGGGAGGGGATTACTCTCCCGCGTGGAGTCCAAAATTGACAAAGCCCAAGAAGAAAAGAAAGAAGCCGTCGAGGAGCCGAAATACGGCCCAATTCACAGCCGAGGCGGCTGTGCGCTGTAGAAGCCGTCGTTTAGCCATGCCGTGCCAGCCAATTTCAGTCCGTGCATATGGGTCGGCATGATGCCTTCGCCCATGCTCATACTGACCAGTCGAGGTCGCGAAATGCCGAGTTGATAGAGAAATCCCGCGTGGGGGTAGGATGTGGAATACGAACCGAGGGGCAGATGGAAACGTCGACCTCGAATCGAAAAAGCGGTGTAAGGCGAGTACTCCACAAACATCCGTGCGGGGTGAATCATGACCGCCCCTGCACGAAGGCTAGTCATCAATTCTGCCAGTCCCATGACTTCTTTGGTGAAGGACTGTTTGAAGAAGAGCGAAAGATCCAGGAGTCCGGTATCGACTGTTTCGTTCTCTCTGTCGTAACGAAACGCCAGGCTTGTGTTGACGCGAAAACCGAGTTCGGACGGGCTCGTCGCCGCCTCGTCCGAAAATTGCGGGTCAGAGCGTTCTGTCTCAGCAGGCGATGGCTCCAGTCACAGTCGCCCCCCTTGTTCTTCAGACAGACTCACAATTGAGGCTCTGTTGCGTTGTTAACTTGAGAGCAGCGGGTCAATTCTAGGCCGGTGTAGGGCCGTCGGTGTAGGGCTTGTGGGTTACGCCTTTTCGATGCCAGCGATGAGCTTTTCACGAATGTCCTCGGCCAGGATAATGCCGTGGAGCGAACCGACCTCTTGGGCGCGCTCAACGGTATGAATCGCATCGAATTCGGCGGCGACTTCGGCCTGTTTTTCGAGCAGTACGTCCTGCTTGAGTTTGTCGAGAGTTTCGCGTTCGGTGGATGTTGGCGGAACGCTGAGGCGTTTCTGTTGAGCGCGCACTCGATCGTCTTGGGCGACCCGGGCTCGGACCTCCCGGGGAAACACGACGGCTGCCGCGGGACCGCCGCCGATGACCGAAGCGTAGGACCCCTCGACGGCTAGAGCGTGGATACGTCCGTTGAGCTCGCTTGAGAACACGACATAGGCGCCACCGTGATAGCGAGACACCACCAAGAAGACGATGGGGCCGTCGAAGTTGACGACGGCTCGCGCAATTTCTGCTCCGTGCTCGAGCTGAAGTTTCCTCATCGACTCCGGCGAGCCGTCGAAGCCCGATAGGTTCGCTAGGATCACCACCGGGCGGTTGCCGCTAGCGCTATTGAGCGCGCGGGCGACCTTCTTCGAGGACTGAGGGAATAACGTACCGCCGTTCCACTCAGCGGGGCCGTCGAGGGGGCGGTATCCCCAGCGCGGGACATTTTGTCCCTCGATACCTATCATACAGACCGGGTGTCCACCCAGGTGGGCGTCCCAGACAATCGCTGTTTCTCCGGCGACTTGGCTTTGCCAGCGTTCCAATTGACCGCCGTCTTGATCGATCACAGCTGACATGATGGAGCGCATGGCGAAGGGTTTCTTTCGCCCCGGGTTGGTCTTCGGATCGAATATTTCGCCTACCGTGTTGAATCCTTCGGCGTTGTAGTTACTGGTGATGACCCGACGATCCCGAGGATCGGTGGACTCCAACTTGCGGGGCTGCTTTTCCCCCGGCACCACGTAGGTGAAGGAATAGTGCTGTAAGAGGACTCCATAGGCGTCCCGGAAGTCTTCCGCGTAATATTGAGCCTGTCCGTTGGGGCCCATGACGCGTTCGTATCCGCCGATGGCGACTTCGTCTTCGGCGGATACGGAGCCTGAGGCTGCGAGGGCGGCGCGGCCGGTGAGCACCATGGAGGCTTCCGGGGTCATGATGAGAATGCCGCGGGTGTGCATGAGCATCGTGGAAAGAGCGTCCCAGTAGCTTTGTGCACCGACGTTCACGCCAGTGACGATGATGTGGATTGCGCCGCCGTCTTGGGTGAAGTTAACGATACGCCTCACCACGCGAGCGGTCGCGTCGAGATTTTCGGTCCCGCTATCCATAGAGATCTTGGCTCCACTGGAAACGGGGAACCACTCCATTGGCACATTCAAGGATTCGGCGAGATCGAGGGCCGCTACCACGCGGTCACATTCAGCGCCGGTCAGCGCACCCATACCGCGAGTCGGATCGCTGAGCAGCAGGACCCGTGTCATTCCCTCTGGGATCTTCGGGGTTGGCGTCGAGATAGTTCCGAATACGACGGAAGCCTTGTTGCCGCCGGGAGCGCGACCTTCCACACTGATAGCGATCGGCTTGTCCGCTTTGGGATCCAGGTCGTATTCAACGAAGGTACCGCGAGGAACTCTGGCTCGTTCTTCGGCCGTCTCGGCGGCTCCCATGCCGTCGGGGGATCCGCTCTCTCGAGCGATGACGCGAATTAGCTCGTAAGGGTAGAGCAGGCCACGACGTTTGGCGGCGACGACCGCGCGTTCGTAGGCGGAGACTGGGACCAGGGAATCTTTATGTGGGTCGCGCCACATGATGCTCATGCGATTGCCCGTGAGGTTGCTGATCACAACTTCCACTTCTCTGGCGGGCGCATTGCGAAGGTCGGGGCTGAGCACGCGCAAGCGCACCGACACTTGTTCTAGACCTAGATAGCGAGTGGTCGGGTGCAGGCGGCGAGACAACATGTCAGCTGTCTTGCCATCGAGTACAATTTCGTGGGCGAGGAACAAGCTGACTCGGTTCCACTGAAGGCGGCGGCGCGGATCGCGCTTCGCAATGGTTGCGCGCAGCACGCGGCAAGCCTCCGAAAATGTGCGCTCGAACATCGGCACATAGAGCGCCGCCTGGCAGCCCTCTTCTCGCGGTTTGCCCCGCACGTCGGCGAGCACGAAGATGCGTTCATCCTCCGGTACATCGCGGCTTTTTCCGGCGAACACGTAAATGCCCGCGTCGTTGTGGAGGCATTCCAGCTCGAAGCTTGCATAGCGGCTGAAATCGACGCGGGTTGCCGCTTCTGGGTGGAGTCCGTGCAAGGGGAGTAGTTGAAGCTCGCCACTCTCTGCAGACAGCGTTTCGTGGAGTGTCCGGTCTCCTTCCCGGAGAAACGAGATACTCAGTCGCGTGTTCGGAAGACGTGTCCCCAGCTGTTCCCGTATGGCGCTCAAAAGCGCCGTGGCGTCGGAGTCGCGATCCATGGCGATCAGCAACTCCACGTAAGTGGTCGAGCCGTTCGTCGCCCCGATTACGGAATCTAAGGATGCCTGGAGAGTGTCGGGAGTGAAGAGGCAGCCTAGAACATAGTCGCCATTGTCGAACGCGAGCTCTTCGACGGTGAGAGCGCCGTGCACTGAGGTCGTGGAGTGCGTGATATTGCGAGGTGCGTAGAGCCGACGCAGATAGGCGGCCCGTGCGACGTCCTTCTGGCGCTCGTCACCCTGGTGAAACAGTCCCTGAACTCGTGAAAACCAGCCTTTTGGCGCCAACGCAAGTTCGTCCAGCAGGCTCTCAATCGGCGCGGACGAACTATTGCTGCCATCCAACAAAAAGGCCTCAACAGCGGCGGTCGTCTCTTCCGCGTATTCTTCCAAAGCCGGACGTTCGAAGATGCCGTAGGTCGCCTCGAGCGCATAGTCCGCGATGGAGTCCGGGACCTGGCCGCGCAGGCGGGCGAGCCGAGCGAGGGCATCCCGAAGGGTGTCGTCGCCGCTAAAATCTACGCCGGCTTCGATCAGTGCGCGAATGCGGCGCAGAACGGCGAGCATGAGATTGAAGCGGAGTTGTGGCTCTAGTTGGGAAGCGAAGAGTCGGAACACCACACGACTGAGGCGCTCGGTATATTCGAGGTCGCCGGAGACGTAGCCATAGTGAGCCATGGTGTTTTTTAGGCGGTCCAGGAACTCGTCGGGGATGCCGGCGCCTTCGGCGTGCATACGCCGAACAAACAACCTCAGGTAGGTGTTGTTTGACGGAGCGAGTTCGCCGGTCTGCAGGGCGAGCTGTGAGCGATCGAAGAGTTCTTGGAGATCCGCAAAGATCGCCACCTGGGCGGCGATGGACCCGAGGCCTTCGAGAAAATCTTCGGGTAGGTCCGAGGGGAGAGGTGCGTCGAGAAAGTTGATGAGATCCGCTACGCGCTGATCGTTCGCGTCGAAGCCCAATACAATTCGTTGGATCTCGCCTTTCGCGGCATCGAGTGCGGCTTGGCGAACTTCGGGGGAAGACTTGGCTGCGGCGCCCAGATCGGGGTGGCCGAAGTTGCGCGTTTCGCTAGTGGCGAATAGCGCGGCCAGGGCGTCAACCTGAGGCGGCAACTCCAACTTCTCGGCGGCATCTTTGCCGTCGGCACTGTCAGTGGCGGGTTCAATTACGATCATGACGTCGCCCGCTGCGACTTGTTGACCGCGACGGATGCGTATTTCTGTGACGGTGCCGCCGACTGGGGCGTCGAAGGCGATCTCCATCTTCATGGCCTCCAACAAGCCGAGGGGCTGTCCAGCCTCGATGGTGTCGCCTTCTTTCACCCCAACGGATACGACTAATGACGGTGCGCCAGCGCGTACCTGGCCCGCGGTTTGACGGCCGAAGCTGTGGACTCGACCTTCCACTTCGATACGGATGGTGGTCTCGCTGCTATCGTACAGGACGCGTAGTTCTTCGCCGCCGATGTGGAGTCGGGCTGCGTGGGGTACCACGGTGCTCAGGCGTGCGCTGACGACGCGTCCGTCCATATGGATTCGGTATCGATTGGCACCGGAGGCGTAGACATGCGCTCGGTACTGGGTTCCGCCGTAGTTGAGATCTAACTCCTGTCCCACGGATGCCGGGATCTTGTCCTGGGTGATGTTCCCCGGGTCCGCGTAGAAGTTGACTCGCTGGGTGGCGCGGTCGCTTTGATAGGAGAGAATAGACGCGAGAACAAATGCCTCCGGGGCGTAATCTCGTTTGGCGTCTCGCGTTTCGTTCCAACGGTCGAGCCAACGAGTGTCGACGCCGCCACGGCAATAGTCCTCTGCCGTGAGGAGCTCCAGCAGGTACCCTTTGTTGGTGGCGCCGCCTTCAATGACCAGCTCAAAATCTCGGAGGGCACAGATGAGGCGGGCGCGGGCCTCTTCTCGGGTATCGCCGGTGGCCATTACCTTGGCGATGACTGAGTCGAAATCTGCGGGCACCACGCTGCCGGAATCGACTCCAGTATCGATGCGCACTCGCGGGCCAAGCGCTGGAGCGAAGCGGGCGATACGGCCTGGGGCCGGAAGAAACCCCGCATCCGGATCCTCGGCGCAGACCCGAGCTTCTAGGCAGTAACCGGTGCCGTCCGGGGTGATGGGCGGTAGTTTTTCGCCGCGGGCGATGCGGATCTGTATTTGGACCAGATCCGTGTTGGTGAGCTCTTCGGTGATTCCGTGCTCTACTTGCAGCCGCGGGTTCATTTCGAGGAAAAAGAAGTCATCGCCTTTGACTAAGAACTCCGCGGTGCCGACACCGTAGTAGCCGACGCTGGATGATAGCTCGACTGCGGCCTTCTTGATTCGCTCAAGCAAACCATCTGACAGCCCTGTGGGGGGGGCCTCTTCCAGAACCTTCTGGTGTCGGCGTTGTACCGAACAGTCCCGACAACCGACAGCGACGACATTCCCGTGGTGGTCCGCGGCTATCTGGACCTCAATGTGTCGTCCGCCAACCACCATGCTCTCCATGAACAAGCGACCATCGCCAAAGGCCGTGATTGCTTCGGAGGATGCCGATTGAAATGCGGCTTCTAGCTCCGACGCCTGGTTGACAATTCGGATACCACGACCGCCTCCGCCGGCGGAGGCCTTGACGACCAGAGGATATCCGATGCGCTCGCCGTGAGGGATGGCGTCCTTCTCGTTCTCCACGACGCCCCGGCTCCACTCTGTGACCGGTACTCCGGCTTTTTCTGCGAGGTGCTTGCTGGAGATCTTGTCGCCAAGGGCGCGCATGGTCTTTGCGCTCGGTCCTAGGAATCGAATGTCGTGTTTTGTGAGAAGATCAACGAACGCGGCGTCTTCGGCGACAAATCCCCAACCGGGCCAGACCGCGTCGGCGCCTACTTCTTTCAACTTCGCCAGTAGCCCTTGGTGGTCTAGGTAGGCGGCTACCGGGGTGGTCTTGACAGGCAGCTCGACCGAACGGTCCGCGTGTCGAACGAAGGGCGCGTCCTGGTCGGGCGTCGTGAAGAGGGCGACGACTTCAATCTGCGTCCCTTCCATGGCGCTGAGGGATTTTACGGCGCGGATACACCGCATCGCTGCCTCTCCCCGGTTGACTATGGCTAAACGACGAATCGGCTTGATTTGGCTCAATCTCTTCTCGACGATATGGAAGCGTGCTTCCGGTAAATCAGCCCTCGTATTAGCGCCTTGCGGCTTTTAAGACCACCTTTGAGCGGTTGGAAAGAGTCGGGAAAAGCGCGCGGCGCGCGTAGCGCGTAGCGCCGTTCGCGGCGCATCGCGCTACGCGCGCCGCGTCATGAACCTCGAGCGCTCCAGCAGGTCGAGTGGGCCGGGTCCAGCCCGTTCCGGAGGCGCGCCTTCAGTGGCCTGGTTACTCTCGGCTGTAATGGCCCCAAATTGGCGGTTCAGGGGGGCAGCTAGGATTGCTGGCAGCATCGGCCAGCAGGTAGAAGTGCGCCATGCCCACACAGCACAGAGGCGCCATGACGACGAGGCCCAACCCACACGGAATCGCCCCCATACAGAGGAATAGGAGTACCAAAGAGTTCATGATGAGCAAATCGACGCGACGACCCTCGCTCAGATCCCACGATTCCGCGAGACTCTCGACCCCGTTTAGCTTCCGATCGACGAGCGCGGGTAAGGAGAGTGACCAGCTGATTGCGAAAAACACCCCTAGGCCGCAGAACGCGATGGTCAAACTGAATACAGATTGCGTGATGACGCTGGCAACCACGGCGGCGGGCCAATAGGGGATCGAGTCACGGGCCGCTTCGATACTGGGTGTTCCGCCTCGGGCGGTGGTGAGCGCCATCAGGCAAATAGTCGAGCCACCGATCCCACTCAACACGCCGCCACCGACAACTCCGATCAGCAGAGGGATGCCGATGCCGCCGAAGGGCAGCGTATCAAAAACAAGTTTTGTGATTCCCGACCAGACGCCTTGGGCGACGAAGCAGCCCAACAACACGAAGACGAACGGCAATAGCCCGTGAAAGCCGAGGCGTTGCAAGTCTCCCCACGCTGCGCTGAAGGCTTCGGCCGTTATCCATCCGGAACCCCCGCCCCCGCCCCCGCCAACCCGTCCGGGGATAGCGCCCGGGTGGCCGTAGCTCGCTCCCGGGTACGCAGCGCCTGGCATGCCCCCCGGGGGCTGTCCCGGATGGGTTGCCCCAGTTGGCCCGCCGCCCTGATTTCCTTGAGTCACAGTCGCTCCTTGGTGGCATCACCTAGTGGCATCAGCCGTCGGGGCGTCGGTCGTCGCCGCCCCCGCGAGCATGCTGCAGTAAACCGGCCAATCGGGCCACATTCTGACAGCACGTCGGTATCGCGTCGATAGGGATGCTGTTGGGTTGCCCCGCTGATCGGTCCGGCTACTCCGTGCTCGAGCTGGGGGCGGGAGTTGACGAGAACGTGGGCGCCTCCCGTCCTTCAGCAGCGGCGAGGGCGGCTTTTAATTCGCCGCCCTTTTTGCGCAAACAGCCCCAGCAGTCCCCCAGACCGATGAATCCGCAACCACTGCGGCGGGTCAGTTTTTTGAGGGGCCTGACCGAGCGGCTATCCGCCACATTGGTGGCTTCCGGTAGCAGTGCCTTCATCTCTTCGCACTTGCCCTTGACGCGTAGTTGCAGCGCAATCTTCAGCGCTGGGCTCGACTTCTTTTGGACTTCCGGTGAGTCCAGAAGCTTTCGGGCAAGCTTGGTACTGGTCGTTTTTTTGTGGGTACCCGCCCAGACATCGAACAGGATATCGGCACCGGCGGACTCCAGCTTGTCCGCGATCAGTTCCAGCGCGGAAGGGAGGGCTTTGCCGCTGGCCGCTGCGTTTCTGAGATCCCGTTGGGTCTCCGGATCTTCCTTCAAGTTCTTGCGTTCGTCCAGGGCGCGGTCGTAGGCGATCACCGCCTGGGAGTAGTCGCCGACCTCCGTGTAACCACGGCCTAGGGCGAGCCACACACTCGAGGAGCGTTCTTTGGGTTTGACAGCTGCCAACTTTGCCAGAGCCCTGGTTTCGCCCTGGGCGGCAGGTTCGAGCCACTCTTCGGTCGGATCGCCATCCTCGGCGACCAACGCTGCCGGGTCGTCGGGTTCTCCGTCTCCAAAGATGAACACACCAAAAAAACTGACCAGGGCTGCCAGAGCTACGCCAGCCGCTATTTTGACCGTCGGGACATCGCGCGGCATCCGACGGGAATCCAGAGTCGGAGAAACCAAGTTGGTCTCCGTCTGTGCGGTCGCAATATTGTCCGACGGTGGCTTGGGCGTGGATGGGACCTGAATGTCCACGACGCTATGACTCCTTGACCGCGGACCGCTCTGTACGGGATCGTAGTCGCCTTCTACGACGGGATAGCTCTCCAAAATGTCCGCTAGCCGATGGCTGACAGCGTTTGCATCAACGGGACGCTTGTCGGGCTTTTTCTCCAAGAGTTCGAAGACCAGGTCTCGAATTCTCGAATCAATGGTCTCCGGCAGCGGCGGGGGTGCCTCGGTCAGTTGTTTGGTGAGGATGATCAAAATCTCGTCGGCTTCGAAGGGCGGCGCGCCGGTAAGCATCTCGTAAAACATGATCCCGAAAGCGTAGAGATCGACGCGGTGATCGATGTTCTTGCCCGAAGCCTGCTCGGGAGCGATGTACGTCGGAGTCCCGATGACGGTGC
This sequence comes from Polyangiaceae bacterium, assembly GCA_013214025.1. GTDB lineage: Bacteria > Myxococcota_A > Polyangia > Polyangiales > Polyangiaceae > JABSRN01. The sequence goes on from JABSRN010000111.1 coordinate 30,837, forward strand.
CCAGCTGGGTGAGTTGGGTATTGTCTGCGGCCCCACCGGTGAGTTTAGCGATGCCGAAGTCGAGCACCTTGACGAAGTTATTCTGCCCGCGGTGCTCGATGAGCATCACGTTTTCCGGCTTGAGATCGCGATGCACGATGTCTGCTTCGTGGGAGGCACTGAGGGCTTCGGCGATCTGAAGGGCGACGCGTAGAGCTTGACCGTGCGGCATGGGGCCGCGTGAGATGGTCTTGGTCAGCGTCTCGCCGGCGACAAATTCGAGTACGAGATAGAATGAACCATCCGGCAACTTGCCGAAATCCATGGCGTTAACGACATGGGGGTGTTTGATGGTGGCGGAAGCTACCGCTTCTCGTTCGAAGCGCTTAACGGCCTCCTCAAGGGCCGTCATTTCCCGGTGGAGAACCTTGATAGCGACCGGTTTGCGCAGATGGATATGCTCGCCGCGGAAGACCTGTCCCATGCCGCCTTCGCCGAGCAAGGCGTCCACGCGGTAGCGATCGGCTATCGTCGTGCCGACAAGGCTTGGGGTATCGCTGGTCTCTTCTTCCGACATGGCGGGGCTGCAGCCTAACAGTGCTCGTCGGGGGCGGGGGAAGGTCGCGACGAGGGGCGTGCATACCGGAAAACGCGCAAGATCGGGTCGAAATTGGTGGTGGCATGCCGCCACACTGAAAGTGTCTAGCCCGACTCAACCGGCTGTCCGGAATAATGCAGCAAGCTAGGACGCGGTCGAGTCGATTTTGTCCGGGAGAGCGGGGGGCTCGCGGTGTGCCTAGAGCAGGTCGGAACGGAATTGATGGGTCGGCGTGAAGTAGTGGCTGCGTAAGAAACTAAGAAACATCCAGCTGGTTGTCATGACGGAGGTCAACAGTAGGAAGAAGATCAGAACCTGATATTTTACCGCCATCAGAGGGTCGACTCCCGCCAGGATCTGCCCTGTCATCATCCCAGGCAATTGGACGATGCCGGCCACCATGAAGGCGTTCAGCGTCGGGATCATGCTGGCGCGCAAGCTCCGGGCGAACATTTCATGAACGCTATCGGGTCCCGAAAAGCCGACGCACAGCAAGGTTTCGATGTGCAACCGACGGGCCCGCAGTTCTTCTTGAAAACGTTCCCCGGCGAGAGACGCCGCATTCATGGAATTGCCGAGCAACATGCCACCGAAGGGGATCAGATACTGAGGATCGTACCAAGGCTCGGTCGGTACGACTAAGGTCGTCATCACTACCAGACTGATGGCGGTTCCGCAGGCGAGGGACACGCCTAACAGGGGCGCGATATGGGGCAGGGGCCGGGAGAGCCGTCCCGCGCCTGTGCGTGCCGCAACGCTGAGCATGATCAGCAGCAGCGCGATCACGAGTAGGGGGTTGCGAACTGCGAAGATCGCGCTCAGGGCGTAGCCAACGGCGAACAGCTGGAGCGGTCCGCGAATGGACGCGATGGTCAGCGTTCGCTCGATGCCGAGTTTCATGCGCAGGCTGACCGCCACTGCGAAGATTAGACAGAGGCCGCAGGCCGATAGACGCCACCACGAGATATCGACCAACGGGTGCATTAGTTGCCCTGCTCTCCGAGTCGAATTAACGCGTCGGGGGTGTCCATGTTTTTCGCGGTGCCGTCGTGGATAAAGAGAGCGTTTCCGCCCAAAGCGCTGGCGGTCGCGGAATCGTGCGTGGCGCAGACGATGGCACCATCGTCATCTAGGAAGCGTTGGAGCGCGGCATAAACCTGTGCGCTACTCGCTGGATCGAGCGCTGCCGTGGGCTCATCCAGCAAGAGCACCTCGGGAGCCGCTAATAGGGCACGAACGATGCCGCCTCGATAGAGCTCGCCCACACTCACGGTGTCTGCCCGGCGGTCCAATACGTCAACGTCGAGGCCGAGAGTGCCGGCGGCGTCGCGTGCCCGCTCTTTGTCAACAGCAGGCCGTGACGGCGGAGACAGACAAATGTTGTCGAGCAACTTGCCGTCGAATGCGACTGGGGTTTGGAGGACTAGCTGGACGCGGTGCCTAAAATCCAATGGTGGCATTGCCAACGCGTTCTCGCCCGCTAGTTCAAGTGCCCCAGCGGAGGCGTCCTGCAGGCGATTCAGCAGCCGCAGAAATGTCGACTTACCGCTGCCCGATCGGCCGAGCGCGTGCAGCACCTGGCCGCGAGAAAGCGAAAAGTTGATGCCCGAGAGCCACGGCTGTGTATCTCCCGGAAACGGGGCGCTCGCCAGACTGCGAGCTTGAAAGATGACGGGGCTGGGCACTGCCGCTACCTATAGCCGGCGACCGTGGGGAAGGGAACGTTTCGCGAAGTGACAAGGGGCCATCCAGAGCCGCGGAGATTTCGAGTGTATTAACCCTCCGGCGTGAACAGCCACGTCATGATGTCGCCGATAACCCGCGGACCGCCCATACCGTACTGCCCATGTCCAGCATCCGGCAACTCCCAGTAGCGCGAGCTCACGCCGTTGGCATTGAGCTCGTTGACGCCCGTTTTCATGTGCAGAGTTTCTTCGTTCTCGCCTCCGAACACGGCTACTTGGCTCGTGCTCCTGAGCTTGTGTAACCAGGGCTTGCGGGGGGCGCCACCCAGCACAATTCGTCGGTACTTTTTTGGGTAATCCAGGGCCAGGGACTGAGCTCTCACGGCGCCCTGGGAGTAGCCAAATATCACTGGGTGCTTGAGCTCGAGCTGGCCGCCTCGGAGTTCCCGAACCGTGGCGAGAGCGCTTTCGATTCGGGCATTGAGACGCCACGTGCTTTGACTGAACCGTCGCCGACCTCCGCTGTCGCAGGGGATGTCTCCCCGAAGGGCCAAGATGGTCACGAAGTGACTCGCCGTGCTCGCCCAGTTGGAGAGCGCAAAGATATTGCCGCAGACCCCGTGCAGGTAAATCATCGCGGCGGTGGTTCCAGCTTCGCCGTGCACAACCAAGATGGGTAAATCGTTGCTGATCGCGAGCTCCGTGGCCCTCCCGACGGTCAGGCCCGCCGGGAGGGCCGACGACGCGACGGGCTGTTCCTTGGGGGCTGGCAGGGTGGACGTGGTTGGGGGCGCAACGCTCGTTCGGTCTCTCGAACGGTGGACGGAGCCTCCGGCAGGGTCGGTTCCGGTACAAGTGTGGGACGGGTCTTGGCCTATCTGCGCGGGAGGCTCCGACAGGTATTCCTCAGGCGAATCGGCAACTACGCGGGACTGACATGAGTTGCCCGTGATCCCGAAGGCGACGACTGCAAGACCCTGACGCCAGCGCACGTGCCCCACGGTAGCACAGGCCTAGCAGCTTACGGTTCGCGCCAAGGTTCCTGCGCCAAGGGCTCGAAGCGGTCATTCCCGGCACCACGAGTGCCGCCTCATACTGTCGGTTTGGCAGGCAATTGGTTCCGTAGCACGCGGGTTATCTGTATATTTGACTGCGGTGAGCGCTTGCCCCAATTGAGCCTTCCCGAACACGCCTGGATCGACAGCTCCCAGGCGCCGCTACTTTCATTCTCCGGCCCCGCACATCCCATGGTTGCGGAGATGGCCCGCTTGTGCACGGTGCTGGAAGCCTGGTACGAGAAAGTCGGTGCTCCGTTCGTTCACGTGATGGACCTTCGCGCGCTACGAGAATGCGACGGGGCGCTTCGGGTTCGGGTGGTGCGTCACCTCAAGGACACGGCGGGTATCGTGGCGCCGCTCCACGCCGGAACCGCTTTGGTAATCGGTTCGCCCTGGGTGCGGCTGATGGTGAAAGGCGTAATATTGTTGGCGCCCGCCGCCAGTCCCGTCACGGTTCATGACATTTGGGCGAAGGCCCAAGGCGCGGGCTTGGGCCTTCGCCCAAATGTCATGCCTTCAGCAGGCAAGGTCCGAGTGACTGCTGAAGGTGGGGTCGCCGCGCCCGCTCTATCAAGGCGACTCGGTCTGAGCCGATCCTCTTAAGGCCACAGCGCTGGCGACTAGCCGGACCTCGCGCGCCGAGCCGTCGGGCAACTTGTTGCTGAAGCGGCCTCGTTCGCTCTCCATGTGTTTGACTTCGTTAGCACTGAGCAACTTCGTTTTGATGACGCCCTGAGCCCTGGCGGTTGCACCCTTTGAAGTCTTGGGGACAAAAAACGCGTAGTCCTTGAAGGTGATGCGACAACCCTGGGCGGCGGACCCTGTGTCTCCGATTTCCATCCAACAGCCTTTTCGGCTGCATACCTGGCGGACTGTCTCTTCGACGATAACCTGTTTGCCCTCGAACTTCGCAGGCGAGGCAAGAATGGACTGAAGGGACACCACCGTGCCTTTCGATATTTGTGCGCCATAGGTTTTCCAGACGGGGGCTGTTGACGACGGGGAGCCCTGCCGGGTGTTTGGCGCATCGGCGCCCGCGCGGTCGGGAGCCGGTGGCGGGCCTGATTGGCATGCCGAGAGGGTAATCAGGAGCAGACACGGGAACAACCTGACGAGGGGGAGACGCGAGAACATGAAGTCGCTGTTATCACCACTGGGGAAATGCCGCCAAGTCGACCCTCGGACACAACAGTAAACTGTAGCCCTAAGCCCTCGATATCATCCCGAGACGAAGTGTGGTGTTCCCGGTTTTTGCATGGGGCTGGAATCATCGGTCGGCCGGATCCGTTGGTACGTAAAGCCGCGTCGGCACGGGACTCCATCCCCAGGAGGATTTACGTAAACGTCCTGCGGCTATCCGTTACGCTTCAGTCATGCAGATGCGAACTTCCTTAGATGCCTGGGCTCTCTCCTTTTTATCAGTCATCGGGCTCAGCGCAGGCTGCGGCGCAGATGTTACATCGGATGGGGGGAATCGGTCAGCCGCTTTGGATGCTGGCGGCGTCAACACGGGCACTGGCGGAGTCAATGCTGGCGGTGGGGCCGGCACTGGAACGGCGGGCACTGCCTCCGGGGGCGCCTATGTCGGTACCGCCGGCACGGCCTCGGGCTACGGCACCGGTGGCGCGGGCTACGGAGCCAGATCCTCAGGCACCGGCGGGACCGTATCCATCGGGACGGGCGGGTCCGTCAACGTACCGCCGCCTATCGGACTCATTCCCTGCGTCAATCCAAAACCCTTGGAAGTGGCCGGGCAGCCAAGCAACTTGGTCGTTTGTGAAAACGGAATGATTCATCGGCCTGAGAGCGCTGCGTGCGTGAACAACATCAACTACGTCGCGGTCCAGTCTGTCGATGGCGGTTTCGGAGACTGTTCGCAAGACTCTGACTGTGGCGACGCCCCAAACGGCTACTGCCGCGAAAACGTCGACTTCGTCTATGCGTTGACTTGTGAGAGCGGGTGCCTGGTGGATAGCGATTGTCTGGACAACCAAGTGTGTATCTGCGGGCAAGGCGTCGGGCGCTGCGAATACAGCCAGTGCCTCACGAACGACGACTGTGAGGGCGCTGCGCTTTGCACAGCCCGCAGTCAGTACGGATGCGATTATCATGCGGTGCCCATGCGGGGCTTCGCTTGTCAGACACCTGAGGACCGCTGCTCGGTCACTGCGGAATGTTCCAGTGGACTGGCTTGCGTGTTTGCGGAGGGTCTGGAGGTTCAAGACTACCGAAGCTGTGCACCCCATCCGGGATGGGTGTGTGGGCGTCCCTTTCTCGTGGCCTGTGACGAGCGGCGGGCTAACTCGGTTCTTCGGGATGACTGGCTGGGGGATGGCGCCACTGTTCGAGATTCGACGGCTTCCGTGTTGATGACGACCGAAGTCCCAGTAGAGGAGACACTAGAAGCGGAGATCCTTCATCGGTGGCGTGATATCGCGCTGATGGAACATGCATCGGTCGCCGCCTTTTCGCGATTTAGTTTGCAGCTGATGTTCCTCGGGGCTCCACCGGATCTCATTCGGCGTTCCCAGCAAGCTTCTCTCGATGAGGTGCGACACGCGGAGTTCGCATTTGCTCGGGCCACTCACTACGCGGGTGCTGCCGTCGGCCCGGGAGCGCTGTCGATGCAAGGGGCCTTGGACGATTGCGACTTGTATGGCATTGCCGAATTGACGATTCTGGAAGGTTGCGTCGGGGAAACTATCGCAGCCGTCGAGGCGACGGAGGCCGCCTGCCTCGCCACCGGGGCTGATCTGCGCTGTGAGCTGTTGCGCATCGCGGAAGAGGAGCAAGCGCACGCGAGTCTCGCCTGGGATACGTTACGTTGGCTGTTACAGGAGCACGCCGGTGACCAGCGATTGCTCGCCACAGTGCGTCGGGCTTTCGACAATGCCTGCAGTCAGCGAAGCTGTGAGTCGGACGCTCCTGTCGCTGCGCTGGGCGCGCACGGGTTGATTGCCGGGTCCTTGCGTCGGGAGATCCACGAACGCGTCAGACGGGAGGTCATCGCCCCTGCGTCCCGGCGCTTGCTCGCGAGTACCCAAGATGTCGCCGCGTAGGAAGACTCCGCAGCATCCGCCGACCGAAGCGTTTAATTAGGTACCAGCGGCGCAGCTGTTGGCGTGGGGTAGTGTCTAGTTGATGTTTTCGGAGTACTGGCTAGCCGCACAACCGGCGACGCATGGTCCGGACCAGCTAGCGGATGACGCGAAGTGGACTTCGACTCAGGCAATAACGCCACCATGTCGACACAGCTATGATGAATGCAACTCAGCCCTGGGTCGCAGTGCCCGTATTCGCCACAGCTGCCCTCTGCTGTACCCATGGCGGCGGTTCCGACGGCAGCAGTACTGACCGTTTGCGAGACGGCTTCGCTCGTTTCGTTCGGGCTGCAAGCCACTAGTGTGAGTAGGGCAAACCACAAGGCAAATACTGGGCGTCGCATGGGTGAGCGTCGCATGGGAGCTGAACCTAGAGCCGGTCTCGGTCAAGGGAGACCCCGTTCTTCATGCTTCGACTCCGGGGAGAATTTCCGCGGATCACTTGGCTACAAGAAAACACGATACCCTTCTGGTGGAACTTTCTGTGCGCAGTCGCGTGCATTTTGTAAGCGACAGAACGCGAGCGTTCGCGTTCTCGGGCGGACGATATTGGATTGCCGCGGGGTATTTGAGTTCAGCAATGGAATGTGCGTCGCCGCTCGCAACGAACAGTGCGGAGAGATATCGCTGTTCTTGAGGCTCAACGAAACCATGCGGGACTATCTTGAGCGCGATGGGCGCGGGGGAGGTCTGCGCTTTGGCAAAGAGCATGGGGCGGTTCGGTGGGCCGCATTCTGTCATCAAGTACTGGGCCACAGCTGGGACCGAATAGCTCAGCGAAACGGACTTCAGCTGACCATTGAGACGATTCATCTCAATGGTAGGGGGGCCGCCATCGTCGCCAGGCTCGGGGCGATGCATATCGTTTCTATGAAAAACAATAAACGCGACTCTCGTGTGAGCGTTGCGTAAGATAGCCGCTGTTGGCCGTCGGAGACGCCGGCCCAGCCCTGTCGGAAAGAGCCCCAGCCATGAGCCGGTGGGAAGTGAGTGGCAGGCCTTCAGAAGTGACGCGCGCGCCAACTTGCACCGGCGCGGGACGACCAGAACCGGCACTGCAGCTGGCACCGAAAAAATCAGCCAGGGCTGTCAAAAGGGCCATCTCTCAGGAAGATTTAGCTCATTCCGTGACTAGTAGGAGAAGGTGACGCCATGTAGGCTTTCACCTCACACTGCCGCTAATATTGGCAGTGGAGAGGAAGTGGCGAGCATGAATCAGGTGAAGGTTCCGGAACCCATAGAGAGTGATCCCAGCGGTGTATCCATCGCGTTAGAGACGGCAGCGACCCTTTGGGAGAATGGCGGCACGGACCAGGCCCTGGAGTGGCTGAGGCGGGCCTCAGCCAGTGCGGACGAGGCGGGTGACGACATGCGGTCATTGAGCTTGGCGCGTGCCGCAGCCGACTTGGCCGATGAAATTCAGAACGCGGCCGCGGCTGAAGCGCCTGCGGCAGAAGCTCCCGCGGGCGAGGCGAAGAGTGATTCAAAAGCCGCCGAGCCTAACAAAAAGGAAGAAGACGCGACGACAGTAGAAGCGTCGGCTGACGGGGACGCCGCGGCGTCCCCGTCGAAGGCACCTTCTACTAGACCCCAATCGGTCGCGCCGCCTCCGCCTTCTGGACGTAACGCGTCTGCGATGCCATCCGCGACAGCTCGTCCCGTGACAGTCCCAGCCGCTCCTTCGGCGAGGGCCAAGAGCATTCCTGCGCCGTCGGGAGCTCCGAAGTCCACATCTGTCGTACCGGCGGCTCGTAAATCGAGCTTGCCGAAAGCGTCGGCAACGCCTCCGCGTGCGACCTCGAAAGCCTCTTCTGCAAAGATCCGGGCGGCCGCATCCCCGGCGGCTAAGGCCCGGCCCCTGAGTACGCCGCCGCCTGCGGGTTCCGCTCCCCGAGCGACTGCTTCGCTGGTGCCACGTATCGGTGCGGCTGCCATGGTGACACCAGTTGTCGCCACAGGCGAGCGCATCCGGGTCTCGGTCAAGGCGTCTGTACGGGATCCGGATCTGCTTTTGGTTCGCGTGTTGGCCCCTGGCAGAACGCTTCCCGATGGCGCCCACGAAGCTTGGTTGACCCCCAACAGCGACGGCATCGATCTCCTGAAGCTCAAGAATTAGCCCCCGAGTACTGACGTTATGGCCCAAAAAGACAAGTCCGCCTCCCTCGATGCCCAGCGGGCATTTGCTCTTGAATTGGAGCAAATGCTGAGCGAAGAACCGGCGCCGGATCCCGGCGACGCTGACGCGATTCACGTACAGCTTGTATCGATGTACGCCGACAATTTGCGCGAGCCCGCGACCTCGGTGCCGCATATCGAAGTGTTGCTGGGTCGTGACGAGGTGGCCGCGGAGAGTTTCGTGGCCGCCGACCAATTGCTCGGGCATCGATCGGTAGCCCCACAGGTGGCCGAGATGGTTTCCGAGGCGTACCGACGGACGGGGGAGGTCGCGAGTGAAGCGGGCGCCCTAGCTCGGGAATTGCGTCTCGCCAAGTCGCCGCGGGTGGAGCACATCAGGCGTCGTTTGGCGCAGCTTCGTGCTGGTGAGCTGGGTGATCCGGAGGGCGCAATTGAGTTGATCGAGGCGATGCTGAGCAAGCACCCCGGCGATGACGAAGCGCGGAAGCTATACATCGAGACATCTATCGCTTTGGAGCGCCAAGCCCTGGCGATCAAGATGCTGACCCGGGCTACCCGTGCCTGTAAGGATTTGGAAGGTCGTGCGCGCGCGGGATTCGATCTGGGGACGTTGTGCCTCGAGGAAGGGGAGACCGGACCTGCCCGTAAGGCTTGGGTCGATGTCGTGAAGACCGACGTCAAGTGTCCGGCAACTCTTCGTGCAGCGCAAAGACTGATCGCGATCGACAGCGACGAAGACACGGGGATCCTCCGGCCAGCTCTTGCCGTGGTGGCCAGTCTCGCTCCGGAAGCGGGGGCCCGGCTGGAGGCCGGAACAAAGCTCATCACCCTGTACAAGGACGACGACGTGGGCGCGGCTGTGGGCTGGCGCACGTTGATCGATTCCCCTCGCGGAGAAGAGGCGCTCGACAAGTTGCACGCTCTGTACACCAGTAGTGGCGACGCGCAGGGCCTGGGCGACGTGTTGCAGGAACGAGCAGTTCGCTCGAAAGGCCCCGCGGAGGCTCGGGAGTTGGCAATTCAAAGCGCCAAGGCCCGCGCCAACGACAGCCAGAACCCGGAGGCCGCGATCGCAGGGTGGACATGGGTGGTGGAGCAATATGGGCCTTCTACGGAGGTCCACCGTCAATTGATGCCATTGCTCGAAAAAGCAGCGCGATGGGAAGAACTCGCTAAGGTTCTGGAGGCTGTCATCACCAGCGTCGAGTCACACGAGCAGGCATCCCTGTTGGCCAAGCTGGGGCGCACTCGATATTTGCATCTGGACGATTCGGTGGGCGCCTTAGCGGTACTGGAGAAGGCCCTCATTCTGGATGAGGGCCACGCCGTGGCCCGAAGTGTCGTGGAAAAAATCATGGCTGTGGCCGAACATCGCAGCGCTGCGGCGAGTGTGCTTGAGCCTGTATACCGAGCGTCAAACAACGGCGCGGGCTTGGCTCGTGTGCTAGAGATCCGTGCGGATGCCGCGGTGGATCCCAGCGGTCGGTTGCAAGCGTTGGCTGCTGGATTGGCGGTGGCCGATAGCAATGAGGATGCGGTTGCGGCGCTGGATATCGTGCGCCGCGCATTGACGGAGAGCTGCGAGCACAGCCTCGGCGATTTGACAGCGTGGGTCGACCATCACCTGCGTTGGGTCGGTCTCGTCGACGAACCCAAGGCTCATGCCACGACACTGACGGAGGTTCTCGGTGACCGTGACGTGGATTCCGAGCCGCTGGTATCTCTGGCTAGCGCGGCGGCGGCGGCCCTCATCGAGGACGACAACTATGACGATGCTCAGGCGATTTGCGCTCGCATGATCGTTAGTAACCCGTCATCCGTTGAAATTCACGGCCGAGTGGATGCTCTTTTGGGCGACAGTGAAGCCGTGGAAACACGCCTGGGGCGGTACAAGTCGGGGCTACAAGCTACGGAAGATCTTAAAGTCCGCCGCCCGCTTCGGGCGATCATCGCCGATATTTATGTCGAGTCCCTCGATGATTTGTCCGGCGCCTTGGCGACGTGGCATGCTGCGCTGTCGGATGACCCGCAAGACTTCGCGTCACAAAAAGCTGTCGCTCGAGTCTATGAACATCGCCGGGAATGGCCGCAGTTGATTGAGCATCTAGACGCCGCCATCGACGTCTTGGGCGCCGAACAGCGTCAGGACATGCTGTTTCGTAAGGGGCAGGCCTTAGCCAAGCATGACCAACGGGACACGGCGCTGGAGGTGCTAGCTAGTTTGTTGGACGAGCCGAACCTGCCGGATGCCATCATCGAAAAGCTGGCGCTCCTGGCTAACGAGGAAGACGAGGGCGGCTTGTATGAGCGGGCGCTCAAACGTCAGAGCTCGTCGACTGACGAGGGCATGCGTGTTCGAGCGCTCGAACGACTCGGCGATTTTCAGTACGAGCAGTTGGGTGACGTGCAAGCGGCCCGCACGAGTTGGATGCCCGCTGCTGATCACTACGCCGGTGACGCCAACAAAGAGGAGCACGGGCGCCAGCTCTACGAGCGAGTGTTGGAGGCGACTCCGGATGACCGGGAGGCCGCTACAAGGCTTATTGAGCTCTACGCTGCCTCCGAAGATTGGGTGAAGATCCCCGGTGTGTACGGCGTGCTACTGCGCACGGGCCCCACCGAGGAGGCAACCGCCAATCTCCTGTTGGGGCTGGAAGAGCGAGCCCTCGGAGCGTGGGCCGTGGACGAGTACGTGTCCATGTTGGACGAAGCGGTGTGGCACCAGACCGCTTCGTCTCCGATGGGGCGTCGCCTGATGGAAGCGAAAGCGCGCGCTTTGACCTCGGATCCTGGTCGTCAGATGGAAGCGTCGCAGACATTCCGGGCATTGATCGAGACTCATGCCGGCGACGAGGACATCGAGCATTACGTTAGTTTTTACGAGTCGAAATCCGATGTGGCCGAGCGCCATGAAGATCGCCGTTGGCTCTTTGACTGGCGAGCGCGCACTTGCGACGATGCGGGCCCAGTTTTTACGGCCTGGGCAGTGGTGGAGGAGAAAGCTGGGGATTTGCATGCGGCCATTGGTGTGTATGAGCGCATGGTCCGTTTACAGCCCGAATCCACCGAGGCTTGGGAGGCGTTGATCCGACTCCGTGAAGAGGTCGGGGACGTCGAGGGCAGCCTGGAGTCCTTGATAGCGCTTCGGGAACTCTGCGAGGGCGATGTTCGTGTCGCGGTCGATATCCGTGTCGCCGAGCTTCTGTTGTCCTTGGGGCGTTGTTTGGAGTCAGTGGAAGCCATCGCCCACCTGATTTCTGCACATCCGGTAGTGCCGGCGGCCCAAGAGATCGCTCACAGGGCCTTGGCGGATGCAGACGCGGGCGAGCGTGCGGCCGATCTAGTGGAGCAAGCGGCTGCGGGGGCGTCGGAGCCGGAGGTTAAGTCGACCTTACTGTCTATGTTGCTGGAGGGACGGCCTCTCGATGACGATCCAAGTACTGAATTCGTCGAACGTCGTGCGGCATGGTTCGAGCAGCTGACTCGATTGCGACTTGTTGGGGATGCTGATGGCGCGATGGCGCTGATTTCTCGGGGTATGTTGGAGATGCCCGGGGCGACGGATCTTTGGCGTGCAGCCGAAGATTTCGCGCGGGAAGTGGAGAGGCCGGATCCGGTCATTGACGCCTACCGCAGGGTATTGCTGGAACAGGTAGATGACGCGGAAACTGCGGAAGCTATCGGTCAGCGCATGGTGGACTTTCATGGCGAGTGGTTCGTCGACGCTTCGCTGTTGGTTGACGCCCTGGGTCGAGTATTGGAACTGCAACCGAGCGCCCGATGGGCCTTTGATAGGGTCAAGTTGGAGCTGAGTGCCAGCGGTGAGTGGGACGAGTTCTTCCGCATCTTCGACCGCGCCATCGAAATGACTCAGGACGCTGCTCTGGAGGCGGAGCTGTTGGATGAAGCGAGCGTCGCTGCCAAAGATCTAGCGGGGCTTCCGGATCGTGCGATTGGCTACTTGGAACGTATCCATCAGATACGACCTGAGGACGCACCCGTCGTCGCGGCGCTCAAGCGATTGTACGAGCAGCGCGGCCGCCCCCGGGCGCTTATTGAGTTGCTTAGCGAGGGGCTTGACCGAAGCGAAGGCCTCGCCCTGAGTGAACTGAGAAGGCGCATTGCGACGCTCTGGTTGGAGTTAGGAGACGTTCCCCGTGCAGGCTCAATAGTCGGGCGAATGTTGGCGGACTCAGACTCTCCTGCTGATACCGCCGATTTGTATGAGCAGATGCTCGGTGTGGCCCGACCGGATTCGGTGGACGCGGACACTGCGGAGGCCGATCGTGTCGCTCGAAGCGCTGCCATTGACCAGTTAACCGCTCACTACACGGAGTCGGGTCAACCGAACCAGGTCATCCGCATGGCAAAAAAACAGCTTGAGTTGATGAAACATCCCAAGCGCCAAGCGAAAATAATTCGGCGCATTGTGCAGCTGCGTTTGGAGCTCGCAAAAGGCGCGCCGGACAAGTTTGCCCATGTCGTCGCCGTGGTGTCCGGGGACGCCGGCGGCGTGCCCGAGTTGGAGCGTGTCGCCGCAGAGGCGGTCTTGAAATTGGCAATGGCGGAATGGAAGTCTTCCAAACAGTCCGTCACCGACGATGCCGTCGCGGCCGCCTGGCTGGAAATTCAGGTTCTTGCGGGCCTGCATCGTAGCGCGGGTGAGCCTGAGTCTTGTGCCAAACTGCTCGAGCGCAGCGCCGGTTTGCCCTTTCCACGAGAGCGGCAGCGAGAGCTGTTGAGCGAGGCGGCGCGGACGTTCTGGGAGGGGGCGGAGAACGCCGAGTTGGCGCTGCCCATACTCCGCAATCTGTTTGAAGAGGACTCCGGCGATTCGATCGCGCAGAGCTTGGTGAGCCTATTTGATAAGTTACTAGAGGACTCCGGCAGCGGTCGGGAGCGCGCCGCATTGTGGGAAGGCCAGGCGCGCTGGCACAACAACGGAGGCGAACCCCATTTGGCTCGCGAGTTGTGGGCGCGGGCAGCTCAGCTGTGGGAGGCAGAGAACGAAACGGATCACGGCATTGAGGCTCACCGGCAGGGCGCGGCTCTGGGATCTGACGCAGCGCTGGAGGCTCTGGCCACCCGATATGTCACTGCTGAGCAGTGGACGGCAGCCTGCGAGGTTCTGGAATGGATCGTCAGTTTGGCGTCCCAAGAGTCGAAGGGAAAGAACTCGCTGAGGTTGGCCGATGCCTATATTCGGGCGGGTTCCGAAGATCAGGCGCGGGCTCGCCTGGCCGTGGTTCGCGAAGCGGACGCGGACATTGAGGAAGTTCAAGAGACCTTGGCGCAGCTGTACCGAAAGGCCACATTGTGGCCTGAACTAGCCGCGATACTCTCCCAGCAGGGATACCGTGCCCGTCTTCCGGAACGTCAGTTGATGCTTCTGCGCGAGTCGGCTGACGTCTATCTCTATCGCTGCGAGAATCCGCACGCGGCATTGCCGCTCTTACGTGCGTCCTTGGAAATCTCCCCGGATACCTTCGCTCTCCGGCTGTTGTTCGGCTCTACCTTGGATGCCACAGGTCAGCGAGACGAAGCCATCACGGTGCTGCAATCGCAGGTCGAGTCCTATGGTCATCGTTACCCCAAGGAACGAGGGGTGGTTCATCGCGAGCTAGCTTCGGTCCTGCTCGCTGCCGAACGCGGTTCTGACGCCTTGGAGCAGCTGGTTCTGGCCGCCAAGATCGATCCAACAGGTGTGGAGATCCTCTACGATCTGGGTCGTTTAGCCCTCGAACAAGACCAGCTGGAACAAGCCGAGAAGACTTATCGGGCATTGCTGCTGGCTTTGCATCACGGGGTGGACGGGAGCGTCGCAGCACCCACGCGCGCGGAAGTGTATCTGGATCTAGCGGAGATTTCGAAGCGCCAGGGGGATGCGGCGCTTGCCAAAGAGCGGGTTGAGTCGGCCTTCGACTCCTCCCTGGAGAGTGTGGAACAGATACGGAGTTTCGAGGAGGCGCTCCGTCAACGAGAATTGCCCGTGCTCTTGGCGCGCGCCATCGAGCGTCGTCTGAAATCCACGGTAATCCTATCACGAGCCGCTGAAGTACTCGAAGAATTGAGCTCCGTGTACGCCGAGTTGCTGCCAGAAGACAAAGGGCTACGTGCGGTAATCGAAGCGGGTGCGAAAACCCTATCGGCCGATCTGGATTCGGAGGAGCGGGATGTCGCGACCACGCGAAGTCTGGCTTCGGTCTATCGCAGCCTGGGGGAATTGTCCCAAGCAGCGGTCATGTACGAACGGGTGTTCGATGCGGATCCCACGCAGCTCTCTGTGTTGCAGGCGCTTCTTGGAGTGTATCAAACGCTCGGGCAGAACAAAAAGCTGGTGAAAATGGTGGAGGCCACGGTCCCGCTTTTGGAATCGGCTGAAGAACGACAGAACTTGCGCTTGGGCTTGGCTGAAACCCTATTCGGGGACGAATCCCAAGACCCAGACACGGCCACCTTGCTGCGCGGCGTTCTGGAAGAGCAACCTGAAAACGCTGTGGCCAATTCTTTGTTGGTCCGGCTGCTGGAACGTCAAGGGAAGGATGAAGAGCTGATCGAAGTGTTGCAGTCTCAGCTCGCCCGAGCCAGCGCCGACAAAGCGGAGTTCCTGACGACCGGCGAACGATTGGGCCGCGCGTGGGAGCGGAAAGAGCAGCCCGAGGAGGCGGCGCCTCTCTACGAGGAGATGCTTTTGCGTACGCCTGGAGAGATCGACGCACTCCGGGTGCTGGCCTCGCGACTCGAAACGGTGGGCTCCGACCAGCTCGTCGTGTGCCTCGAAAGAATGATTCCGCTGGAGTCAGGTTCCCAGGCTCGAGATGTGGGGCAGCGAGTGCTCGCTCTCAAGGACAAGGCAGGGGATGCCCAAGGTGCTCGACAAACCCTCGAAGCCCTGCACGTGAACGATCCGGCAAACGTTGGTTTCCGGAAACGCTTGGTTTCCGAGTTTGAGGAAGCCGCAGACTACCGCGGGGTCGCGCGAGTGCTCAGCCGAGCGCTTGAAGCGACTCCCAAGAGTCAGCCGCTACTGCTTCAGTTGGTTCAGGCGTCACAGAAGGGCGGCGACAACAACGCGGCACTCGACATCCTGAGCCTGGCACTGGAGAACGCGCCCACCAATGCGTCGTTACTGAGAGCACGAGCGGAGGTCTTGGAGGCTCTCGACCGAGTGCCCGACGCTGTGCGGGATCTCACTGCCGCGCATTCGGGCGGCGCAAAATGTGCGAACGAACTCGTGCGCCTATTAGAAATTGTCGTCACACGATCTTCGGGACCGGAAGTCGATGCCTCGACCCTGCAGCTGGTGGAGTTACTGCTGGCTTCGGAGCGAGCAGATGACGGTCGTCAGCATCTCGCGACTCTGATGAGCCGAACGCCCCTTCACCCGGGTGGACTGCAGAAAATCGCCGAAATCGCGATGGCCTCCGCTGACTGGGTAGGCGCGATGGCCGCTTACAAGAAGCTGTTGCCATTGGTAGAGGGAGACATCGTTGCCATAACTTTGGCATACGCCGCTTGCTGCAACAACGCGGGGAACCCAGCGGAGGCGCTGGATTCACTCGCCGCAGCTGTCGAGTTGGAGCCAGAGAACAAGGAACTTCGAGAGCAACTGGAAACGCTGTACGAAGAAGCCGGTCGATTCCGAGAATTGGCAGATTTACTCTATCTTCAGATTGCCGAAGAGAAGGACAACGCAGCTCAGGTGGCTTTGTTCGTTCGAGCGACACGTATCCTGCTCAAGGATCCCACTCAGCTCCAAAAGGCGACCGACACGGTGTCGGCGGCGCGGGCCGCCACGCCCGGCAAGCTCGACATGGAACTGCTGTGGGTTGAGATCCTCACCAGCGCGTCCCGTTATAGCGATGCCCTGGCGGCTCTCGAAGCGCTAGCCGAGGGCCAGCGGGGAAAGCGGTCCAAGTCGATGGCGACGATTCATCTGGCCATGGCCAATACTCATTTCGCCGTCGACGACATCTTCGAGGCCTTCGATGCGCTGAAGAAGGCATTCAACATCGATCCGCTCAGCGCGGAGATCGCTTTGCAGTTGGGGCTCACAGCTCTCGATCTTGATGAAGTGCGCACAGCGGATCGGGCGCTGCGAGCGGTGACGACCATGAAAGCTCGACCGAAGAATGGTACGGGGGGGGGAGCCACCACTCAAGCGCGGGCCACCGCCTACTATCACTTGGGTCGCGCGGCTCGCGATAAAGGCGACCGCCAACGGGCACGCATGATGTTGACCAAGTGCGTTCAAGAAGATCCCCAACGGAGTGAGGCTCAGGCACTGTTGGAACAGCTGACGGCCTAATTCTCAACCCAGAGGGTGCAGCCGAGACAGGCTCAATTCATGGGCCTGAGCACGGCTGATCTTGCCGATCGCCGTGCGGGGTAGTTCGTCCAGAAGGGCGTAGCGTCTGGGGCGTCGGAATTTGGCCAAGCGCTGGGCGCAAAACTCGACGAACGCTTTCAGGTCGAGATCTTTCGCCACCAGCGCGACCGCGACCACCTCTCCCCATTTCTCGTCCTCTACGCCGAACACGACCGCCTCTTGGATGCCGGGAAATTCGCTGAGGATCGTTTCCACTTCCAGAGGATGCACGTTTTCGCCGCCGCTGATGATCAAGTCGGAGCTTCGTCCCAAGACCTGGAGGCGTTCATCTGAGCTCAAGGCACCGAGGTCCGACGTGCGAAACCATTCGTTGGTGATGGGCGGTTTGTCGGGTGCCGGCGAGGCGGAGTTGCCGTCTGGGGCTTCCGGTCGGTTTCCGCCGGCCGTATAGTAGCCGCTGAATAGGGTGTCGGAACAGACTTCAATCACACCGTCGCGTATGCGTAGCTCGGTGCCGGGGATGGCGCGGGGAGGGCGGTCGGCTTCATCCGCCAACATTTGGGTCGCCACCTGGGAGCAGGTTTCCGTCATGCCGTAGGTGGCGAGGGCCGGAATCCCCAGCTGGCGGGCATCGGTCAAGCGCTCGGGGGCGCAGGGGGCTCCGCCGACCAACACCCGTTTGAGCGTCGGTACGGGGTCGCGCTCCTCGGTCAGCCATTGGCTGAGTTGACTGGGGACCACGGAAAGGTGCGTGATGCTGGCACTGCGGACCAGTTGAGGAATGGTCTCTTGGGAGTGGGTACGAATCACCGTGGTGGCGCCCGCAAGCAGGCAGCGCACCCATACCATCAGTCCGGCCACATGGGCGAGAGGCAGGTTGAGCAACCATCGATCGCCGCGGCCTAATGGCACCGCGCGCAGGCTAGCTTCGGCCGAGGCCTCTAGAGCTCGGTGGCTGAGCATGACTACCTTTTGTACGTCGCTCGACCCAGAGGTGAACATGAGCGCGGCGATGTCCTCTTTCTCGGGAGCCCGTTGAGTTTCGTGGGTGGGATTGTAGTCCCGAATTCCCATGGGGCAACCCGAGCACCACTGGTACTGCACCGGCACCAGACTGAGAGCGCGCTGGCGTTCCTCGTCGTTCCAGGCGGGATGAGCGAGAACCGGGGGCACGCCGATTTCGAACAGAGCCAGAGTGCATAGCAGCGTATTCAAGTCGGCCCGGGCAGTGAGCGCTACTGGCTCCGGACAGGCGACGCCGCCCATCAAGGGGCGGTTCTGGGTTACGTGGTGGGCCTGCAGGGTCTTGACCATCGCCAGTGTCAGATTCTTGAGCTCAAGAAAACTGAAACACGCGCCGTCTAAATCCAACGCAATGGCCGGACCATATTTATCGGCTAGCCGCGCCGCGTTGAGAGCCGTCAAGGTAGGTTCTCAACAGGCCAAGCGGCAGTTGAATGTTGCCAGACGGTGCCGGCGCTCGGAGAGAGCCGCAATGGTAGCCACGTCTCCAGAGCGTCGTGGTGGTCTAGTCCGGCCGGTACACCTTGCGTCTGCAGCGCGCAGGCGAGCTCGCAACAAGCGGCCATATCCACGGGGCCGCCCAGACAGTGGGAGACGATGGGTTCTGCGCGTATGGCGCGAGCGGCCCGGGCGTAGGCGACACTTGCGGTGATACCCCCCAACACCATGGGTTTGATCACCAGCGCGGCAGGAATGGTGCCGGTGGGTGTATTGGCTAACTCTGTGGCTGTTTGATCTCTCAAGCTTTCATCCCATGCAGTTGGCAACTCAACACGTACGTTCGGCACACCAAACGGCTCCTCCAAGAAATCGATACCGAGATCTTTCCACGCGGAGGCGTTGTCGTCGAATGCGTCCGGTGCCAAGCTGCGGTTGGCGTCCAGCCGTAGAGAGATACCGATGCCGAATTCTGCGCGGAGTTGACTCAATGTACTGAGCAGTGGGTCTAGATTATCTGGACCGCACTTGAACTTAAGACTTTGATAACCGGACGCAAGAGCCTGACGTGCGCTGTGCAGCCAATCTTTCTCGTTCTGACCGGTGACCCAACGTGTGAGTGGCACCTCCGCTTGGGGAGAGGGATTCAGCAGATCGGCTGGGCTCAGACCTTGGCGTTGGGCGAGCCAACTCCACATGGCGACTTGCACTGCGCACCGGGCTGCGGGTAATTCTACCGGTATGTTCTCCGAGGCCTTTTCCAATTGGCCGAGGGTCCACTCAACGTTGTTAACAGTGTCAACAGTCGATTCTGGCTCCGGAACACGCTCTATCCAGTGTTCTAGGGCGCGCACACAGTCCTCTAGGCTGTCGCTGGAGTAGCCCGGCAGGGGACTGGCCTCGCCGTATGCCCGGCGACCTTGGTCGCCCTCAATTCGTAGCAGAACCCCGCGACGCTCTGTCCAAGTGGAATTCGCGTTGCCGATGGGTGCTGTGATGTCCGAACCGTAGCGGTAGAGCTTCGCAGTGAGCCGTCGGGTCATCGGGCGCAATCTAACGTGTGGACGCCGCTCCCAAGCATAAAAATGCTATCCGGGGCTCTTACATACCGGTGCCGGTGAAGTCCGGCAGGTTGAAGACGTTGAAGCCGATACCGAGGAGGACCCAGGTCACGGATGAGTCGCTAGTGTCAATGCCGCGGATGAGAGTGGCTTCCGGTTGTATGGCGAAATTCTCACTCACACGAAAGTTCACGCCCAAGCCAAAGCGGGCCATCGCGCCATCGATGGCCAATGCCTGCTCGATTCCAGAACTGAGCGCGTCATCAGGAGTGCTCACGGTGGCGAAACTGATGCCCGGAGTCCCGACAAGCGATACTTGCTCGTTGAAGTTGAGGCCAAGAATGACCGGCAAGTGATAGTACGTGACGCTGAGCAGACCCAAGGGGAAGTGCTGAATCCCCGGATCGACGGCCATGTCAAAGGCGTTGCTTTTGTAAAAGTTCCACTTTGCGTCGGCGCCCACACTGCTGAGGTTGTTGACCTTGAAGCCGATGTCAAAGTCCTCGGCGATACCCACCCGCAGGTGGTAGCTGGGCCCGGTGGGGCTATTGAAGTTCTCGTCTACAGTGATTTCGGCGTTTGGGCCGGTCGGCTCTGCACTCTGCTGGACCGTCTCGGTGATCTCGTAACTGACTCGCACGGCCTCGCCCGCAAATGTGTGAGCGACCTTGCCCACCGGAGTGGTTCGGGGCGTCGCGTAGATGTTTGGGTTCGGGCAACCCGTGGCGAATAAACCCAGCAAAGCGACCGCGCAAACGTACGTGCGCTTCGAACTGACGCTGCGGTTTTGAATCGAAATGGCTGTGGTTGAGTCCATAGGGGGCGATCTCCAAGCAAAAAGTAAGGCCGCGAGCGGCTCCGCTGATTGGGACGACGTCACGAAGTTTCAACACTATCGCGACGCTTCCGTGCGCCGCTAGCCTTAAGGCGGCGATTCGGGGTCTGCCGCCCCATAAGTCGCCGCTGGATCCCTCCCCAATAGGAGCATATCTCACTGAATCCATGAGAAGTGCCCCGCCGGCAGAAAGTCTAGCTTAGCGGTATTTTGCGCGATAATCCGGAAACTGGGCGCGGCACCGTGCACCGATTGACGCACGGTGATTCGCTGGTTGCGAAGTTACTCGCTATCGTTGTCGGTCGCGCCACCGCCATCAATGACCACAAATCCAACGCGACGGTTGGCCGCCATGGCCTCATAGCTATCTCCGGACTCAAGAGGCTTCGACTCGCCGAAGCCCTTCGCCTCGAGTCGATCGCCGCTGACACCCTTGTCGATCATGTAGCGCCGAACAGACTCGGCTCGTTGTTGGCTCAGTCGTTGATTCATGTCCGCGTCACCCTGGGAGTCCGTGTGACCTTCGACCTGGATTTTCACGTCGGGGTTTTGTTTCACGAGAAGTGTGACCTGATCGAGCAAGGAGTGAGACTCGGATTTCAGATTTGCCGAGCCCGTCTCGAACTCCACGTGGTCTAGCACCACGAACTCGCCGTGCTCGTAGACGACCCGGGGATCCCCGGTGTCGGGACAACCATCGTCGTCGTCGACTCCGTTGACGGTTTCTTTTGCATCCGGGCAGTCATCTTCCCAGTCGGCTACGCCATCACGATCCGAATCGGGATCTTCCTCGGGGCAGCCATCTAGATCTTCGATGCGGTCGATGTCTTCTGGAACATTCGGGCACTGATCGTCGGCGTCACTAATTCCGTCGTGATCGCTATCGTGGGACGTGGGCGTGTAGCGAACGCCGGCGAACACGCGGAAGGTCGGTATGCCGTAGCCTGCGATGGTGCCGAAGCCGGGGCCGCCCTGGAACTCCCATTCGTCATTGGGATTGTGGCGCACGTACAGGAAGCTCTCCAGCGGGGCCTCTTCCACGTCCGTTTCAGTGAGACCTACGGCACCGTTGAGTTCGCCTCCGATCTCAGTCTTGCCGGTCATACCGCCGAAGCGGTAGCCAATAGCTGCCGCGTAAGTGAGCTCTTCACTAGCCGTTACGTTGGCGAAACTGGAGTCTTCGCGGATGGCGACGCCCAGGTTTCCGCCAATTCGCATTCCGCCACGGAAGCGGTGGTCGATAGCAACCTTCGGGATCACCACCACGTTGCGCGCGCCGCCCGCAAAATCGCCGGTATGGGTGGGAGCACGGAGCTCCAATAGGAGGGCCAAACCGATTAAATCTCGATTGTCCAGCAAGCGAAACTTGGGAACGATGCGTAGATCGCCCAAACCTGCGGCGCTAGGACCCGCATCTCCGCTCTGGAATACGTATACCGGCATGTCTACGCCGATAGCGAAGGGCTCGGCCACGGTCATCGACGCGATGAGGTTGAAACCGAGGCGGCCGGCAACGAACTGGTCGCGGAGATCGCCGTTATCGTCCACCGAGATGAGCGAGTTCTTTTGGTAGTTGAGGGAGGCCCCGAATTCCCAGGGATCGTCCACCGGCCGTACGGGGGTTCCTTCGGCGTTAACGAAGCCGCCGGGAGTGACCGCGGACTTGAAACGCTCGGTGTCAATGTCTTGAGACAGCGCGTTACCGCTTAAGAAAACTAGCACGGCGATGATGCCCAACGCTGATGCTGAACTGATTCTATTTCGCATGAGGACTCGTCTGGACCACGTTTTGGCGTCTGCGCCAGGCGAGAGCCAAGGCTAGGAGCAGGCCGGGGAAGTAACCCGACGTCGATGAACTGCCGATAGTTCGGCAGGTACAAGCGCCGCCCTGGACCTCTTCGTCTTCGTCCACCAGGGCAAGGGAATCGGTGATGCCACCGTCGTTGGAGTCGTTGCCAGGAGGCGCCCCATAGAGGCAGCGACCGTCGGGGCCGCAGGTCCAGTCGTCTGCACAGCTGCTGCCTCCCGTGCAGGCCACACATTCACCACCGACGCAGGCGAGCTGGTCGCAATCGTTCACGTCCGTGCAAGAATCGCCAGACGCTCGGGCGATGCACCAGCCGTCCGCCGAACACTGGTCGTCCGCTGCGCAGTCGGCGTCAGTATCGCAAGGCACGCCGTAGACGCAGACTCGGTCGACACACACGCCGTCGGCTGGGCAATCTTCGTGTCTGTCGCATACGCCTGGTTCATAGACGTCCGGAACGTTGTTGTTGTCGTTGTCTACGGGGCGACATTCGGAAAGTTCCCCCAGAACAAGATCACTGCCGGCGGCGATGTTTCCGTTGACGCTCCGGAAGTACAACTGTGCATCGCAGGCTTCGCTGAGTCCGACCAACCCGAGGTCGAGGGATCCTTGAATGTATCCGTGATCGTCATTGCCGATGAGAACTGGATCCCGGTCCTGACCGGTTTCGGTCGAGAACTCGGACGGGCGTAAATTCAGCGTCGCGTAGCCGCCCGGGTTGGCTTGCCACTGCCAAACGTCAGCCAGAGAGCCATCGCCGACGATACCAATTACGTATTCGTAGCCTCCGGGTGAGGGATCCGAGGCGAAGGCTTCGTGGATATCGGTGCCGGCGGCGCCTCCACCGGCTGGGCCACCCGTGCCCGCGTTTCGGTCGGTGTTGATGAAGGCGTAAACGGTGGCGCTGTCGCTCAGATCGCTGGCGTGCGAGACGTACGCGCGAATCCAGAAGCCGGTGTTGTCCGTCGCGGCGTAGGCGGTGCGTAGATCGACCGCCTGCTCAGCTGTGCCAAAGGCGCCCAGCCCATCGCCCGCGATGTCTTCGGGCCCCCAGGGCCAACCATTCTCGCCGGTTCTGTCCACGGCCACCAACTGGTGGATCCGAGGGGTATTTCGAGGGCCGGGCCAGGTCTGTGCTGCCGCCGATTGGGCGCCAAAAAGCAGGCTTGTGGCGAATAGCGCCGATAGTCGATAATCCATAAGTTACCCAAAAACGGCGGTGCCGTCACTATATGAGTGGGTGCTATCGGCTAGAATTATCACCCGTTAGTCGTCTGTTGCTCGTCTGTTGGATTCGACGCGTTTTCAGTGCAAGCCGACGGACCGGTTGGGCGTTTCCGATCGCCATGAGCCAAGAAGGTTCTGCTCGCAGTGCTTTCGATTCCGGTCGGGGACCGCGAAACCTACTCGGTCTCGTAGGCGCCAATGTCTATCTTCGCACCTTGGGTTCGCGCCTCGCCATCGATATCGAGGCTGCCGGACGCGGGGTTGAGAGTGCCCGCATTGATGAGTGATGAAGCCATCCCGGCGTGCATATCGCCCGGCGTGCCGGCTTCGCCCCCGGTCCCGTAGCTCCCGGTATTGATGAAGTTAGGTGTTCCACTATTGAGACCGGCACCGAGCCAGCCCTCGATCAAACTACTGACGAAGGTCGGGTAGCCATTCGAGGTGACTATGCTGGAATCCGCCGTGGAGGCGGCAGGCGCGTAGTTGGCCCAGATTACGGTGTTGGTGATGGCTAGCGTCGCCGGCCCGCCTTCTTCTCCTGCAGTAACGGCGATGGCGCCGCCCGTAGCCAATTCGGTGGAGTTCGCCGATAGACTGCAGTTGTTGAGGGCGAGAGTGCCGCCGTCGTACAGATGAATGGCGCCTCCGGCGCCTGTGGCGGAGTTTGCGGAGAATATCGAGTTGTTGATGGTGGCGCTGATTGCCTCCCGAACTTGGATCGCTCCCTGTCCGGACAGATTCCGAACGAACTGCGTTCGCTCAAAGCTGACGATTCCGCTCCCTCTCACCAACGCCGCACCACCGCCAAAGTCAGCGATGTTCTCGTCGAATACGACGTCGGTGAACGCAGCGTCGACCGCCGATCCCTCTAGGAAGACAGCGCCCCCAGTGCTTCCAAAATTCCCGCGGAACACCAGATTGCTGAGCGTGAGAGCGCCATTGCGGATGCGAATGCCTCCACCGCCCCGTACGGCGTAGTTGCCGGCGAATGTCACGTTCGAGATCGTCACGTCGGCGGTGTCTGAAAACATACCTCCGCCACGATACTGCAGCTCTTCTGCCGAGAGATTTTCGTCCGCGACGCCTCCAGTCACCACGAAGCCGTCCAGGACTGCCGCCGAGTTGACGTCGTTCGCCATTACCACTGTGTAGGAATTGGTGCCGGCGGGGTTGGTCAGTAGCGATTGCGAGTCGAACTCGAGCTGGACAACACCGTCCACCGCGTTGTCCGGCTCAGTCTCGTGATCGATGTCCCCACTCAAAATCGTGACCTGGGTCGCGGTATCCCGTTGGGCGCGGGCGATTTCGGTACCCGTGAAGCCGCCGTACAGGGCCACGTCGTCTAGAAGTGTGAACTTCGCGTCGGGGTCATCATTGATTACATCGGTGCCGTCGTCTGGATAATATGTCCCGGCAGCAACCCAAAGTTCGTAGGTGAAACCGATCTCGGCGTCGGATAGGCCGTCCTGCAGCGTTGGAAAGGCGGTTGCCCAGGAGCCGCCATCGGGATCCTGCGATGTGCTGTTGCTATCGACTCGAATGATGGGCGGAGTGTCCTCCGGGTCGTTGGGATCGGTGTTCCAGGCAATTTCATCGGCATCGTCGACGAAGTCACCGTCGGTATCCACGAAGACTCGCTGGACACTCGCGTCGCTAGCGTCGCTGGCATCGCTGGCATCGCTGGCATCGCTGGCGTCAACCGCCCCGGAGCCGCCAGCGTCGCTCATGCCGCCGGAGCCGCCATCTCCGCTGGCACCTCCACTGGCGTCCGGCGAGGCCTCTCTCGTGTCACCTGAGTCGCGGCTTCCAGAATCAAATTCTGCAGCTTGGGGCTTGGTACCTTCGTCGTCTCCGCAGGCGGCAGCGCCCACCAGAGCTAGGACAACGACGGACGAGAGGCTGGTACAACGCAAGGTCATTGGGCTCAGGCTAAACGTCCCGGCCGAGTGTTGTCAACGAGGCGGGCACGAAGCCGCTTTGTGAGCGTTATGGAGGCTTCAGTTGCCGCGAGATATGCCCACGGCGAAACACAAACCGAAGCCAAACAACAGTTTTGCCGTGAGAACGAGAGTTGGGTTGAGCGCCTCACCGCGTTGAGTCGCGACCCTACGCCAAAGTATCAGCGCGCCGGGTAGGGTGACCCAGGGCAGCAATACGCTCACCGGCGCTTGGTCTCGGACGAAAAGCATCAGCGGCGTGCCGTAGGCGAGCGCCAACATGAGGCCGTATTCGGCAATTCCCGCGCGGCGGCCAAAACGCACCGGGAGTGTGCGTTTTCCTGCGAGCACGTCCGTTGCTTGGTCGCGGACGTTGTTGACGACGAGAATATTCGTTGCCAGCGCGCCGACGGGTACGGCGCAATACCACGCCAGCGCTGGCACACTTCCGGCCTGTACAAGAGCCGTGCCGCACACGGCGACGAAGCCGAAAAATATCATCACAAAAACGTCGCCCAGACCATGGTACCCCAACGGGTACGGTCCTCCGGTGTAGGCGATTGCACATACGATGGACGCTATTCCAATGGCGATGACCGCCGGTCCCGCCACCCACGTCAGGTAAGCTCCAAATACACTAGCCAGGCCGAACACCACGACCATGCCACGCCGCACTGCCGACGGTTGAAGCAGTCCCGATTGAACGGCACGGGTTGGACCGAGCCGCGCTTCCGTATCGGCGCCCTTTTCGTAGTCGAAAACGTCGTTGGCGAAGTTCGAACCGATTTGAAGGAACATCGCTCCAAAGAGTGCGGCGAGTGCCGGCCACAGCGCGAAGCTATTCTCAGCGACGCAACACGCCGTCCCCACGGCCACCGGTGTTGCCGCTGCGGTGAGCGTCGCGGGGCGACACGCTAATAGCCACGCCCGCTTGCTGCCGGGCTCGATCGCGGGGGCCTCCGCTGCTGTTATGGCGCGCGCTTCCGTCATGGCTCGTCCGGCTCTGACAGTAAGCAGGCCGTGATTCGATCGGGAGCTTCCAGCACGGGGTTGTGTCCGATGTCTGGCAACACGGAGTGTCGAGCGTGCTTCAGCCTTGATAACAGGGTGGAAAGCAGGCCGGTAAACTTGGAATCCAGCTTGCCGCTGACCAGGTGAATCGGCATCTCGAGGGCTTCCAGCGCTGACGTCGTGCTGGGCATCACCCCCAGTCCGGTGACGCCTAGAGAGAACGCCAATCCTTTGGGGTCGCAGCGGAGTCTGGCGGCGCGCTGGTTCTTGAGTTGGATCTCTGAGAGCCGGCTCTGGCTGTTGAATAAGGGCAAGCTTTCCCACTTGTCCACGAACGCGTCGAGCCCCTCGTTGAGCAATAGGTCTTGCCAGTGTTGGTCAGCCTGTTTGCGCTCTGCCCGTTGGCGTGGTGCGTCCAAACCCGGATGGCAGCCGATGAGGGTTGCTTGGGAAAATAGCTGTGGATGCCGACTGAGAAGAACACAAGCCACCCGGCCGCCCAACGAGTATCCCGCGAGGTGGGCACCTGCGAATTGCTGTTGGGTAACGAGCGCCGCGAGCCGATCGACCTCGGTTGCAAAACCATTGTCTTCGCCGTCGTTTGCGGAATAGCTCAGCCCCGACTCCCTGTCGTGCCCCACTAGGGTCGGGCATAGGACTTGGGCGCCGTTCGCTTTGAGTTGCGCGGCTACAGGTTCCCAGCTCTCGGGGCTGCCGGTGAAGCCGTGCAATAGAACAAATTGTTTGCGTAGGCCGTTCACGGCGAAGAGACCGCTCCGATCGTTTCGCGCACCTGTTCCAGCAATTGTTCCATGGCGTCCCGGGCACTACTCGGCGGCACCTTGAATTCAACGAGGGTCGCACCGCGCTTGGCAAGGGCGGCCTGCAGTGCCGAGCCCGCTTCCTGGGGGTCGGACACTTCGCGATAGTCCAACTGATACAATGCTGCGGCGTGACGAAAATCAGTGTCGTGGGGGGTGAGCCATGGCGCCATTTCTGCAACGGTCGCGTTCGAGGCCAACGGCAGTTGATCGAAAATGCGGCCCCCTTCGTTGTTGATGACGGCAATAACAAAGGGAGTATTCAGACCGGCGGCCAGCAGTAAGCCGGAAATGTCGTGGTGCAAACTGACGTCGCCTAGCAGTACGGTGACAGTTTTTTTGCAGGCTCGGGCCACTCCGACCGCTCCAGAAATGATGCCGTCAATACCGCTGGTTCCCCGCTGGGAGACGACGGATACCTTCGCCGCCAGTCCGTCGCTGAAGGTGTCGATTTCGCGTACTGGCAGACTATTCCCGAGCACGAGAACTGAATCCTCCGGGATGAGACTGGCGATGGCGGCAATGGCGCCGGGCTCTGCGAATCGTTCCCGAGTACGGTCGCGAAATTCGGTGGCACTCTGGTCGAGTTTTTGCAGAGTTTCGTTGGCGTTCTCGGTACCTTCCTCCCGGGCGAGAGCGGAACGGAGTTCCTGCAGAGCTGGCTCAAGATCCCCTTGAAGGATTTGTCGCGCACTGTTGAATGGGTCGACCCATGAGTGGTGACACAGGACGTCTCGGGGGATCGGTGCGCCGTGGCTGATGAGATCGGCGTATCCCTTCGACGTGGGCGTCAACCCCACTTGCAAGATGTAATCCGGTCGTTCGGAGCCTGCGAAAGCGCCGGCGCGAGCCAATACGTCCCAGTTTCGAACATAGCGGGGCAGTGGGTCTTGCTTTGCCGCGCGCCTTAGACCGCTTGTGGTTTCTAGATAGACATCAACCTGCGCGCTGGCGGCGATATCTGCGATGACTTGTTGGGATACGGCGCCGAGGGGCAGGGGGCCCACGATGAGCAGACCGCGTTTCGATTCCGCCAAGGAATTGGCGGCTTTTTGCAGGGCGTCGTCGGGCACGTGCCGCGTGGGTTGGGGGGCTACCGTGATGGGTTGCGATAGTGTCCGATTGACGTTCGCGGTCAGAGTCTTTTCGGCCTCTGTTGTCGGCTGCGCGGGGTCAAAGGGTTTCCGTACTCCCAAGTTTACGTGGACAGCTCCGGCGTCAGGGCCTTGGCAGAGTGCGACGCATTGGGCGGCGGTGCGTCGCAGGGAATGCAGACTGTGTGGGTCGGGCACTCCCGGGTCAAAGAAGCCGCGAACTGCATCGCCATATAACTGGGTCTGATTCACCGTCTGCGGTGCGGCGACTCCCATCAGTTCGGGAGGCCGATCCGCCGTCAGCACAAGTAGCGGAGCGGCGGAGTAGCCGGCTTCGAGGATGCTCGGAAGGTAATGAGCTGGGGCACTACCTGATGTACACAATACCGCTGCGGGGCGCCCCGTCAGTTTGCCCCAACCAAGGGCTGCGAACCCGGCGGAGCGTTCATCCATCACCACGGTGACTTCAACCCGCGGTTCAGCGACCATCGCCCACGCGAAGGGTGTGGAGCGGGAACCAGGGCTGAGGAATAGTTGGGAGAGCCCGGCGTCCGCTAGACTCACGGCCCAGAGACGAGCCCATTCGCTGGCGAGGTTTTTCACGACTCCGTTTTTACGCCAAGCGCTGCCAAGAGGGCGCCAAGTTTTAGTTGGGTTTCGCGGAACTCGTTCTCGGGTAGGGAGCCGCGAACTATGCCGGCGCCGGCATAGAGGTGGGCACAGCGTTCCTCCACGACCCCAGAGCGCAGCGCGACGACGAATTCACCGTCGCCTTCTGCATCGAACCAGCCAACTGGGGCGGCATACCAGCCGCGCGCTGACTGCTCGTTCTCTGATATCCACGTCATGGCACCGGGTGTGGGCACTCCGCCCACCGCTGGGGTGGGGTGAAGTTCGTCCACGAGTTCTAGGATGTGTGTCGGTTGTGCCAGCTCGCCTGCGATGGGCGTGCGCAGGTGGAGGATATCCCGAAGCTCGCGAAATTCTGGTGCCTCCGGGTAAGTCAGTTGCGAGCATCGAGAGCCCAAGCTGCCGACGATGGCGCTCACCACGTGGCCATGCTCCTCGGATTCTTTTTGACTATTACGGAGGTCGGCTGCGAGTTGTTGGTCACCGGACCGGGTCGAGCCGGCGAGAGCCTCGGTGACCAGGTTGAGTCCCTGTTTTTGAATCAGACGCTCAGGCGTCGCACCGAGAAAGGTCGAGCCAGTGGTTCGGAAAGCGAAACGCGTGCAGGAGAAGCTCGTCTTGCTGAGAGTGTACAGTGCCTCCAACGGGCTCAGGGCCTCATCGAAGCGTAGTTCCTGGCGACGAGCGGTCACGACCTTCTTGCATTGGCCTTGATCGATGGCGCGAAGGATTCGTTCGACGGATTTGCACCAGAGATGAGCGTCGTCGCCGGTGAAGGCCGTGGGAACCCGGCTAGGAGCCTCGCCGTGGGAGGCCTCAGAATTTAAACCCTCAAGCAGTCGTCCGGCACGTTGAGCTAGACCCTTGCGGATCTCGGTCGTCTCATGGCCGTTCAGCGCTAGGCTGAACCATGCTCGATCGCCGGTCTTACTGTAAGCGAATCGCGGCAACCAAAAGCGTGCATCCCCGAATCCCTGCCACGGGGCTACATCCGCTGATCCGGGCGCGAAGGCGAAGCCGCCGATCAAACGGGGGGAAGGTGCGCCGTCTCCTTGAGAACGAAGGCTGAGGCTCGAGAAAATCTCAATCGCTTGTGTCTTTACGGCATCAAAACGCCCGGTGCCCTGTGCGGTGGCTTCGGCAGCTACTCCAACGCCGGCGTATACATTTCCGTCTGGGGTTTCCCATACGACGACCGTGTCATCGCCCGCCGCTGTGACGAGACGTTCTGCAGGAGCCAACGGAGCTGGCACAGTGAGGACTGTGGGACGGGTGTTGTTCGCCAGCTGTTCAGCGAGCCAAGCTATGCCCCGCGCGGGATCCGCTGCGGTCGGAGCGGGCACAGCCATGGCCTAGGCCTTTTTTCGGGCCTGGCCGACGTACAGGTGGCACACGCCGAAGGTGAAGGGGACCACTTCGATGACCTCAAGGCCTGCGCTCTCCATGACCGCGGTGAATTCATCGGGTTCGGGGAACGCGGCGATAGAGCGTTGGAGGTACTTGTATTCTTTGGAGCCTGACAGCAGGCCGCCGAGAACAGGGACGATCGTATGGATATGAAAACGTGCGAGCGGCCCCATGAGGCCTGTGCGCGGTTCGCCGAGTTCGAGGATGGCGATACGGCCGCCGGGGCGCACCACGCGAGCCATTTCCCGAAGCCCAGCTTGTCGGTCAGGTACGTTTCGAATGCCGAAGGCGATGGTGGCGCCATCGAAAGAATCAGTTTCCTCGTCGATCTGTTCTGCTGATCCCTGGGCCAGAGTGATGCGGGAAGACAGCCCGGCTTTCTCGACTTTACGTTCGCCGACCTCGAGCATCTTCACCGAGGGATCGGTTCCGACGATGTTGGCTTTCGGGAAAATGTTGGCGGCCAGGATTGCCAAATCGGCCGTTCCGGTCGCAACATCGAGAATGCGTTTGGGTTCCCCGAGGCTGCGCACCGTCTTCCGGCGCCAGCGTTGGTCGATGCCCAGGGAAATGATGCGGTTGAGCAGATCGTATCGATCGGCGATGCCGTCGAACATGGCGCCGGATCCGCCACGGGGGGCTCCGGGGGCGAGGGGGGCTTGAACATCTACAGACATATGGGTTCCGGGTCGATGAGGACTAGAACCCCGACAAATGTGCGTCAAGTTGGGCGCGTATGGTGGTGCAGAGGGCGCTAGACGTGGCAGAATCCCTGACAACGATGACCTTTCGCGCCGTATTCCTGTCGTTCGTGCTGTTCACTTCCTTGTGCCAGATCGGGCCTGTCCAGGCCGAGGACGGTCATGAACACGCCGAATCCGTCGATGTCGCCGAGTTTTCTAGCTATGTGGAGGGCGCGGCTCGGCTCGAAGGCCGACTCTTGGCTCCGTGCTGTTGGAACCAAACTCTCGATATCCATGGATCCCCGGCAGCGACTGAGCTGCGGCGTGAGATACGAAAGCGCCTACGCGGAGGCGAGACCCCCGACGTTATCGAAGCCAGCATCATTGCGCGGCACGGGGATAAAATTCTTGCGGTCCCCAAAGGCAGTCCCCTTGCTAAATTGGGCATGTGGTTGGCGCTGGCGCTGGGGCTGGCGGCGTTTGGCGTGATCAAGACCCTGGTGCGATGGAACCGGCAGGGCGCTGACGAAAAACCCCGCGCTGAAGGAAGTACGGCCAGCACCCCTGAAGTTGACGATTGGGACGAACGCCTCGATGACGAGTTGAGTCGTCTCGACCGCGACGATTGACGGTACTTGCCGCGCGCTCAAGCGACAGTTTGGCGTGAACAGCATCGGACAGCGAAACCGAGCAGCGGGTGATTTAAGTATCGTCGCCGGTCTGGGGCTTCTCGATGAGCACCAAGTGGGCTCGATCCCAAGTGTAGTGGTACGAACTCTGCGCCTTCGAGTATTGGTATTCACGCCCCACCGGGCACACCTGACGCACCTTGATCCATGGTTCTGGATTGGCTGCGATGGTCTCGCGGGTGGCCGTGGGCGTAGCTGATTGCTGTCGAGCGGTAGCCAGGGCGTCTTGGCAGGGTTGATCACACCCGGCGCAGGGATCCCTGCGCATGACACCGGCGTCGGATCCATCGTCATCAAACACGATCAGTGCGCGTAGCGCGAGCCATAGACCGTAGCGCGGATGTATAGCCAGCTGGGCAGGTGAGGCGCCGGTGAGCCCGATGGCGCTCGCCATGGCAACGATAGCGATATAGTCGGGGTCAGCCCGGTGACTCCAGAAGATTTCGCAAGCCGGCGCCCCTCGCGTCGCCGACTTATTCAGCGCCGCCTGAACGTGAAACTGGATGTAGCGTTCCAGGGGTTCGGCTTCTGTGGGCAAGGTGCTCTCGGCGCGATGGTAGTCGCTCAAGAATCGGTGCCAGAGTTGTCGGGTATTACCGACAAGCAGCAGCCGCGCGTTCGGCCGTGAGATTTTCTGCAAGGGCACGCTGAGCCCCGTGCGAGTTAACGTTGCCAGCGATCCTGGCATGGTTACATCCAGCCCGGCGTCGGCCAAGGACGTCGTGAGGGTGCTTAGCCATTGGGGCGACGCGTCAGACACACGTCAGTCTATCGCAGATTTGAACGCGCCGAGCGTGACTTCTGCGCCTTCTTCTTGGCTGGCGCCTTCTTCTTGGCTGGCGCCTTCTTCTTGGCTGGCGCCTTCTTCTTGGCTGGCGCCTTCTTCTTGGCTGGCGCCTTCTTCTTGGCTGGTCTATCTGGCCCATCTGTGGGAGTGGCGGCAGTGTTAGACGACAACCCTGCGTCCAATGAGATCCGTTCCACTGTTGGGGCCACACTTTGCGATATCCCCAACAGCGAAGCTTGGGCTGGTGTGTCTAGATCGGCGTCTTTGACGTTGGAGGTCGGACGCGCCGGTGGCGATTGCGCTGACGGAACCTGGCCCTCAGGAGGAGTCGGGGACTGAGCCGTCCGGGTGGAGCCAAGGGCGCGCTGCCGACTCCCGGTGGCGGGATCCAGCTCTTGGAGCGGCTTTGTGTCGGTCTGCTGTGGCTGCCTTGCCTGAACCGGAAGCCTGCCCGGGGTTGCCGCGGTCTCGGGGGACGCTACCTTTCGCCTCTTCGGGGCTTCGGTTTCAGGACGCGATGACCGCGCCTTCTTGGTGATCCGACGAGTCCGTTTTTTCTTCTTCGCCTTAGCTTCCTCTCTGGCGGCGAACTCGGACCGAACGGTTTCAGCATATTCAGCGTAGGCGGCAGCAGCCTTGCCAGCCCGTTCGGCTTCTCCTCGCATCTCAAATAGGAAGCGGCTTGGAATGGACGCACGAGACTTGCCCCATTTCATCCGCGCTTTGGCGAAACTCAAGGTGAGGTGATCCTGGGCCCGAGTGATGCCCACGTAACAAAGCCTGCGTTCTTCTGGGATACCGGCGGAGTCTGCAACGGAGCGGCCGTGGGGTAGCAACCCTTCTTCCATGCCGACCATGTAGACTCGGGGGAACTCTAGTCCTTTGGCGCTGTGCAGGGTCATCAGGGTCACCGCGCGCTGCTTACGGTCGTCGCCGTCGTCGCTGCCGATATCGTCGCGGCCGGCAAGGGCGGTTTCTTCGAGAAAGCCCTCTACGGTCGGGTTTGGCGTGCGTTCCTCGTATATCGCGATGGAACTCACGACTTCGCCGATGATGTTGAGTCGGGTTTGTACGTCGCCAGGATTCTTGTAGAGCCGCTCGATCTCTTTTTTGTAGTCCACGCCAGCGATCAAGTCTTTTAGCGTGTCGGCAAGAGAGCCGGTGGCGATCCGTTGTCGGTAGTCTTCCAGCAGACCGAGGAAACCGCGAATGCGCCGAGCTGCCGCCTCCGGGACGCCATCGTATTGGTGTGCTTCGGGCAACAATTGTCCGAGGGAGCGGCCTTCGGCTACGGCAACTTCGAGAAGCGCGGTGATCGACGATGCTCCGATACCGCGCGCGGGGGTATTAAGAATCCGCAACAAGGATACTTCGTCGCTCGGATTAGCGAGGATCTTGAGGTAGGCCAGAATGTCGC
Source organism: Polyangiaceae bacterium (assembly GCA_013214025.1). Lineage (GTDB taxonomy): Bacteria > Myxococcota_A > Polyangia > Polyangiales > Polyangiaceae > JABSRN01. Next base: position 64,590 of record JABSRN010000111.1, read on the forward strand.
GAACTTCTTTTCGATCGTAGAATGACATCCCGCCGACCAACACATAAGGAATGCCTGCACGACGTAGTTCGAGTTCGAAGGCACGCGGTTGTTCATTGGTGCGAAATAGGATCGCGTAGTCCGATGCGAGGGCACGATCGTCAGATTCCGATCCCAGTGCGGCATGGATTTCAGTAACAATCGCTAGCGCCTCAGCGGTTTCGTCTTCGTAGCGAATAAACCGTGCGGGTTCACCGCCCTTTCGAAACGCCCGCAATACCTTTTGGTGACGGGTGGCGTTGTGTAAAATCAGGGTGTTCGCCAGTTCGAGGATGCTTTCGCGGGAACGGTAATTGTCCTCGAGTCGCACCACCGTGGCATCCGGCCAGTGCTCCTTAAAACTCAGGATATGCGTCACGTCTGCACCTCGCCACCCGTAAATGGATTGGTCGTCGTCGCCGACCACACAAAGGTTGCGATGGGCGCCAGCGAGCGCCTTGACGATTCGATATTGGGGAGCGTTAGTATCCTGATACTCGTCGATTAACAAATGATCGAATCGACCCGCCTCCATGAATCGCACCTCGGCATGCTCCGAAAATAGCTGCTCAGTGAGTAGAAGGAGATCGTCGAAATCGACCGCCCCACAAGCCCGAATCGCCGCCTGGTATTTTGCATAGGCGAGCGCCGCGAGCTCTTCCTTGTCGCCGTCAGCCACCTCTTCGGCCTGAGCTGGCGTCAGTCCTGCGGACTTCCAACCACTGATGGCGTTCAGTAGCTCTCCGGGGCGCAGTTTTTCATACCCAACCCGCACGTCGCGCAACGCCGCACGGGCTAGGGAATCCTGTTCGTTACCGTCATAGATGGCGAATTTGTTCGGATAGCCGAGGTGATGAATATGTCGTCGAAGGATGCGTACGCAGAGGGAGTGAAAGGTTGAGATCTCTGGCCTCTTGGCAGCCTTGGGGCGTTTCCCTAAGAGCTTCGATGCCCGCCCTTGCATCTCCCGCGCAGCCTTGTTGGTGAACGTGACGGCGAGGATGCGGTCCGCCTTCGTGCCGGTCTCCATCAACCGCGCGATTCGATAAGTGATGACGCGTGTCTTACCGGAACCGGCGCCGGCGAGCACCAGCAGCGGACCGGTCAGCGTTTCAACCGCGCGGCGCTGCCCACGATTTAATCCAGAAAGATCGATGCGGCGACGGGCCATTGCGGGGACGCCCGTGTAGGGAGCCGGGCCTGTCGGGTCAAGCGGCGTATTTAGAAATGCGCAGAGTTTGGCCGTGGTCGCCGGAGCTGTAAGTATTCGGACTTACGGAATGTTTCGGTCGGCTCACGCATAGATGCCGAGTCCGGAGAAGGGGCCAAGTTTTGGAGTCTTCGCTAACGAAACGCGGCGGATATGCTGAACAAGCATGGGTGCATCACCATACAATGGGGTACACGCATGGCCGTGACAGCTTGACACGTCGCACTAGACTACAATATATGCATTGCTAGGCGTTGGGAGAGGCACCTCTTAAAACCCACGCCGGAGGAGGAACGACCATGGCCGCAAAAAAGAAGGCAAAGAAGAAAGCCAAAAAAGCACCCGCCAAGCGAGTAGCTAAGAAGAAGGTTGCCAAAAAGAAGGTAGCTAAGAAGAAGGCGAAGAAAAAAGTCGCCAAGAAGAAGGCCAAAAAGAAGGCCACGAAGAAGAAGTAATTCTTCTTTTTCGATACTTCAACATGGCCCTGTGGCATCGCCCACAGGGCCATGTTG
>JABSRN010000112.1 GCA_013214025.1 Polyangiaceae bacterium
AGTATCGCCCTGAATATCCGAAGAAGCGTTTCGAAAGCATCGAGGAAGCGCGTGAATGGGAGGGTCGCTTGGGGGCTTGATACAACGACGAGCACCTGCACAGCGCGGGCGGTTTTGTTACGCCGGGCGACCGCCACGAGGGGCGCGAGGAGGCTATCCTGGTTGCTCGCCGTGACGTGTCCGAGCAGGCTCGCGAGCGCCAGCCCTAGCGATAGAGCGAGCGTACAGCCATTCCAAGGCCTTTTCCGGAGCCGGGGCAGTCGTCGAGAGATTGTCTCCACCAACCTGGCTTGGCGTTTCGTCTCCACACTTCGGACCCACTCGCTCGCTTTCGGGCACCGGTAGAAACTGCTCCGTCGTTTCTAGCTTCGTTTTTGCTACCGCATTCTCGCGCCGTTTGAGTCGCGCTTTTGCCTCACGCGCTTCACGATCATCACGACGCTTCTCTTGCTGGATTTCCCGCTCTACTGACTTCAGCTTCTCGCTGCTTCGACCATACAATCGGCGCTCCATCGCAGGGAGCTGTTCTTTGAGGACTTTCTGCTCCTCCTCCAGCTGATTCGCGTACTCTCGCCAGTCCCAGGCGTGCTTTTCGTCATCGGGTGGGGACACTCCCACCTTAGATCAAGCCGCGATCGTCTTGTCGAGCCCCCGCGTTACGATTGCGCCAGAGTTTTTCAACGGGCGCCACTGTTTCGGCTTCTTCAGCCGGCTAAAGTCTAACCCCTCCAGCAACATGGCAAGATCGGCACTGGTCATCTCCACCTCCGGGCCCGAGGTCTCGGTGGTCGGCAGTTGGAAGCGCTCCCGCTTGAGCCGCTTGTAATAGAGGACAAATTCGCCACGGTCCCAGAACAGTATCTGACAGCAGTCCCGCCTCACCCGAAAAGCGCAGCGTGAAATCTTTCACCGACAACGTGCGGTCAGAACGCGCCTGATGCCGTCCCGCTGATTCGACCAGCCGCCTCCCCTACAAGACCGGAACCAACATCGCCGGCGCCGGCGCCGGCGCCGATGCTCCAACCCGCTCCTGTCGGAACTTGTAAATCCAGTAACTCAGCGCTGCTTGCCCGACGCCCAGCTTACGGGCCACGTCTGCTCGTCTCTCGGACGAGGCCTCCGCCTTCGCTGTCGCCTTCTGCCAAAGTTCCCGTGAACGGACCTGCCTCGCGCTTCGCTTCATGCCCGCCAGTATGCATTTCGGCACCCGTCAGCGCTACCCATCCTCCGTCGGACGGTTACGGCATAGACGTGGTGCAGATGGCCGGCCCCGTTAACGGATCGCGGCTTCGACCCTCGCCCAGTCCTTCACTACCTTCGCCGCAATCGCCGACACCCCCTCGAACACAGGCGCCGGAGCCGTCGCCTTCATGGTGCCCAGCATTCCGACTAGTTCGGCGAAGTTCAGGGCGGGGAGCATGAGGGTCATCCAGTCGCCGAAGCGTTGGGGGCCGATCGCGGTTTGGATGGCGACGCGAATTTCGGTCAATTCTTCGTCGGTGTAATTGGCGAAGAGCGCTTCGTTGATCTTGGTTTCTTCGAAGTGCATGTGCGCTACTTGGTCGGCGACCACAGTGTTGAACAGCTGGCTAATTTTGACGCCGGTGCCCAGCGCGACCGGTCCCGATTCGCCCACTACCGCCGCCAGCAGCGCGAGCAGTTCCTTGGAGGTTTCAAGGTGCTCGTCGTGGTCTTCTTTGACGCTGGGAATCAAGTCGGGGGCTACTGCTTTGACCTTGGGGGCGATGTGATTGCCCTCATGCAGGATGTGTTCATCCAAGAAGGCGAGGGTTGTCTTCAGTGCGACGGCGGCAGCGGCTTTGCCGGCGTCATCGGCGAAGTTCGCGCCCTCCAGCACGGTTGCCGTAGCGTAAATCTCCCGACGGAGGCCCTTGTGAACAGCACCGAACAAATCAACCCGAGGTTTAGACACAGATAGCTCCTTGTAATGGGCGGGTAGCATACGCCGTTTGGGCATTCCCTGGGGGCGCATGAGCGGGTATTTGGCCCTGTCCGGAGAGTTCCTGTGCGGATAGGCAAGGGGGTGGTCATGCCCTGGTTCGAGTCACGACGACGACTGGTGGCAGACGATGGACGAAATGGGCGTCTGACAACACGCGTTGAATGGGCTAGGTGGACACCGTGACGACGACCTTGCCCAACGCTTTGCCGTCGCCGATGCGCTGAATGGCCGCAGGCACTTCGTCTAGTTTGTACTTACCGTCGAACGCTGCCAGCAGCTTGCCTGCCTCGAACTCTTCGACCAGAAAGTCGAGACCCTGGTTGGGTTTGCCGCCCATCACGCTGAGGCTCTGTTTGCGGTGGCGACTCAGCCAAGCTCCGAGCAAGGCCACCTCAGCGAGTCGGCGGGGGGCGCCTCCGACGATGACGTAGGAGCCCGTTTCCGTCAGGCTTCGTTGGTCGTCGAAAATGGGCCGCCGACCGGCCACATCTAGAATGCGGTCGTAACGCTGACCGTTCTTCGCGAAGTCTTCTCGGGTGTAATCGATGACGACGTCCGCGCCCACGGAGAGCATGAGTTCTAGCTTGCTTGTCCGTGTGGTCGACTGCTGTTACGTGGGCGCCGATAGGCTTTGCCAGTTGGATGCCTAGGGTGCCGAAGCCGCCACCGGCACCGTTGGTCAACAAGCTCTGCCCCGATTCTAGGGGCGCTTTGTGTCGCAAAGCCTGCATCGCGAGCAACCCGGCTTGGGCTTGGTTGAACAGGTAGCCGCCGCCGATCTTGCGAAAGACAGCCCCACTGTTCCTGGATCGAATGGCGGCGTTGGGGGCGACTCGCGGCTCCAGTCGTGAGCGCTGGCTTGGCTTGGCGTTCAGTTCTTTTCGCGAAGCCCATGCCGGCGCGCCAAATCGTATAGATATTTACGATCCATACGGGCTTCCCGCGCGGAGGCGCTGATGTTTCCGTTGTGGCGTTCGAGGAGCCACGAGACGTATCGGCGTTCGAAGTCTCTTTCGAAACTGGCGCGGGTTTCTCGGTAGCTGCGCGAGGGATCAAAGTGGCCGGGACCGGCGCCCGGGGCAACAGGCAGATCTAAGAGTTGGATCTGGGCTGTGGTGGTGGTCGCTGCGAGATAGATGCTGCGGTCGAGCACATTGCGGAGTTCCCGCACATTGCCGGGCCAGTCGTGGGCGCACAGAGCGTTGACACTGGCGTCGTCTAGAGTGTGCGCCGCGGCTCCGGGATCGCGCTTTTTGGCGAGTTCCATGAAGTGTTGGATGAGGCCGGGGATGTCCTCGCGTCGGTTGCGCAGCGGCGGGACGGTGACCGGGACAACGGCCAGACGGAAGAAGAGATCTTCGCGGAACTTGCCGCGTTGTACCTCGCGCTCGAGATCGCGCTTGGTGGCGGCGATGACTCGGGCGCCGCTTTGCATGGGGCGGCTGCCGCCCACTCTGCGGAACTCTGCGGATTCGATGACTCGGAGTAGTTTGGGTTGGACTTCGAGGGGGAGTTCGCCCACCTCGTCGAGAAAGATGGTGCCACGGCCGGCGGCTTCGAAGGCGCCCACGCGACTGGAGATGGCTCCGGTGAAGGCGCCGCGCTCGTGACCGAAGAGTTCGCTCTCGATCAAATTGTAGCTGATGGCACCACAGTCAACGACGACGAAGGGTTGGCCGTTGCGGGTGCTGTACTGATGGATGCCGCGGGCGAGCACGTCCTTGCCGGTGCCCGTTTCGCCCTGGAGCAGGACGGTGCCGTCGGTGGGGGCTACTCGTTCGAGCACACCGAAGACCGAACGCATGGCGATGCTGCGGCCGACGGCTTCGCCGAAGTGGTGGCTTTCGCTGGGGAGGATGGTGGCGTGGCTGGGGCCGGATTGCAGGCGTATTTCGACGGAGCCGACGCTGAGGGTCGCACCGGGCGCGAGGGTTGCCTCTTGAACAACGGAGCGTTCAATCTTTGTGTGGTTGGTCGATCCGAGATCGCGCACCAACACGCCGTCGTCTGTGCGCTCTAATTCACAGTGATGGCGAGATACCGTATCGTCTGTGAGAACGAGATCGTTATCTCTGGATTTGCCGATGGTGAGTTTGTCGCCCATGACGAGGCGAGTGCCTCTGGAACTTCCACTCATTACGACAACGGCTAGTTCGCCTGGGTCGGATGCACTTCCGTTGCGGCCTTGGGGAAAGGCTCGGGTTTGCTGTTCTTGGGTCATAGGGCGCGGAGCTCCAGAAACGCTGCAGCCGGTTTCCCGGCTACAGACCCCTAGTTTGCAATTTCCGATCACTGCACCACAAGCATCTTTGCTGCCACCGGATTGTTACCATTGGGGTGACCGGGCTGTTTTCGGGACGCCTATAGTCAACGCTGACCAGTTCGCGCCAAAGCGATAGCTTTTCGTCGGGATTAGTTGGTTCTGCGTTGACGATCCGGTGTTGGAATTGGCCATGCCGCGACGACCTAGTTCGAAACGGCTACGCACAGCCGGGTCAGTTAGACGCCCGGCCAGGGGGTGGGTCACTGTGGGCGCCGTAGGCGATTATTCCTATGTCTTGGGTTGACGAGTGCGGGGGGGGGGGGGG
>JABSRN010000113.1 GCA_013214025.1 Polyangiaceae bacterium
CTGTTGCTCAAGCCCGGCTTCGGGAGGGCGTCCTGGAGAACGCATCTTTGGCCGTCCTGAGCGGTCCGACTTTCTTCGCTTCTGTTTCTGCATTCAAGCACCTCATCATCAAGGTGTTGCGAGGACCAATTGAATCTGGCCAATACGCCAGCCGCGAATATCAAGCGCTGCTCAAACATTACGGAATGAAGTGCAGCATGAGTCGCAAAGCTGATTGCTGGGACAGTGCGGTGGTCGAAAGTTTCTTCGGCACTCTGAAAACCGAACTCATCTACCGCTCCCTGTGACCAACCACACGCGCTGCCAGGAGCGCGATAGCCGAGCACATCGACAGTTTCTACAACTCCAACCGGCGTCACTCATATCTGGGCTACCAAAGTCCGCGACAGTTTGAGATGATGCAACTTACCGAGGCCGTAGCAGCCTAAGAAAACTGTCCACGGAATCGGGGGAACCTCAGGAGCGCAGTATTTCCCTACGCCCGCTGCTGCGCGCCGCCCAAAGGAACCAAATTTTCTTTCTTGATCAATCGAATCAGCGCCTGTGCGTTCTCGTTGACCAGATCCGCGACCCTTGCCTTGTCGGTCGTGGCGACGATGACCTCCCCGAGAGTAACGTGAACATCACGAAACAATCCGTACTCCAGCATCTTCTGAGCCTGATTCTGATTGTCGTCGCTCGGCCTGACGTAATGAACTACGCCTGCTTGGTACCGATGTATCAGAAATAGATGCATGAGCGACATCAAGCGCTTCTTTCGGAAAGCCTCGTTGAACGTATTCTCGTCACGGACTGAGAGCAACACGTCACCGTGGCGATCATGAATCGGTGCAAAGACGACATTGGCCACAGAGGCTTGAGTTCCGATTGCCACTTGCAACTCGAGCAACTCGACACCAGCCATATGGGGGCGGAGCTGAACGCGGATCGGGCCAGCAATCCCGTAATGACGAGCCCAACGCTCGATCCAGTCCTCAAGCAAAGAACATGGTACCTCTGTCTGGATCTGATGTTGGAATTGGGTCGACCCCTTGCCCATGGCCTTAGTGCTGGCCGTACGCCCCGAAGAAGCGACAAGGGCTCCATCGAGCCGTGGCCCGCCCACCAGAGTCTGCGGCGTCCTGTACGGAGACTCGATGAGCCGGAACTTTCGTTGCAACGTCGCCAGCGCGAGCATGCCGTTTTGGTTGAGCGATGCGGCAAATTCTTCTGCAGCTAATCCGTCGATCTGATGTCCCCCGTAGGTGATGAAATTGAAAACGTAGCCCAATTTTCCCAACTCGGCAGGGAACGCGCGCATTTGCTCCTCGTCCATATCCGTCGTGTCCCAATTGAACGAAGGAGATAAGTTGTAGGCCAGCATCTGATCTGGAAACATGGAATGAATCGCGTCGGCGAAACGTTTTGCGTCCGCCAAGTTGGCCGTTTTCGTTTCCATCCACAACAAGTCTGCGAACGGCGCAGCCGCTAGACTCTTCGCAATGGCGAATCGCATGCCCGCGCGAACCGGGTAGTAGCCTTCGGGGGTCTTGGGCTTCTCGCAATTCCACATCACGTTGAGCCCGAGCTCTTTCGCCTTCTGTTTCGCCGAATAGAAGGACGCAGTCTCCGCGAACTCGAGCCACTCTTCACGGCTCATGGCGAACTCTTCGCCCTCGTCGGCCCGAAAATCGAGCATGTCCGCGACGGCCTCGCCATAGGTCTTGAGACCCGCAGCAGCCTGCCATGCCTCCAAGTAGCGGCTCATCACCTCGTCCAGCAAAACCTCCACACGTGGAGCCTTCTCAGCCTTAAGAGCCGTCACTGCATCAGCGACCAATAGTGTCATTCCAGCCGATTCCAACCACTGGTTCGCGTGCGCATACTGGCTCTCGGACATGGCAAAGAGCAAATGGCCACAGATGTCCTCGATGCCCTGTTCAAAGAACGCTCGTTGCAGCGCAAGGAACCCGGACTTGTAGCTCGGTACGGAGAGATTTGTCGCGCCGAGAATGAAGGGATGATCCCGCTCGTCGCCCCGGCCATCAAGAAATGTGGCCGACTCGGCGTCTGTACGAGCCACGATGATACCGGGGACATTCATCACGTCGAGTTGAAATCGGGCAGCGTTCAAACGCTTGAGCTGTTCATCCTCGGGCACCAACACCTTGCCCCCTTGGTGCCCACACTTTTTAGCGCCGGGCTTCTGATCCTCAATATGATAGCCTGGCACTCCGACTTCGACGAAGCGTCGAATGAGATTGCGCACGTGAGCGTCGCCTCCGTGGCCTGTGTCCGCATCCGCGATAATGAAGGGTGTGTAATCGATCTCTTTGTGTTGCACGCGTTCCTCGACACTCATGCGGGCGCGAGCGAAACTTTGATTGCGATCTGCCGCGAGTAGAGCACGGACTATCGGCGCTGCCTCATCCGGCACTTGACTCAGCGGATAGCTCGCGAGATCTGCGCCAGGATCCTCGGTCACCGAGCCCTTCGCGGATGTGGCCCAGCCTCCGAGATAGATACCTTCAATGCCAGCTCGTTTGATCGCCACGGCCTGGCCGGGGGAGTACGGACCAAAGGTGGTGATAGCTCGGCGAGTCGCAAAGAGCGCCCGCAGACGCGAGTAGAATCCCTCCGCGGCTTCTCGCGCGATCGTGTAGTCATGCGCAATCGCACCTCGTTGCTCTGCAACTTGCCGAGCACCATACAGTCGCGTGACACCGGAGAACCGGGACGATGCAAACCAAGTTTCAATTTCATCGACGCTCTGATTAAACATACTCATGGGACCTGCTCCTGTTGTTCCAACGCCCGACCCTCATTAATAAAAATCAAGATTTTCAGTGATTCGTGTGCCGCGGGACCTGAGGACGCTCATGTACTGGCGGATACGCCCGACGGCCCGTTTCTGGTCGTGATTGTTGAGATTGAGATTGAGCAAGTCGATGCCCCAAGGGACTTTGGTCGAATCGGTTACGTACATACTCACGGTGGCGCGTGCGATCGGCAGCGTGGTCCGCTTCGAGTCCTCGTGCACGTTGCGATCGGCAGCTTGGAGCAACTTGTCATACTCTTCCGCAATCAATCGCAAAAATAGCTTTTCAGTGAATGGATCTCCCGCGCGGGTCGCCGTTTCGTCGTCGTCTTCCGTGAGTGTCGCCCCCTTGTGAAGCCACTCCCATAGAATGCTGAGGCGAATTTCGCCGGTCGCCATGTCTTCCATCAAGTACAGCATGTCGTCGTCCGCAAATGAGTCAGCGGGTTTAAGTGCCACCGCCTGAAACCCCTGCTCGAAGGCGTTTCCGTATTGCAGCGCGACACTGATCAGGTCGCGAGCTCCTCGAACCGTACGTGGCGCCGAGTCAATTTCCAATAACCCGTCCGCGTCCCCTGACGTGTAGCTAAGCTGCGGGAAATGCCGGCCCAATTGGTTATCGACACCCGCAGCTTTCCAGACTTTTCGGACGATGGGGACCATCTTCCAGTGTGCTACCCACTTACCGCTCGCTCCCGCTTCTCGTTCGCGGATACCGCCGGCGACAGCTCGATTCATGCCGTTGTCCACGCCAGCGTCGCTCCCCACAGGAATGTTCGGCTCCATGCCGCCCTGCCACAGGGCAAAGTTACCGTTGGCGTCCGCAGTGTTCACTGCGCGACGCACGCGATCTTCGTAGTTGCGCATGTATCCGAAGGTCATGCCGATGGCGTCGATGTTCGGGTTAATGAAATCCGGTGCCCACGACATCGCGTCGGAAACGCTGTTGATGTAGTCCCAGCGTCCTGTGTTGTAGCCGACGAAGTGTTTTCCGAGAGCCGCCCGTATCTCCATCAACTGAAAACTTGCTTCGATCTGTTCGACCAATACGTAGGCCTTAAAAGTTCCTATTGGCAGCGCAAGATGCTCTTCCAAGGATTCCAGTAGCCTATTCCAAAGCCCGGCTTCTTCCGCCGTTTGAATCTTCGGGAGGTAGAAAACGACGGTGGACCCCCGCCCACGGAGTCGCGCTTGGTTGTGAGTAACATACAGAGCTAAGTCGACGATCGACGCCGAGAAGCCTGTGCCGTTGGATGCGCGTACGTGGCGATCGTCCAAATGCAGACCACGAGGGCGAAACAGCACCGTGCTGTAGTTCAATTGCTCCCGCCAATCCTCCACCATCCTGTAGCCCAGGCTTTTCGAACTCCAGCTGTTCATCTGTCTGGCAACGTGCTCGGCAACCTCCAAGAAGACGGAATGGCGATCGATGGCCAGGGACAAATTTCGTTGATTGTCCAAGGACATCGTCGACACTTGCCCGAGCGCGTCTTCCCCATCAAACATCCAGCCATCTGCCCCGGACAACAATGCGTAAGCGACATTGCGAATGCTGTCCTTCAGGGCAACGTTGGGTCTTGCCCCTGGCCCCGTACCTTGCACCCATTGTCGCTGCAGGTCGGCGGGGATCGGTGCCCCCTCAAACCTCCCGTCGCGGGCGTCCTGGACTAGAATCGAAGTCCCCGCGATGGTAGCGTGAGCGTCTAGAAAGTCGATCCGTAGACCCGACTCGGCCCGCCCAGCCCTTGTTTCGAGGCGAGATTGCATGAGTCGACGCCTCTCGAGGTCGAAGGGCGCGAGAACATCGAGTGCGTCGATGGCCGGTTTCGTAAACACGGCCTGGTAGTCACCAAATACCCTCTCGGAAATCTCCAGCGTACCGCATCCTATCCGTCGCGTCTTGGACTCCACCGTCGTCGGTCGCATCACCATCTCGCCTGAGCCTAATGCACACGGCGTGCCGTCGCCGAATCTCACAAGGGTGCGCCGTTGTCGCGCCTGGCGCCTCAGCTCAGATTCTCGAACCGCCCGGTCGCCTCAACACTGATTCGCAGGCTGGCACGCCAAGTGTCCAAGGTTCGTGGGCTCAGTTGCGGCGAGGCTAGGCGGCTTCGCTCTCGCGAGCTGCGCCTTCCGGAGGTGTTCCTTGCGCCGGCTCCTCCCACATTCCAAAACTAAAGCTGAGGTTTCCCTCCAGCCTTCTCCCATTCTGAGACGGATACGGTCAAGATAATACGGGCGCCTCCTGCCAACTGAGGTACCCAACCGATCGCGGGCACTCGCTCACTCATCGGGCGCGAACAGTTGGCATTCTGCTCGATGAAACCCTCTTCCCGAGTATGGTTTCGCGAGGACAGGAGGACAGGAATTCCAAAGCCCCACCGCCTATCCGTAACAGACTGTTGCTACCATGGCGACCGCCGCGCAGGCGATACTATCGGCTAACCCAGCCGCGAAGGGAAAGCTCAGCACAACCGAACTTGGTGTGTTCCTGGCTAAACTTGCTTGGGACGCCGTTTTGGCCAGCTCCGAGCCTTAGCAAGCGCCGCAAGCGCCGCAAGCTTTGAGCCGCCCGCCAGCAAGACCCTCTCTGCCGAGTCTTCCATCACCTAGGCGCTCGACACCCAACCCTATAACTCGTTCTTACTCGGGATGTTACGAGTCCCCGTCGAATCATTCACCAAGTCGCTACCGGCGGATTCTCAGCTCAGCAGGTCAACGGGGGACGCCTACCGACACGTACTGCCCGTGAAATAGAGCGCGCGGAAATTCGCTCTCAAGTCGCTGCAGCGGCTTCCCTTCTTGGCACATCGAACTGCACCGATTCGGCGACACAATACTCTTCTGGCCGAACACTAGCCGATGCATCAGACTTGAGGGTCAAAGGGAGGTGCACTCATGTCCGTCGCACAAAAGCTACGAAGCGCCTGCGAACACGCCGACGTCGAATACGAGACCATAACTCACGAACGCACAGGCTGCAGCCAGGAGAGTGCCCACGCGGCACACGTGCCAGGACGACAGCTGGCGAAAGGCGTGCTGCTCAAAGACGAGCGAGGCCCCGTGTTGGCTGTCCTTCCTGCTTGCCAACACGTCGACACCGACAGGCTGAACGACCTGATGGACCGTCATCTAACGATGATGAGCGAGAAAGAGTTCACGGACATCTTTGACGATTGTTCACCGGGCGCCATCCCTATCACCGGTCATGCGTACAACTTGCTGACGGTTACCGATCTCTCACTGTTCTACCAACAGGACATTTGGATGGAGGCAGGCGACCACCTAAACCTCGTTCACGTGTCGGGCACCGATTTCGCCCGCCTGATGCAGCATACTAGTCGAGCCAAGATTACCAGTTCCGCGTAGACCAGCGGGCTCCCAGATTCCTCACGCTCCAGTGCGATCGTCGCGGAGGGGGCGACACTCCCTCCGCCCGCTGAGCCGGCGGGTCTGCCCGCGCCGCAGTTTCGAGCTCCCCCAATGTACGCCCCGACCCTCCAATTTCCGAGCCAGCTGACGACGCACTACGTCCCACCGATCAGCCTCCGTCGGCTTCGTCATAGCCGATGCGAGCGCAAGCTCCACAGCGTCAGGTGCAGGCCGCTCCTGGCCTGCACCTGACACATACCGGCTCGGTCGGTACGCCACCGCGACAGTCAAGCCAGCCAGCACCCAAAACACGTTCCCCACCTGGGTCATTCGCAACGTGTCCACGGCTCTGACCAGTACCAAGCAAGCGCCCCCTATACTGAGCCCGATCGTTGCCAGCTTCTTCGCGCTCACCTTCCTCGCTAGGCAGGCGACGTACACCACCGACATCGCCACCGCGAAGCTCGCCCTGCCACCGCGAGAAAGACTCAGGATGATACACTGAAGTGGACCCCATCGTTTAGACCATTATCGGCTGTCGCTAAGGTGGAACCTGCTCACTGTTGTTGAATCCAATACCATCACGCCGCGAGCGACGCGAGCCCGTCGTGGAAGGCGGCCGGCGTTTGGTAGCCCAGCGC
>JABSRN010000114.1 GCA_013214025.1 Polyangiaceae bacterium
ACGGTGGTTGCAGACGACGACACACCGATACAGTCATCGGATCTCATACTGATCAGGGAACAACTGAAGGTTACCTCTCGATATATCTGTGAGGCGACGGATGGAATGTTGATGATTCGGGACTGGGTTTACGATCCTGGCGCGCGATGGGAGGACGCGGACATTTGGACCGCGCCCCGTGAGGGCTACCGTGCAAACTCCGCCGGGACTATCGGAGGCCCAGGACACCTCAACATGTTCAATTTGGATGCAGCGACCTTGGCGCACGAGTTGGGGCACTACATGATGGGGTTGCCAGATGTGTACGGCGAGACCCGCAGAGGCGGGACTGCGGCGGGGATCGGGCCCGCTTTTGAATTCCCCTTGTCCGAGCTGAACAATACCTTCATGCAGCGCCAGAGCACCCAAGCAAGGTACGATGCAAACGATCGAGCAGCGGGGGGCACTGGATTCGAGTTTCAAATGTCCTATGACGCAAACTTTGACTTGGTGCACGGGAACGAGACCGCCGCGAATGCTTCATTCGAAGCTTACCCGCAGCCTGAGGCTACTAGTGAAATCGAGATCATGGGGGGGTATGCGACAACTACTAAGCCAGCGGAGGTTGTCGATCTATCGAGCGTCCAGTCAGCTAAGGACTCAGCGCAAGCCTTCACTGCGTTTGAGATTATCGACGAGGGCGGAGACGTGCAATGGATGAATATGCATCAAGACTATGCGTCAGCGGACCATGGCTTGGGATGCTATTTCGGCTACGGCAGTATTCGGGCATGGGTGTTCGTCGAATGGATTGACGGCGGAGCCACTGCGACTCGCTCGGACGACTACTACGATTTCATTGTTGCCACTGAGGATCGCCAGTTTTCCGGTGAAACGGCTGACTGCACGACGCCACTTAGTGAGATCGCGTTGACCGAGCGTCACCGGGTTCGCGTCAAGCCCGCCCTCACGGGGTGCGGGGACGGTGTGAGAATAACTTCTGAAGAATGTGACCCGTCGGTTCCGGGCTCGCCCGTGAGCGTGAGCTGTTCAGCTCTCGGTCAGTTTACCGATCCTTCGGCGACGACTACCTGCGATCCCGTAACGTGTACCTGGCTGCGCGAAGGTTGCCACCGCGACACCAATCTTGGGTCACGCACCTGCGGACTGCAGGAGACCCAATGCATCGGCAATCGCGGCGACCGGTGTCCAGGTTCCGGAGTGTTTAGCTTTGACCGCATGGCTTGCACCGATTGCCTAAACGACCCGCGGACTTGCGCGGATCCACCTGGGTTGCCGGTGGAGGTTACGGGGTCTCTTGATTTTACAATTCCAAATACGGAATTTTCGCGGGTCAATCGCGGGGCCGATGAAGATTTCCCCGTATCGCTGGTTATCGGCGGCGGGGCGTTTGCTCTCCTTGACGGTCCGGGGGACTCGACTTTATGGCTTCGCGCGGACGGTCGGGGTGACTGCAAGTATGCCGTGGACCGGTGGGGGTGGTGCGAAACCATGGATGATTGTGAATGGGTGTGCGGCGAATTGTATCATTCGGCCTCATACGATGAAACCGACCCCAACGCGGACCCAGATAGAGGGTGGCAAACCACCAGCGGGAAAGCGAGCTACCTATATCGGGCGGGGTACTCCGACGTTCGGTGTCAAAACGCTGATGGGACAACAGCGAACGAAGCGGGGTGTTTGGAGCGAAAGGGTATCAACGGCATCATCAGCGAATGGGATATTCTGCAATATAGGCTGCGGAACTACTTTTCCGCGCACGGGCAAGACGGGACTACGTCTCTCATCCACAACGGCGTCGCGCTCGGTTCGGTAGGTGACCCGCTCACTTGGGGACAGCAGCCGCCGGCGGACTACGCCCCTATCGTTTCGTCGGGATTGACGGAGTGTGAAGAACTTGAGGCAACTGTAGAGCCGCTCATGATCGATCCATTGGACATCTCTGCCTCCGGAGTTTACGACACCGCCATCGCCCTGGACATATCTTACAGCATGGCTCTTCCGATCAATGGGGGCGACAGCCCTCCGACTGTAGACCTCTGTGTCTGGGGCTCTTGTGTCGACACGGGTATTCCCGTGCCGTATACGTCGCGATTTGATGTAGCCACGCGCGGCGCTTATGCGGCGCTCAGTCAAATGAAGGCAGCTCATGAGGCATCGAACAGTGCGACCCACCGTTCGGCTCTCGTGCTATTCGCGGAAAATGCCGGCGAGCAGTTACCGCTACAAGACACGGACGATGTCGCGTTGGACTCCTACCACGCGTATTTTGATCTCTTCGAAGCTATCCTGGAGCAGTTGCATCAGGGCGGGAGGGCGACCGCTATTGGAACCGCCATTCGAGCGTCGGTGGACGCGCTCGATGGTGGCAGCACAGACCGGGTCGTGATGCTGGTGTCCGATGGCAATTCGAACACCGGAGAAGACCCGCTCGATGTCACGCGGGAGCTAGTAGCGGCCGATCCGAAGTTGCGCATCTGCCCTGTTTACTTCGGTGAAGACGCTGGCCAGAGCGACGAGATGGCCGCCATAGGGCTAGCGGGAAAGTGCGGCTTGCGAATATCGGACCCGAGCACAAATGACGCGATTTCCGACATGTGGGAGATTGCGAGTGAGCGCGCCCAATCGGCGTTGGTTCTCAGCGACACGCTCACCTTGACACGGGGGCTAGGGACGGGAGTCGTTAAGCGTTCTTGTTTCCACGAGTACCAGGACATTTGCTCGGGAGATGCTTGGGACAACGATGACGTCGGCGCTGCAGGGTCCTACTTTATCGTCGAGCCGGCGGCGACGGAGCTGACAGTGCTCGTCGCGGATTCCGGGCGAGCTGAAAACGAGGGACGGTACGTCAAACCGTCTGGGAAGCTCTATTCGCCGACCGGTGCGCAGTACATTCTCGAGGATTTTTTGGAGTCCGACCAATCGCATCATTCAACCTATCGCATCCCGATTGTCGACGGCGGTTCGCCGGCCGGCAGGTGGCGCATACGTATGAAGAGCAATGATGAACTGCGAACACCGTTGAGTTATCAGGTCAGGATAGTGGCAGATGGCACTAACGGTTCCTGTTCAATCTCGGCGAACCGCGGTTCTGTTCATGCCGGTGAGGCTGTTTCGATTCGCGTCCTTCCGCAGTACGTCGACTCGATAACGAACGACAACGTTGAGGTTCGGGTGGTGGCGTCGGGTCCCACGCGAGATGGAGGCTGGCGTGAGTTTGAAGTTGATATGCGGGCGTCGGCGAACGGCGAGTTCGTCGGTACGTTTGACGCGTCTGAGGACAATGGCGCCTACTCTTTGACTGCCACGTGCAACGTCTACGACGGGGCGGTCACGTTTAACGATGAACCAGGACATCTCGGTGGCGTCCCTGACATTCACCAAGTGCCATCCTTCCGGGCGTCTTCAAGTACCGGGGTATTTGTGCACGGAGGAAACTACGTTTGCTTCAGCGAGGACGACTGTGACGGCGACGGGGTCGCCGACGCGGATGAACCGGTGGGCGATCTGGATGGTGATGGTCACCCCAACGCCAACGATACTGACGCCAATGGTGATGGAACGCCCGATGGCCACCAGTTCGGCTTGGATTCGGACGGCGATGGGACAGATGATTCCTTCGACTTGGAGCCGTTGGGTCCGCCAGCCGAAAGTATCGGAGCGGTGGCGAAGTTCCACGGAGAGCGCGAGTACTGGTTTTCCACCACGGAACAGGGTTGGGAAGAGGCCCGAACCACTTGCGAATCAGTCAACATGGACCTTGTTCGAATCAATGACGCGGCTGAGAACTTATTCGTGATGGCGAACCGTTCGGGCGAAACCTGGATTGGTGCTAGTGACGCTGCCGACGAAGACCACTGGCAATGGTCTGATGACGGCGATGAGTTCTGGGACGCCCGGACGGGTCTCTGGAGTTTCTTCTCCAGCGGGAATTCCGTCGGTGGTCTCTACAGCAATTGGGACGGCGGGGAGCCCAACGACGGTGGTTTCTTTGGTCACGAGAACTGCGCTGAGATGCGCTTGGACGGGCGATGGAATGACGACCGCTGCAGCGAGGCCAAACTGTTCGTCTGCGAGACCCGCGGCGGAAATGCTGCGCCGGTTCCGTCGACCCCGGCGCCTTCAACTGAGTGCGTTTACGCTCCGGACGGTCCGCGTGAATACTGGTTCTGCGGTGATTCACAAGACCACTCGGACGCGCAGGCTAGTTGTTCAGCGTTTGGGCTCAACCTAGTAACTATTGACGACGCCGAGGAGAATGTGTTTGTGCATGCCCGACTGACAGGGGACGCTTGGCTCGGGGGAAGCGACTCCGCCCAAGAAGATACATGGGTTTGGATAGATGGAACTCAATTTTGGCAGGGCGATGACGACGGCTCGCCGGTGACATACGCGAACTGGAAACCTGGGGACCCCAATGACCCTTGGTTTGGCGAAGAGGACTGTGCGGAAATTGACGGCAATAGCGGTCAGTGGCAGTCGAAGAGCTGCGGTCACCGTCACTCCTATGTGTGCGAGGCACCCTAGGCAGAGGCGATAACGGGCCCGAAGGCATTGTGTAGGCAAGTTGCCTTCGGGGGCGCCCACCGCCAGGAGCTCTGATTGCCACGGCATTCAGAGCTCCTGGCGTCGGTTATTCGGGCACCGATAGGGGCGCCGCAGCGGCGGCACGCGCCGACAACAGATAGCGTTCAGGCGCAAGAAGAGCGGGATAGGCAGTCCGCGCGGCTGTCCTCTGGGCCGAAGAGACATCGGAGGCTGGCGGACAGCGTGGAGCGGGCGACCTAGACTTCGTTGTCGTCCCGCCCGCACAGCTTGTTTCGTGAAACAGATCTCTGTACGCCGGGGAGAATGTTCTCGGGACTGAGCTAGTGTTGCAGTCGACTATAGGCCTGTAACAAGGTTCGTCCGAAGCGCAGTATCTGCTTAGCTACACGTAGGCGCAGCGTTCGCTTCGGTTTCGGAAAGCGTCGTTTGCTCACGTCCGAAATGTAGCGATCCACCTCGGGGTGCAGTGCGCTGGCGATGGCACCGATGCCCCCGTAGTGCAGGCTCTTTCGGAAATACTTGCTCCAACCGTCCATGTAGTCGTGGCGCATGACGACGTCGGGTGCGTACAGGAGTTTGCCGTCGGTCTGGGCCAGGGTCATTCGCCGGCAGAGTTCCATGCCCTCATGTCCACTGAGCAGTCCGAATCCGCCGACCTGCATATAGAGATCTCGTCGAAGAAAACAGCTGCCTTCGGTAACCAAGGCGTCTTCGACGGGATCGGGTCCTCGGTCGTAGTGGTAACCGAGAGTCGTAAAGTACGGGTGCTCTTTGGCGATGATTTTGGAGCGCACGCCGTAGACGGTGGGGTCTTCAAAATACTTCAACGCATTTTCGGCGTAGTCGGCCTCGACCAGTCCGTCATCGTCAATAAAATTGATGATGGGACCAGACGCGTAGGCGACGCCCACGTTGCGTGCCGGGGTGAGTTTGACGTTTTCCGTCATGCGGATTTCGATATCTACGCGTTCGGATAGTTCGTTCCGGACGGGGTCCAAACCACCATTGTCCACCAGAATGATTTCGGCGTTGTCGCGATCAAAGCCGTCCTGGGCGATCAAGTGATCGAGGCACCCGATGACGAAGGGTGCGGAGTTCCACGCCACCACGATGATGCTCCAGCGTTTGGCAGCTGCGGGTCGGTGGCGCGTGACGGAGGCGACTTTGGGGGCGTAAAATTGTTTCCACGCCTCCGCGTCGCCCTCGGGGCAGGATGCGGCAACTCGAAGCTCTTGAAGCAATTCGCTCATGGCTCGCCCACACCGTTGCGATCGACGAGCTCCCCAAAGAGTTCGCCCAGATGGTCCGCGTGGGATTGCCAGCGATTCGAATCTGCGGTGACCGCGGGCTCGTGAAGGGCCGGGGGGGGGTACGGTCGGGGGTAGCGGTCTGTTACGGATAGGCGGTGGGGCTTTGGAATTCCTGTCCTCTGTTAACTATGAAATTTCGAACAACTTGGACTTAAGAAAGGCCAATCATGATCGCTAGAATTCCCCGCACGGCGCTCCCGTGTCTCCTATCCATCGGTTTCCTGGCCTGCGCGGCAGAACAAGCGGAACCCGACCTTGTCAGTGTTAGCCAGGCATTGAGTCATCCGGACTTGGCTGCGACGGCGGCTATCGATGCCAAGGAACGGTCCCTTGGCGCGGCCGTTACGGGCGCACTTGTCCTGGATACCGCCTCTGTCCTCGATGGGGCTGCGTTCGTAAAGCGTTTTGATCTGGGTTGCGTCGTCTATTCCGAGGACCACGGAGCCGTTTGGATGCCAACCGACGTTTATGCCTACTGGGAAGCCAAAGGGCTAGAAACCCATACCGACGGGACGAACCTTCAGGAATACCTCGGCACGCCAGAATCGGACGGCGTGGTGTTGGCCACGCACACGGAGTATCGTTTCTCTCGGGGTCGCTTTTTTGTTTTTCCCTCGGCAATTGTCGGAATGTACGGACGCGTGATGGCCACCTATGACGTTTACGAAGCAGAGTTGGGTTTGCCAACAGCCGAGCAAGTCATCCGCACGGTTCCGGCGGCTGACCCAGCGGACGACGACCAATATTTCTTTGAGTCTCAGGAATTTGCCAACGGTGTGATCCAGTCAGGCACGCGGGGGCGGACTTTCGCGTTGTGGGGCGACGTTCTCAACTATTGGGTCTCCCAAGGGGGGGCGACCGGCTCTCTCGGCAAGCCGAAGTCATCGGTGCAGGAAATCGAAGCGAGGTTGGATCGGCTGAGTGATGATGTGACGCCGGGACAGACCGCTAAGTTCGAAGGCGGCGTGGTGTATGGTTCCGTGTCGTCGCCGTACACGGTCATTTCAAGCGTCATCGCCCAGGCGTACGCGGACAGTTATGGCGGGCCTTCCGGCTACTTCGGCTTTCCGACTGGTATTGGTGGTAGCAGTCGTGGTGGGCTCGATACGTATGCGGAGTTTTCCAATGGTCTCATTATCGATCACGCGCCTGACAACGGGGCACGGAATGTTGCCGTGCCGTTTGGGAATCTCGATCTGACGCTGGTTACACTTGAGTCGTGGGGCAACGATTGTACGGGTTGCGGCCAAGTCGATCTATTCATGCGAACACACGTTACGGTGAACGGCGTGTTGGTTCACGACAACGTGCGTGGAGGAGACACCGATGATGGAAACTACCAGAACCCAAATCAGGGCTTTTCTCTGCTATTGGCTCCCGGCCCCGCTCGGCTCACCCGAGCGGATACCACCATTCACGTCAAGACCGTCGTCTGGGACGCTGATACCCCAGTGTGGGGAGGTGACGACGACAAAATGGGGACTCCTCAGAAGACCTTCAATATCGACAATCTCTGGGGATACATTGGCAACAATCGCGTGACGAACGGCGAAGCCGCGGTCACCATGCGGATCAACAACGACTACGATTACGACAATTCGGATTTTCGCGCGAGCGAGTTCTGGGCGATCGAAAACTTCTCAACGGATGAGCTCACCTACGAACAATTCACCCGCACCTTCAGTGATGCAGTCGTTGGCGAGAGCCCCTGGTGGAACCCGATCAATGCGGCGTTCTATTGGTTGCTCTACGAGGACATAGCCGAGACCGGCAACTGTTTCGGGATGGCGACGGAGTCGGTTTTCGCGCAGGCGGGCCGGAGCCCATACAACCAGCCAATCTACGACTACAAGTATTGGTCGGCACCGGGTAGCGCGTCCGAGTTCGAGCCAGACGAGGACGTCGAGCACCACCAGGAGATGATGAATGTGCTGAACATCAAGCAGGGTTACCAGTTGGGATCAGCCAACTTCCTGTGGTTTATGGGTGAAGTCTTGGCCGGCAATACTGACAATTACTTGGACATATTCGAGCGCAGTTGGGATTCCTATAAGGCTGGGGAACACCCGATCCTAAGCATGTTCGAGGGCGGTGGGGGGCACACTCTTCGCCCATACAGGTGGGACCCAACTAATCCTTGCACCTATGACGCCGGCAAAAATTGCAAGCGCATCTACGTGGCCGACCCGAACTGGCCCAAAATCACGCTGGCGGCTGAACCATTCATTGAAATTGAAGATGATGGCGACAGTGAGGAAAAGTTCCGCTTCCGAGCGAAGTCCGGAGCCAAGCTCTACGAGGGGACGAGTTCGGACGGTTACGACTTAATGTTCGTCCCGGATGACGTGCTCGACCACGCGCCGATGACTCCGACCGGTTTGGTCGCCCACATCCTGAGTGGTGGCGTGTTCTACATTATGGGATCGGAGGGGGCGACAACCCAGGTTACGGATGGCGACGGGCGCACGTATTACGGCCAGGGCGGTGGCGACCAGATCCCGAACTTGGCGGCCATCCCATTGATGGAAGGTGGAGGTGGGCAAGCCATGTTGGCCACTGAGAGCGCGGGGAAGACCTTGCGTTTTGAGACGGGCCTCGCTGCAGGGGCGACCGACGGGGATATCTACCAAGCGGTCGTGATGACCAACGCCCTTTCTGTCACCGCGAAAGTTCCGGGCACAATTGGCGAATCGGATGAATTTACGATTCATGAAACTGACACCGAGCACAAGAGTTTTTCCTTCAAGGTGAACGAGAATGTAGAGGCCAAGACCATCGAGCTTTCGGTCACGGGTGCCAACGAGGAAAAGTGGCGCACCTTCAAGGATTTGGAGATACAGCCCGGTCAAACCATCGGAGTGCGACTTCGGGATGATGGCAACGATGTTGTGTTCACCAATGATGGCGCTGAAACCACCGCAACCATGTTCGTCCCCAACGAGCTTGGAGACGAGGAGGAAGTCGGTGTCCTCGCGATCGCTAGCGGCGAGACGTCGTTCGATCCGCTCGGTCGATTCACCCCAGAAAGTCTCGGTTGCGTCGACGAAACGCTGAACGGCAAAGAGTACTGGTTCTGCAGCGATAGTTTGCCCTGGGAAGGCGCTAAAGATCAGTGCGAGTCCGTCGGTTTGGACCTCGTTAGGGTCAACTCATCAGAAGAAAACAGCTTCGTTCAATCCCATTTCACAGGGCCGATCTGGCTCGGTGCGAACCACTTGGCCGAACGGGGGGTATGGCAATGGACGGATGGAACTCAGTTCCGCCAGGGCGACCGTTGGTGGGGCAAAAACATAGGGAATCGTTACGACAACTTCGACCATGGCGAACCGAACAACCGGTTTTGGAAGGAGCACTGCGCGGAGATGCAGGACGATGGGACTTGGCGCGACACGAAGTGCAAAGAGACAAAGCTTTTTGCGTGCACCACTCCACCAGTCGTCCCGGAAATCGCACCTGGGAATAATTGTGGATACGAAGAATTCGGTGACCACGGTTACTGGTTCTGCAAAGACGAGCTAGATTGGACTTCGGCCGAGGCGTCTTGCCTGGGGGCAGGCGGGGATCTGGTCAAGATCGATGACGTCAACGAGAGCCACTTCGTGGCGGAAAACATTGGCGACGAAGCGTGGATCGGTGCAACCGATACCGAGGAGGGCGTCTGGCGTTGGCAGGACGGAGTCCAGTTCTGGCAAGGCAAGAAGTATGGCAACGCAGTTGCAGGGCAGTACGCCAATTGGGCAAGGTTCGAGCCTAACGACTGGTTGTGGAAAGAAGACTGCGCCGTCGCACGATCCCAATCTGGATGGGAGGATAAGAAGTGCTCTGCCGCGAACGACTTCGTTTGCGAGATGCCGACGGTGATCGCGGGCTACACCCCGGCCCCCTAAGGGGATCCGTTAATTGAATAAGTCGGGAACCGCCCGTCGCCTTCGCAAGCGGCGGGCGGTTCTCATTTTCTGGTCCTCCCGAGTTTGAGCTAGTCGGCAAGGCCAGCGGGTGGTATGAAATCGTATGAAAAGCAACATTCAGAAGGTCATCGCATTCGCGAGCGGATTGCTCGTTGCGGGACTGTCGGCCTGCACGATCGGTGGAGGTCGATGCGATTGTCCCACGACCCCGGACCGCTCCACCATTGATCGAACAGACTATGTTGTGTCCGGCGGCTGCTTGCACCCGTGTGACGATAATGTAGAAACCCCTGCTTGGCTCACTGGGGGCCAGGCGACCGTTGTCGGCGACCAACTCTCCCTGTCTTTTCCGAACGACGATGGCACGACGGAGAACGTTATTTTTCGAATTGGGAGGGTGAGCGGTGAATAGTCACCCCAAATTTTTGGGGAAGCTACCTAGTTGGGTTGGCTCGCTCGTTTTGGGTCTAGTCGTGGGAGCGGTCGTGCAGCCTGCGTTGAGCTACGCTTGTGATTGCGACGCGGTCGGGTGGCTCGTCACCAAACTGGAAGTGGCAGGCCAAGACACCCCGCATGCGTGGGCTTTGGACGGAATTTTGGAGCCCATCGACGATAGGTTGGAGCTACGGCTGTATGGAACATCGGAAGGGGAGATCCGTTCCGTCCGGCTGGTAAAGGTCGAGTAGATCGTGGCAGTGAACAGAGTCGCGAACAACAGCGCGTCGCACCCATCGTTGAGGTGGCGTTTTAGGCGGTGGGTGCTCGCAGGAGCGCTGGTTCTTGCTGTAGCCGCCTGCGAGCGCGGGAAATCATCGGACGCTACCGCGGGGTCCGTCGATGACGATTCGCTCGTGACGACCTACGCTGAATACGCCCAGGCGATGGTTCCGGCGTACTGCCGGCGGCTATTCGACTGCCTGGACGTGAGCGACGATGCTTTGGGGCAGCGGGCATTGTATCAGACGGAGACTCGCTGCGTCGAGACGACGAGGCAGCGGGACGCTGAGAGCAGTTCGAGGGCTTCGCGATATCAGCAGGACCTGGACTCTGGTATCGTCGGTTTTGATCTGGATTTAGCCCGTGCCACGCTGACGGCACCGCTCGACTGTTCCGTTGTTGCGTGGGATTATCTGGCGCTGCCGCTTAGCGGACTCGCTGGGATAGGCGACGGGTGTCTTCAGGACCTCCATTGCGCCGCCGGTAGCTACTGCGACTTCGACGCCGGTTGCGGGCAGTGTTCCGCAGGTCCGGGGGAGGGTCAAAGTTGCGGCGGCACCCGGTGTGCCCCACCCTATCAATGTTCGCCTGAGACTCAGCTCTGCATCGCGCCTCCAAGGACCGTAGTGGTGGAAGAGGGCGAACCGTGCGGGAGCGACGGCCGCGCCGGCGACGGCACGTCGAACCAATGTAGGGAGGGCTTGGGGTGCTCCGAGATCGACGGTCAGTTGGAGTGTCAGTTGCCGGTGCCCCTTGGGCAAGACTGCTCGGGGTTCCGACAAGCGTGCGCCGACGCCGGGCTCTGTTTGGAATCAGCGAGCGGCGAGTCAATCTGCGCCCTGGTGAATATCGTTAGCCTCGTCGGGGGAGCCTGCGGTAGTGCTCTGTTCCCGTTGGCGGTTTGTGATGACGCGGCATCCTTAGGGTGCATCGAAG
>JABSRN010000115.1 GCA_013214025.1 Polyangiaceae bacterium
CCGCGGATCGCCGAGCTCAGAACCGTCAAACTCAGTCGCCACATCCCCCGCCAGCCACTCCCCGGAATTCATGAACAGGGGTAGATCATGCCTGATCGGCAATTACTACTTCTGTATGTTCATGAGCCCCTTGGGTGAGGGTGAAAGGCTTCGCTCTTTAGCGAGACTCTGGCTCTACCGGAGTTTTCTTCCTAGGTCCTCGGCGCTGACGCGCCTGCTGTTGCATGCAGCGCGGCCCCCCCCCTACGATTGAAACAACACTGGTTCGCCGGGAAAATCTCGGGCGCTGTAGACGAGGATGGTGGTCGGCAGGTTTCCAAGTAGCACGCGGATGCGTTCGAAGGACTCGGTCTCGGGTTCGCTTGGGTCCGGCAAGCGTATGCCGATAATCGCGAGGTCAGCGCTGGCACTCTGATCACGCATGATATCGCCGATTGCTTTGCCATCGCGCATGATCACGTGGGGCTGGGCGCGGACCCGAGAGCTGTTGAGCACACCCTTGATGCTTTTCTCTGCCGTCGCGTATTCCTTCTTGGTGTTCACGACCGTCATGACGCGCACTTCGGCGTGGGCCCAGCGATCTTGAGCCGTGATCAAAAACGCCAGCAGGAGCATCAAGCCCCCATTGCCCTGCAATCCACCCCACCACACATCGATGTATTGGTACTGACCAAATCCCCGGTTGTCTTTGTAGTCCACCATCAACAGTGACCGGTCGAGGGCGACCAGATCTCGGAGCATGTGCAGATAGGGCTGGTACCGCTCCAGGCTCTTTGGCCAGCCGAGCAATACGGTGTTCGACTCAAAACTCCCGAGGCCATAGGACTGCGCCGCAGTCACCACGCCCCGGTGCACGTCGTCCACTACGTCTACTCGATAGAACACGTTGGGGTAGCGAGCCGCGACCTCTGCGTCGATCTCCTTTAACAAGCGCCGACGTTCGCCGGCGAGCTCAGCCACGTCCCCCTTCACCAGCTGGAAATACGTCACCACCCCGCTGTCCTGCACAATCGTCGAGCCCAACTCCAACAGATACGGTCGGCGCTCCACCTGCCCGGCCATCACGACCAGGTTCGGTCTCCAGTTCAGTGGGTGAAATTCCGCGTGTCGCAGATGATGCAAACTGGTGCGAACCAATGCTGACCAAATGCCGTGTCGCGCATCACCGTAGGTGGTCCCCAATACCCGACGTTGGGTAACCGCATAAATGACGCCGCTGATGAAGAGAGCCGCAAACATTTGCAGCAAGTCGATGATGCTCATCACGTAAAAACACGCCACGGCACCAAAGAAACTCAACCACCAAGGCACCTTGAAATCCGGCCGGAAAGAGGGACTGGCGGCCCACAACTCCAACGCGCACGCCAGGTTCGTCAGACCGTAGGTGGCCAGAAAGAACATCGTGAGGGTATTGGCGATGGCGTCTAGATTACCGAGCCATATGCCGGCCATCGCGATGACGAAGGTGAGCGCCATAGCAAAACGCGGCTCGTTATACTGCCCATGACCCTTGCCCAAAACACGCGGAACCAGGCCGTCTTGAGCGATCGCCTGCAAGGTCCGAGGAGCCGTGAGCAAGCTCCCGATCGCGCTGGACAAGGTGGCGCCCCAGATGCCGAGATAGATTAGTGGCTGGAAGCGGGACACCGTCCACACCACCTTGTTGTCGCTGAGCAGCTGTTCGCTGCTGACGTGTAGCGCCAACCAAACCGGAAATGCCATATAGACAATGAAGCCGACCAAGATGGCGAACAGCGTGCCGCGCGGTAGAGATCGTCGGGAATCCTTGAGATCCCCGGACATTCCTAATCCCGCCATGATGCCGGTAACCGCCGGAAAAAACACCGCGAAAACTGTGCCTAAACGCTCGGCACCCTTGGGCGCGTCCCACTGCATGGTGTGAGAACTGCCGTCACCCGTACCCGTAAAGAACGACACCAAGCTGAGCGCGATGATGACCATCACGCCAAACTGCACCTTCATCGCCACCTCAGCACTCTTGATACTCAAGATGGCCAAGCCGATACACACCACGCTCGCCAGCTCATGCGTCGGCAGATGAGGCACCAGCATCTCGAGGGACTCGACGAACCCGACGACATAGAAACTGACGCTCAGCGCCTGTCCGAGAAACAGCGGAATACCGATGGCCGCTCCCGCCGGCGCCCCCAAGGAGCGACTGATCATGTAGTAGGCCCCGCCCGCTCCCACCGTCCGGTTGGTGGCAATCGTGGAAATACTGAGGCCCGTGCACAGAGTGATGACATGGGCAACCACCACGATCAGTAGAGCGCCGCCCAAACCAGCGTTGCCCACGACCCAGCCGAAGCGCAGGTACATGACCACGCCGAGGATGGTCAGAATGCTCGGTGTGAACACACCCGCGAACGTGCCGAAACGACCAGCGGCGGGAGTATCTTGCGCCATCGAGTCTCGAACCGACTCCGCCGTTGAGCTCGGGGGCACACTCGACTGAGGCGCTGCACTCGATGGTAGTGAGCTACCCGGCCGCGGGGGGCTCTCACTCACGGGCATTTATCCCCAGCCAACACGGCTAGGCCTTGCCCCAGCGATAGCCACTCCGTGGCCTCAACGCCCTCCACACACATCGCTCCCATCAGCGCTATCGGTTCAGCAAACATGTGGGCTTCGAAGGCTAAACTGGCGATTCTGAGTGCCGACGTCAACGCGTCAGTCGTGTGTCATCCAACCGGCCCACCGAGCCACAGGGTTGGCGGCAATCACGGCCAGCACCGTTTTCCGTGCGCAAATTTCCCCAAGAGTCCGCCTTCGTGAGAACAGCACGGCCGTTGCAATCTCTTGATTCCCAGAAGTGCTGGTGATGGTGAGTTGCTAAAATCCTGAGAAATCCGAGCAGCGGGGGCCCCTGGTGGGGACTGGGGTCGCCCCGTTCAAGAGCCCAAACGGCTTTCCGACACGAACCTACACCAAGAGACAATCACCAGCACATTCAAGAAGGCCGTCATCCGGTAAGGGTGGCGACCTTCACCTATTTTATCCCAATACTTCCAAAACCTTCCGGCTCCAGAGACCAATCTGGGTCTTACCGTCGTCCGGACACCACTCACGCACCCGAGCACCACGCCCGGGCTCTACACCTCCCTCTAGCGAACGGCGCCGCCGTTCAAAATTGAGCACGGTCGGAGCCCACATAGATTGTGCTAAGCTGATCGCTGATGAAAATTACATCCTTAATTACCTCGTTGATGGTGGGGACAGCACTCATCGGCTCGGCCTGCTCCGGCAATGAGACCGTCACCGCCCAAGGCACCGCTAGCTTTGACAGCGGCGATGGGGGACTGAGTCACGTCGAAGCCGGGGACGGCGGGATTCCGCCCGGTGCGTTGGAGGAGGGTCCCTGCGAGCAACTCTACCAAATCGTAAGTTGCCGCGTGTATTACGACAGCGCCAACCCCGACATCAACAACTGCTTCGTCGGACAACAGGTGTGTTGGATTGACGACGCCGGCGATCAAGTCTGGACCATCTGCATTGAACCCGCCCGCGTCAACGAACGCATCGCCGAATCCGCGACACGTACACCATCTCCGGAATAAATTCCGGAGAGCCCGCTCATCGACTCGCAGTTGATGAGCTCTACGTGCCCCACCCCCGTCGGGGTGACGGTGGATCACTTCGCTCACTCGCCGAACGTGACTCGGCCGACCTGTTTTTTTTGGTCCTCGCTCCTTCGGAGCTTCGGCGTCCTCGCCGCTTCGCGCCTGCGGTTTCCTAGCGGCACGGGGCCGCACCCCCGCTCGTCCTACGTGTATGGAGCGCCCTTGTCGATACGGCGCGCGCGGAGACGCTCGCCCTACGTGCGTAACGGGACCGGCCGATACGCCACCTCCCCGCAAGCCGGAGGGGGTGACGTAGCAAAGGGATTGGGACGTAGGCGTCCAAGCTGTCTTGGAACTCCCACCTGCAAGCGGAAGGGAGGCCATCACGCTGAGGGCCATTTCGCACTGCGAAATGTAGGCCACCCGGGCTAGCAGGCCGTAAGGGCCCCGGTCCCTTTGCAACGTTACCCCCGCAGGCGTTCGCTATCCGCCTTGCGGCGTTGCGGCCGCAGGCGTTCGTTATTATCGCCACGGTATGAGATCGGTATTTTGGCTATTGGGATTGCCGTTTCGGGCGCTGGCTTGGGTGTTTCGGCGCATTCGGCTTTGGGTTTCGCGCTACACGGTGCTGAAGTTGCACCTGCACGGGGAGATGGCGGATCGCCATCAAGCTCCCGGCTTGCTCGCCGCGCTGTCTTCCCGCCCTCGGGGGCCGTCCCTGGTCGACGTACTGATCGCTCTCGATCGAGCGCGTCGCGATCGACGTATCCAAGCCGTTATCATCGAGCTGGGACAACTGCACTCGGGGCTGGCCCGCTCCGAAGAGCTACGGGATGCGCTGCACGCCGTGGTCGCCGCTGGCAAACCCGTCGCCATCTACTTCGAAAACCCCAGCCTGGGCGCCTATCTCGCAAGCGTGGGAGCTTCCCACTTATGCCTCGCTCCCTCCGGCGAGCTCAGCATCACCGGAATGTGCTCGGAGATCACCTTCTTCAAGGGGCTGCTCGACAAGATCGGATTGCGCGCCCAGCTCGTCGCACGCGGCAAATACAAGAGTGCTCGCGAAACCTTCGCCGCCAATGAGATGTCGGATGCGAGCCGCGAGATGGCCAACGCTCTGGTGGACGATCTGTTCGAGCAAGCGGTGGACAACATTGCACTCGCCCGCGACCTATCGACGGATCAGGTCCGAGCCGCCTTGGACGCCGGCCCTCTTCGTGCTGACGAGGCCAAAGAACATAAGCTGATCGACCAACTGGGGGACTACTCGGCGCTACGGGCCTGGGTGAAAGAGCAAGTCGGCAAGTACCGAGCCGTGAATCTACATCGCTACCTCACGCTCAGCGGGCATTTGTGCCGCGGCAAGGCCGTGCCTATCGCCGTTATCGATGTCGGCGGCCACATCAAGAGCGGACGATCCAGCCACGGCCCCGACGGCCCTCAGTCCACCGGCTCCCGGAGTTTCGTTCGAGCCCTGAAGGCGGTTCATCACGACGATGATATTCGAGCCATCCTTCTACGCGTCGACTCTCCGGGCGGTAGCGCATTGGCTAGCGATCTCATGTACCAGGCGCTGCAGGATGCCCGCGTCGACAAACCCATCGTGATCTCCATGGGCGATGTCGCAGCCTCCGGTGGTTACTTCGTCGCGGGGCTGCACGACTGCCCGATCTTCGCGAGCCACAGCACCATCACAGGTTCCATCGGAGTACTCGGCGGAAAATTCGAAGCCCGAGAGTTATACGAGAAGCTCGGCATCAAGAAGGAAATCGTGAGCCGGGGCAAACGCGCGCGATATCTCTCCGATTACAGCGCCTTCAACGAAGACGAGTCCGCCAAGTTGGAGCGAGATCTCGACGCGTTCTATCGAGACTTCGTTTCGAAGATGGCGGACGGCCGAGGCAAAACCTACGAGGAGATGCATGAGCTAGCTCAGGGCCGGGTCTGGACCGGCAGGCAAGCGGAGGGCGTAGGCCTCACCGATCGCCGAGGTGGGTATCTAGCCGCTCTAGGCGAGATCCGAAAAATCCTAGAGCTGGACGAGGACCGTAGCCTGGCTCTAGTCGAAGCCGTCGCGGAAAAGCGACGATTTCCCCTGCGGGTGGAGTGGAACATGCCGGAACAGGCGCTGCCGCGATTGCTTCGGCAGCCGCTTCTGATGGCGCGTCATTTTGAGCACGACCGGATCTTCGCGCTGCTGCCCTTTGACATCCGTTTCCGCTAGGCTCCGCGCATGCCCTCCGAGATAGTCACCGAACTGGAAATCGACGCCCCTCCTTCCCTCGTCTGGAGAGTGTTGTGCGACTTCGATGCTTACCCTGAGTGGAACCCATTCGTACTGTCCATGCGCGCCAAGCTGACCGAGGGGGCGAAGGCGATGGCGCGCTTCGATGTCGGGCTCCGACGACCCCTGCCGATGCCACTACGCATCGTGACTGTGGATCCCGAGCGGGAGTTTGCGTGGGCCGGGGGCACGGAGCCCTTCATGCAGGGGCGTCACTACTTTCGCCTAGAGTCATTACCCAATAACCGGACGCGCCTGATTCACGGCGAGGAGTTCACCGGCGTGTTAGGCAGAGTCGCCGCCCCGATGGTGAAACGCAGTCGCCTGGGCGCCAACTACGACAAACTCAACCAAGCACTAGCCGCCCGCTGCGCCACCCTGTCGTCCTAGCGCCCCCCTCGTACACCGGACTCGCCGAAGGCCAGACGCCGCAGGCGCGATAGCGCCGAGGACCTAAAGAAAAACTCCGGTAGAGCCAGGGTTGACGCGAAGTAGCGGAGTGACCTGCCCTTGCCCCGACTGGGGCGGGTCATGCAGCGCTCCCTAAACCCCTCGTACACCGGACTCGCCGAAGGCGAGGCTACCAGCGGATACGAGCGCTCGTGACGGGACCTACCTGCAGATCGTACTGCAGTGCGGAGCGCTTCTTCTTCTTGGGAGGCGGTCGAAGCAGCCACGCCACTACGCCCGAGGTGACGGCCGCGGCTCCACCGATGATGCCCACCGTAACGCCGCTTTCGTAACGTCTGGCAGCGGATTCGGCGGACACCTGCGTCTTCGCGTCATCGTAGTCGTACTTGGCGTCCAAGGCCGTCACACCGCCGATAACACCAAGGCCCAGGGCAAGCCCCGCGGTATCTCCGCCAAGCGTGGTCTCACCGGGTAACAGCGAGAGCGAACCGAAGGCGGTGGGCGGATGGCCGCGCGCGTCCATGAATCCCATGTAGTAGACGCGAGTGAACGGCGTCCGAAACCACTGCGTACGCAGCGCCAAGTCGACGGCGCCACGGCTTTCGTGGTCCGCTCGGTTATGTTTCAGCCGGTCAAAGTGGACATGAACCGGGCCTTTCGAACTGACCTTCGCTTCGCCGCGTTGCGAAACGACGAAGGCACTGGACGAACGCGGCAACGCCAGAGCGATGCGCATGTCGGGACCCACGTGAGCGTCCAGCAGCCGTTCGCCATTGTCGAGTTCAACGTGAAACCGACCCAAAGGCGCAGCGTTACCCGATAGCCACCGTGTGTGTCGTAGTGAGCGGAGATCTAGCAGAATGGCGTTGGCGTTGCCGTCCGGACTGCGCACGACCACCTGAGGTCGAGCTCGTGGGTCGTGCACATTGGAGTTCGCCGCCGTCAGGAAGGCATGAAGCTCGCCGTACTCGATCTTCAAATCGCCGTTGATGTCGGCCGCGCCGTACAATCCCGACAATACTTCGTGGGTGAAGACTCCGGATTCCACCTGAGTCCATTCGTGGGCCTTGGCATTTGCCGCCGCTGCCAGGAAGGCGCCTACCTGGGGCAAGTCCTTCAGACCGTCACCCTTGAGCAGGGCATCGACGCCTGAGCGCCGCAGCGCCACGGTCTTCACGTCGACGGTCTTGTCGAAGGCACCTCGAGAACTCACCAACGCACCCGCGTGGCACGCGTCGACGAACAAATGCACTTCAGCGCCGGTGAACGCGGAGAGGGTCTTCTTCAGAAGCGCCGATCGAGAGAGGGAACCGCCAGCGAGAGTTAGGTAGGTTTCGCCGTCCTTCTGGGCACCATGGCCGCTGTAGGTAAAGAACACGATCGGCTTGTGACCCGCCGCGACATCTTGACGGACACTGGTTTGCACTTGCTTGACCGCCCGTTTGAGAGCCGCGGGGGTCGGCACTTCAGCGTATCGGGCGATGCCATTGTGGCGCCGACGCGTATCGTCATCCATGTCCACCAGCAACAGGGCGTCGTCACTAGCTCGTGACAGGAGTCCGAAGAATCTAGCGGCGTCGTCGTCGGAGTATCACAGGGTGGGCAAATCGTCGCGCCCTGCCGGAGGTGCGTTGTGGCCCACGACAATAGAATAGAGCGGCCGCGACGGGTCGGCACTAGCCCCAGTGCTCAACAGTGAGCTTGCGGCACAAACGGCTAAACCCATCATCCATGTTCTCATGAACAAAGGAAATCTTCTGATAGCGTGAGTGGCCGGGCGGCTCACTGCTGCTCTCCCGAGGGGGGGGTAGCTTTGGGCTGCAGCAGATTTTGCTGCGCGGGAAGCTTCATGTCGGCGTTCATGTCTGGCTTCATTTCGAGGGTCCGATGAACCAGCTCAAGTCCATCCCGACCGCTGAGATCCTCACCCAGAGCTTGCTGAATGTCTTCCCGAGTGAGCGGACGCTCCATAAATACTCCGTAGACCTCATATTGGCCCGTGGGGTGTTCACTACCCAAAGGCACGGCGCGAGGCACGACCGCGACGCCATCCGCTGCGGGCTTGAGCGTGATGCTCACTTCGCCGGCAGCCGGGAAATACCAAATCAGGCTGCCGTCATCGCGTACGGCGAAGGCGGCAAAGTAGGGCTTGCCTGGAGCGAGTGTCGGGCCGAACGCCAACAAGGCGCCCGGAACGCATTCGCTCGGCGCCTGTTCGTCCGCCGTCAGACAACGGAACGAGATAGAGGAGGTCAGCGACCCTCGAGACACAAACTCTCGCTCGGTGCCGGGGGCGGTCGGCATCAGCGGCGCCTCGGCCTTCATAAGAAAGGCAATGGAGGCTGCCACTGCCAGAGCCGGTACCGCAGCGCTGAGCCAGCGGAGGTTGTTGTTCTGCGGCGGGTCCACCAAATCCAACATGCGGTCGAGCGCCGCTTCTTTTTCAAGAACGGAGGACTCATTTCTGCCCGCTAATAACCTACCAAGAATTGGTTCTTCCATCTTCCACCCGCTCCTCAAGTACGTACGAGACTCGGACCAGCTTGGGCCGGACTTTCTGAGCTTGGGGACAATCCGACGCGATTTAGGTGTTGTTTCAACCCTTTAGCTACCTGCGCCTCCAATGTACGTATCCTGCGCCTAGTCACCCCCAGCGCCTTCGCGACGTCGATTTGGGAGCCCTCCTCGTCGAAGCGCAGGCGGACGAATTCCCGGGACGTTTCATCGAGGGTTGCCAGATACTCTTTGGCTGCTGCGTTCAACACGGCCCAGTGACGATCTTCGACAGGATCTTGGGCCGGGGCCTCGACTGTTTCCAAGGATGTCGCGTCGGATACTTCCCGGCCGGATCTCCGCAATTGGTCGATCCGGTAGTTGCGCGCGATTCTGAGCAGATATGGCCCGCAGGGCCGCTCCCCATCGTAGGGGGTCCTCGCGGGCTCGCTGAACGCACGAACGAACACCTCCTGCGCGCAATCCATCTGCGCCCCAGCCTCGAACAAGCCCGGCACACGCGACGTGCCAGTCGCAAAACCTAACCGGAACAGCCGCAACACCTGGTCAACGTAATGCCGATAGATTTTGCCCATGGCGTTCCGATCGCCCTTGCGGAACGCCCTCACCACTAGCGGTTGATCACGTAGCCACGCCATCCGGCTCTACCGTCCCCCGCTCACGGCACCGGTCATGACCTGCCCGCACGGCCATACATGGCCTCTAGCGACCTTGGACGTTTCGGCTGCGGACTGCAAAAACCATGTTCACCGAAAACAGCAAATCTGGGCTGACGCGACATGAGCTTATTTCACAGCGCCAACTGCACAGGCAACGGAAAACCCGCCCCACACAACTGAGAAGGTGGCCTACCGAGAGAAAAGCGGGAACCACCCGAAGAACCGTCTGGGGGCGGCGTAACGCGGAGACAATGGATCGTCAAATCGGGCATCTCAGAGTACGCCCGCAATCTACCACCTTGGGGGAAATCATGCCGAAAAGCCAACAGATCCCCAACACCTACGAGCCCCGACACTAACCCAAGCCGGAAAGCGCGCGGGCCGGAGGCAGTGCCCCACCTCGAGCGAAACACACTTCAGGAAACGCTGGAACGACGAGTCCTGAGCCGCCTTGACGGATGTTTCGCTCGTCGTGAATCCGCGCCGCCCTAGGGTGGCTCGGACACGATTCACCCCACCGTGCCCATCGCCAGTCGGTCAACTACCGGATGCTGCGTAAATGCCCGCGCATTCCCAGCAGTCATCCGTCCGACTCATAGTTCCAAATCAGGAACACTAGGGTGCCCGAATGCGTTTCGCAACCACACTTCGGCTTCGTCCGGCGAGGAGTAAACCTTGACGGGATACGGCGCTTGATAAACCCAGCGAATCGAGTCCGCTGCGCGCGCGATCAACGGTGAATCGATGATCAACGCCGCTGCTCTTACATACTGCCCGCCCAGCGCATGATTCGCACGGAGACCACTCACGAAGCGGAAGGTGATGGCAGTGGTCGGTACACTCGCGTGGCGCGCGTCAAACAAGACCACAAGGGGCTGCTGGCTACGATACATCGCCGCGATATCCTGGAAATACCGATTCATTTCCTCGAGGGTGGGCTGTCCTTCCCACTTGATGCGCATCAGGGGAGCACTGGAACGATCTAACTCAATAGTCATAAAGGAATGCCGGCCCTACAGAGGAGACCGG
Source organism: Polyangiaceae bacterium (assembly GCA_013214025.1). Taxonomy (GTDB): domain Bacteria; phylum Myxococcota_A; class Polyangia; order Polyangiales; family Polyangiaceae; genus JABSRN01. The sequence goes on from JABSRN010000115.1 coordinate 10,479, forward strand.
GCGGAGCCGTAGCAGTAGCCCGACCAGGTGCAAAGTCAGATAAAACGCACTGACAGGCAGCCGTGCCTCCGCCTCACCTCCTGCCGTGGGTGGCATCAGCATACAAATCGAAACAACCGACGCCCACCAGAGCAGCGAGAGCGATTCGCGCCGCCGTTCGGCGTTTAACGTCAACGAACATGAATCCAGCGAAGCCGAACGCTCCGACAGCGTAGGTGACCAGCTGAAAACCACTGCTGCTGAGCGCGTAGTTGTCGAGCCAACCGAAGCGGCCTGACCAGTCGGCGACAATTGTCGACGAGGCGGCCCCTCCCAGCATCCAAACCATCGCGGTCAACATGCCCGCACCGCGCCCGGGGGTGCTTAGCTTCCTCGGTGAGGAGCTGTCGGCTGCCGGCACCGAAGCTGCGTCCGCTTCGCTCAATGTGTCCGGAAAACGAGAATTCATGGTGCGCATTCTGCCCCAGCGAGCCGCGGCAAGACTCCACTGAGTCTACCACGAGAAGACTGGCGAGCCCGCCGCGGCTGCCCGCCCCGGCTGCCCGCCCCGGCCGCGACCATCGCACTTCTTGTCCTGTGAACGTCCACGCAAGCTCAACACCCGCCGGTGCCAAAATAGTGGCGCAAAAAGAAGATCTACAAGCGAGTATCTGCCGCCCTGCCCGCGCCGGGTAGTCGCGTTCAGCGTTCCTATCGGCGCACTGTTCGCATCGCCCCCTTGTCCAGGCTTGTACGGAGTGCGATGGTCGCGACCGATGGCGGGGCGACCGAACCAATTCGACACAGTCGGGCAGCTGAATAGGCTGTTCGCTGACGCACCCGATTTCATGTTCGTCGCCAATCGCGAACATCATCTGGTGTTCGCCAATCGCGTCGCCCACGGATTCACCCGAGAGCAAGTGATCGGACAACCCGCCGAAATGTTCGTCGGCGAGCCCTTTCGGGACACGGTGCACGCCGCCATCGAATCCGTATTCACCTCCGGTGAGCCCACCCGCTACGAGACCAGCCTGCCCATTCCCGATGGGTCCCTGCTTTGGTTCGAGACTCGAGTCATCCCCGTATCAGCGGACTCGGACATCGAATACGTCATGCTGGTCGCTAACGAGATCACCGAGCGAGTCAACACCCAGCGAGCGCTCGACGAAAGCGAAGACCGATTTCGCAATATCGTCACGCATTCACAACCGATCATCTTTAGCGTCGATGCCGCCGGCATGTTCACTCTCTCCGAAGGCAAGAGTCTGGCTGCCATCGGGCTGAAGCCAGGCGAGGCTGTCGGCCAGTCCGCCTTCGAGATGTACAAGGTCTACCCGAGCATCGTCCAAGGCATTCATCGCGCCCTCGGCGGCAGCGTTGCTCAAGAAACTATCACCGTAGGGGAGTCCACTTTCGAATTCGTGATGTCCCCCTTCCACGACGCGGATCGGCGCATCATTGGCCTGACCGGCATGGCCATCGATATCTCGGAAACCGTCAAGTCCCGCCGCGCCCAGCAGGAGAGCGAAGAACGCTATCGGGAACTAGTCGAAAGCACCGCTGATTTGGTGCAAAGCGTGGACCCCAGCGGACGATTCCTGTTCGTCAATCGACAGTGGCTGGAAACCTTCGGCTACGCCGAAGACGAGCTCCCTTCACTTTCCTTGTCGGACGTCGTGCATCCCGACTCGCTCGAGGAATGCCAAACGGTTTTCGAACGCATCGTCGAGGAAGGCGAACCCGTCCTCATCGAGTGTGACTTCATGGCGAAAGATGGTCGGCGAGTCCCGGTGCGCGGGAACGTCAACGCCCGGACCGTGGAAGGCAACATCATCGCCACCCACGCCTTCTTACGAGACGTCAGCCAGGAGCTAGACGACGAAGCGGAACGGTCGCGCCTCGCCGCTCAACTTCAGCAATCGCAAAAGATGGAAGTGATCGGGCAGCTCACCGGTGGCGTTGCACACGACTTCAACAACCTACTGACGGTGATCATCGGCAGCCTAGATCTGCTGCGTTTGGTATTGCCCAAGGAGTGCGATAACAAGGTGTTCCATCTGGTCAGCCAATCCTTGGATGCCAGCGAGCGCGCCGGAGCTTTGACCCAGCGGCTACTGGCCTTCGCCCGCCGCCAGGCCCTGCAACCCCGGGCCCTCGACATCAACGCCCTCGTCGACGGCATGGACATGCTGCTTCGCCGGACCTTGGGGGAGACCATCACAATTTCGACCCGGCGCGCCGAAGGCCCCTGGCCTTGCCACGCCGATCCGACCCAGTTGGAAAACGTCGTGCTCAATCTCGCCATCAACGCCCGCGACGCGATGGCCACCGGGGGTGAGTTGACCATCGAGACCTCGAACGTAACGATACCCAGCGGAAGCTCCCCGAAGAACAACGGCGTTCCCAGCGGAAACTATGTCCAGCTTTCCGTCACCGACACCGGCGTGGGCATGAATCCGGAGACCATCGAGCGCGCCTTCGAGCCGTTCTTCACCACCAAAGGCGTAGGCCAGGGCAGCGGACTCGGCCTCAGCATGGTCTACGGGTTTGTGAAACAGTCCGGCGGGCACGTCCGTATTTCGAGCGCGCTAGGACAGGGCACCAACATCCGAGTCTACTTGCCTCGAACGGATCTGGTCTCCGAGGAATTCCTCGACGCCCGACCCGCAACCGCCACATCGTCCAATGGCGAATGGGTGCTCGTGGTGGAAGACGAAGAACGCGTTCGCTCGCTGTCGGTCACTTTGCTGGACCATCTCGGATACAAGATCATCGCCGCCAGCAGCGGCCAAGCAGCTCTCGATTTGCTCGACGAACACCCCCACGTGGATCTCCTGTTCACCGATGTAGTGCTGGAAGGCGGTATGAGCGGATTTCAACTGGCCGAGAAGGTCCGCGCCAGCCACCCCGATCTGAAGGTTCTGTACGCATCCGGCTACACCGAGACGGCGATTCAACAACACGCGCGCCTCAACCACGATATCGATCTCGTGCCCAAGCCCTTCACTCTCGCTGAGCTCGGAAAACGCGTCCGCATGGCGCTAGATCGCGACTGAACACGTCACTCAATGCTCGCCAGATCCGATCCCGAATCAAGAATCGCCAGAGCCTTCGTCAGAATCCGACACCGCGCCTCGAGGCAAGCCGCTGCTAATGCACTGCGGGACAAAGCGCACCTTGCCGTCAACGCTCACCCATAACTTAGGAGCCAAAAAGTTTCGCTCGCATGGCGGACCGCCGAGTAGCCTGGCCCAGGTGAAGCTACCCACGAACAGCAACCCCCACACCGGGAACAGCCAAGACGGCGACCCACCCGTGCCGCTCGGGCGACGGCGTAGCCTCCGGGCAGCCACAACAACCAAATCGTAAAGAATACGAACCAGCGCCGGTTGAAACTCGTCCAGTGCGCGCTGTCATCCGCGCCCGATATTACACGCCCTCAAGGCGGCGGAGCCTGCGAGCGCCGAATTAGCCGCCGGCTTTGAGCACGATGGGTTTGGTGATGAGCACAAAATCGTTACCCAGCTCTTTTTCGTAGGAACTGATGCGACTTTTCACGCATTTCACCATGGAGTCTGGGAGCCCGCCTTCCACTTCGACTTCCAACTTGCCGCCCTTCACAGGGTTCACCGTGAGCTTACCGCTCAATTGGGGGTCCGCATCCAAGGCCTCCATAAAACACTTCCGAAATCCACCGCGCAGCGTCTTCATGGTCTCGTTCGCACGATCTTGTTTCTTCTTGGCAGCCGATCTCGGCGACTCCTCGGTCTTGGCTGAGCTATCAGCCGCAGCGGGCTCTGACTTCGAATCCGAATTATCAGAATCGTTCCGCGCCTGGTCCGATTCGGAGGTCCCTGCGGCAGCAGTTTCCTCTCGATGGACCGCAGCCACCGACTCGCTGTCGCCCGTGCCTTCCGATGGCTGCTCGGCTCCTTCAACGGCACCACTGCCGGACGCCACTTCTGGCTCCGTAATCGACCCGGCACAACCCGTGAGCACCAGCGCCAACACCAGACCCGACAAGATCAAGCCGGCTGGGCGAGCCAATATATCGTGAGCGAAAATTCCGCGGGAGGTCATAAAGGGCTTCGACATGTTGCCGATGGTAGGTCCCCGTCGGCAGGATCGTCAACATCGCCTAGCCTCAGGTACACGCAGCCCAACGGGAAAATTCGTATCCTATGCGAGCCACCCCGGGTGAGTCGAGGAAAGACCGAAGTACCACCGAGCCAAGGGGTGCAGCTCGCTGTCGGCAGGCCGCGGGCGCGCCACCAGTCCCCTCCCGCGCAGCTCCAACCGGCCGAGGACCTCCCACGGGCCGTGCTCCGAACTGACGGCATCGGCGCCCTCGTCTTGGACGATCTTACCGTGCACCTAGAACAGGTAGGATACGTCCGTTCGGATCGGAGCAGACGACGGGCTTGAGAGAGCCTATGCAGGGGCACAGCCGATCAGCCACAAGCCCACCAGCACAAGGGCAATCGAGCAGCTCACACCAATCGCACACCGGAGACCAGCGGCGCCCGCGGCGGGTCGATGCGATACAATACGTGCCGGCTCAATCGATGTTCTGGAGGCAACTGCGGGTGGTCGAAGTCGTCTGCCGGGTCGCGGCTCATGCCCAAGCGCTCCATTACCCCGCGCGACCGCCTGTTCTCGGTCGCCGTGAAGGATACGATCTCCTCCAAGTCGAGTTGCTCGAAGGCGTATTCTAGGGCCGCCCGACCGCCTTCGGTAGCGTAACCTTGGCCCCAGTGCTTGGGGTTGAGCCGCCATCCGATCTCGACTGCGGGCGAAAAGTGGCTTTTAAAAGTCGGCACCGCGAGGCCCACGAATCCGACAAACTCCGTGTTGACGGTTTCGATCACCCAAAAACCAAAACCATGCATTTTGAAGTGCGCCTCTATTCGATCCGCCAGGGCGTCACTCTCAGGCCGAGACAAAGCTGCCGGCAGCTGTTCGACCACTTGGGGCTCGGCATTCATCGCAGCGAAGGGTCCCCGATCGGACGCCCTCCAGCCGCGTAAGAGCAAACGCTCGGTCTTGAGCTCGGGGGTAGTGGACGGCACGGCTATCGACGTTAGCACGTGATCGCCCGGCAGCCTGCCGTGTACAGAGTCGCCGAACCGCTGTGGAAAAATAAGGGACAATTCTGTTTCTGCCACAGGATCTTATGGTCGCGATTCCCTTCAAGCGAAGGGAATCGCGCGCTAGCGTAGCACGGCCGGACAGAACGTCCCTTTGACAACACACATACAGAGTGCCCATCCTGCGGCACGGAACTCACCGGCCAGCAGCCAGTCAGCGCTTGGCGAAGGGCGCGAGCACTATCTCGCCGGAACCCGCGCCCACGTGAATGTTCACGTTTCGGCCTCGCCTATTTATATTGGTTCGCACGTGCAGTATCGAACGACCGAATTTGCGCCCAAACAACGAAAACGCTTCCGATCGACCGATGCCAATCGGCGCCTCCCACGGCCAGCCTTGGGACTCGGCTTTGGCGCGGGCGATCACCAGACAGCGCTCGTCGGTTACCGGCGAACTGGGCACGGGGAAACTGGGCGTTGGGGCGGCGTCTTTCACTGGAGCTGTGTCGGTCACGGCGCCGGCGTCGGTCCCGCCGCGGCCGGGCATTGCGCAACCGCTAGCAGGGCGCGGTGCTCGCTCACCGCCGCCGCCGTAGTTGTCTCGAGACCTTGCAAAGGGTCTGGCCCCTTCCAGCGCAACTTGAGCTTTCGAACTTGTCGCAGATCGGCGTCCAAACCGACGACCTCCGCCGGGCTCAACAGTGCATACGCGCTACATACGTGGGATGGCGCATGTTTCGTGCTGTGCCGACGCCCCCACCGAAGCAGTTCTACACGAGTGATTCGTAGCTCTTGCTTCTCAGCCTCCAGCACCACATCCGCCACGGGCGTTTGGCTTAAGGTCGCCCCCTCGCGAATCGAGAGGCGCTGTACCATGAGCGGCGAAATCACCAGCCCCGAAACAAATTCGTCCAGGGTGTCGGCCACCTCTGGATCGAGGCCGTCGTATTGAATGCCCTCGGCGATGAGCACTTCTGCCACCTCTGCCAAACTTTCGGGGGAGCGGGCCGGGATGTCCGCGAGTGCCTTACGAAAATGGTCTTGGTCCGCGGGAGACGCGATCGGAAATGATTTTTCGAAGGCTGCGTAGTCTAGGGAGTACAGCCGCCACTGGGGCACCAAACGAGGTTCCCCCCGGCCTGGCTTGAGCAATCCAATAATGGACGTCCGTTGTTCACTCCTGGGAACCACCCAAGTCTCCTCCGAGCTGTCCGCCCACGTCGAAGACTCGGTCGGCGCAGCCGAGGCAACAGGAGCGCTCGACCCATTGCCGTCAGTTTGAGGCAAAGGCTGCGACTGAGCGTCCACGGGGATCTGAACCGCACCCCCCGCAAAATCCGTCGAATGCTGAGGCCTCGCTCCCCGGCCGTCATGGCAACCGAATAGCGCGAGGCCCGCCAATACGGCAACGACAACCTCTACAGCGGCACCGCACACTCCGTTAGCCATCCCCTCACATGCCATCCAAGACCTCCGCGAGCGAGTCGCCCCCCACCGTGATGATACAGGATGCATCCGGCAAGGTCTCTACTATCGCCCAGCTTTCGTCGAAGGGATCCCACGCCAACAAAGCGTTGCCGGGAAGTTCCATGGCCACCCAGATCTGGCACGGGCTTCGATCCCCATCGTCAGGATCCACCAGTTGCTGCCGGGGTGTGACCACGAAACTGCGGACGTTCTCCGTAGTGATACCGTGAAAATTCTCGAAGGGCTCCGACTTGGCGAGCTCCTCGTCCAAGAGTTTCATGACAGTACTTGGGGTCATCTCAGACATGCAGGGTACGCGGCCCAGGTCGCGCCCACCAAGCTAGTCGCACTTTTGCCGACCGTCGAGTCCGCGGACACCCAAACCGAGACCAGAACGGACACAGCGGTCGTCAGGGCTTCAGCCCCCAGACAGCGCGAGCCAAGAGTTGACATGGAAGTCCGCCGCCCTAGGAAGGACAGAGCAAACCCGCGACGAACCCCTTCCGCCTCAACCAGGAGCGAAACATGCGCGCCGAAAATCCGTCCATCATCAACCACAGGTCTGTCGGGTGATGGATTTTGCCCCGGCCGCGGTTGCCGATGGCACGGATTTTCCGGAATTTTGGGTGCAGGCTAAACCGTTTGACGGAGGTGCCATGCAAACCGCCAACGGAGTGCACTTCGCTTTCACGGCCACAACCGAGCAGCAGGTGCAGGGCTTTTACAGGGCGACCCTCGAGCACGCCTGCACGGGCGATGGCGAGCCCGGCCCCCGCGAGGAGTCCACCGCGGCTTACTATGGCTGTTATGTCCGCGACCCCGACGGTCACAAGATCGAGGAGATAAACTGGGACGAATCGAGAACGATCTAGTCGGTCCGAGTCTCTAGGGGCTCTCCCAGCCGCCGATATCTGGCGCCAGGCCGTTGAATAGCCCCAAAATCGGTCCGTTAAGATCCGAAGGCGTGACGCCTCCGAAATCGATCACCGGACTCCCCGGCTCCAAACGCAGATCAAAGTTCGTAGCGTCTACGTATCCGGGATCGACCGTGAGCCCGTTGGGTTCCACCGAGCATCCTGAGCACGGAGCGAAGTTATCCCAATAGTTGTTGTAATCGCGATCAGCGAACTGACCGTCGGCACAATCGAGCCCAGCGCCGCCGTTGCGCGAGAAGATATTGTTTCGGAATTCCATATCCCGATTGCTATTGTTGCAATCCAGCCCGATGCCCACGCTCGAATCAATGGTGTTGTTGTAAAACAACGAACCATCGGATCCATTACCCAAACGAATGCCAATTTGGTTCTTGTAGATGGTGTTTTGGTGCACGCCGGTACCCGGCTCCGCGACAAATACACCCGCGGTCGAATTGTCGTGAATGCGATTACGGAAGACTTCGCATGGTTCCCGGAGATCTAAGCCGTGTCCGGAGGTGAAGCTGACTTCGTTGTCGGTCCCGAACCTCGTGCTCGCCCCCAGCACGAGGGAAGGACTGTCGTTGTGGTGAATGTTGAGGCGAGTCAGCTGCGTGTCGGTGGCCCCGAGATTGACCCGAACAGGAGCGCCACTACAGCCCGCTATTTCAAAACCCGACAGCAAGTTGTTGTCGCCAGTTACTTCGACACACTCGCCGTTGCCAGGGCCGGTCAACAACACTTTTTCGCCCACCACATGAACGTCGGAGGGGGTCACTAGCAGGGTCGAGTTCAGGGATATCTCGTATCCCTCGGGAACCAGTACCGTGCGAGACCCGCCGAGATTGGAGGCGTGCACCAAAGCCTCGCGCAGGGAAAAGCCATCGCCCCCGGGCGCGGACGGGACGGCGCCACTGTTGATTTCGTCGCTCTCCGTGGTCACGCAAAGCAACGTAGAATCATCGGCCCCGCAACTATCGGCGACTACCGATATCGGAGAACTCGTCCAGTCTTTGTCGCCGGTAGTGTCGACCGCTTGGAGCTTCAGCCTGTAACTGCCCGGCGTCGAACAACTGTGAGTGGCCGTGCTTCCGCCATCCATATCATCGAAGACGGCGTCCCCATCCCAGTCCCAGTTGAAAGTGAGGTCGGCGAGTGCGTCTTCAATGTCGGTCGTCGCCGACGCGTCCCCGGCAAACACGGTCGTGACGGTCGTACCGCCGCCGGGTGTGACGGTGACCGCCGCGATGGGCGGGTGTTTCACCAGGCAATCCGTATCCAAGCCGTCGGTCTTGCCATCGCAGTCGTTGTCGAGGCCGTCGTCGCAAACTTCCGGCAGCGCGCCCTCGAGGGGATCGCAGGAACTCAGCTCCTCGCCACTCACACAGCGGCTCTGGCCAACCTTCGAGCTGCACTCTCCCACGCCACAGGTCGTCGCCAACGAGACGTATTCCTCGTCCGTCTGGCTATCGCAGTCGTCATCAACGCCGTCGCAGGTCGTATCTGTCGCGATACACAGTCGTTGACAGGAGTTGTCGCATGTCAACGTCGGGGCGCCATCGTCACAAGCCTCGCCGGCGCTAACATTCATCACACCGTCCCCACATCGTGCGGCGGAACAATCGATGTCACAGCTAGAGCTTTCGCCGCCATCATCGCAAAACTCGCCCGGATCGACGGTGCCGTTGCCGCAAAGAGCAGGCCCCCCCCTCAGTTCCGCGGTCCGTGAACTCACCGCCGCCCGTGAACTCGCCACCATCCACAATAGCGGTCGGCTCGAGAGAGCCCGAGGCATCGCTACCCAGACTCAGAGGGTGTCATAATCAATCCGTCCACATGCCCCGATGACGGTGAGCAGTAGTGCTGCGCAAGCCGGATCGGGTCGGAGCATAATCGATGACGGTAGCAGTTGGCGCGCAGCCCTCCAAGCGCGCCCAGGGCCTAGCGCAATGTGGGTCATTACCGTACCGGCACTCACCACAAGTTGCTGTGGCCCCTTGCGACGCCCCTTTGCGTGACACCGCGGAAGCGTCAGGACCCGTCAGCGCCGACTCGCTCCAGGGCGTAGATCAGCGATGGCGCGGCGAACCAGGCGACGCTATCCAACTTCGCTACCGGAAAAAATATCACCACGTAGTTCGAAGCGGAGCCGGTTCTCTTTACGGTCTCGACGCGCACAGTTCACTGCGGAACACCCAAATATGGTCGGCACGGCACTAACGCCGCCGTCTCGATTACGGAGCCAAGATCGCGAGCCCCCTTGGGATGTCCAGCCACACGTATTTTTGACTCTAAGTCTATATTATGACTCTAGGTCAGCCTATGTGCCCAGGGCGCGAAAATCCCGTTAGCAGGGACAATTCCAATGGGATTTCCCCATTTTCGTCGATGTCCGCAAATTCGATGGGCTCGGCGGCCCAGATTCCCCCAGGACGAACGAGACTTCTTCAGCGCCCTGGGGCCCGTTACCCTAGCCGGCTGGACCGACAGCAAAACCAACACATTGTGCGACGCTCAGACCACCGCTGATGTCGGCGTCACCAAGGTCTTCAATATCGGATTTTTGGAAGATCTCCGCGGCGAGCTGGCGTCACCTAGCACAAGCGATCCCCCCACCCCCTACTCAGTCACCTTCGGCAATTACGAGTCATCCATCGACGTGGTTCGCGACATCAGCGAAGAGCCAGAGCGTGCCTACGATTTTTGCGACGGCGATAAGCGGATTCGACTCGCACTCACGGCTACGGTGCTGCTCTTGGCGAGCGGCATTCCCGTTCTCACCTACAACATGGGTCCGGGACCGAATCTATTCGTCCCGCCGGTTCTTGGGATATGGGTAACCGCAGCGTTATTGCTCACGCGAGGCAGCAAGACCGCCAACTGAGTCGATAGCCGCGGCCCGCGCGGACTCTTGGTGTCGCTCACCCTCGTCCAACTTATCGCCAGTTGAATGGGGGGACTACGAGATTCAATTTTTCGCGACTTGGGCAGTCTCGTTTTCGTTTCGCCGCATAGGTCGCGACCTATCCCATGCGGCAGCGGTCGACGGCGACAGAGGCGCAGACGGCTGCTAGGAAGCCGCACGATTCGTGTAGTCTGCTCTCTCGAAAGGTTCGCTTATGAGTCTCCAACCGCTAAGCTTTCACGTCAACGATCCAAACTTTTACGCGGGCGATCCGTACCCCATGTACAAACGCCTACGGGAAGAGGCGCCCGTCTATTGGGACGCCAAAGAAGAGATCTGGTGCATCACGAAGTTGAGCGATGTGCAAAGCATATCCCGCGATCCCACACGGTTCCGCTCAGCCCACGGCGTGCTGATCAACGACAGGTATCGAAAGGTTCCGAAGCGGGAATCCATTCTATCGACCGATCCGCCCTATCACCGGCAAGCCCGAAAGCTAGTGCACGCCGCTTTCACCCGAAGGCGAATCGCGTCCCTGGAAGAGCGCGTACAAGAACTCGTCGTGGAGTGCCTGGACGGTATCGAGGCAGGCAAGCCCGTTGACTTCGCCGAACAGGTCTCCATCCCACTTCCTATTCTCGTCATCGCCGAGCTGATGGGCATTCCGCGAGAAGATCGCACACGCTTTCAACGCTGGTCTGACGCCGTCATGATCGCCGCCGAGACCCAGGACAGCGGCAACATGCAGGTGGTGAGCGAGCTAATCACCTACCTCAACGGAACTCTTGAGGAGCGCACGAAGAACCCCGGAGACGATCTCGTGAGCACAGTGCTCGCAACCCGAGTTAACAACAAGTCGCTTTCCCACGTTGAGCTCATCGTGTTTTGCATGACCTTGCTCGTCGCCGGCAACGAAACCACCCGGACCTTGATGTCCAACGGTCTCATCGCCCTCGCCGACCATCCCGAGCAAATGGCCAAACTCGTCGCCGACCCCAGCTTGGTAGACTACGCCGTTGAAGAGATGCTCCGCTACGATCCGCCCATCCAAAGCTTCACCCGCACGGCGAGCGAACAAGTGACTATCAGTGGCACCACCATCGAGCCCGAGCAGCGGGTGGTATTGCTGTATGGGGCCGCCAATCGCGACACCGAGGCTTTCGGCGACAATGCCGAACACTTTGTCGTCGATCGCACACCGGGTCGCCACGTCACTTTCGGCTACGGGGAGCATTACTGCATCGGCGCTATGTTGGCGAAACTGGAGATGAAAGTGCTACTCCAAGAGCTGCTCCGGCGCTTTACCCACGTCAAACGCGGCGGGACCGTCGAACGCACACCCGCCACCCTGGTTCGCGGCGTAAAAACGCTCCCGCTGGTGTTCTCCTAGCTCATGCACGCCAAGCAGTAGCTTCCCCCGCTTCCCCCGCTAGCTTCGCCCGCAGTGGCCGCTTCCGCGTTCAAGATTTTCCGAAGGCTGGCAGCACGCGCCGTTGGACGCCGCGCCCGTGTCGTTGTTCAATCAGGGGATGACCCGCGCAGAGGACGCCCAGCAACTACTCGCCTACGCCGCCAGGGCGGGCAATGCTGTCTCCGCGTCCCATCGCCTCGCACTCAATCTTCTCGCCGACGATGATGGGCTGGCAGCCTTCGATCTCGGCACGGCGGTGGTCTCGGGCAATTTGGCTCGTGTCCGCCAACTGCTGGCGGAGGATCCCGACTCCGCTAGCCGCCCCCTGGGCGACAAAGCCTGGGTACCATTGCTTCACGCGTGTTTTTCGCGGCTCACGGACGGCTGCGACACTCTCGCAATCGTCGAGGCCCTGCTCCGCTCCGGCGCAGATCCGAACGCAAGCTTTGTCGACGAGCACAAGTGCGTAGTCACCGCCATTACCGCTCTGATGGCAGCCGGCGAGATGGGGCCGCACATTTGGCCGCCCCACCCCCACGGCGTCGCGATTGCCGAGCTATTGCTCGTTGCTGGTGCCGACCCCAACCAAAGCCAGGGGCTCTACAACACCATGTTCCAGAGTTCGGATCAGTGGTTGCAGCTGTTCCTAAAACACGGCCTCACTGCCGAGCACTGGCCGACCTACGACAGCGAACACATGACCCAAGTGCTCGACTTTCAGTTGGCGTGGGCGATCGCCAACGGACGCTTGGAACGGGCGAAGCTGTTGCTTGAGCACAGCGCCAACTCCAACAGCACCGACCACTACGATGGGCAATGCCTTCATGTGAACGCGCAGCTCGTGGGAGATAGGGGCATGGTCGAGCTGCTGGTGAAACACGGCGCGACGCCCCATTCTCTCCAAGGCTCGCAGCTCTTTACGGCAGCTATCCTGCGTGCGGATCGCGAACAAGCGAAACAGCTAATCAAGATCCACCCGACCTATTTGGACGACGAGTACCCTCTGCGCCAGGCGTCACGTCTCGGACGGACCGCCAGCGTCGCGCTATTGCTAGAGCTCGGCCGGGAGCCAGACTTCGCGGATGAGCCCGGCGGGCCCCTACAAATCGCGTCATGGTACGGGCATCTGGACCTCGTCAAGATCTTGATCGAGCACGGCTGCGATCCGGCAGTCCGCCACCCCCAACGCGGCAACACTCCGATCGGCGCCGCCCAATACGCGGGTTACACGGAGGTCGTCGACTATCTGGCGCAACACACGCACTGCGTATTGGACGTCATCCGCGCAGGGAAGCTGGAGCGCGTCACCCAGTTACTGGACGAAGATCCCAAGCGACTCCACCAGACCGACAAAGAGGGCGATGGAGTGCTCGCTTGCCTGCCACCGGATCCAGCCATTGCCGCGCCGCTAGCAAGCCTACTGCTCAGCCGCGGCGCCGATCCCAAGGCGAAGAACACCAACGGCAAGACCGCCGAAGACTTGTTCCTCAGCTGGGGCCGTCGGGACATAGTGAAGTTCGTCGCCCTCTGAGCCACTCATCGCTTCTGGTGACTCGGCGACGTGATCGGGAATTCTGCGACAAAGCGAAGTGCTAGCGCCAACAAGCCAGTCGGCCGGGCCTCAACTGGGCGACCACTGGAAATGGACCAACGCTCAAGCTAGCCTCGGCGCGATGCCGCGTTTCCAAGCCAACTCCACGGTATTGAGTGCTCCCCGGGTGCCGCCAGCCGATCGGCTCTCCCCCCAATCGCCGCCCCGACTCAGCGCTGGCCGGTGCGGCGATAGCCATGAGTGAACTAGCTCTGGCGCTGCTGACGGCGCTTTCGGCAACCACGGCTCTCGCCCTTGCCCGCCGTGCGAACACAGATCGAGCAGACCGACTGATCGCCACATCGGTGATCTGGAACTTCCTGGTTGCGCTCCCGATCTACGGCCTCGGACTGGCCAATCAATTAACGCGAACCAGTCTCGGCGCAACCGTTGGCATTCAGTGCACCGTGTTGTTGCTCGGACTCGCCTGGCGCGAGGGTGCCGGCGAGTTCGTCAAAAGCGTCGGTCGCGCGTGGCGCGACCTGCTGAGCGTGCCCTGGCAGGCATTGAAACATCCTTTCGTGGAGCGCTCGCCGGTGTTCCTCGCCGTGCCGATGCTGCTGACCCTCTGTGGCTATTTTTTCGTGATGTGTTTCATCGCACCCGCTAAGCCCTTGTGGGACGGCATTTGGTACCACGAGACCATCGTCGCCGCGACGATTCAGGAACACGGCTTCGGCCCCCTAGCTCTTCCGGCGGGCTTGCAAGACGTGAACGGGACACCCCGCTTCAGCCAGATGACTCAGCTCTGGTACGCCATCTTCGCCGGCCGAAAACTAGTCGAGCTACCCAGCGTGTTGTTCTTGCCGCTCGGCATGGCGAGCGTCTACGGGATTTCTTTCCGCTACACTCGCGACCGCAGCGTGTCGCTGGCCTGGGCCATGAGCTACTGCCTGATGCCGGTCAATCTCCGGCAAGTGGGCACGTGTCTGGTCGACACCCACGGGGCGGCTCTGCTGCTCGGTGGGCTGTACTTCGTAACCCAAGCCAAGGTGACTCTGCGCGACGCTTGGCTTGCCGTGATGGCCCTCACCATGGCGATGGGCACGAAAGTGGTCCTGCTCGTGCCAGCAGGGACGCTGTGCCTGATCGAAGTAGGGCGCTTGATTCATGCGAGTAAACGACTGGGCGTCGCCCAAACCTGGCTCACCATCCTGGGCGGCTTTGTCTGTGTGGTCGCCATGCTGGCGTCGGTACATCTGCGGAACTACTGGAACTTCGGCAACCCCCTCTGGCCGCACAGCCCGAATCTACAGGCTGTCGGCATCGAGTGGCCAACGGCGAAAAATCAAACATCGATATCGCTGACGTCCAAAGCCCCACCGGACCAGTTGCTCGTTCGGGTGTCGAGGATGCCGTTCCACGCTGGCAAGAAGCTGCTCTACAACACCGCCAACCTAGTCGACTACGGCCCAGGCATGCTGTGGGGCCTCGTACCCATCGGTGCCCTCGCGTTCTTCGCCAGCATCATCGCCCGGCTTCGGTACATGGTCAGGCGCTTCCGAGGTCGCGAAACAGATCCCGAGCGGACCGCCCTCACCACGACCATGATCTTCGTCGTGATCACAATAGTATTGGAGCTGGCCGTCGGCCCCGCCGCCTACGCCGGCCGCTACCATATCGCCCTGTTCGGGATGTTTGTCGCGCTGGTTAGCTGGACGGCCATCTACCCCGGGTGGCGTCGCGTCTCAGAGCAAGCGGCTGCCGCGACCCTGGTCTTCTCCATCGCCATGCTCGCGTGGACCTCCCACGACATTCACAAGAAGAGCTGGATCAACTGGTACCGCTCCCCCGAAAAAATCGCCAAACTGTGGAAGGCAACTCCAGAAGAGAGGGAGGTCAACAGTGCGCTAGGCGGACACGTGCAGACACCGCGGGGCCGCCTGCGCGAGACCGAACTAGGCCCCGGCGACCTCGTGATGTTCGACGACATCACCTTCGCGTCGCTGCTCTGGAACAATGACTACTCCAACGTAGTCCGCTGGTTCGGTAAGAAACCGAAACTCAAAAATGCTGAAAAACTAAACGCAAAATGGCTCTACATCAAGAGCCGCAGCCTTCGTTCCAAAGTAGCGAAGCTCCCGCAGTGGCAGCGTATCGGCAAGCTCGAGAAAAAGAGCGGGCACGGGCACCTCTATCGGCGCGTCGCCGACGGCGAACCAACAGTAGATCCTGCACTCGCCAAGGAAGCCAAAGCGAGTAAAAAGCGCAAG
>JABSRN010000116.1 GCA_013214025.1 Polyangiaceae bacterium
GCGAGCGCCGCCAGTACGCCGATAATGGCGACCACGATCATCAACTCGACTAGAGTAAAACCACGCTTTGTTCTTCGAATAGCACCCATGTTCATTTCTCCTATGTTCAGCAGGGAGTCCGTTGAACGCGTCGGTACCCTGCTGATTCCGCCACGCCATTTTGGTTATTGCCGCTAGCCGATGCCAGGCGACGAACTGTCCCTCCGAGCGAATGCTCCGAGGCAATATCTCCACCACCATTGAGGTGGAAAAAACTATTGAGGAGAGCGGCTTGTCCCATGCTCACTCTCCCTCATTGAACGCACTAACGTGCGAGTCGAAACTGCTGCCCCAGACGGACTGCAATTTGTCGTAGTCGCTGATGCTGTCGGCATCTCCGTCCAGATCCGCCCAGCCGAACGCGACGAAGTACGGCTCCGAAGTCGTGCGGCCAACGGTTGCCGCGAAAAAGCCCGAACTCATCGGGTTCGCTGGGACTGCGGGGTTGCCTGCGGGGTTGCCGGTAGTTGCTAGGCAGCCATAGGTAAAATACACCGGCCCAGCCGACGTAACATTCAGTTGCGCAAACAGCGCGGCAGCGCCCACCAGCGGCGGGGCGTGATCCCAGGAGTTTTTGCCTCGCGATGGCATCGTCACGGGGTGCAAGCCGCTGGCGTAATCGCTAGAGATCCGGAGGTAGTTGAACGTTTCTGCGCGAAACGCCTCTTGGGCACCCATGATGTCCGAAATCATCGCCAGCCCCTCAGTAGTCTTAGCGGCAACGATGTACTTACGCACGCCATAGACCGCCAAGCCCGCCAGGATGCCCGCGATGCACACGACCATCATCAGCTCCACCAGGGTGAATCCCCGATCGGTCTCCCGCGACTGGCTCCGGCTGACTTCAGTACAACTGAACTCGTTCGGCAAGAAACCGGGGGGGGAGAGGGCGAACAACATAAGTGCGATTTCATCCGAGCTTAAGCAGAAGGCGTGCCAACGCGTTGACGCGTACCTACAGCGGCAATTTTGCAGTAAATATTCCTGCGCCGTTCCAATTGAAGACCCGACAAGACAAAAATTGTCACCCATCTAGACGCTGGGTGACAAATTACGCGCAGTACATTTCTTAGGAGCGTGAATCACGCCTAAACACCGCCTGTTCACCACCCCCACCTATCTACCTGCGATAGGTGTTCCCAGATGCTCACAAACGTCAACATCGGATAGGGACAGACCGCATGCTGACCCCATCCGTCAGCCCGGCTACCAGTGTCGGCAGGGTCACAATCGACTGGCCCCGAACTCTGCCGGCCGTTGCCTGCGCCTGAGCCGTTCCTGGACCCTGCGAACTAGTACTCGGGCTTGCCAGCGATGCCCTTGGTCAACGTTGACGCAACAAAGAAGCCCACGTTGCCATCGCCGTCAGTGTCGATGATAGCTCGCACGACGTACCAGGGCTCACTGGTGACACTCACGTCGATGCTCGTGGTCACATAAGTGACCGGCGACTCCAGCTCAAAGCTCGAAATGGGACTGTCCGGGTCGTTGCTGTGCACCGTGTAGCCGCCCTCAACCGGGCCCGGATTGGTCGCGCCGAGGCCACGCCAGGCGCCATCGTCAGCACAGAGACCAATGGGGCGAAAATTCCGACGATGGTTGCCCTGGTCGAACGGAGAGTTGCTCGGAAAGTACGCGATCTTGGAGGTCGACACCGATAAATACACCAGATGCTGAGAGCGCCAACGCTCCTGTGCAGCGCCGATAGCCTGGACGATGGCGCGCACCTCGTGTTGGCGGGTCTGCGCCTTGAGCTTGTGCAACATGCCCCTCGCGACTGCAGCCAAGATGCCGGTGATCGCCACGACCAACATCAGTTCCACGAGCGTATGACCGCGCTGACGCCAACGTCGGGGCCATCGCCGAGCCCCGCTCGGAGAGCTCCTGTGCATCGTCGAATCGCAACTCATCGTGAACTGACTTTACCGCGACCCGGGGGGTCGGGCGACTAAGTCACAAAAGAAGAATAGTTCGTCCGCCCCAGCCGCGCCACGACAAATCCTCACGCCCAAACTGGCACCCGTGCGCCTGCCGCCCATATAGGCGCCAATGTAGGCGCAGCAGCCGTCACAACAAAACGCCCCTCCTCACCCCGCCGCAGCGATCGTTACCCCACTCTCGTTGAATGAACGCACCGCCGGGCAAGTGGGGCTGGGGCCTCAGGATCCTACACAAATAGCTTGCTGTCGGATCCCCAGTTTGATCTATGGGCTTGCATGACAAGTCAGGGCATCGTTAACGAGTTCAAGAGCACAAAGCTGCGAGACGAGCGGCTTTCGAAACGTTTGGAGCAATTGGCGGAGTCTGCGAGCCGTTCGCCCGAGAAGAGCTTTCCACAGCTGTTGGACGATGCTGCTTTGGAGGGTGCGTACCGCTTTTTTGGGAATGAAAAGGTAACGGCGGATGCAATTCTGGCGCCACACATCGCATCGACAATCGAGCGGGCTACGGGCGCACGCCGAGTCATCGCCCACGATACGACGACGCTCTCCTTTCGAGCAGGCGGCGAGCGCGTCGGTCTGGGGGAAGGCCGAAAGGGAAGCCAAGTTCTGCACGCCCACGTTTCGTTGGCAGTAGACGAGTTGCACAATCCGCTAGGAGTATTGGCTCTGGGCACTCACGTCGGGAAGAGCGCCACAGAGAACCACCGTCGCTGGTTCGAGCAGGCCGAAAGCGTAAGCAGGCAGCTCGGAAAGGACGCAGCTCTCCATGTGATGGACCGCGAGGCTGATGACTACGATGTTCTGTGGCGCCTTGTGGAAGGCGGACATCATTTTGTAATTCGGGCACAATACGATCGAGTCTCAGAGCGCGACGGGCAAGTCGGAAAACTCCGCGAGCTTGTCCCAAATATGGCGGCTGCAACGCGCGATGTAGTCGTCGAGGAGCGTACTGATTTCGGGCGCGGTCAAAAGCAGCGGACAGTGCACCATGCCAGGACAACCCGCTCCGCAGAGCTCTACTTTTCGGGCACCACATTGCAAATTAGGAAACCTTCAAGTGCAGGTCCGAACTCGCCACCTCAGATATCGCTGAACGTTGTGCGAGTGTGGGAAAATAACGCCCCGGATGGCGAGAAACCTATTGAGTGGTTGCTACTGACAACGGAGCCGAGCGCAACGAAAAGCGATCTGTTGCGCGTCGCCGACTACTACAGGGCGCGATGGGTCGTCGAAGAATACTTCAAGGCATTGAAGTCAGGCTGCGCCATCGAGAAGCGCCAACTTGAGAGCCGCCCCTCGCTGGAAAACGCGCTCGCCCTCTTCATCCCAGTCGCTTGGAGCCTACTTGGCCTTCGGACTGCCCTTCGAAGAATTCCGAACTCTGTCGCCGGCACAATCATTACAATTAGCCAACTGAAAGTGCTGACTGCCATCGCGCGAAGTCGGATGCCGCTTCGACCCACAGTCAAGGATGTCGTTCTCGCGATCGCCAGACTTGGAGGACACCTGAAAAGAAACGGTCCACCAGGCTGGATCACGCTCGCACGCGGCCTCGATGAGCTAACCAAAGCGCTGGCGGGATACCGCCTGGCGAAATCAGAGATGTGATCAATCCTGAGGCTGGGGCCTCACGCCGCAGGTAACCGCAGCGCCGGAGGCGCGAGGACCCAAAGAGATAACTCCGGTAGAGCCAGAGCCTGGCCAAGGAGCCAAGCCTTTCACCCTCACCCAAGGGGCTCATGATCATACAGAAGTAGTAATTGCCGATCAGGCATGATCTACCGTTGTTCATGAATTCCGGGGAGTGGCTGGCGGGGGATGTGGCGACTGAGTTTGACGGTTCTGAGCTCGGCGATCCGCGGCGAGA
>JABSRN010000117.1 GCA_013214025.1 Polyangiaceae bacterium
ATTCCGGTGAGCGTGAGCAACACTGAGGGTGGCTAACGAAAAGATCGAGGATATCGAGGACGAGTTTTTGGGCGCGGAGCTGGGTGATTCGCGGCGGGCGCAACGCCTGCTGCGGCTGGCCAAGAGCATGGCCAACAAGCCCGAGGTGAGTTTCCCGTCGGCTCTGCCGCCGTCGGAACTGGAGGCGGCCTATCGATTCTTCGGCAGCTCGGCAGTGTCTTCGGAGGCCATCATCGCGCCCCATGTTCACCAAACTCTCAAGCGGGTAGTATCTCAAGGCGTTACGCTGGTTGCTCACGACAGCTCGGTGATTTCATTCAAGACGGAGACGGGACGCGACGGCCTGGTCGGAGAGGCTGGCCTCAAGCAACGTTTTCTTGCTCACTGTTCGTTGGCTATTCGCGCTGATGGTAGCGACCGGCCCGAAGGCGTAGTCGCCCTCAGTTATCATCGACCGGTAAAGACCAAGAACGCTGCTCTGCAACAACGCTGGTCCGCGCACATCGAGGAAACGCACTCGCTCGGGATGAGTCTCCGGGACGTCGTCCATTTGATGGATCGTGAAGCGGACGACTACAGCGTTCTGCACTTGAGGCAGCGTTTAGGGACTCGTTTTGTTGTGCGAGTGCAGCACAACAGACGCCTCGCTCAAGGAAAACTGCGAGATGTTTTGGAGCAGGAGGCTAGCGGGCGAGCCTCTCGAGCGGTCAAGCTTTCACGTCGAGGAGGGAAGCTCGGCTCGAAGCAACGAAAACGCCATCCACCCCGCGACGAACGAATGGCGTCATTGCTCGTGACATCGTCATCGGTCGAAATTGCGAAGGACCCAAGGCGCCTCACCGAAGGGTCTCTGAAGCTCAACGTGGTTAGCGTTTGGGAGCCAGAGCCACCCGGAGATGAAAAAGGTATCGAGCGGCTGCTCTACACCAGCGAGCCCGTCGACAATCCCGAGCAAATGTTCCAAGTCGTAGATTGGTATCGAGCGCGGTGGTGCATCGAAGAGTATTTCAAGGCGCTGAAGCAAGGCTGCTGAATGGAAAAGCGACAACTGGCTGATCTGCACGCGCTGGCCCATGCATGGCGCTGCTGGCACCGATTGCTTGGAAGTTGCGGTTGCTCAAGTCTGAGGCTCGCTCTCGACCTCGACCTGGCGAGCCAGCAACCAATGTCCTCGATACCGACGAGTTAGAAGTACTGCTAGCAGCGTCAAGAGTCCCGCTAACCCGTGACTGCACAACCGAAAAGGCGTTGCTCGCCATCGCCTCGCTCGGTGGTCATCTCAAACACAACGGAAGGCCTGGCTGGTTGGTGTTGCACCGCGGCTATCGCGAACTCGCAACATTGCTAATGGGATGGCAACTGCGGCGTTCCATTGAGACTGCACAACGCGCAGGAGAATGTGATCAATAGTCAGG
>JABSRN010000118.1 GCA_013214025.1 Polyangiaceae bacterium
ACGCGGATCGCCCAGCTCAGAACCATCAAATTCAGTCGCCACATCGCCCGCCAACCACTCCCCAGAATTCATGAACAAGGGTAGATCATGCCCGATCGGCGATTGCTACTTCTGTATGATCATGAGCCCGTTGGGTGAGGGCGGACGGGTTCGCTCTTCTCGCCAACCGTGGCTCTACCGGGACCATTTTCTTTGGGTCCTCGTTCCTTCGGAGCTGCGGCGTCCTCGGCGCTATGCGCCTGCGGGTGTTGCGGTTGGGGCCCCGCCCCCAACCACTCGGTAACCAAACGTAAGTTGGGGGCAACGGTACGTCGATGCGTGGCGGTGCACGACAGCGATCAGCCGCGACCGTTCGCCGACGCTGGCGTCACTCCGACGATGCCAGGCGGGCGGTAGTGCTGAGCACCGAACAATCGCGACCGTTCGCGCGGCGCAGACTCATCGTTTCATTGATGCCGGGCGAGTGGGGCTGGGGCCTGACGCTGCAAGAAACCGTAGGCGCGTCAGCGCCGAGGACGCCGCAGGCGCGCTAGCGCCGAGGACCTCAAGAAAATGGCTCCGGTAGAGCCAAAGCCTCGCGAACGGAGCGAAGCATTTCACCCTCACCCTCAGGGATGAAATGTGTAGCGTCGAGCGCGGCTCGTACACCGGACTCGGTTAACTCGCCTTTGGCGAGTTAACCGTCGTCGTCAGCGCTCTGCGCTGCCGGCGCGGCGGTGGCGAGGTAGCGTTTTTCGGTGATGCGGGGACCGCCGGGGACGCTGTTGGCGCCTTGGGGGCCGAAGGCGTGCACGACACCGGCCATGGCGCTGGGCTCTTGGGGTGCGGCTAGATCGCGGGGTTTGCCCGGCTCGTTGACGTAGTCGATCATCATCGTCTGGGTCGGGAACGCGAACTGTACGTCGAGGTCTTTCGCGAGGCGCATGATCTCGAGATAGATGGCGTGCCGTTGCTCTAGCTCCACGGTCCAGGACGGGACCTTGAAGAAGAAGTAGAGCATCACGTCCAGCGAATGGGATCCGAAGCCGGACATATGGACTTCGAAGTAGTCCTTTCGGCTGTAGGGGTTCGCCAAGATAACGGCACGAACACCTTCGACAAACGCCTGCATCTGCTCAGGCGTCGTATCGTAGGTGAGCCCCAGCGTGGTGGACGTGCGCCGGTACTCCCGCTCACCAAAGTTATCGATCCGGGACTCCGTAAATACGGCGTTCGGAACCGTAATAAGCGAATTGTAGAAAGTACGGATGCGGGTGGAACGAAACCCCACCTCTTCCACGACGCCTTCTGTATCGCCGACCAGTACCCAGTCGCCGATTTGAAACGGACGGTCGAGGAAGATCATCACACTGCCAAAGAGGTTAGCTATGGTGTCCTTCGCAGCCAAAGCGAAGGCCAGCCCACCGATACCGAGGCCAGCGATCAGCGAGCCGACATCGACGTTCATGTTTTGCAGCACGAACAGGCCGCCAGCGAGAATGACAATGAACTTGAGCGTCTTTTGGACCAGGGGTACCAGCTGGTCGTCTAGCTTGCTCTCAGTCTTCTCTGCCTGCATCATCAGGTAGGCGCCAAGCAAGTCCACCAAGCGGTAGATCGCCCAAACGATGGAGACGGTGAACAGAAGCCGAACGAATACGGCCATGCTGGCGTCTGCGCCGTCGGGCAACCCTAGCCGCGGATAACAGACGCGAGTCAACGCGGCCATTGCGAGGGTCGCACCGGGAGATGCGAACACATCGGCGAGGGCATCCGCCCAGTTGCGACCAAATTTCGCGATCAGCTTTTGCACACGACTGATGACAACGACAACGATGATCTTCCGGGTAATCAGGCCAGCGAGCAGCAGCACGCCCAGGGACATAAATTGCCACGCCTCGATACCGAAAATATCGAAACGAAGGAAGGCGGGAAAAGTGTCCACGATCGCCTGTATCTCTGGGGTCATCGGTTTGGCTTGAGCCACTGCCGGGGCGACAAGAAGTGAGATGGCTGACGCCGCACCCAACCAGAATGCGTTCTTGGATGTTTGATTCGCCGATTGAGCGGCGGACAAAGTCTTGGATTGGCTCATAGTTTTGTTTTTCCCATCTTCAGGACGCGCTTGAAGTGTACCGCTGACGCCGGAACTACACTCAACCGTGACTTGCGAATCAACGCGAATTCCTCGAAGCCGCCGTCACCCTTGATGTCTCCAAGAGTAACGGGCTCCACCATCTCTTTGATGGGAGCGAAATCGACGACGGACCAGTCGCCGTCTTTGGCGGTGGGATCCGGGCGATGTTCGGCGGTCACCTTGGCAATGCCGACGATGGCCTTCTCTTTTACTGAGTGATAAAAAAGTGCGAGGTCACCGCTCTTCATCAGGCGCAAATTATTGCGAGCCTCGTAGTTACGAACGCCGTCCCAGTAGGTGCTTCCGTCTTTGACGAATTTCGTCCAGCTGTAGCTGCTGGGTTCGCTCTTAATCAGCCAGTACTTGGTCGCCACTCTCGCTCCTCCTCCAACCCCGTTTTTGGGGCTAGACCGCGAGAGATTTACACCAAGCCGTGGCGTTTGGCGAGCATCAGCCGCCGCTAAAGGAGATGGGGTACGAGACCGTCACAATGCCGTTTTCTGGGGCCGGGAAGGACAGGTGCCGGTAGGCCTGCACCACGCAGTTGACCACCTTCGGATCGGGCAAGTCCGACGGCCCCCGAGCTACGTTCATCACGGCGCCACTGCGGCCGATGACAAAGCGCGTGGTGACCCGACCGGCCAATGACGGGTTGCGCTTTAGACCGGCCTCGTAACAACCCCGGAAACGGCCGAAGTTTTGGCGCACCACGCGCTGGGTCACGGAAGATACCAAGCCACCGCTCGTCTTGGTCGTGGCAACCCGCGGGGGCTCGAGGCGAGTCTTGTGCCCGTCCAAGCGCCCACCCCGTCCGATCCCCCGCCCCGTCCCGTTCACTCCACAGGTCGGGCCCTCACAGTTACCAAAGGCCGAGATGCTGCCGAGCGATGTGGTGTTCCCGTCAAAGCCGTTTCCGTTGCCTATTCCGCTCAGACCGATACCCGACCCCTGAGAATTGCCGAACTCGTCAGCGAAAAGCCCCCCGGCCGTGGTAAGGGCCTCGGCTCCCGGAGGTATGTCCACGCCGAAGGGATCGACCAAGCCCATAGAGGCGACCATCGACGACATGACACCGATGGCGCCGAAGGTCACCGCGTCCTGCATGGCTTCCGTGTGGCTGAAGCGCTGCTCGGTGTCGCCTTCCTGCGCATGACGACGATTAGAGGCAGTAAGTCGACTAGTTCCAGCAGCCCCTTCATCACGCCGACGGCACGACAACATCCGGTGGGTGTTTCGAATCCGAGCCGTCACCAATCGTGAAGTCAGCGAAGGGCGCGAACTCCCGAAGCTGAATGACTTCATCGCCCCAGTAGACTTCCACCACAATCGCTCCTGTGCCCGTGTCCTCGAGCGTGCTCTTAGAGACGGCCGGCCCGCTACGGTGAAAACTCCGGTAGAGCCAGAGACTCGCGACTGGCGAAGCCTTCTACTTGGACATGCTCAAGCTCGAAACTTGTGATCAATCATGAGCCCTGAGGGGGTGAAACGAGTAGCGGTGAGCGTGGCTCGTACACCGGACTCGCCGAAGGCGAGACGAAGGCGAGACGCGCCCGCTCGCGGACGACTTTACGATTCGACGGTTCTACGAGACGCTGCGAATTCGATGGCGAAGACGGCGATGATACCGGTCACTAGCAGGGCTAGTACTGGCATCTCGAAGCTCTCGGGCCAGTAGTTTTCGAAGGAGATGACGCGCGGCTTTTTACGGACGATGATGGTCTCTAGGTTTTGGTACGGCCAGAGGCGCCACAGGCTGCCCAACAGCAAGCCGACCAGGCCTGCCGTAATGGTGTGTTCCCAGCGAGTGAGCAGGTAGCTGAGAAAGCGAGACATCGACGTGATGCCGATGGCGCAGCCCAGAACGAAGGGCAAGATGACCGCCAGGTTCTTGTCGCTCAGCGCGCCCAAGATGTACGCGTACTTGCCGAGAATGAGCAGGATGAAGGAGCCGCTGATGCCCGGTAGGATCATTGCGCTGATGGCAATCAGCCCGCAGAAAAATATAAAGGCGGGATGGGTCGGGGTGTCGACCGGCACCAGGTTCACAACGATGAAACCGAGCACCGCGCCGCCCACGAGAGAACCGATGCGTGCTGGAGTCCACGGGATCCGCCTGCCGAGGATGGCCGCTGATCCTAGGACCAAGCCGAAGAAGACGGCGTAAACCAAGCGTGGCTCTTCTTGGATGAGCACGGGCAATTTTACGATTTTCAGCATGATGCCGAAGGCGACCACCATGCCGGCAAACAGCGTGCAGAGGAAACGCCAGTGAACGATCTGCATCGCGTCGGCGATCTTGAACCGTAGTATCGCGTGGATGGCGTCCACGTTGAACGAAGCGATAGCCGCTAGCAGCCGGTGATAGATCC
This sequence comes from Polyangiaceae bacterium, assembly GCA_013214025.1. Lineage (GTDB taxonomy): Bacteria > Myxococcota_A > Polyangia > Polyangiales > Polyangiaceae > JABSRN01. Next base: position 4,486 of record JABSRN010000118.1, read on the forward strand.
CTAGGGCAACGGCCATTGTCCCGCCGGAGACGCCGGGGACGATGTCGGCCGTGCCCATGCAAACGCCGCTTGCGGCGATGTGGGGCACCTCGGACCACGCCATGTCGCGGGGCGGATCTTTTTCGGTGAGGGCGGCGTCCTCGGTGGACAAGGGAGGAGAAGACACTGTGGATTCGCTCATGGGATTCCTGAAGTTAGACGCGGCATACCGAGAGGGACGCCAAGCGCGCGGAGCCTATCCCGATGGGGTCAAATTGCCACCTTTTATGCGGCGTTAGTGCGCGATTCACTTCACTTGAAGGGAATCGCGACCATAAGATCCTGCAGCAGAAACAGCGTTGTCCCTATTTCGTCGAGAGAACGGCTCTCACCCCGAGTGAGCAGTTCTCTCGAATGACCTTCCGTGTTTCTGAGGCCCGCACTAGTCGCGATCTGTATCTTCCAAATCGACGATGAGCGGGCAATGGTCACTCAGCTGAGTGTACGCGACAGGCAGTTTATCCCGCGGAACCTTCTCGCAGCCTAACTCCGCGCAATAGCCCGAAATCTGAACCTGCCGAACTTTCTCCTGAGTGCTCTCGGTCAGCCACGCCAAATCGAGCAACCCCGGGTGCCCGCGGTAATACTCCGAACACGCGGGCGCCGATGGCAATCGCCGAAACGGTACGCTCAGTTGGCTCGCCCGCAGCTCAAACTCGACGAGCTCCTGGGGCATGGTGCGCGTGGGGCGACACTTGCGACAACCCATGGTGTTAAAATCGCCGATGACCAACGTATCCAAATCCGTTGCGCGATCCTGCAACTCTGCGCACGCTTCGGGCACGGCCTCCAACGAGCGCTTACGTAGATCGTAAGAGCGATGGTCCGGGCCGCTCTTGAAATGCACGGACACCAGGTGCAAGTCGAGCCCGCCGGGGAACTTTAAGTAAGCACCAAAGCCGGGGCGGAGTTGTTTGGTGCAATCCCCGCCATGAGGATTGAGGCTTCCGACATTTTGTTGGTGCGTCATCTGAACGCGAGGCACACGGACGAGCAGACCGACGTGTTGGCGTCCGCGCGCCGGACAGCTGTCGAGCTCCACACGCCACTCGTCGCCGCTCAGGGTCTCTAGGTGCCGGAGTAGTTCGGCCACTGCCTCCACCGCATGGTCCGAGCCCTTGATTTCTTGGAGCGCCAATACGTCCAGATCTGTCCAGATGATGGCACAAGCCAACCAAAGCAAATCCGTAGGGCGCGCGCGCCGGTTGTTATTACCTGGTGCGCCATCGGGAAACCACCGAATGTTCCACGACGCGATGCGTGCGGTCTTGGCAGCGCGCGGGAGCCTTTGTTGGGCGTTGACGTGAGCTAGACAAGAATCGCGTGAATCCCAGGGGGAGCCGAAGGGAGCAACGAAAGGGACAGATTCTGAGGAGCTGGAGGGAGGCGCGGCAGAACCCGTGGCACCCGAAGCCGCCGATGACAATGTTGCCCCGGGCTCAGGCCCCCGCTGACTGGTGGCGGTGGCGGCTTCCTCCTTGGACGAGCCGGCAGTGCTTTGCGCACAAGCGATGAGTAGCAGCGAGGCGAGAAACATCGCGCCCCCTGTCGCGAAGTCACGGTTCACGAAGTTACAGTCTCGCCAACCGGTCCCCCGCGACGAGCCGCCATCAGAGCTTCCAGAATGACCCAGAACTGCAACGCGAGAATCAACGTCCCCACCCCGAGCAAGAAGTGCTGGCCGTTCTCCAGGTACTGAGCGAGCTTCGACACCAGCGCTGTAGTGGTGATAACCAGAACCAGCACCATCGGAATCGCAACCGGCAAGTAGCGCCGACCCGACTGTTTGAGCCAGAGCGTAACCACGATAAGACTCAAACCCGCCAGCAGTTGATTGGTCACGCCAAAAAGCGGCCACAAGGCACGCTCCTGTCCGCCGAGACACAGGCCGAGCGGCATCACCACAGCGACGATGCCTGCGACGTAGCGATTGGACAGGCCAGGAATGGAGTATCGCTCGCCGAGCTCTTGGAGAATGTAGCGCTGGATACGCACGCCGGTGTCGAGACTGGTCGCCGCAAAGGAGATGACCATCACGGCAATAACGACCTGCGCGGGGGCAGTCGGCATACCGAGAGCACCGAGGAACATCGCCGCTCCCTCTACAAAGGCGCCGATACTGCCTTTGGCTGCGTGCGCGAACGTATCGTAATGAGCGGCCCAGTCAGCGAGCCCTGCACTCACCGCTAGAGTCGCGATCAGCGCGAGCAGTCCCTCGCCGAGCATGGCTCCGTAACCGATAGGACGACAATCGGTCGCGCACGCAATCTGTTTGCTGGTAGTGCCGGAGGAAACCAGTCCGTGAAACCCGCTAATGGCACCGCACGCGATAGTCACGAACAGGAACGGCAGGATAGGAGGCGCGTCGCTCGGGGGATCGGCGAAGGCCGGGGCTGAGAACTCAGGTTGCGCCACCAGGATTCCGAGAATGAGTGCCGCCAGCCCTACGAATAGTTGGTGGCTGTTGATGTAGTCGCGAGGCTGCAGCAGGATCCAAACCGGCAACACGCTGGCGATGAACGAATAGATCAGTAGAAGCACCACCCAGGCGATGGACTGGTTCTCGTCGCCCACAATACTGCCCAGGCTGAGCGGGTTCTCCACCCCGACGAAGATCATGCCGTACAGAGCTAGCAGTGCGGCGATGCTCGGCCACAGCAACTTGCCGCCGCGCTTATAGCAAATCCAACCGATGCCCAACGCGACGATGATCTCGAAGTTGATTGGCAACACGGTGCCCGGGAACTTGACGAAGAGCCCAGCAATGGCTTTCGCGAAAACCGCGATGACCAACATCACCAGGCAAAAGATCACCAGCAGAAACAACGTCGCCGTGCGAGGGCCGATAACCTTGGCGGATATTTGCCCGATGCTTTGGCCCTTGTTGCGAACAGAGATGACGAGGGTTGAAAAATCGTGCACTGCGCCCATGAACACACTGCCGACGACTACCCAGATCAACGCCGGCGCCCACCCCCACACTACGGCAATGGCAGGCCCGATAATTGGAGCCGCACCTGCGATGGAGGCGTAGTGATGACCGAACAACACCGGGCGTGCGGTGGGTACGAAATCGACGCCATCTTCTAGCTCTTTGGACGGTACTGGCTCGTTTTCTTCCAGGCCGAATACAGAAAAAGCGATGTAGCGAGAGTAGAAAAAGTAACCAAGAACCAAGCCAATAAGGCCGATTACACAGACATGAGCGGCGTTCATATTAGTGCGCGTTATGTACGCAGTTCGAATCCAAGCGGGAAGGGAACGGCTAATTTTTTTAGCAATTTCATGCTTTAGCGAGCTTGGATTTAGCCTAAGTCCGGCCAATACATTGGGGGCTAAGCACACCGCAATTCATCCGGCCGACGCATTTATTCCGGCATCGCGCAACGCACCTACAGCTTTGGCACGCAATTAGCTTAGGCAACGGGCTGTTTCGAAAGCGATACCCACAGCTAAAACATCGATGCTAGGCTTTGTACAGCTCGATAACGACGCAGCCGGGGACCTGACAACTCCCCCTGAGAACGCGATATCACGATGCCCGCACAGAACCCTTCAAGGACCGCTATGCCTGCACACACCTCGCCCGCACACACCTCGCTTACCCAAGGCGCCCCCGGAATAGATGTCGACGACAGCTCATTTCCCATGGTCGTGGTGAGCCATCACGGATCCCCCTCCGACGAGCAGTACCAAGATTACTTGCTTGTGCTCGAAGACATGTACGCCCGCCGCGAGCCCTTCGCCCTGGTGATCGACGCAACCGAAGCCGAACGTCCGAGCGCTCGACAGCGCAAGGTGATGGACGCTTGGCGCAACGCCAATGACGACGTCATTCAGACCTACAACGTTGGCACCTCGTTCGTTTTTTCATCACCGTGGATGCGCATGGCCGTTACCGCGATGCGCATGCTGACTCCCCTGCCTTGCCCTTGTGATGTGTTCGCTACCCGAGACGAAGCCAAGACGTGGGCGTCCCAACGACTGCGACAGAGTGAAGTGCCGGCGCCGTTGAGCGTCGCCTAGCTTCCCAAGCCGCTGGTCTTTCTGCGAGCCGTGCTTTTCTGTCAGCTGGATGAAACCGAGCTGATAGCTCGCGCCTAGGTAGCGAGACATTCGGCTCAGCGCCGTGGGGATTTCTCGCAGCTCTCGCTAGCCGATGAGGTAGGTTGCGCCCATGGAAAACACGAAGAGGATCGTGCCCGATCTCGGGGTGGGCATGGGGCTGCGCGTCCCCCACTACGCTCACATCCTCGAACACAATCCCGAGATGGCGTTCTTTGAAGCCATCAGCGAAAATTTTTTGGTGGATGGCGGAAAGCCCCTCTACCACCTGGACCGCATCAGCGAAAAGTACCCGCTGATCTTACACGGCGTATCCCTGAACATCGGCGGAGCCGACGAACTCAACGAGGACTACCTCAAGCGCCTCAAGGAATTGGTACGCCGGGTGAAACCCGCATGGATCAGTGACCATTTTTGTTGGTGCGGCGTCGGCGGCGCGCACCTGCACGATTTATTGCCCCTACCCTTCACCGAAGAGGTGGTCTCCCTCGTTGCCGAACGCGCGCACCGCATACAGGACTACCTGGAAGTCCCCTTCGCGCTGGAGAACACATCGAGCTACCTCGACTATCGCCACAACACGATGACCGAATGGCAATTTGTGTCCGAAGTGGTGGAACGCGCTCAAGTGGGCCTGATGTTCGATGTGAATAATGTATATGTCTCCGCCTACAACCACGGATTCGATGCCTTCGACTTCGTACGCTCTGTGCCCCACGAGCGAATATTTCAGATCCACATGGCTGGGCATACCAACCGCGGCACCCATATCATCGACACTCACGGAGGCGCGCCCATCGATCCCGTGTTGGATCTGTATCGCACCACTGTCGAACTGAGCGGAGCCGTGTCGACGCTGCTGGAATGGGACGATGAGATCCCAGGCTACGACACTGTCGCCTCCGAAGTTGTACGGATTTCTCAGATTCGAGACGACGCGCTGCGCCGTCGAGCCGGTAAGAGCGAGAGCCAGCGAATGGCCACAGCCAAGGCGCTGTCGTTGATTCCTGAACGAGCCGGCGTGACGCTGGATGGTCACGGCTGGGTTCAAGGCGGCCCTCGCGAGAGCGCCGGTGCCGACCACGGAGTCTCCGCATGACGTCCCGGCAGCAGCGGGCCCAAGCGGAGGTTGGGAAAAACCCCAGCCTACGAGAATTGCAAACGTGGATGGTCGAACGTCTGCAGCACGACCGCGATCTCGCCAAGACCGACGACTTTGTCGCCGAGAGCGAGCGAGTGTTGACGGGCAACGACGGGCTGCTCCCGGTGGAAACCCTTGAGATTTATCGCGAACAGTACTGGCTTCGTCATACGGGGGCCCTGCTCGACGACTTTCCAGGCTTGTCGGGCATACTCGGTCAGAAGGACTGGGAACGCCTCGTGCAAGGCTATCTCGGCGCTCACTCTCCTGGCAGCTTCACCTTGCGCGATCTCGGTGCCGCGCTCCCTGGGCACATCGAGCAAGCAACGTATCTGCCCCACCACAGCCTATGCGTGGATATGGCGCGGCTCGAATGGGCCTACGTCGATGTATTCGACGCGCTCGACACCACCCGGTCCTTGGATGCAGATCGCCTCGGCGCCATGACCGAAGCCGACTGGGAGACCGCTCAAGTGATGTTTGCCCCAGCGGCGACGTTGCTCAAGACGCGATTTTCCGTGGCGCCGCTTCGAAGGCAACTGAAGCGCTCGGCCGCTATCGTTGATGACGGCGGCAAAGCGCCGGACGTGCCGCTACCGAAACGACAAAACGCTTACATGTTGCTATATCGCGATAGGCAGCGGAACTTGAACTACGCCGAGCAAAGCCGCGGGGCGTTCGCGCTGTTGGGTCACCTAATGAACGGTGACGCGCTCGTGCCCGCCTGCGGCCTGGCCGGCAAGGACGTACCTAGCGAGGCGAAGGACATTCCCGGCAAGGTGGGCGACTGGTTCGCCCACTGGGGCAAGCTGGGCGTTATTGTCGACGTGGTTGGTCGCTAATCGTGCCCAACGACACTTCTGCGTCACGGGAGGGCCAACGGACTAAGGCACACGACGAAATTCAGCGTCGCGCTCCCTGACAACTCGCGACGGAAGTTACGCTGAGCCAACGATAATGCCGCGTTCGGCGAAGTCCGCGAGTAAGCCAGCCGTGTGCTGTAGGTTTTCGGCAGTTCTTAGCTGCTCGTGCTTTTCGAAGGCTTGCTTAAGCGCAGACTCGAGCGCCACTCCCTCGCGCAGTAGTGCGACGAGGCTCGCCACCAGCGGGCTGACGGAGAGGTAGCGGATCTCATGCTTAGGATCGCGATAGACGAGCAATGTGGTCGGACGGTGTTCGGGAGCCGAGTGGTCGTCGATGTCGTCGCTGAGTTCGTGAATGGCGTGATCGAAATGCAGCAAGCGGACAGCGCGCGCAAACACTACCCCTCGCTCCAGCGCGAGCTCCTGGCTCACGATGGCCGGCGAGCCGTCCTGCTCGCCACTGAGTTCAATGTGCGTAAGTTCGTAGCGAGCGAGCTCTGCGATGTAGTTGGGAACACGGGACGTGGATGCCACCGACCAGCCGCCTTCTGCGTGGCGAACGAAATCTCCGGCAACATCCCTCAAGAACGCAGTGGACGGAGGATATCTCTCCAGTACAGCCCCAAATTCCGGTTCGAAGTCATCCCCCAGCCGAGCCGTGGCACGCGGCAATATTCTTTGCACAGCTCCACTCAGCGTCTGACGAGCCAGCTGTCGGTATCGGAGCAGCGCTTGCGGCCCTTGGTCTTCGAGGGCAACGCGGCCTGCCGGCGGCACCGACCTAGCTACCAACCAGCGCGATAGCTCTTCGGCGCTCTCGAAGGGGGGTTCGGCATCGAGCAGCAACTGCTCGAAACATTGTTCGATGACTCGATACATCAGCTCGGGGCTCCCTCGCCCAGCACGTGGTCGCCCAACACGCGGTCGTACAATTTCTGCAGCGAGGCTGTCTCCGCTAGCAGCACGTCGAGGGGCGGAATATTGTTGTCCCGCTCGAGCAATACCGGGACGGGCCCCGTTTCTGCCAATGTGAGGGCCAGTAAATCGAGCACGGGATCGCACACCGCCGCCCCGTGGTTGTCGACAACCCAGTCCGGCTCGAAACGAGTGTGACCGGCGACGTGAATTTGCAGTACGCGACTCAAAGGCAATGAGCGGATGAATGATTCGGCGTCGAAGCCGTAATTCAAGCTGTTCACGTAGACGTTGTTGACGTCCAACAGCAAACCGGCGCCACTCTTGTCCAGTACACGATGAATGAATTCAGCTTCCGGCATCGTGTTGACGCCGCCACAAGCATAATAAGAAATGTTTTCCATTGCGACGGGGCGTTGGAAAAGGTCCGTGTAGGAGCGGAGACGATCGCTGACTCGATCTACAGTCAATTCGTCGAAGGGGATGGGTAGTAGCTCGTGCAAAAATGTATCGCCAGATCGGCTAAAACAGAGGTGCTCGGAATGGTGCGCGGGATCTAGGCGGCCCAGTTCTGCGCGCACGGCCTGGAGGTGTGAACTATCGGCGTCCTCTGTTGCGCCCAGGCCCAGACTCAAGCCGTGAGTCAAGATGGGGAGACGGTCGCCGATTTGCTCCAACAACTCTGGAAAACGACCGCCACGACCCATGTAGTTCTCCGGCGAGACTTCGATGAAGGGTAACAGCGGCTGCTGCTCCGCGAATTGTTCGAGGAACTCCCAGCGCAGACCCAGGCCGACGCCGACGGACGCGACTCGGAGCTTCGTGGACGACACCCGTGCTTAGATAATACGCCTGGCGCACGCTGCCAACGGTTGGGGGTAACAAGGCCCCCAGCACGCGATCAGCGACGGTCCGGCAGCTTAAAACAACAACGCGAGACTCAGGCCGCCACCGGCCAGAATTCCAGTACTGGCAAAGGACGGAAAACCCGGGTTGTTGGTCTGCAGACCGTTCGACTCGGGCAACAAGGGGCTGCCTCGGGCCGTGCTGGCTGCACCATCCGGGAACTCATCGATGACCAAGGTCTCATCCACAACACCGGGGTCCGCTGTTTCCTGCACGATTTTGGTGTTCGTCCGGCGATAAAAAACTGTCCCCCGGACGTTCGCTGCGGCCCGGAACAACAATCCGCCGATGTCGAAGGAGTGAGCCATGCCGCCGACCATGTCCACCCGATCGTTGTCGACGTAGTTGGTGCGACCCGTCTGCTCCGGGACAGGCGACTTTACGTATCGAAGGTCCGAAAAATAGGTCGTGTACAGGGTCCCGTAGCGTAGGCCCACGGTCGGCGTCACAGTGTTCGCCCAAATGTATGCACCGGATGGAGTAACGCCCTGACGATCCACGTACTGGGACCACTTGGACCACTTGAGCCCCGCGCGGACGCCGATCCCTTCATCCCCACCCCAGTCCGCGCCGAATTCCCAACGCGTCGGCATCCAGTCATTCGCCTGGCTGCGACTCACCGGCGTGCGCTCACCGTCGGAGGTATCGTTTAGGATCTCAGTCTGTAAGCCGAAGGACGTCGAGGAGTGCACCACCGCGCTGAGGGCGAAAGTGTCGCTGGGAGTGAATGTGACGCCGAAGTGAGGCGACATGCCCGTCTTGGTATCAACGTTGGTGGACAGCACCAGGCCCTCGTCTTGGTTGGCTCCGTCGATGATGAAAGAATTGGCGGTAGCTTGGCTTTGCACGTCAAGGCTGAAGCTGAGCCCGAAGGAAAACATGTCTCCGAGTTGACTAGCGAATCCGAAGGAAATCGCCTGAGCCGTCATGCGGTCGCCGTAGAGCTCCGGGTGCAGGCTGTTCGTAAAGAACTGTTCGTACTCGTCGACGTGGGTTCCCTGGAGGTTAAAGTCGTCGGTCGACATGATTCCGTAGAATCCAAACACTAGGTCGTCGTCGATAAGCGGGACGACCAGGCCCACCGGTGTGTACACTAAGGTGCGATCGCCCGTCCCCGCCCCCTGACGCGGCATCGGTGGACGACCGCCACCGTTACATACTAACGGCGTGTCCTGCACCGGCGTTGCTGACTCGGCACCCGAGGAACAACCTTCTCTGAGGATCGCCGTTGGTATGGTGCCGAGACTCGCGCTGTAATTGGGCGCATCCGTATGGGTCTGCCCCGGACCTGGCTTCGCGGTCAGCACGGACCACTCGACGTCATTCTGAGCGACTCTCGCGCCTAGCTCAACCGCGATCCGTTGTTTGATCACCAGCACGCCCCCCCCGACCTCTCCGTGCCGTAGCCGGGGAAGCATGGCCGGGTTGAAGTAAGTGGAGGCGGCGCCCGGGGTCGAGTACCCGGCGCTGAAGCCAGCAGTGCCAATGGCATCGCCGAATTGCTCAAATACAGGCGAAGCGTGAGCGGTCGTGAGATGAAGTAACGCGAACAGGCCAAACAATAGGCCAGAGTTCGAAGGGTTGATGGGACAATTGGAATGATTGATCTTCATGGTTCGATAGTTCGGAGGGGGCCGACGCGGGCCCTGAATGAACTCGCGGCGTAAATTTCGAGGTGACAGCGTGGACGCTAAACCCCAACTCACCTCACAGGGCGGGAGGGGCGACCTACAACGAGTCGTAGTTATGAGGCATGTCACCCGCGATGTTCGCGCAGGTGCCGGCGTCTGTGGACCCAACGCTAGAAGCTGGGAGTCGTTTGAATCTGGCAGAGTTGTCGGAATTGGGCTGCATGATCGCGCCCGCTTTCAGCGCTTCTTTTGTCGCAGAGGTCACGTACTCAGCGATGTCCATGTCCATGCGAACGTCGAAGTCTGAAGAATTCTGGCCCGGGACGTGATCGTATTCGTCGTGACTGCGGAACGAATTCCATGACAGCTCAATCGCGTGGCGGATACCACTGACCAAACCCTCGGTGATGTAGGCGATGCCCGGAGTGCCGTCGTTATCCCAATCGAGCGCATCACTGACATGACCGGACATGTCCAGCGGTAGAACGAAACCTGGATCGGCCTGCGCGTCACTCGCGAGGGATGCGGGCAGCGACGTCACCGAGTACCACTTTTCTAAGGAGAACTCGCAGCCGCCTGCACCATCGTCCGCGAAGGTGCCGGTTCTGCCGATCTGGGAGTTCATGGTTTCCGCCAAGATGGCGTCGAGGGTCGCGTCACTGAAGGTCACCATGGCGCTCTTTAACCGTTCCGGAATGCCAGACTCCGCGCCGCAGTTCATGGATTTAGTGACCTCGAAAGAATCGCCCGACTGGGTGAATTCGTAATAAACCCAACTGGACGAGTACTGAATCGCAGACGATAGATTGGAGTCCGGCAAAGGGTGCGCCACGGAGTGAAACGCCCACGTGCCCGTCATGTCACAAACCCGGGGTACGGAGATCGTCCCTCCTGAGCCTCCTGAGCCTCCTGAGCCTCCTGAGCCTCCTGAGCCTCCGGTCGGAAGATTTCCCGTTCCTCCCACAGCAACGGTGCCGCTTCCGCCAACAGAGAGGTTGCCCGTTCCGCCAACAGAGAGGTTGCCCGTTCCGCCAACAGAGAGGTTGCCGGTGACTCCCCCACTAGTGCCGCCAAGGCCCCCAGCGGAGGGCTCACCCTCAGAGTACTGCGTGGTTTCGCCAGATATCGGCGCAACAGAGTCGGTCGGGCCGCACGCCCAAGCGTTGGTGACGGCGATCAGTAGCGCAATAGCCAAATCACGTTGGTGCAGCGTGACGCCCTTCGCAAGGCGGATCGGACTGGGGGACGTGGTCATTTCTTAGCTCCGGTTTGCCGCCCGAGGAAAGGTGTACGTCGAAAGCCTGTTGAGCGACCGCGCCAAGCGGAAAAAACCGCTCAGCGATGGCAGCACAGTGTGTCGCGGGTAGAGGGGAACCACGTCACTCGGCTGATGTTGGAACCAGCCTATCGGATTAGCAACGGACTCGCCACCTCTGCGGTGATCGGCGAAACGATGTAGCTGCCAACCATTTCGAATGCAGAGTCGGTCTCCACGAATGTGCAAGCGCGTACTTTGGAAGCTACGATTTGACTCGAAAAATTGCTGAGCAGAGGCCCCATACGCAAAGTTCAGTCTCGCGAATCAACGATATGATCCGTCGACCGAAAGCGTCAGCTGCTGCGTTCGACACCGCGCGTTAGGGAAGAATATCTTCCCTATAAATATTCCCTGCAAGTCCAACGGCGTCGCCGGAGCACCGCATCAGACTCCTCAACCTTCTTCGATGAGTACGACTCCCGCGAATGCTTAGGCGCGTTGACTTTCTCTGGTTCAACAGATCTTGTGTCGGACGATACCGGATTCGGCGTCGCTGAGATCGGCGGTGACCGAAATTCCGTGGGGTTGAACGAGGCCGACGACGCCCCCGTACGCGGCCTCCTGGGATACGATCACGCAGTGGGTTCGACTGACGGCAGGAACGCCGGCAATCGTCAAGATCGCATGATTGTCAAAGCTCTCGACGGTGAACACGCCTTGATTGCGCGTGACCAAATTCACGCCTTGGGGAATTGCCTTCGCCATCATCCTCGGCGTCGTGAATTTGCGAATGAGAGTCGTCGCCACGGCGTCAAACCGCGGCAGCCCGGTCATGCGCTGAACCATCTTCCGCCAGAACGCCATGTATTGTTCCGGGCTGAGCTCTTTGTAGAGGGCCTCCCCAACGTGAGCCGTAGTGGCAGCGGACACCCAGGCGTCCTTGGATAGTCGTTCCAAGGTCTGGATGTATTCGGGATCGATGAGGGCGAGTACGGCCTGGCATTGAGCCGGAGGAAGGGACGTCTCCGCGGCTAAGTTTTCGCGCAGCATGCTGACGCGGTAGGAGAGCAACTGGCTATCGGGCATCGGGCATCGGGTTCGTGGAGAGGCGGAGCCCAGGGGATACTACCGTCAACTCGTCAACTCGTCAGCTTCGCCTAGCCCCGCTCGCGTTCACGCCCCGCGTTCCCCCAATTGACGGTCGCACTTCGCCCACTCAGCAGTCTAGATGCAGCAGGCCGGCTGGACGTAGCCCGAACGGGAGTACGCTCAGCACTCAAAAGCGCGACAATGCACGCTGAACTGGACGCACGGAAGCCTTTGAATTAGCAACGATAAACGATCGTTCAGCCCTCGTAGCTCAGTGGATAGAGCAGTGGATTCCTAATCCATTGGTCGCAAGTTCGACTCTTGCCGAGGGCGCTAAAGATAACGCAAGCTTCTCCGGAGCTTGCGTGTTGGCGGGCGGAACGTCGTCGGCGTTGCCTGACTGCAAATGGGCAATCGATGGGCAATCAGATGGGCAATCGCCAGGGGCGTGCAGATCGCATGATTGCTCTGCGATTGCCGGCGGTTGAGTGGCCGTTAGTGGCAGGTCTGTATCGGATTGATTGCCGACGGTGCGTGGGCGGACGTAGAGTAGAGCCCGGAAGAAACCGGCGGTAGCTGAGCCGTAGCGGGCTCTGCCTCTTTCGATTGGCAGTGCCTGAGTATCTCCGCATGGTCGATTCCTTCCGGCCCCCCCTCATCCCACCGGGCGTGCTCATTTCC
>JABSRN010000119.1 GCA_013214025.1 Polyangiaceae bacterium
GCGGCAGGCTCGGGGCTCGGAGCTGGTGCGGCAGCTTCGGGGCTAGTGGGGGGAGAAGGGGCGGCCCCGTGGGGCGCCACGAAACCACCGACCACGGTCTGTTTGATCGCTCGGGCTTTCCGAACTGGGGCAGGCGCTTCGTCGCCGTCCGACACTCTGGTCCCGTCGACGATGATCGGGGTGTTGCACTTCTTGCAGGTGATTTTGACTTTGCGACCCTTTATCTTGGCGTCGCTGATGGCGTACTTGGCCGGACAATTGGAGCACTGGACGTTCATGTTCTTCCTGCCGTGGGCGACTCCCCTGAGAGCCCATAAGTATCGAAAACAGAACAGTAGCGGAGGAGAAAGCCATTCGGCCAGTCCGTGGTGCGATTTCTATAACTTGATAGGTCGATCCGAGCTTCGCCGGCTGGCGCCTTGCGACCACGGCTGAGACACGGACGCCTTGGGCCCGAGTCTGCAGACAGCAGAAGACCGCCTAGAGAGCATCGGAGCGGCAGGCTTCTGTGCTGGCCGACGCCTCCCCCTCGGGTAAATTCCTGCCGATCGGTCGCGAGAAGGCCCGTTGACCTGGCCAAAGTAGCGGGGGATGCAGGGGATTTTGTCTGTGTAGCTGGGTTCCGGTGGCGATCCTTGGCCCGGCCGGGCTCGCGTGCTTAGGTCCGCCGAATGATTTCTCTAGCGATATTAGGTCACGCGGCGGTCCAGACCGTTCGGGTCAGCGCTCCGACCATGGTGGATGAATATCTAGGGACATCGAGCGTTCGAGTTCACAACGCCCGATTGCTGAGCTGGGGGCGGGCCTTCTGCAAGCGCGCCGAGTTGCGCCTGGATGTGGCCGGTCGGGAGAATATCACCGACGGCGAATCCTATATTGTCATGAGCAACCACCAGTCGCACTACGACATCCCAGTGCTGTTCGACGCCTTGAGCATTCCCCTGCGGATGGTGGCGAAGAAGGAGCTCTTCGACATTCCTGTGATGTCCCATGCCATGCGTTATTCGGGCTTCGTAGAGATCGACCGCGGTAATCAGCGTGCGGCGGTACAGAGTATCAAGGAAGCGCGTGCCAAGTTGCGGAGCGGACTCAGCCTCTGGATTGCACCCGAGGGAACCCGCAGCGAGGATGGGCAATTGCTACCGTTTAAGCGTGGAGGATTTCAACTCGCGCGCATGGCGAAGGCGCGGATCCTCCCTGTCTCCCTCTCGGGCACTCGCTTCGTATTGCGGCCGGGTTCGGGAGAGGTGCATCGCGGCGTGAGTGTGAAAGTCACGATTCACCCGCCGGTGGATCCCCGGTCATACAAGTCCAAAGAAGTCGACCAACTGGTTGAGCAGATCAAAACTACAATCGCATCTGGATTGTAGTTGACCGTCTCTGTTGCAGTCGGGCTCAAGCGGATGCCCCCACTGTTGTCGCCCCCGTTTGTTTTGACGCCGTCCGGACAAAAAAACGCGGACGGCTTAGCTAAGACCATTGGCGTGGTGGTTCTCAAGCGCCAATCGGCTGAGAGAGAGCCAGAGGCCTCAGCGAACGATGCCGGCTTCTCGCGGTGTCTCAAGTTCGGACACCTTGTTAGTGAGGTATTCGTCGATGCCCTTGGCAGCCTTGCGACCGTCGGCGATTCCCCAGACGATCAGTGATTGACCGCGCTGCATGTCGCCGGCAGCGAACACACCGGAAACGCTGGTCATGAAGTTCTCGTCCACTACGACGTTGCCGCGACCGTTCAGCTCGACGCCGAGCTCTTCGAGCATGCCGGGCTTTTCCGGATGAACGAAACCCATGGCGAGCAAGACGAGATCGGCTTTGAGGGTGAACTCAGTGCCGGGGACGTTCTCGATCTTGCCGTTCTCGAACTTGATGCGTACACATTCGAGATCGGTAATTTTTCCGTCCTGGCTGGTGGCGGCGGTTGCCGACACGGCGAAGTCTCGATTAACGCCTTCTTCGTGAGATGAGGACGTGCGAAGCAGCAACGGCCACAGGGGCCAGGGCGCATGGGGGGCCCGCTCGTCGGAGGGGCGGGGCATGATCTCAAGGTTGGTGACGCTCTTGGCACCCTGCCGATTCGACGTGCCGATGCAGTCGCTGCCGGTGTCGCCGCCGCCAATGACGATGACGTGTTTGTCCGTCGCCAATATAGCGACTTCTTTGGGCACCGTGTCTCCGGCGTTGCGTTTGTTTTGCTGTGTCAGAAAATCCATCGCGAAATGGATGCCGTTGACATCGCGGTTTTTTATCTGAAGATCTCGAGGCGCGCGGGAGCCACCGGTTAGGCAGATCGCGTCGTATTCGGATTGCAGACTAGCCACGCTGAGATCGACGCCGACGTGAACGGAGGTCCTAAAATCGACGCCTTCCGCCTTCATTTGTTCCATGCGGCTGTCGATCAGAGACTTGCTTAGCTTGAAATCTGGGATCCCGTAGCGGAGCAAGCCGCCGATGCGATCGTCTCGCTCGAATAGGGTCACTGCATGGCCGGCGCGCCCGAGCTGTTGGGCGGTCGCCATGCCCGCCGGGCCGGAACCGATGATGGCCACTCGCTTGCCGGTCTTTCTTGCGGCCGGACGAGGAGGGAGGCCTACGGTCTCGATGGCGATATCGATGATGTTTTTCTCGAGCAGCTTGATGCTGACGGGATTGTTGTCGATGTTGAGCACACACGACGCCTCGCAAGGCGCTGGGCACACTCGACCTGTGAACTCTGGGAAGTTGTTGGTGGACTCAAGAGATTCGAGCGCTGCCGTCATGTCTCCGCGATAGACGTGATCATTCCAGTCTGGGATCAAGTTGCCTACCGGACAGCCTGTGTTGCAGAACGGAATGCCGCAGTCCATGCAGCGAGCACCCTGAGTCTTGAGATCTTCCTGCAGAACGGGAAGCTCAAACTCTTTGTAGCTCTTGAGGCGCTCCTCGGGGGCGCGGCGATCGGCGACCTTGCGGTCGTAGTCCATGAAACCTGTGATTTTACCCACTTGATGACTCCGCTTTCGTGTTGGCACTAGCGCCCCAGTGCCGGAGCGCTGGCGCTCGTAGAAGGCGTGGTCGCTTTTTTGGCCTGGTTCGCTTCGTTCAACACCCGCCGGTACTCGGAGGGGAAAACTTTAACGAACTGATTGCTGGTGGTGCTCCAGTCGTCGAGCAACGCTTTGGCTTTCGGACTGGTGGTGCGATCTACGTGCTCCTGGAGGAGGTTTTTGAGGAATACTTCGTCGTCTGAATCGAGACGCTCCAGCGTAACCATTTCCATATTGCAGCGCTGTTTGAAGTCGCCTTCGGCGTCGAGAACGAAGGCAATGCCGCCGCTCATGCCCGCACCAAAGTTGCGCCCGGTGCGACCGATGATGATGGCGCGTCCGCCGGTCATGTATTCGCAGCCGTGGTCCCCGATGCCCTCGACCACGGCAGTAGCACCGCTATTTCGAACACAGAATCGCTCTCCGCCCATGCCGTTGAAGAAACATCGGCCGCCGGTGGCGCCATACAGAGCGACGTTCCCGACGATGACGTTCTCTTCTGCGCTGAAGGACGACACAGCAGGTGGGAAGATGGCGGTCACGCCTCCGGACATGCCCTTGCCGACGTAGTCGTTGGCATCACCGGAAAGCTCGATGGACATTCCGTTGACCACGAAGGCGCCGAAGCTTTGTCCGGCCGTGCCTTCGAAGCGGATCTTGATGGTGTCCTCGGGGAGTCCCTCGGCTCCGTAGCGACGGGTCAATTCGCCGGCGAGCTGGGTCCCGACGGTGCGGTCGACGTTGCGAATCGGCATGGTGAAGGATACCGGCTTCTTGCTGTCGAGAGCCTCGCTGCACTTGGCGATGAGCTTCACATCGAGCGAGCGGTCAACGCCGTGGTCCTGGGCCTGGCTCTTAAAGACGCCGACACCTTCGGCGCGATCAGCGGGGTGCAGGACGTCGCTGAAATCCAGGTGACGGGCTTTCCAGTGGTCGAGATCTTTTCGCGCGGTGAGCCGGTCAACGCGGCCCACCATCTCGCTGATCGTGCGGAAACCGAGTTTGCCCATGATCTCCCGTACTTCCTCGGCGACGTAGAACATGAAGTTGATCACGTGCTCCGGCTTTCCTTCGAACTTCTTGCGAAGCTCCGGGTCCTGAGTGGCGATGCCGACGGGGCAGGTGTTGAGATGACACTTGCGCATCATGACGCAGCCGGAGGCAATCAGTGGAGCTGTGGCGAAGCCGTACTCCTCGGCACCGAGCATCGTGGCCATGACGACATCTTTACCGGTGCGCATCTGCCCGTCCGTCTGCACAACGACGCGGCTGCGCAAGTCGTTCTTGACGAGGACTTGGTGGGTTTCGGCCAGGCCGAGCTCCCAGGGGACGCCCGCATGTTTGATAGAGGTCTGGGGTGAGGCTCCCGTGCCGCCGTCGTAGCCTGAGATCAGGATCAGATCGGCGTGGGCTTTCGCCACGCCTGCAGCCACTGTTCCCACGCCCGCTTCGGACACCAGTTTGACGCTGATGCGTGCCCTCGGGTTGGCCATCTTCAGGTCGAAGATGAGCTGTGCGAGGTCTTCGATCGAGTAGATGTCGTGGTGGGGCGGCGGCGAGATGAGCGTCACCCCCGGAGTCGAGTGGCGCGTCTTCGCGATGATGTAGTCGACCTTGTGGCCCGGCAGCTGACCGCCTTCGCCGGGTTTGGCGCCTTGGGCGACTTTGATTTGGAGCTCGTCGGCGTTGACCATGTAGTGGGTCGTCACGCCGAACCGTCCGGAGGCGACCTGTTTGATAGCGCTTCGTCTGTTGTCCGTGAAGCGCTCGTCTTTTTCGCCGCCCTCGCCGGTGTTGCTCTTGCCACCGATCGCGTTCATCGCCATCGCGAGGTTTTCGTGAGCCTCAGCGCTGATGGATCCGTAACTCATGGCGCCGGTTGCGAAGCGTTTGACGATTTCCGTTGCGGGCTCTACCTCGTCCAGAGGTACGGACGTTCCTTCGTCCGTAAATTCCCACATCCCACGCAGGGTGATGAGCCCCTTCGTTTGGTTGTTGATGATGGAGGAGTACTCGGAGAAGCTCTTCTTGTCCTTGAGCCGTACCGCCCGCTGCAGGGCCCCCACAGTGCGTGGGTTCCAGAGGTGTCGTTCTCCCTGGACGCGGAAGTGGTAGTTGCCGCCGACGTCGAGCCGTAGCTTCGGCGTGTTGATCGGAAAGGCCTTACGGAACCGCATCTCGCACTCGGTGGCGAGAACGTCGATGCCGATGCCGGAGATGCGACTATCGGTGCCGGTGAAGTATCGCTCCACCAGGTTGGGCTCTAGACCGATGCACTCGAATATCTGGGCGCCGCGGTAGCTTTGCAGCGTGCTGATGCCCATCTTGCTCATGACCTTGAGCATGCCCTTCTTGATAGCCTTGATGTATTTATCGACGGCTTCGTCGGGGTTCGTGACGCCCGGCAAGGTGCCATCGCCCACCATGTCAGCGATGCTTTCCATCGCGACGTAGGGGTTCACGGCGGCGGCGCCATATCCGGTGAGCAAGCAAAAGTGGTGGACCTCTCGGGCCTCGCCGGTTTCGACGATGATGCCCAGTTTGGTCCGCGTGCCATTCCGCACGAGGTGATGATGTACGGCGGCTGTCGCGAGCAGCGCAGGGACTGGCGCCATCTTCTCGTTGGCGTTCCGGTCGCTTAGAATGATGAAGCTATGTTCGTCCGTGACAGCCACGGAGGCGAGGCGGCACAGTTCGTCAAGGGCAGCTTTTAGCCCCGCGCCACCATCATCCAGCTTGTAGAGCATGGGCAGGGAGGGGGGCTGACGGTGATGCTTGATATGGCTATGGCGGACCTTCGCGAGATCCCGATTGGTCAAGATCGGCTGGTCGAGCTCAAGCATTTGCGCCTGGTCGGGCAATTCTTCGAGCAGGTTGCCCTCCGGGCCAACGTAGGTCTTGAGGCTCATAACGAGCTCT
Organism: Polyangiaceae bacterium; assembly: GCA_013214025.1. Classification (GTDB taxonomy): domain Bacteria; phylum Myxococcota_A; class Polyangia; order Polyangiales; family Polyangiaceae; genus JABSRN01. The sequence goes on from JABSRN010000119.1 coordinate 5,943, forward strand.
TCGCGGATCGGATCGATCGCGGGGTTGGTGACCTGGGCGAAGTGCTGCTTGAAGTAGTTGTAGAGAACCTGAGGCTGGTCGCTGAGCACGGCTAGCGGCGTGTCTGTGCCCATGGATCCCGTGGGTTCGGCTCCGGATTGCGCCATGGGACCAAGCAAAATGCGTAGGTCTTCTAAGGAGTAACCGAACATTTTTTGTCGCTGGACGAGCGAAGTGACATAGCTGTCGGGCACCGGGACGTCGACGTCGTCGAGATCCTCAAGTCTCACCATGTTCTCCTTGAGCCACTTGCCGTAGGGCTTGGCGGAGGAGAGCCGGCGCTTGATGTCGTCGTCTTCGACCAGCTTGCCGTTCTTCAGATCGACGAGCAGCATGCGGCCGGGCTCAAGGCGGCCCTTGCGTCGGATGTCTTCGGGCGGAAACTCGAGCACGCCAGTTTCGGAGCCCATCACGATGTCATTGTCTTTGGTGATGATCCAGCGCGCGGGGCGCAGACCATTGCGGTCGAGGATGGCACCAATGGCGTCTCCGTCGGTGAACGCGAGGGCGGCAGGCCCGTCCCAGGGCTCCATGAGACAGGAGTGATAGGCGTAAAAATCACGCTTTTGCTGGGCCATCAGCTCGTCGTTTTGCCAGGCCTCGGGGACCATCATCATCATCACGTGATCGACGCCGCGACCGGCGTGAATCAACATCTCTGCGGCGTTGTCCAGACAAGCGGAGTCGCTGCCCTCTTCGTCGATGATGGGCAGAATGTGGTGAACATCTTCGCCGAAGAACTTGCCGTCGAAGACCTGCTCCCGGGCGCGCATCCACGCCTTGTTGCCGCGTACGGTGTTGATCTCCCCGTTGTGGCAGAGCATGCGGAAGGGCTGAGCTAGTTCCCAGGTCGGGAAGGTGTTGGTACTGAATCGCTGATGCACCATGGCGAGCGCGCTCACCATCGTGTCGTCCTTGAGATCGAGGTAAAATTCAGCGAGCTGATCCGCTAGCAGCAAGCCTTTGTAACAGATGGTCTTGCTGGATAGGCTGGGCAGGTAGAACGTAGTTTTTGACGTGATGTCGCTTTCCACAACTGTGCGCTCGGCCCACTTACGGATCACGTACAGCTTCCGTTCGAACTCTTTTGGCGAGGCGCAACTCGAGCCGATCACAATCTGACGAATGTACGGAACTGTCCGACGAGCGACAGGCCCGGGGGTTTCGCTGCGCACGGGCACGTCACGCCATCCCAGGAGCTTCTGTCCCGTGCCGAGCACCTTATCTTCTAGGATCCGCTCACACTTCTCTCGATCGTTCGGATCTTGCGGGAGAAATACGCAACCGATGCCGTACTCGCCGATGTTCGGCAGATCGATCCCGATGGCTTGGCATTCCTTCTTGAAGAACTCGTGGGGCATCTGCAGCAGCAGCCCAGCGCCGTCGCCGGTCAGCGGATCGCAGCCGGAAGCGCCGCGATGCACGAGGTTGAGCAAGATCTGCAGGCCCTGTTGGACGATTCGATGAGAGGCCTTGCCGTCGATGTTCGCTACGAAGCCGATGCCGCAGGCGTCGTGCTCGTGTTTCGGGTCATACAATCCGGAGCGGCGGGGTAGAGTCATGGGAGGGTCCTTCGGTCGAGTCGCTGCCGGAGACCGGCGCGGGAGATTTCCCCGGGCAGAACTCAGGGGGAGTTCCGTTGAGGCCGGCGAGATGGCCGGCGGTTGTTCGGGCGGGGGTTGTTCAGGCGAGGGAGCCGCCGAGGCGAGTACAAAAACGCCTGCGATTCCAACTGGGACCCCGCGCGGGGGAGCGCATAATGGATGGTCGGGCCCTGCTTCGCAAGGGCGGACTCGCCGCTTGTCAGTCTACTGGTTTAACCAATGTTTGATATATAACGAGTGGCGCAGAATTCCGCTAAAGTTCGGCACTCTGACAGCATCGGAATCCAACCTCGTAGCCCCAGTCGTCTTCGTGGTGAAACCGGACCGTGGGCCGGCATCTGTCCCGAACTGGGCCCCACCACCCGCCCTTTAGTCCAGAACGCTCCGGGTACTGTTCGCCGGGGAGCGACACCCACTCGTTGGCATTGCCGTTCATGTCGTGCACACCAAAGGGCGAAACACACTGTGCGAATCGTCCGGCCGGCTCGCGTTGGTCGAGTCGCGCGAACTCAGCGCTGCATTTTTCTGATGTTTGGCAGTGCTCCCAGCGTGATAAACCTACCTGGCGGGCCACGTAGAGCCGGTCGATGACGCAGGCGGTGGGATCACGCCGGTAGCCGTATGTGTACGGCAGGGATTCTTCGCCCTCGCAGGCGAATACCCACTCGGTCTCGGTGCAGAGCCGCTTTCCGACGGATTCGCAGAGCTGCTGGGCTTCCCCCCATTGGGTGAGCACCCGCGGTTTCTCGCCCGCCTGGTTGGGCCACTCAAAGCGGTCCACGCAGTAACTCATCGCCGTCCGGTTTTTCGACTCGCACTGGACGGGCTGCTCGTACTCTAAGCAGCGCTCGCTCTTGCGGTGGTTGCGTACGTATTCCGGGTGGTGCTCAAGACACACCTGTTTGGGCTCGGGGCAGTAATCACCCTCCACCCACACCATGTCCTGGGGGCACTGGCTGCGGTGGGCACCCGGCGTCGGGACTTCGACGGGCTCCATGGTTGCGGATTCTGCTGCGTCCACTCGCGGGGCGGCGGGATCGGCGTCGTGTAGGCTCGCGGGCGGATCTGCCTTGGCGCTACACCCAGCGATGAGTGCATAAATAACGACTTCCGCTAGGCGCCGGGACATCACGAAACGGTAGCTCGAAGCCTGCGCGCCGGCCCAATGCGTGACGACGGAGTTTGGAACTTCTCGTCGGCCAACGATATGGGCTCGATGTTGCCCCGTTCGGTACTAGGGTCTGGCGGTGAACGCGCTGCCCGAAATTCAGAGCTCTCCTGGGCTGCGCTGGTTCTCTCTGATGGTGTTGGGCATTGCCGCTGTCGATCTCGTGTGGATATGGCTGTAGATGTCCGTCGTTGGCTTCACCGGGCCTCCGTCCCACTGGTGATGGTGGTCGCAACGGCGGCGGGCGTTTGGGCCAGCCGTCAGCTCAGCCCGAGCGTCAGCGAACTCCGGATCTTGGCGGACGCTGATTCCTTGCACGGGATCGTGCGCGCCATCGCGTCTGTGGGTCCCTCCGAGCTGGGAGGCAATCACCGAGCTGCTTACGACGAGCTCCGGACCCTGACACCGACCCATGCACTGCTGCGGGCTTGGTCGACCTTGTCGCTGTGGCGTTGGCCGCTAATGGATAGACTGAGCGCGGCGCGCATGGTGACGCTCTTGCTGGGCACCGTGGCGACCGGAGCGTTGTATTCCGTGGTGCGTCGTGCGGCGAGAGCTCCGGCAGCTTGGCTTAGCATCGCGCTGCTGTGGAGCATCCCCGCGTGGAGTCACGGGGTGGGCACCTCGGATGATGGAGTGTTGGTATCCGCCGCCTGGCTGTCGGTTTTCGCTCTTTATCTTGGCAGCTCTGAGCACACGCTTCGGCGGCATCGCCTGCTCGGCGGTATCGCGACCGCCGTTGTGTTTGCGATTTTCCTCTCTCTCACGTTGAGGACGTGCTGGGTGCTTCCCCTGATCGTTGCGCACTCGCTCTTGCAGCGTCCTGGCGAAGTGCTCGCCAGCCTTCGGTCGGCTCAACTGCGGGCCCCGGCCCTCCTCCTCTATGTGCTGGGCGTCTCTCCCGTCGTGTTCGTGGCTCTGTCACCTCAAACTTGGTCAGGCGGGGCCATCCATCACGCTCGGGCCTTCCTCGCCAAATTGGGGCCGGAGATCGAAGCGAGTCGCTATCACGGCAGTCTGATTACGGAGCTACCGGTTCCGAGGCTCGCTTTGGGCGAACGGTGGCTGATCGAACTGCCGCCTGTGGTGGTCGTATTGAGCGTTGTGGGCGCGGGCTTCCTGGCCCTGGGTGCATTTCGGGGAGACCGATCAGCCCGCAGTCTGCTGGCTTTTTGTTTTGTAGGAGTGAGCTTTTTGTTCGTTTGGTCGGCGATCAGTCCCGAAGTATTCACCGTGTATCCCGGCTCTGCCTTGACCGCGTTTCCGTTTATTGCAGCTGCCGCCGGAGTGGGGGCGTGGAGCCTTGGGCGGACTCGCCGGCAGCGACAAGCGGTGGTCGTGCTGGCGCTGGCGCTGTGTGTGTCGTCTCTGGTGACGGTTCAAAATGCATCTGGTTATGGATCGTGGATTGCTGGAGGCACCGACGCCAAACACGAAAGATTTTCAGTAAGTGACAGTAGCGAGTTGGCAGGCGCGTTTCGCGAGTTGTCCTCCGGCGATGCCGTGGTGTTCGCTCCAGATGTTCCCGCGAGTTACTGGGATTGGATGGCGCGCAGCGGACGATTTTCGACCGTGGTCTCGGGAACGCACCGTCAAGCAACACACTCGCTGCTTCGGGGAGATGTGAACGGCGCGAGTTATCGGATCCGTCGGGGTCGCCACACTCTGTGGAGTGTCGTGCCGACTGGGGCAGACCGCTAGAGAGCTTTCGCCCCGGGGAGCTCACTTCTTGCGCGTGATTTTTTCGGAGCGCTCTCGAATTCCGATTACGGCGACATCGGCCGCATAGGCCACTTCACCGGTCACGATGGAGCCCGGAGCCGGGATGTCTGGCACGATGAGCAGGGAAAGATCGAGCTGGGTATTGTTGTCGTCCAGGCGGGTGATACGCCAGTTGACGTCGAGGAACTTCACGTTGCCCTTTATCAAGTGCCCCTTGATGACGACGTCGTCTTTGCCCAGGTGCTTTGGCGGATCGAATCGCACAACTGCCCAAACCTTGGCGAGTCCTTTGAGGATCGGAACCTCTAGGTAGACATCAGTCTTACCCCCAGACTTCCCGACGATTTTGGACTTCTTGAAGCGGTGGATCCATTTGGAGTAGCGATTGAATTTTAGGACCGTCTTCTGGACAGTCTTGGCGGAGGCTCGCACCGTGACCCGGGCGGCCCCGGCTTGGATGCTACTTTTCGGTGTCTTGACCTTGTATCGCTGGGAATCGCGAATCTTCATCAAGTGCTTCGAGTGCTGCGTGGTCCTCGCCCCGGCGTTGGCGGCGGTGGTGCCGAGGCAGATCAGGATGCAGACGGGCCAGATGATTCGCTTGAAAAACATGGAGGACTCCGGACAGGATAGGCGTGGCCGAGCGACACCCGAAGGGTTCGTCTTGGCGGGTGCATTGCGTGTACTGCAACGCGCGTGCCGGCTGCCCTGGGCGGCGTCAATCGGCGAAATTGCCCTGTGATTCTGTAAAAAGTGGGGCACCAGGTGGAGTCTCCGAGTGGTGAATGGGCGGATGGGAGCCCAGTGATCGTTACACTGTGACGTCACGATACGCGTGACGATTATCTGGGGCTCCCCCGCCAGAACGCAATAGATTCGACCGAGTTTAGCCCGAAAACCAGAGACGAGTAGCCCAATTTAGCAGGCGGATCCGGAGTCGGAGCCGCCTGCCGAGTCCTCGCGGCCTCCGGAGCGTTGGGGGCCAGGGGAGCCTTCCGGGCCGGCAGTGGTCGAGGGCAGAGATTCGGCGGTCAACGGGGCCATCCGGCAATTGCCTGAAAAATGCACGCCCTTGTCCATGAACACCTCGGGGGCCTGCAAGTTTCCCGTAACGATACAAGGGACGTAAAGCTCGATCGAGCGGGTCGCGTGCACGTTGCCGCTGACTCGCCCCCCCTTGATGATGACCGTTTCGGCGTGTATCTCGGCGTCGATTTCGGCACCTTCTCCCACCACCAGGGTGCCTTCGCTGCGAATTTCTCCGCGGAAGCCGCCGTCGATTCGAACGCGCCCTGTAAAATGTAACTTGCCGTCAAAAGTTGTTCCGCGACCCAAGAGCGCAGTGATTTCGTTGGCTGGCAGCACGCGTGGCATGGAAGTCTACTGCCTGGAGTCCAAGCGGCACACAAGCGGAATCGCTGTCGGACGCGCTTCCGTTCCGCCGAGGGCGGGTCCGGTCTACCCGTCAAATCTCTGACGGAACGGCGCTCCGCTCGAACACACACCTTCGTCCAACGCCACACACCGCCCAGTCGGACATGAGCTACCGAGGAAGGCCATGACCATCAGCGAGGGTCGCCGTCAACGGCCATCAACATAAACGGCCATCAACATAAACGGCCATCAACATAAATAGGCGGCGCTCATCAGTATGCATGGGCTAATTCGACTGCCTGGTTGGAATACTCGCGCGGCCATTCCAAAGGAGTCGCTTTCGAGCTACTCTGAGCGATAGTGCCGAACACGCCTCTGCCGCCTGCCCGCCTTGCGCGAATCGTTGTCGCCGATGACGACCGTCTGACTCGTCGCGGAGTGACGCAGGCTTTGGAGCGTCACGGATATCTCGTTGAAGATTTCGAGAATGGCCAAGCTGCCGTGGAACGCGTGGGAGCCGGTGGCGTCGATCTGGTGTTGCTCGACGTCATGATGCCGAAGATGGGAGGGCTGGAAGCCTGTCGGATTCTGAAGGCAATGGGCACCGGTCGTTTTTTGCCGGTACTCCTGGTAACCACCAAGAGCGATACCGAGAGCCGCGTAACCGGGCTGCGCCTCGGAGCTGACGACTATCTGTGCAAGCCGGTGGATGAAGACGAACTGATCGCTCGCGTCGAGGGGATGCTCCGAATTAAGGCGCTTCACGACGATGTCAGTGACGCCAAGGAACGACTGACCGCTCTCAGCATTCACGATGAAACGACGGGCCTCTACAATTATCGCTACCTACACGATCGGCTGACTACCGAGTTCAAACGAGCTGAGCGCTACCACGACCCGCTCACTTGCATGATGGTCGACGTCGACGGACTTGCCCGTTTCAACCGCGTGGATAGAAAGCGCGGAGACGACGTCCTGGTCGTTGTGGCGGAGATTCTGAAACGCGCGCTTCGCGAGGTTGATGTCGTCGCCCGCTTTGGTGCGGACGAATTCCTGGTCGTTCTCCCGAGCACTCACTTTGCCGGATCCGTCACCGTCGCCGAGCGGATTTGGCGCAAGGCGCGTCAGGAACGGTGCGCAGTGGACGGCAACGAAACCAAGGGAATATCCGTTTCCATCGGGATTTCGCTGTTTCCGTCGAAGGACGTGAAAACCAAGGATTCACTGGTCTCCGCGGCGGACAACGCACTGACCCAGGCGAAGCAGAGCGGCGGAGACCGGATTTGTGTCTATCAGCAAGAGGGGTATCTCTACACTCCGATGGATCCCGAGTCTCCTGGCCCCGGCGTGCCCCGGAACGCGGAGCGAGATCGGGTATCAGAAACGGGCTTTGCGGCTTTCAAGGCGAAAAGGGCCGTCAGCGAGCGACCCAGCACTAGGGGAAGTGCTGGGGGGCCCGATATTTCGAACAAAGATGCGACCGCGAGTGCTCTCAGTTCCCGCGACGAGCAAAAATTCGCTACTGTTGTCGACCCCGGCGCCCGAGTAAAGGCACCGGCGGAGCGGGGGAAGGATTCATGACGGCAGCGGTAGGTATTCAGACGCAAGAAGCGAAACCGATTCGCTTGGCGAAGGCTGGTGTGATTCGCGTTCTTGTCGTGGATGACGAGCCCACTTTGCGACGCGGCGTCGCCCGCATGTTGGAAAGTCGCGGTATGCACGTCTTGACAGCCGAGGACGGCAACGCCGCCCAACAGGTGTTGGCGGTCGAGTCCGTTCACGTGGCCATTGTCGATCTGATGATGCCCAACATCGGTGGCTTGGAGTTGCTCGAGCTGATCAAGAAGAATCACTCGGACATCGAGGTGATCATGATGACCGCCTTCGCCGACGTCGAGACGGCAGTGACCGCCGTCCGGGCGGGTGCGTATCACTTCCTCACAAAGCCGTTCCGTTCCAACGACGAAGTCAGTCTGACGGTGGTGAAGGCCGCCGAACGCCGTCAGCTCCTCGACCGAACGTTGATGCTGGAGCGTCGCCTTGAGAAGAAAGAAAACTTCGGCGACTTGCTCGGAAACTCTCCCCAGATGCAGGAGGTGTACCGCCTCGCCATGGGAGTCGCGCCCACCCAGTCGACGGTGCTGATCTTGGGGGAAAGCGGGACGGGCAAGGAACTCACCGCTAGGGCACTGCACGAACATTCGACCCGGTCCGGGAATCCCTTTGTAGCGGTTAACTGCTCGGCGATTCCCGAGAACCTCGTGGAGAGCGAACTCTTCGGCCACGTGCGTGGAGCCTTCACCGGGGCGACAGCGACCCGCGAAGGTTTGTTTGAAGCCGCCGACAAGGGGACGATCTTTCTGGACGAGGTGGGCGACTTGCCACCGTTGGCTCAGGTAAAGCTGCTGCGTGTATTGCAAGAAGGCGAGATCAAACGAGTTGGCTCTAATGAGACGCGGCGGGTGGATGTTCGCGTCATAGCGGCGACGAATGTTGATCTGCAGCAGCAAATTGGTGTGGGGAAGTTTCGGGAAGATCTCTACTACCGCTTGAATGTCATCGCCGTGGAATTGCCGGCGCTTCGCCGCCGTCGGGAAGACATTCCGCTGCTCGCCTATCACTTCCTTCAGAAGTACGCCGATCGGGCTCGGCGAGACGTTCGGAACATTTCTCCTGAGGCGATGCGCATGCTTCGCGCCCGTCAGTGGCCGGGCAACGTCCGTGAACTGGAAAATGCGATCGAACATGCGGTCGTGTTTTGTCAGGGCGAAACCATTGTCCCGGCGGATCTACCCAGTGCACGTTCGAACTCCATGCCGTCAAGCTCCCAGCAAGAGCCGGATGAGGGCAGCGTCGTATTGCCGGCGAGCCTCACGGATCTGCCCTACCGCGATGCCAAACAGCTGGCGGTGACAGCCTTCGATACTTCATACTTCGGGACGTTGCTCGAACGCACCGGCGGGAACATTTCCGAGGCGGCTCGGCGCGCAGGCTTGGATCGCTCGAATTTTCGTCGGGCGGCGAAGCGGGCAGGAGTGGCTCCCAGGGGCAGCGACTAAGGATCCCGCAGCCGAGCTCGTGTATTGCATGAGCGCCTGAAGAACATATTTCGAGCTGCACGTCGGTGGGGCTTGGAGCCGGGATTCCCCCTCATCTGGATTTGCCCTCGTCCCTGGCGAGGAAAACTTTGCTAGGCTCGCCCGCATGTTAGGCGTCCCGGCCAGCGCGCGGAGTGTTTGCGCGCGGAGTGTTTGCGCGTTCACCGTTTGCGCTGTTTTGGCATCTGGGCCGGCCCAGGCCCAGAGTTCGACGCCAGGCTCCGGCCTATCTGAGCTGCGTCAGCCGATGCTTGCCAGTCGCACACACTCCCTGGAACGCTGTCTGGATTTGGCGATCCAAAACTACCCCAAGATTCGCGAGGCGCGCGCGCGCCATAAGAAGCAGAAGCATCGCCTGTGGGAAGTGCAAACCACACCGTACAGCCAGTTCTCCCTTCGGGCCGGCTTGGCGGTGGTCCCCTCCGTAAACGGAACTAGCGTCTACAGTCCAAACTCCGACGTCGCTTTGAGTTCAGAGATGGCCCTGGCGTGGCAGGTGGGGCTGCAGGGGGTGGTGCCCCTTTGGACTTTCGGCAAGATCGATAGCGCGATCGACGCCGCTCGGGCTCACACGGCGGTGGGCGAGCACCAGGTGGAGAAAGCGAAGAACGAGCTCCGCTTGTCGGTTCGCGAGGCCTTTTACGGAGCGCAGCTTTCTCGCGATGCGCGTCTACTCATCGAGCAAGCGACTACCCGCATCGACAAATACATCGTCCGAATGCAAATAGCCGTAGACGACGACGATGGCGATGAGATTGAGTTGTTGAAGCTCAAGATGCATCGAGCAGAGCTGAATGCGCGTCATAGCGAGGCTACCAAGAATCGGCGCATCGCGATGAGCGCGCTCCAGTTTCTCATAGGATCGAAGGGGCGATTAGAAATCGATGACGTGCCGCTCGAAGAACTAGGACATTCCCTGGGGCCGCTGAGCCGCTACATGACGGCCGCTCGTTTTCACCGTCCGGAAATCAATATGGCCAAGGCCGGCGTGCAGGTTCGGCGCGCGTTGGTTCAGTTCGAGCGCAGTCGCTACTTTCCCGATGTCGGTGTGGGGCTCAGCTTCGCGTATTCCCGCGCTCCGGGACGTGCGGACCAGGTCAATCCCTACGTGAACGACGTAGCGAACTTCCTTTCCTATGGCGCTGGACTGGTCCTCAATTGGAAGATGGACTTGCTACCCCAAGCGGCTCGGGTGGCCCAAGCGAGAGCTCAACTCGAAGAGGTCCGCGCAACGGAAGCCTATGCTCTTGGTGGCGTGGCTGTGGAGGTCGAGAAAGCGTTCGCTGAAGCGGTAGATGCCGAGCAGAGACTGTCCGCCTATCGCGAGGCCACAGGTTATGCCAAGCGGTGGCTCATCTCCGTCCAGCAGGGCATTGATATCGGAACCTATGACGACGAAGACGTTGTCGATCCGGCGAAAGAATTTGCACTCAAGCGATTTTCCCTGATGCAAGCGACCTTTGATTTCAATATGGCCCTGGCTCGACTCGCTCTCGCGACGGGCTGGGACGACGTAGCGTCGGGCTGAGAGCCCGCCCCTATCCCAGCTCTCAGGTGACGCCAGCCCTCAGCCGTGCAGCGGGCGCGGGGGGGGCGGCGGGGGGCGCTTCTCGTCGAGCTTTTTCTCGATACTCTGCAGCCCGTTGGACATGGAGTCCGTGACGAGGGTGACAATCGTAGGGAAGGACCCCTTGAGGGCGTCGTAATAGCGCTGTCGTTCGGTGGAATGCAGGATGGTCGGCGGGTAACCAGCTCGGAGAAGAAGAATGTTCATGAGCAAACGCGCCACTTTGCCGCTGTCCTGCTTGAACGGGAAGATTCGCACAATGTCGTAGTGCATCTGGGCCGCCACATGGAGGGGGCTCTTGAGCTTCTTCGGCTCGGGACCGTTGTACCACTCGAACACCTGACGCATGCGGAACACGATCTTGTCCGGCTGCGAGTACTCGTGGAAGTACAGACGGTGCTGGGGGATGTCTTTACGGTACTTAACCGTCTTTAGATCTCCCTCTTCTGGGTGCAAGGTCAGGAAGAGTCGTTTGACAATCTCCAATGTGACGGGCGTGCGCTTCTTGTCGCCTAGTTCTTGGACGAGCTCGATCGCCGCCTTGTGATGGCGGATGTCGTCGCAAACGGACTGCAGGCTTGAATCGGGGACGATCGTGATGTCCGGGTCAATCGCCGTCCGGAGCTCCTCATAATTGTAGACAACACCTTCCAACACGCTGTCGTGGTAAATCCAGGACATCAGCAGGTTGTCTTCGTAGTCCTTGCGGAAGGTCGAACCGGCATCCTTCAAGCGTTGCTTGATCAGCTGGTAGCGCTCTTCGATCGTGGGCGGCGGCGGAGTCGGAGGGGGTGGGGGGAGGGTCGCCGGTCGCAGATTCTCCGTTGAACCTTCGGGAGGAATCGACGGAATTCGCAGGTTGGCAAACTTGTGGTTGCTGCCGGCCGGGCCGAGGCTGGTTCCGGATTGATTGGGGATGGAGCGCGGGGAGTAAACCCGGGTGCTCGTCGAAGTTCGGCCCACGCCCGCCGTTCGGGGGGTCCGTCCACTCGCCCGCGCAACACGTTCCTCAAGAGCGCGCCGAACGGCTTCCTTTTCGGCGCGCAGCTTCTCTCGCTCCGCTTCCTTGGCTTTTTTGTAGGCTTCGCGCTCCGCGTGCTTGCGGGCTCGTTCGGCCTCGACGCGGAGGCGCTTTTCTTCGATGAGGCGCGCCTTCTCCGCTTCGCGTTCAGCTTTTAGGCGAGCCTTCTCTGCGTCGCGCTCCTGCTTGAGGCGGACCCGCTCTGCTTCGCGCTCGGCCTTCGCTTCAGCCCGGGCGATGGCTTTTGCCTCCTTCGCGTCGGCCTTCGCCTTCTCTTTTTCCTTACGGACGGCGTCGCGAGCCTTGAGCTTCAATGCTCGTTCGCGCCCGGCTTCTTTGTCCCGGCGGGCTCGCTCGCGGAGTTTGTCGGCCTTGGCCTTGGCTTTTTCACGGGTCGCCGCCTTGACTTCGGCTGCCCGGACTTTGAGCGCGCGTTTCCGTTCGCGCTTTTTGTCTGCGGCGGCTTTATCTCGTTCCTTGGCGGCCTGGGCTCGCGCCTTCGCCTTCTCTCGGCGTTCTTGCTCGTTGACCTTCCGCTCGTTGAGTTTTTCGGCCTTGAGCTTTTTCGCTTCGGCCTGGGCTCGGGTACGCACCTTCTTGGCCGCGGCCTTATCGCGCTCGCGTTGCTTTTTTTCAGCCGCTTTCTCGCGCTCGCGCTCCTTCTTCAGCCGCGCTTTTTCCCGTGCGCGTTGCGCAGGGGTTGCTTGTTTGGCCGCGGGCTTCTTTTTGGCGGGAGCCTTCTTAGCCGGCTTCTTTTTGGCGGGAGCCTTCTTAGCCGGCTTCTTTTTCGACGTGCCCTTTTTAGCGGAGGACTTCGGTTTGGCCGGGCGCTTTGCTGCCTTCGACTTCGGTTTGGCCGACTTGGTAGTGGCCTTCTTTTTAGTCTTTTTTCGTGACGCCATGGGTGGGTCTTGCTGAAGAGGCGAAAAGTTCGTTGATCCTGCGGACTTAGTTACAGGTGGTCCGGAAGTTCCGGGCGTCTATGAGTCCCTGATCCGGCCATCGAATGGGCTGAACAGTAGATCGGTGGCGAGGCTAGTCGGCGGGGAAGTGATCCGTCAAGCCTACATTTCTCGCATTCTTGCGGATAGTTGGCTTAGTCGGACCCAGCAGTCCCTGCTTTCCAGTAGTCGGGGTAGATCTCGCTGTTAGCTAGGACGCGCTCGCGAGCCGTCAATACATCCACTCCGTCGGGTGTAACCAGCAGGGTGTGCTCGAATTGTGCGGACAATTGACCGTCCCGAGTGACGGCGGTCCATTCGTCCTCGAGCACCTCGATTTCCCAAGTGCCCAGATTGATCATCGGCTCGATGGTGAAAATCATTCCCGCCTTCAAGCGCTCACCGCGGCCTGCCCGGCCGTAATGTTTCACCTGCGGCTCCTCGTGGAACTCCTGACCGATGCCGTGCCCCACAAAATCTCGCACAACGCCGAGTTGCTGAGCTTCGGCGAAATCTTGAATGGCGGCGCCTATGTCCCCCAGTCGCGCGCCGGGCCGGACAGTGGCGATGGCGAGGTCGAGGCAGCGCCGTGATGTTTCCGTTACGAGAATGGCTTCCTTGGAGGGCGAGCCGACGTAGAAGGTTGCGGAGGTATCTCCGTGAAAACCTTCGTAAATATGTGTGACATCCACGTTTATGATGTCGCCATCCAGCAGCGCGCGATCTTCTGGGATCCCGTGGCATACCACTTCATTTATAGAAGTACATACACTTTTGGGGAACCCTCGGTAGTTCAGCGGTGCGGGCACCGCTCCTTGGCTGAGCGTATGATCGTGCACGAAGGTGTTGATATCTTCGGTGGTCATCCCAGCCCGGATGATGTCGCCCACCGCCGTCAGGGTTTGGGATGCCAGGGCACCCGCTTTACGCATCGCCTCGATTTCCCGGGGTGACTTCAACTTCACGGTGCGGCGTTTCAACATGGCGTCACGATCCCAATTCTCGAAATAGCTTGGCTCGCTCGATGGCTTTGCGCACGGCCTGGCTATCCGCTTCTGCTCGGAAGTGCACGACCGGAACTCCGTCCTGGTTGTAGTGGCGCATGAGCAAGATCATCGTCGTGCCGACTAAACGGCTTGAAGCCGCCCGAAGAAAAGTCACGCTAGGGTTATCGTGAGAAAGGGTCACGCTCAACGGGCCGGCGAGGGGTACCCCGAGAAGCGCGTCGCCCTGCTGGTTCAGCACTAACTGGTAGCTTACCACTCCCCCGCGGGCGTCTTCATTCAGTGTCATGAGGCGGACGGGCATCACGCTATCGGCGAGGGCGACCCGTTGGGCAAGCAAGAGATCCTCGTCGGGTTCGGTGATGCCGATGGATAGTCCGAAAATGGCCTCCGCCAGCGAGTCATCAAACAGGCCGATCTCTTGTCCGGAGTAGCTCGGGAGCTCCCACGTGGGGCGCTGGCTGCCTCCTTGGCTGACGGGTGCGCAGGCAGTCAGACTGAGGCTGACCAGCAGGAGCAGGATTTTCGGTGCGGTGGTCATCGGGCAGGAATTGTTCAACAATCGAGCCATCTTGGAAAACTATCCGTCTAGTGGCACTGAGTGCACCAGTATAGGGGAGGAGTGGGTGCGCCTAGCAGTTTTCGCTGGACACGTATCTCTCAAAGCGGCACTCCAAGTTTCGGGCCGCCAGACTCCATGCTTTTCAAGGTTGCTACGTCTGAGAGCTGGTGAGTTAGAAATTCGTGCGGGAAGGTAACGTCAAAATGGCTGTTGGAACGAAACACATGAGCGTAATCGGGCTGGTCTTGGCAGCGGCACTGGTCGTCCCAGTCACTTCCGCGACTGCGGCTCCGGCTGCCACGGTGCTGGCAAAATCGAAGAGCTCGAAGACCAAAGCGACCAAAGTTGTCGCTGCGTCGGTCAAAAAAAGCATCAAGATGAAGCCGCGCGGTCTCAGGTTCGGCATGTCCGCTGCGAAGCTCGCCACTTTCTACGACAAGGTGTTCGATAAGAAATTTATCCCCAAGTACCGGAAACTGTCTCCGGGCCCGCGCATGGCCGCCCTGGACATCGAACTGGCCAACAAGAAGAAGATTCTTCGTAAGAATCTGCTGAAATTCGACACCGTCCCCATGGGCATGGACAAGGGTGCGCTTCGCTTCGAGTTCACCCATGGCAATGGCGAGAGCATGACCAAGGTCAAGCTCCGCAAAGGCGTGACGCGTTACTTCTTCTTCTTCAATGACGCGTTGTGGAAGGTCTACGAAGAGCACAAGCTCCGAAAGAAAGGGGCTCTGGGGAAAACTTTCGACGCGGCCGTCGAGAAGGTGACCAAGCAGCTGGCGACGGCCCCTAAGACCGTCAAGGCCGACCCGGACGCGGGACTGGGCTACGACTCTGCTAACTGGGCGGATTCGAAGGTCTTGATTCGCCTATTAGACCGCGAAGAGGAGGGCCGAGTGGGCTTGCTCTACATCGACAAGAACGTAGAGAAGAACCTGCATCGGCATCGCGTGCACAAGAGCCAGGCAGATGATCATGTCGGGCGCGACGTGCGTTCGGTCACTCGCCACTGATTGAGCGCGCCGGGTTGAGTGGATCGGGACTGGCTCGATCGGCGCGGGACCTGGCCCCTCAGACGTTGCTCAGGCATCTCAGGCATTGGGGGTCTGTTTGCGTTTGTGGCTTGAGCAGCCGGCGGACATTCGGGCTCACTGGAATCCAAGTGGGCTGAGCTGGGCGTACTCGCAGCGCAAGATATTCTGGGCGGCGGCTGTAGCGCCGGGGCCTGTGCGGCCTACGGGGTAGCGGCGGCGATGACTTCAGCGTTTTTTGGAAGCAATGCGCCGTGGGTGATGGTCACGACGATGTCGGGCGCCACCTTGTGTATCGCCGGTTCCAGCAAGCGTCTTGTCACCAAGGTGTTGCCTGGACAGCCCGCGAACTGACCGGCCAAGTGGAGTTGGACCGCGTTATCACTCGCGGAAATGAGGTACAGGGACCCGCCATCAGCCTTGACCAGGGGGCCCAACACGTCTCGGACCACCGCTTCTACTACTTCCTTTTGGCTCGCCATCAGCCTGCAAACTACCACGTCCGTCGCCTGGCGCGTGAGCCCAGTGCCCGCAGGGGCTGAAAATCCCACTTGCGGAGGCCCACCGGGATAAATCCCCTTGTCAACGGGGGGGTCCGGGGATACCAGGGCGCTTCACCGGAATTGTCGGACTCCCTTCGACGGCTTCGGATTGCAATATCGATTGATAGATCACGCAGGCTTCTGAAGAAAAACCCAACCGTGAAGATCGCCCCCCGGGGCAGTGGCGCCCCAACCGGCGAGTGCTACGTTTGATTAAGCGGTGAAAGTAGCTTCAGCATTTTTACCAGGTACCTATGTCCGTTCAAATCCGCCTCAGCCGTCACGGCTCCAAGAAGCAACCGTTCTACCGGATTGTCGTCGCCGACAAGCGCGCCCCGCGCGATGGCCGCTTTCTAGAGCGTATTGGCGTCTTCAACCCGACGGCAAAGCCTGAGGCTTTCGAGATTGATTCAGCCCGTTTTGAGTACTGGACCGGCAAGGGCGCACAGCCCAGCGATACCGTCGCTCAACTGGTTAAGAAGTACGCGAAGATCGCTGCTGCTTCCTCGGACGCAGCCTCCGCATAGGTAGAAAAGACGAGAATGGCGCTTAAAGAACTAATTGAGGCAATTGCGCAGGCTCTCGTGGACGAGCCCGACAACGTCGAGGTTCAGGAAATCGATGGCGAGCACAATTCGCTGATCGAGCTGCGCGTCGCTAAGAACGACATCGGGAAAGTGATTGGCAAGGACGGGCGTACTGCGCAGTCCATGAGGACAATCCTGACCGCTGCGTCGACGAAGCTGGGTCGTCGGGCTCACCTCGACATCGTCGATTGAAGACGCTGGTCGAGTGAAAGCCCGGGTCGAGTGAAGACGCTGGTCGAGTGAAAGCCCGGGTCCATTGAAGCTTCTTGAGCTGGGGATCATTACCCGTCCGCACGGTGTGCGGGGCGAGGTGCGGGTGAAACTGCACAATCCCGACAGCGACGCGTTGGCCTCTCTGGACTCGGTGCAGCTGCGTTTCGGCAAAACGCCGGAGCGCACCATGAAGATTCAGGGCGCTCGACACACCGCCAAAGGAGCGTTGGTCAAATTCGTCGGTGTGGTGGATATGGACGCGGCCGAAGCCCTGCGCGACTATGTGGTGCTCGCTGACCGCGCTCTGCTTCCGCCGCTTCAGCCGGGGGAGTACTACCTGTCGGACCTCGTGGGCGCCACCGTAAGCGGCCCGGAGGGCACTATCGGGACGGTTCGAGAAGTTTGCATTCACCCGACTATCGAAACCATTGTCATCGACCGCGCGGAGGGCGGCAGCGTCGAACTGCCGCTCGTTGACGAGTGGCTGGGCAAGGTAGACACCGAGGCCGGGCAGATAGAGCTGCTGAGTCTCGACGGCTTACTGGACTGAGCCATGTCGGAACACGACTCGGCATTGGGGGAATCACCGAAGGCGGAGCCTGAGAGCACGCTACGTATCGGCATCGTGACGCTGTTTCCGGAGCTCTTTGGGAGTTTCGTTGAAACGAGCATGGTCGGCCGAGCCGTCAAATCCGGCAACCTAGACGTCTTGTTTGAGCAGCTTCGGGAGCACGGCCTGGGCGTGCACAAGAGCGTTGACGACACGCCCTACGGCGGGGGGCCCGGCATGGTGCTGCGGGTGGACACGATGACCTCCGCCATCGAGGCGCTCAGTGCCCGCATGGATTCGCCCCGGAAGATCTTGCTCAGTCCCCAGGGCAAGCGCTTCGAGCAAGCGGACGCTCGGAGGCTGAGCGCGATGGGCGATCTGCTGTTCATATGTGGTCGTTATGAGGGCTTTGACGAACGTGTGCGCGGTGCGGTGGACGAAGAGCTCAGCCTGGGAGATTTCGTGATGACCGGCGGCGAGGTTGCCGCCATGGCGATGATAGAAGCCATCGCCCGCTTGCGTCCGGCGGTGCTGGGCAATGCCAAGTCCGCGGACGACGAGTCCTTCAGCGCGGGGGCCTTGGAGTACCCGCAGTACACCCGCCCTGTAGAATTCCGAGGCGTGATGGTTCCCGACATTCTACGCTCGGGCGATCACGGAAAGATCGACCTCTGGCGAAAGAACGCATCCGCCGTCCGAACCGCAGAACGCCGACCGGACCTATGCGACGGGGAGAAGACGAATGAGACGAGTTAGCGCCGTTTTGGTTCACTACCCCGTGCTGGATCGAAAAGGCGCGACCGTGACCAGCGCCATCACGAACATCGATCTACATGATATCTCCCGGAGCGCGCTGAGCTACGGCCTCGAGGCCTTCTACGTTGTCCACCCAATCGCTGCCCAGCGCGAGTTGGCGAACCGTATCCGGGATCACTGGACGACTGGCTCCGGCCCGAAACGCATGCCCGACCGCCAACCCGCGATGGAGCGCCTCGCTATCAAAGCTTCCCTGGAAGACGCGCTGGCAGACTTCGAGCCGAATGGCAGCGCCGAGCTGTGGACCACTAGCGCCGCGCCTCGCGATGGAGCGCTGACGTGGCCTGTGGCCCGCGCGCAGATTTCTACCGAAGGTCCGCCGGTCATGTTGTGTTTTGGTACAGGCTGGGGCTTGAGCGCCGAGGTGTACGAGCAAGCCACCGTTCATATTCATCCCATTCATGGTGCGGCCGTCGGGGGCTACAATCACCTCAGTGTTCGCGCGGCGGCGGCCATCCTGCTGGACCGACTGCTCGCCTGCTAAGGCTTCGACTGAATGATTACGGAGCCTGGGGCGTCTCACGAGTTGGATAGCTCGGGTCCTAGCTGCTATTACTTTGCAATCTGCTATTACTTTCCAATGCTGAAGAAGGGCGCAACGTCAGTCATCATTGCTTTTGTTGTTGCGGCGTCCGGGACGGCAGCTGCCGACTCCCTCGACGAGCTGCGGAGACGGGCGAAGAAGCCGCCAACGAATCCCCAAAAAGCCCTCGAACTGGGCCGTGAGCTCCGCCATGGGGCGCTGTATCAGGAGTCGCTGAGGGCGCTGCGCATGGGGTACGGAAAAGCCAGGGGTATCCCCATGGTCTCCGCACTCCGAATGGCTGTGGCGCGCACTCACCTCGCCAATCACGATCAAAAGCGGGCGCTCCGCGAGTGTGAGCAACTGAAGAAACTCAAGAGCCGTACCCAGTACCTGTGCATCGCCGAGGCGAGATTGATGAGGAAACGAGGCTCCCTCGCCCTTCCTGCGGCCGAGAAGATGCTCAAGTACGAGCCGAAAAATTACGACGCGATGGTCGCCAAGGGACGGGCGCAAGCCCAATTGGGTCGCACCAAAGACGCGGAATTCGCTCTGCGGCAGGCAATCGCTCTAGAGCCCAATCGCCACGAGGCCTTCGAGCACCTCGGCCATTTACAGTTGGCGGCGGGAAGAACATCCGAGGGCACGGATTCTCTTCGCAGTGCTCTCAAGTTGGGTCCCCAATCCGCGCTCGTGCAGTTCGCCCTGGCTGGCGCCCTGCCTGTCGGTACCGAAGCCGTAACGTTGCTCCAGAGCGCGATCGCCCAGCGGAGGCAGTACGCGGAAGCCCACGCCCGGTTGGGCAAGGTGTTGTTGAAATTAGAGCGATGGAAGGAGGCCGAGACGGCGTTGGTTTCGGCTAGCGGACTGAAACCTTCCAAGGTGGATTGGAGCGTGGATCTCGCGAAGGCTGTGTTGGCCCAGGGGCGTGCCCGCCCCGCTCTGGCTGCGGTTCAGGCAGCCTTGAAAGTGGCGCCTCACCACCCCGAAGCGAAGCTAGTGGAGGCAGATGCTTTGGCCGCCAGTGGGGAAATCGATCTCGCCATCTCGGCCTACGAGATGGCTTACGGATTGTCTCGTCGTGAACCGGCTAGTTTGGTGCGAGGCGCCCAGGCCAGCCTGCGGGGAAAACGTCCTACAACCGCCGCTGCTTTCGCCGAACGGGCAGTGGATGAATTCCCGAAATGGGCCCCCGCCTGGGTTGTCGCGGGCGACGTCGCTGCGGCTCATGGGACGAAGGCGGATGCGAAACGAGCCTACAAAAAGGCCCTGAAATTGGGTGGGCCGCTGGATCGAGCCGCGGTAAAAAAGAAGCTACGGGCTCTCCAATAGCTGGGGGCAGGGCGTTTGCGGCGGAGCGGGATTTGCCGTTTCCGCCTCGGAAGGTGTGCGCCGCCGGCTTTCGTGCGCTATAGGCACCGTCCTTATGCTGCTCCGGATTGGCCAGTCTTCGTTTCGTGGTGCGTTTCCGCGGTACTCCCGTCACTTTTCCATGCACGAGGTCACAGCAGAGCCTGGCCGCTTGCCGCGGGCTCCGAAACTCAAGCTCTGGCGCGAGGCGGTGCCGGAGTCATTTTCCTTCGCTGTGCGCTTTGCGCCGTCGGCATCGGAGCTGACATCCCCCGATAATGTTCGCGACGCGCTCAAGTACGCATTGCAGGTTGCGACAGCGTTGGAAGCCGAGTGGTTCGTACTGAGCTCGCCCGTGTCGGTTCGCCCGACCGCTCGAAACCGAGCTCGCGTTGTTGAGCTGTTTGAGAGCGTGCCGTCATCGCTGAAAAAGGCGTGGGACGTTGGCGGTATGTGGGACCAAGAAGCGGTCGCGTCCGTATTGGACGCCTCTGGAGCCGTCTGGTCCCGGGACTTGAGTCGAGCGGACGACCCGCAGTCCGGTGCGGTGTACACGCGATTGAAGGATTGGGGGAACGCGGTGCGGTTACGCTCGGGTCCGGCGCAACAGCTCGCGATCAACATCCTGGGAGCTGACGAGGCGATGGTCGTGGTCGATAGCCTCTACGGTTTGCCGGCGAAGCGTATGTTGCTCGAAGAGCTCAGTTTTGGCGGAGACGATCTGTCCGACGATGATATGGGACCGCCCGACGACTACGAAGACGAGGACGAGGAAGCTGACGACGACGCGGAAGAGTCGGACGACGAACCCTCCAGCCCTGCGGACGACGAGTGACGCGCAGGGGCATTGCCGGTACCGAGCTCTCGGCGACACGCATCGGTGAAGAAATTCTGAACCGAACCGATTCCGCTTTGGCGGCAGTAGTGGGCGCGTATTTCGGCGCGGCGGGGGAACGTCCCGGAGTGCTCTTGGGGGCAGTGAGTTTGATCAGCGCGGGGGTCGCCCGCGGACCTCGAAGTTTCGATGGTCGCCATACCCAGCCGGGCCTCGGGGCTAAGCGCCCGCGTGGCTTTGAGGAAGGCTCTGAGATCCCGGAAGGCGCTTGGCTAGCGGTGCCTCGGGGACCGGCGGCATGTCTGGTTGCATTGGCCTACGGCGGTGCGCCGCCCCTGCGTCAGGTAGTGAAGAACGGCATCGCTGAGGCCAAGAGGGTCGGAGCCGACGGCCGCAGGCAGCTGTTGGACACCCTGTCTCGCGAGGGGGCACACGCCCTTACCAGCACTGGTTTTGTTCGTCCGCTGATCCACGTTGGCGGCCCAAGCGAAGGGGGGCTGCTCACGGAGGCTGATTTCGCCCCCGCCGACGAAATGGATCGGCCGCTGGAGTTGGGAAGGGGCGATTCGGAGCCGGGACCGGGCGGTTCGGAGCAACGATATCGGGTGCCCTGGGCGGATGACCCGGCGCCGTCCCCACCTTGGACGATGAGTTACCTCGCCGCCGTCGACACGCACGGCGGCTTCGCGGCTTTGGGCTTCAGCTGGTGCGAAAGCGGCACGGAAATCGATGCGGGGCAGCTCTTGATGGGACCCTGTGCGGAACCGGTTCGTCGCGGGGTGCCCCGGGTCGCACCGGGGGCGCGAGTGCCGTGCACGGCCCCGCTGCAAATCCTAGCCCGTGACGGGGTGTTTACGGACGTGATCGCCGGTCCTGCCGATGCCGTGCATGTGGGGCTGCATTGCGACCCCGTAGGCCGGGCCGTAACGCGCGTTTGAGGGCTCAGGGGGCTTCTCGCCTAGGGCGCGAGCCCAGCTGCGTGGCTAAGCCCTGTCGGCACTCCGTGGCGAGCAGCGTGCTGGGTAGGGCACCGAGTCGGTGGGACTTTTCGTTTGGACGGGCTAAATGCAGCCTGGTGAGGGTCTGGAGACCACGCTGGCGCGGGCACCGATTCGAGGCTCGACGGCCTGGCTACTTCGGTATTTGGAGATGCTAAATAGGAGAACGGCGGGGCCAATGGCACAAACGCAGCGAGCCCACGAAGCGAATCGCGGGCTCGTCGTCCGTGGCGCTAGCTGAGCGAAGGTCCGTCGTTGGGACTGGGTGGCCTACCTAAGGCTAGCTGCCTGGAGTTTCAGGAGAGGCGCATGCCGCAACGACGTGCGTAGGCGACGACACCAATTTTATCGATCGTCCGAAGATCACTGGTGGTGAGCTTGAGAGAGACGAAGCGACCGAACTCAGGAACCCAGAGGCGCCGACGCTGCACATTTACGTGCTGCCAACGAGGGGTCTTGATGTTGGAATGGGAAACGTGTCGCGCTCGCATGCGGCGCTTACCGGTAAAATCACTACGGGCCATATCGGGGGCGGAACTTAGCGGAGCCGGCTATTATGTCAAGAGATCTCGTGGGCCTCGAGCCACTACAGCGCAGGGACCCGTGGCGAAAACTCTGGGAACAGCCCGATCTGAGGGAAATTCCTGCGAACAAGACGGAAGCGGCCCTATTTGCTTTCCTCGGTGTTCAAGCTTTGGTTTCTGGCGTCCGCCGCGAAGGCTAGGGCGGCGAGTTGGAACAGGCCGACACTGGCGGCGATGCTGGCGCATACCAGTCCGACGGCCGTCGTTGGGTAAGCGAGTATTCCCACGTCGGGACCGGCCAGTGGGCTGAGTTCTCGGGCGGCAATGTCTATTGCGGGTACGCCCAGGACGAGAGCAGCCCAGACGGCTCCGGCGCCAGTTGTCTGCCCGCCCACAAATCCGAATAGTGAACAGGCGACCGCTACCGCGTTTACGCCCGCCGCGATACGCACCACTCCGCTTACTGAGATGTCGAGCAGGACCACCCCTTGAAGAGCGGCAAACGGCAAAGAGAGCGCAAAGGCGATCCCCAGCAATACGCGGGCACGTCGATAGGCTCGGTAGTGGGCGCGAAAAAGCAGCGCCGCGGGCAGTGTGGTGATCGCTAGAAGGCGTGCGAGATCGCCGGAGAGTCCGCCGTCCATCGCGAGCCCGGCGAGGGGGCCAGCGCCTGCGAGACCGACACCCATGACCGCGAGGCCAATGAGCGTAGTGACTCCTGCTCGTAGCCCGTAGGGAAACGGCAACAGTGCAGTGGCCGCTAACGAAGCGGCGAACAAGAAGGATAAGGCGGAGGAATCGGCAGTCTGGCTGAGAGCGCCGACGCCATGCCGTTGGGCGAAACCGAGGGACGCTAGGGAGAGGGCGACGCAGACCAGCCAGATGCGCGTGGGCTTCGCTGCCGGTTGATGTGGCGCTAGCTCGTCCCTCAACGCTTCGGACGCGAGAACGGGCGGGGGTCGCTGCGAGTCTGGCGCAATAGACGGGGTGTCGACCGCACCAGCGGAATCGTTGGAAATGTCCTCGGCCATGGTCGGGTTGAATTGCGCGCTATGTTACATCCAGCGCGCCGAGGCGCGCCACCAGCGCTCGACAGTAGCCACGCACTTTTTCGAACTCCAGCGGCTTTTTCGTGCATTTTACTTCGTCCATGTAGAGGCGCCGGGCGAGTTCCACCTGAACCGCGTGCACTTCTTCGTTCGGCCGACCGTAATGATACGTCGAATAGCCGCCCCGGTATGGGTCGTCGTGCAGAACGCTCCAGCCGTAGTCCCCAGCGAGTTGCGCGGGCGCGTTGATCACGTCGAGGGCCGCACTGGTGTGGGACCGGCTGCCGGGAACGACATCGGCTCGCCCCCTTCCTGGGTCGTCGTGCCCCGCTCGGCCTTGGCTAGGCATGGAGTGACCGCACAGAAGAATCACGAAGCCAAAGCGACGTCGTTTGGCCTCGAGCAGTTGCATGAGGGTCTCGTGGTAGGGCCGATACACTGAGTTGATACGTCGAGTGAACTCAGCCCGGTCTAGCGGGGCGCGAATGGCGGGGAGATCATCCGTCGTGGTTCGCCAGATCAGTCCGTGAGGGGCGTGGTTAGCCGTGCCGTCCACCACGGCGAGTGCATCCACGTCGCGCTCGCTCCGATTCAGATCGCAAACGTATCGACTGACGTGAGAAACCAAGAAGCTAGCGCCCTCTGCCGGCGCGTCTTGATACAATTCGTCCACGTACAAGTCGGCATCCCGACGCAGTGAATCCTCCGGCGCGATCAAGCTTCGGGACGCGAGCGCATCTACTTCCAAGCCGGCGTGCGGGACTTCAACGAGGACGGCGGTTTCGTCTGCCGTGGGCTCGAATACCGTAAACAACTCGCCGGGAGCGTGCGACAGCACTCAGCCCCTCGGGTGTGCGCTCTGATGCGCGCGTGCGATGTGGTCACGACTTACGTGAGTGTAAATCTCGGTGGTGGCGATGTCGCTGTGCCCCAGCATCGCCTGAACACTACGAAGATCTGCGCCCCCCGCGAGCAAGTGGGTCGCGAAGGAATGGCGCAAGCGGTGGGGGTGCATCGTGTCCCCAAGCCCAGCTTTCTGCGCACTTCGCTTCACCAGTTTCCAGAAGCTCTGACGGCTGAACGGCTTTCCACTGGGTGATGGGAATATCAGCGAGCTGCGCGGCGGCAACTTGCGACGGGAGCCGCTTTCGATGTTGTCTCGGGCGTCGAGATACTCCCGCAGGTGGCGTATCGCTACTTCCCCCAGTGGGACCAGTCGACGTTTGCCACCCTTTCCGAAGGCGGCGACCACGCCTCGAGCGAGATCGATATCCCCGAGCTCCAGGCGCAACACTTCGCTCACTCGAAGCCCGGCGGCGTAGCTCAAGCTCAGCATCGCCCTGTCCCGGCGGCCCCGCCAATCATCGCCGGGCACTTCGATCAGCCGTTTGATATCCGAGACGCTGATGGGTTTCGGAAGTTTTCGTCCGATGCGAGGTCGGGCAGCGAGGGAGGTGGGGTCCTTTTTCAGTTCGCCTTCCGAGACGAGAAATTTTGCGAAGCCGCGGAGGGCTGAGAGGTGTCGTGCCGCGCTGCGTGTTCCGAGCCCCGCTTCGCTAAGCGAGCCCAGCCACGCGCTGACCTGAGCTAAGTCGAGATCGTCCAAGGCGCCGTCCGAATGGCTCTCGACGAACACCGCGAGTTTTTGGAGATCTCTCGCGTAAGACAACACTGTATTTTTAGCTAAGGCCCGCTCCACCCGAAGATAGTCCAGGTAGGCGTCGATGGCGCTGTCGAGTCTCACGCTGAAAGCGTACGGCTTTCAGCGCGTGGAGGCGAACTTCGGACGGGAGCTAGTGTCTCGGGCGTTCGGCCGTGGTTTCGGGCGTTAGGCGGAGGCTGCGGCCGAGAGCTCGGACAACAGGGGCAACGGGTCATCCTGTCGCATCAAGGCTTCGCCGATGAGAGCCGCATCGGCCGGACCTCGGCGGATTCGTGCGACGTCTGATGGCTGACTCAATCCGGAGAGGTGGACTGAGCGAACGTTTGACGGAATTTCGGCAAGGACCGCTGCTGCCCGCGTTGCGTTCATTTCCAAGGTGTCGAGATCGCGTGCGTTGACGCCGATCAGCTCGGCACCAGCGGCCAGTGCCCGTTTTAGCTCGACGGCGGTGTGGATCTCGACGAGGGCGGCTAGCTTTCGCTCGGTACATGCGGCGACTAGGTCTTGCAGCTGGGCGTCGGTCAGGCATCGAACGATCAGCAGTGCAGCGTCGGCTCCCCAGGCACGAGCGAGATCCAGTTGAACCGGATCGATGATGAACTCTTTGCACAATAGCGGTAGCGAACAAGCGGACCGGGCGAGTGCCAGACATTCGTAACTGCCGGCGAAAAAATGTTCGTCGCAGAGCACGCTCACGGCATCGGCACCGCCCGCTTCGTAGGCTGCGGCCCGTTGCTCCACGCTGAGCGTCTGGGAGAGCCAGCCGGCGGAGGGGGACTTGCGCTTGATCTCGGCGATCAGCCCGAGTCGGCCCGGCGCCCCTAATTGGAACGGACGTAGCTCGGGCGCCTCCGGCAGCTTCGTGTGCCGTAAAGCGGGCAGTTCCTTGCGCTTGCGGGCGAGAATGTCTTCTAGGACGCTCATGACGAAGTGGATGAACTTCGTTTCGTCGCGGCTGACCGCCACGACTCAAGCTTGCCCGCGGCGTCCCCCGAATCGAGACACTGGACCACCCGCTGGGTGGCGGCGGTGGGAGTCATCGAGTCACTGACGACGAGGGCAGCGGCCGCGTTGAGCACAAACGCGTTCCTCGATGGGATGTCTTTGCCGGCGAAGAGAGCTCGCATGATCTGAGCGTTCTGCTCCGCGTCGCCACCAACCGCGGCCTGTGCGGGGCTGAGCGGCAGGCCGAATTCCTCGGGACCGATGGTGAACTCACGGATCTTGCCGTCGGCCAATTCGCTGACGTGGGTCGGTCCGTAGGGACTGAGCTCATCGAGGCCGTCCTGTCCGCGCACGACCCAAGCCCGTTCCGTGCCGAGGCCTTTCAGGGTTTCGGCGAGTACGGGGCGCAGGTGGTCGGCGTAGGCGCCGAGCAAATGGTGGGTGGCCCGCGCGGGGTTCGCCAATGGGCCCAGACAATTAAAGATGGTCCGAATGCCGAGTTCTTTGCGAGCCGGCCCGGCGTGGCGCATGCAGGGGTGGTGGGAAGGCGCGATCATGAAGGCGATGCCGGCTTCCTTCAACAGGGGCATCACTTCTGCCGGTGGCAGATCCGTCGGGATCCCGAGGGCTTCGAGAACATCCGCGGAGCCCGCCTTGCTAGAGACGGCGCGGTTCCCGTGCTTGGCGACCACGACGCCACAGCCGGCCGCGATGATGGCCGCTCCCGTCGATAAGTTCACTGTTCCCGAGCCATCGCCTCCGGTACCGCAGGTGTCGAGCAGCTTCGGAAAATCGTGTTCGACCGGTATCATCGCGGCGCGCATCGCTTCGGCGGCGGCGCGAATCGTGGTCGCAGACTCGCCCGCGGAACGCAGGGCTACGACAAATCCGGCGATTTGTACGGGCGTCCATTCGCCGGCGAGTATTCCGTCAAAGGCGGCGCGGACGGACTCGGTCCCGATGCCGCTCTCTGAGGTGATCTCGTCGAATAGTTCTCCGAATGATTTTTTGTGACTCACAGTGACTCCAGCCAGTTGTTGAGCATCTCTTTGCCAGCCTCAGTTAGGATCGACTCGGGATGAAATTGTACGCCCTCGATGGGGCGGTTTCGGTGTCGGATGCCCATGACCTCGCCGTTATCTCGCAGCCGGGCACTGATCGCCAGGCCCGACGGTAGAGATGTGTCATCTACGCAGACGGAATTGTAACGGGCTACGGATAGCGGGCTGGGCAATTTGTTGAGGCAGCCAGAGCCGTCGTGTTCGACCCATACGGAGCGGCCGTGGGTGGGAGAGCTGGACCGGACGATTCGCGCACCGTGGCTGGCAGCGATCGCCTGATGCCCGAGGCAAATGCCGAGCACGGCGGCCGATTCCGGGAGGTCTCGGAGTAGGCGCTGGGTGTTGGGCCAGTCCTCTGGCAAGCCCGGGCCCGGCGACAACAATATACCGGCCCATTGCTTTGATGTCGGCTCGGAGGTCAGCGAATCACTCTGCTGCACGCTGCAACTGGCGCCCAGCTCGCCGAGGTATTGGACCAAGTTGTAAGTGAAGGAGTCCCGATGATCGACGATGAGCAGGGGCAGCACGCGCGGACCCTAGGCGGCATGTTGAGGCCCGACAACCGATCGGTCGCGGGTGTCCGGGGTGTCCCACTCGCTTCGGAACACGAGAAAGTTTCTTTGTTCGCCGGTCGCCAGATACGATTTCGGTCATGTTCGAGCGCAGAAACCTAGGCCGACGTCCCGCAAACCTCCTTTTCAATCGATTCGTGGAGGGTCAGCCCTACCTTTCGAGGTTAGTGGACCTCTCCGAAACGGGGCTTTGCGCCGAAACCTTCGTCGAGCCGGTCTCAGATAGGTTTCGTTGCACGGTCGAGATTATGCTCCCCGAGGGGGATTCGATTTGGATCTGGGCCAAGCGAGTTTGGGGCCGGGGCAACCTCCAGGGGCTAAGTTTTCTGGGATTAGCCCCGGACGATGCCCAAAAACTGCGGGCGTTCGCTTTGGCGACAGCTCCCGGACGCTGAGCCAGTAAGGCCCCAGGCCTACCGTTTGGGGCAGCGGGGAGACTTTCGGCAATCGCAAGCTGTTCGGGCTATGGCGGTTTTCTTTTTGAATCTTGCCGAGCCATAGCGGGCTGGCTACTGTGCCGCTGGATTTTCCGCCCATTCCGCGGAGCCGAGGAAGTCGATGTCCGAAGAGCAAGAGAAGAAGCCCAAAATTGACCTGAAGGCGCGATTGGGGCGCAAAGCCATAGCGGCACCCGTTGGCGGGCCCGCCATACCACCTCCCGTGGGTATTCCCGCTCCGGTCGCGTTCAGCGGGCCCGGCGGCGATGCTCCCGTACCGGGCGCTCCCAAAGTCGATGGGTCGGATCCCTATGCAGCCGTAGAGGCAGCCCAGGCCCCTGCACGAGCCGTCGAACAACAGTCGATCAAAATCGAAATGAGCGACGAGGTCATGGAGGCCCAGGCCAAGACGAAAAAGAACTACCTGATCTTCGGAGCGGTCGGAGCGCTGGTTGGCGCCCTCGTGGGTTTCGCCTGGGGTGGTGGTTCGGCCCGAGGCGAGCAGCATGAACACGCCATTGCTGGCGCGGGCCAGTTGGTCCAAGAGGTCGATGCGGCGAACATCAAGGTGACGGAGCTCTCGGATGTTCTGAAATCGATCTTCAAGAGCCTCCAGAACAACAAGTACCCCGAGG
Organism: Polyangiaceae bacterium; assembly: GCA_013214025.1. Lineage (GTDB taxonomy): Bacteria > Myxococcota_A > Polyangia > Polyangiales > Polyangiaceae > JABSRN01. Next base: position 34,377 of record JABSRN010000119.1, read on the forward strand.
CAGAGGTGAGCAAGCTCGCCGAACTTGACGTTCCCTTTGAGGGATCGAACCTCAATGGAAAGGGTATCGGTAACTTCAACAAGACGGCGCTTGGGCTGTTGCTGAAGTACGCGAACGCCGCGGAAGCGGTGAACGACGAGAAAGACCAGATCCGCCGAATTCTCAATCATCAGAAAAAGCGGATCAACGGTTACCTGTCTCAGAAGAAGGACCCGGCGATTCGTTGGGCGGTCTTCGTCACGAGTGGTCCGAAAGGGCCCTGGGCTCAGATGCAGCCGCTGCCGGAGCCATTCGTGGTAAAGAGCGACAAAAAGGTAAAAGACAAGGACGGCAAGGAGTCGGATTACGATTGGCCTGCCGAGTTCAAGATCAAAGAGGGCAAGAAGGTTCACGACCTCAAGCGCTACAAGAAGGGCGATCCTCTGAGTGGCAGCTCCCCCGTGATCATCCCGGTGGCTCCTGAAACCGAAGCCAAGGTTTGCTCAAACGACGCGATGAGCAAGCTCCGCGGCAAAGTCATGGCCATCCAAAAGCATCTCCGCGGAGATCAAACCCCCGGTCGTGAGCGCGAAGGTTTAGTCACCATTGGTGAAAAGCTGCTGGAAGCGCTCAAGAAGATCGAGCTAGCGGGCGCCGGCTGAGCAGGGCCTATCTGGTAGCACGCAAAACGGCGTATCCAGTGTGGATACGCCGTTTTGCATTTAGGCGGGGCCGGCGGCATCAGACCGATCCTGCGCAGCCTACAAGATGGAGTCGCTTATAGGATGGGTTGGTTCGAACTCGGGGGAGGCATCGATTCCGGAGATGGTTGTTTGCGAACGACCTCGACTTTGACGATGTGTCGCTCGTCGGCTTCACGAATCACGAACTCGACGCCTTCGTCGCTGTAGACAGCACCCTTTTGCGGGACGCTGCCTATACGCTCGATTAAAAAGCCACCCAGGGAGTGATAGTCCTCGTTCTCGGGCAAATGTATCGCGAGATAGCGATTGAGATCGCCAATCGCCACGCTGGCGTCGACGAGCAATCGGCCATCGCCCAGATCGACGATGGGCGCCTCATCGTCGTCGTGTTCGTCTCGGATGTCGCCGATGATCTCCTCGATCAAGTCTTCGAGAGTGGCGACACCGTTGATGCCTCCGAACTCGTCAATCACGACTGCCATATGGTGGCGGCGGCCGGAGCGCATATCCTTGAGCACGGTGCTGGCTGATTGCGACTCCGGAACGAACACCACGGGAGTGCGCATCAGATCTCGAATGCGCAGGTCTTTCAGCTCGCTGGTGGCCGCGAAGGTCAGTAAGTCTTTTACGTGGAGGATGCCCACCACATTGTCGACGCGACCCTCGTACACCGGGTACCGAGAATGTTCATTTTCTTCCACGACTCGCAGGAGATCGGCGCTTCCGAGCGTAACCTCGATGGCGACCACTTGGGTGCGCGGCACCATCACGTCGCCGACCCGTACATCGCTAAAATCCAGCACGTTGCGAATCATCTCGGATTGATCCGGCGCCAGCGAGCCGGTTTTTTCCCCCTCTGTGACTAAGTACTCAACTTCGGTCTCCGTCAGGCTGGGGGTGGCCTCGCGGGGGGGATCCACCGTGCCGGAAACCACGCCGCTCAATCGAGTGATGAACCAGGCAATCGGTGACACCACCAGTTCGAAGGGCCTCAGCAGAATCAAGAACCAAGCGATGCTTTTCTCTGCAGTACGACGGGCGATGACGGTGCCGATTTCCGCGGGAATGCCGTACGCTACGAGCACCCCAAAGGTAACGAGGCCGATTCTCATGCGACCGCTTTGGTCCACCAGCGCCTCGGAGAGTAGAGCGGCCCCGAAGGCAATGGCCATCCCGCGAATGATGAGCCAGCTCGACTCGATATGTTCTCCGTGTAGAACGTAGCGCTCCACCGCAGCCTTTTGGCGGCCACTCAAGCTCTCGACGAGGGCCTGCAATCGGGCGTGGGGAATGCTCGTTGTCGCTGCGCTGGCGGCTGCGAAGACCGCCGCTAGGATGGCGGGCAGAGTCGCGAGAGCGAGCTGGAGGCTGGGTTCTGGAGGGCTGCTTGGATCCAAATAGGCGTCCCGCCGGTTCCGTACCGGCCGATTCCTTCGGCTAACCCTACGGGGCAAGGCTCCGACAAGCAAGTCGTGTCAGTCCCGACGGGCCCTGCCGGGAGTTCCTGTCGGGACCGCAACGTGTGGGAAATGTGCCGAATTATTGGGCTGCGCCACCGGGAGACATTGGCGGCCAAAACATGCGCTTAGATATTGAAGCCCCGCACGACCCGAAATCCACGTGCGGTTCCGGCGCCGATCGCGATCAGCTTGCCGTCCTCGGTTAACCAGGCACGGACATCGCGGTTGTCGGGTCCGAGCTTCTCGACAAATTCGTCGGGTGTGATGGCCTGTCCCATACGCGCCTTCGCGGCACCTGCTTCGGTCAGGGTCAGCACACCGAGTGCGTTCGTCGCAGCGGTGGCGACGTCAATCAACGGCACCGCCTGGCTGAGCGGCCAGGGGTGGGCTTGGAGCAGATCTAGATGCCCGCTGGCGAGTCGGCGCAGGGCGGTGATGTGCGCTGGAACGCCCAGGCTGCGCCCGATGTCGCGAGCGAAGGATCGGACGTAGTAGCCCTTCGAGACGAGCATCTCGATATCAATCGTGAAGGCGTCGCGTTTGAGCAAACTCAGCTCTTCGACGCGGACGACCCGTGGCGCGAGTGCTGGCGTGGCGCCCTCGCGAACTAGCCGGTATGCGCGTTTGCCATCGATCCGGATCGCGCTCACGCCGGGGGGGACTTGGCTTTGTCTGGAATGTTCGAGTTCGAGGGCGGCGTGGAGTCGGCTGTCTGTGCACCAGTCGGCGTCCAGAGCCATCTGTTCCGTCGTTTCCCCCTGGGCGTCGTCGCTAGTGGTGCCCACCCCGAAACGAACCGTCGCTCGGTAGCGTTTGTGCTGCGCCGTCAGATGCCCGCTCAGTTTGCACGCTTCGCCGAAGAGTAACACCAGGACGCCAGTGGCCATGGGGTCGAGTGTACCGGCGTGGCCGACGCTTTTCGTTCGGTAGAGGCGCCGGGCTTGGGCGACTAGATCATGACTCGTCGGACCGGGCGATTTGTCGACGATGAGCAATCCGTGGGGGCCTTTAGCCAAACCACACGCTCTTGCGATCTCGCACATGGGTATCGAGTAGTCGTTGGATACTTCCGCGAACTTCCTCCGCGAGTCGGGCCACCAACACGTCATCCTCTGCCGCGTCCGGGCCGTAGTCGTCAAAATCGATGCGCTCGGCGAACAATATTTTCCATTTGCTGGGCGCCGGGATCAGTCCGACGGGGCCCAGCCACGGGAAGGTCGGCGTGATGGGCAGGTAGGGGAGTCCCAGCAATCTCCCCAGCCCCTGATGTCGGTAGAGCAGCGGGTTGGACTCTTCGGCGCCGACAATAGCGCAGGGAACCAGGGGGGTTCGATTCTTGAGGCACAAGCGCACAAATCCGCCTCGCCCGAAACGCTGCAGGCGGTAGCGCTGGCGAAACAGCTTGCTGCTGCCCTTATTGCCTTCTGGGAATACCGCGACCAGTTGATTCTGTGCGAGCAGGTGGGTGGCGTTCTCTGGGCAGGCACGAACCGCACCCATGCGGTTCATGAAGGTGCCAAGGAACGGCATCTTGACCAATTCGTCCTCGATCAGCCACCGCAGATCGCGGCGCCTGGGGTGCTCCCTATGAAGAGCGGCTCGCAGCATGAGTCCATCCAGTGGAAGGGTGCCAGAGTGATTGGACACGATGACGCAGGGGCCGTGATTGGGGATATTTTCGACGCCGTCGGTGGCAACACGAAAGTAGTGTTTGTAGAAAAATTCGGAAATCGCCAGAGTCTTCTGGGCGTAGCCGGAGTCCATTCCCAGGTCGTCGATTTCGTCCGATCGGTCGCGGGCCTGCAGCCCGCCCCACTGGCGCATGTAGTAGTCGGAGCGATAGAGTTCGCGCATCATGTCGCTGGCTCGGCTGGCGTATCCGGGGGAGGGCGGTGCCAGGCGGCTCACCACGTCTCGGGCGGTGTCACTGACCTGGGCGCGAATCGATGCGGGCGCCTCGTCCTTGGGGGATTGGGAATCGCTGCTCAGTAGGTTTTCTAGGCGGTCTTCTAGGTGTCGAAGACGAGAGCCGGGGCCCATGGACCGGCGTGGCTCTGTCTTTATCACCACCTCTGCGGCTTCGACCACCGCTGGGGTGCCGGCTTCGGCTCCGCTTTTGGGTACCGGATTTGACTCGACTGGGTCAGCCGGGGAGGTGTCGGTCCGCGATCGTTTTCGGGTCTTCGGTTGAGTCGACTTTATCTTGGAAGCCTTTTTCCTAGCGGCATTCTTTTTTGAGACTTTCTTTCGAGCGCTCTTCTTCTTGATTGGCTTCTCAGAGCCTTTGGACTGGCTCGACGCTTTTTCGCCTTTCGCAGGCTTCATTCTTGCTGCCACGTCAGCCTGCCAGTTCTTTTGCACCGTGGCGTCCGGCCACGAAATCGATGAAGGCTTCTCGACTGGTGTAGACGGGGCGATAACCCAGATGCTTCTCCGCCAAGCTCCCGTCCGCGACGCACAGGTATTGCAGATAATCCAAAAAGCCCGAAGGGGCTTCCCCGAGTTGGGCGAACCAAGTGGCGGTGGCCACGGGACCGGCAAGGAAGCGGGGCAGCGGGATGCCACGCCGTTGGTTCAGCCGAACGAGGTGACTCAAAGGGATGACGCCATCGCCGACGATGTTGTAAACGCCGCTGACATCCCGGTCGAGCGCCAACTTGAACGCTGCAACAGCGTCTGCTTCGTGGACGAATTGGCAGAGCGGATCGTAGCCCATTATCGTCATGATGAGCCGGCGGCTGAAGTACTTGGTGACGAAGTTGCTGACGTTGGGTCCGAGCAGAGGGGCCATGCGAAGAACCGTCACGGTCCGATCCGGAGAGCTACTGGCGAAGCGAAGCACTTCGTTCTCGGCCTCGATCTTGTCCAAAAAGAAAGCTTCGGAACGCCGGGCCCGTAAAGGGTGGGCTTCGGTCAGAAAATTCGGATTGGTGCTGTCGGCGCCGTACAAGAGTGTCGAGCTCCGCATGACTAGCTTATTGACGCCGGCACGTCGGCAGGCGTTCACGATATGCATCGTGCCGACGCTCTCCAATTCGTGAGACCAAACCTTAGCTGGCCCAGGCGAATTCAGAAAGGCGAGATGAACCAAGGTGTCGATATTTTCTCGCTCGAACAGGACGGCGGTTTGCTCAGCGGCCTCGGCACTGGTGAGATCGAGCTCGTGGTGGACCGTCTTGTCCGCCGCCGTGTCGGGCTGGCGCGGACCTAGACTCACGATCTTGTCGACGGAGACGTCCTCTTCGAGCAGACCCGTCAGGTTTCGTCCGAGAAAGGACGTAGCTCCTGTGAGCGCGATTACTCTGCTTTGTCGCGCCCCGTCCGCCATCACCGACACCGTAGCGGAGGCACTGCAAATTTGAAGGGCAGCGTCGAGAATAATTGCCGCGCTGCTACCTGCAGGCCTGACCGCTTTGGCGATTCTTGCGGTGGCGCCGGCGGCGGCTTCAGAGAGGGCAACGGAGCACGGGATAGGGCCCGAAATCGTGCACGATCTCGAAGCCGAGGCTTTCCAAGGTGGAAAAGGGGCCGAGCCACAGCTCGGCGTCAGAAAGGTACTCGTCGCGTCGGGGAAAGGCTTCAATAGCCGTCCCTCCGAGGGATCGAGCCCAGCCTATGGCAGCGCTGATGAGCGCAGAGGCGACGCCTTGCTTACGGAACTCGGGATCCACCAGCAAACAGCTGAGCGTGAAGACTCCGGAGCGATCGCCGCCGAAAATGTCGAGCGTACGGTACAGACGTTGCCCATACAGCTTGGGGAGCTGGTCCGCGCGGCTGAGTTTGAGCCAACCGACGACCGCCGAGGAGTCCGGGGCGCGGGCCACCATTCCTCGGGCGCTCTCTTCGGAATTTCGAGTGGTGTCCCGCAGTTCAGTCTCGTTGGTCACCGTGTCGTTGAACAAGCGGTCATGCCAGTCGTCGGTGTTGCCTTCGAAGTGCCAGTAGCGGCAGTAGCAGGTCAGTCCACATCGTTGGTGCAGAGACACCAGCTCATCTACGTCTTCCGGTCCAAGCGGAGTCGCTCGAAAGTTCGTCATGGTTGGGTGACCTAGTTGGAGGGCGGTAGGCTGCCGAGAAATGAGCTGGTCGCTTCCGCGCCGGCGGCGAGGCGGAACATGCGTTCTTCCTCGAAAGCGGGAGCGAGGATTTGCAGCCCGATGGGCATGGGCCGGTCGCCGTCGTCCGGCGTCACGGTGCCACAGGGGACTGAGATGCCACAGACGCCCGCGAGACTGGCGGGGAGGGTGTAGACATCTTCCATGTACATGGCGAGGGGATCCGTTGAGCGGGCGCCAAATCGAAATGCTGCGTGAGGCGTGACAGGAGTGACCAGGGCGTCGACCTTCTCGAAAGCGCGGTCGAAGTCGCGAGCGATCAAGGTGCGAACCTTCTGCGCCTTGATGTAGTAGGCGTCGTAGTAACCCGCGCTCAAAACGTAGGTGCCGAGCATGATGCGTCGCTTGACCTCGGGACCGAAGCCGGCTTGTCGCGTGGCTTGATACATCTGTTCGAGATCGCTCTTCGGTGCCTCTACTCGCAGTCCGAAGCGCACACCATCGAAACGCGCCAAGTTGGCGGAGGCCTCGGCGGTGGCGACGACGTAGTAGGTGCCCACCCCGTAACGCGTGTGGGGCATGTCGACCGGGACCACGGAGGCTCCGGCGTCCTTGAGGCGGTCAATGCTCGCCAACACGCAGGCTTTGACGTCGTCACGAATGCCGTCTGCGAAGTACTCAGCGGGCATGCCTAGCTTGAGGCCGCTGACGTCTTGATCGCAGGCGGCTTCGTAATTGCCTACCGGCAGTCGGCTACTCGTAGAATCGGCGGGGTCGTGACCGGCGATGACTTCGAGCAAACGCGCGGAGCTGCGAACATCTGGCGTCATCGGCCCCACTTGATCGAGGCTGGAGGCGAAGGCGACGAGGCCGAAGCGGGAGACCCTACCGTAACTTGGCTTGACGCCGACGACTCCGCAGAGGGCGGCAGGTTGGCGGATGGAACCACCCGTATCGCTGCCGAGCGCTCCAGGTGCCAAGCGGGCAGCGACTGACACGGCGCTGCCGCCGCTGCTGCCCCCGGGGATGCGAGCCGGGTCCCACGGGTTCTTGACACTTCCGAAGGCGCTATTTTCATTGGAGGAGCCCATGGCAAATTCGTCCATGTTGGTCTTCCCTATGATGATGGCGTCGGCAGCACGAAGCCGCGCGACCACCGTCGCGTCGTAGGGCGGTCGCCATCCGTGCTCTGGCGTACTGCCGGCAACTCCGCTCGCATCGACTCGGGTGAGGATCTTGGATGCGGACGTCGTGGGGGCGTCTATCGTGCACAGAGCGTCTTTCACCGCGATGGGCACGCCGGCCAATTTGCCTAGGCCCTCGCCTTGGGAGCGTCGTTTATCAATGAGCTCGGCTGCGGCCGTGCTGCTTGTCGCGGACGCCGTCAAGACAGCATTGAGATCGGCACCAGCAGCTATGCGAGCGAGACTGTCCCGGCAAAGATCGGCAGCACAAAGTGTTCCGGATCGGACGTCGTCGGCGATCTTACTGATGGGGAGGTCCAATGAATCGCTCATGGGTCGCTCACAAATCCAGGGACAGCAAAACCTTCAGGTGTCGCTCGGGGGGATTCGCTCAGTGCCGTTTCGGGTGACAGCTGGGCGTGGGGGGCGTCCGGGCGCGTGGGCATTTGCAGCACGGCAAGGTGGGCGGTCGCCTCTACGCTGTCGGTGTTGACCTCAGTCAGCTCCGCGATATGCCCGAGGATTTGTCGGAGTTCCGTGGTCATGCTCTGGAGCTCGTCGCGGTCGAGAGCGAGTCGCGCGAGTTTTGCCACGTGAAGTACGTCTTCGTCAGTGATGGCCATGAGATGGCGCGAGGGTAGTCGCTCGCCCCTGGGGTGCAACGCCTTGTTGCGCCTGGGGGCTGCGTCAGGTGCGAATTTTCCGCAACTGGCGTCGGGTTCGCGACGAGAGGGGGGGAGCAGGCTCGACTGACGAGCGGGGGACAATTAGGGTAGGTAAGGAACCGAGGAAATGGGCGCGATAGACGAGTTTTCAGACGGGCAGCTAGTTCCGGGCACGAAGTATCGAGTGGTGACGCTGATCGGGCGTGGCGGCATGGGTTCCGTTTACGAGGTCGAGCACTTGGAGCTCGGAAAATGCTTCGTTCTGAAGGCGCTCCAGCGGGAATTGGGACGCCGGGCGGACCTGGTTCAACGCTTGCGCACCGAGTGGCGAGCGCTCGGTCAGCTCGAGCACGCCCATATCGTCACCGTGACGGACGCCGGCGAAACCGACGACGGGGTGCCCTACTTCGTCATGGAGCGGTTGAACGGGCAGACTCTTGGAGGCCTGATTGCACAGCACCGCCGAATCCCGGTTCGCCAGTCCTTGGAAATCGCCGCTCAGATCGCGGATGGTTTGGGCGCCGCGCATGCGATCGGGGTCGTGCACCGGGATGTGAAACCGGCGAATATCTTGCTCGTGAAAGGTCGCGGAGCTGTCCTTCTGGACTTCGGTGTGGCCAAGGTTCGGGACCAAGCCGCCGAGTCGATCACCGGCAAGGGACTGGCGGTCGGAACCCCGCGCTACATGTCGCCGGAACAGGCGTCGGGCGGCGCTCTTGACGGGCGGACAGACCTTTATGCGTTGGGACTGATCCTCTTCGAACTCCTGGCGGGGGTGGGCCCCTTTGGCAGTACGGACGCCAACGATATGGTGCTCGCCCAACTCAGTCAGCAACCGGCTCGGCTATCAGAACGGCTCCCGGGAGTGCCCGGCGATGTGGAGCAACTGGTGGCTGAGCTGCTTGCGAAGAAGCCGGATGACCGTCCCCCGTCCGCAGGCAACGTATCCGGCCGATTGAAGCGCATGTTGACGGACTATTCCGAGGATCCTCAGTGGGCTCAGGTACCGCGTTCGGATGAGCCGGTAACTCGTATCGATAGCCCCCAGGCTGGCGCTGTTGAAACCCCCGGGTGGAGCAAGGCGGGCCCCGTGCTTCCGCGGGGGGATCGAGCCGAGGGCTACTCCGCTGCCTCGAGTCCACCGACCACTTCCCACACTTTGCCAGCGGTCGTTGGGGGTACGCTGCCGGTGGGCCACATGACCAGCCCTGCACCGGAGGCTAACGAGCGCGGTACCGAGAAGCTACCGATCGCCAGCGTCGACGCTCCGGATCCATCTACCGAGGTGGCGGACACTCACACCGCATCACCGGCCGGGCAGCGGGTCCCGCTCACCGCAGATCTGATGACCCCATCGTCGGCGATACCGATGAACTCGCCGCCATCCCGATGGTTGGTCCTGGGTGCCCTACTCGTCGTGGGGCTCGGCGTTTGGTGGCGACTGTCCGCCGATGAGGACCCACCGCCGGTAGTAGACGTGACTCCCGCGCCGCCGGAGATGGTTCGCCCTGCGGGTCCTGAAGCTGTCCTGACGCCCGCGCCGATCGACAGCGCGGGCAGCTGGCTCCGGGAAGCTGCGATCACCGAAATGGTGATTCCGCCCGCCACTCCGATAAAATCGGCAGTCCTTAGGGGGGTTCCGCTGACGCCGAAAGCAAGTGTCGCGAGCGCTCCCGATTCGACGCCAATCCCGACGCCAGCTCTGGCTGCGGCTCAGCCGGCTCCCCGAGCGCTATCACCTGCGCACCGACGTATTTCGACGAAGCCTCCGAGGAAGTCCCCGGCTTCTGCGCCGGTGTCGTCACCGCGAGCCGCGGATCGGCCCGGGAAACGGGGCATGATGCCGGAGATGCCCGCTTCCGGCCTGTAGGTCGGCCCGTGTCGCTTAGGCAGGAAGCAGCCTGTAGGCCGCAATTCTGCACCTCTTGTTTCAGCTTGTGGCGTTGACCACTTTACAGATGGGCGCACCCTGATATGTTCCGCCGCCCCAACCAAAATACACGTTCTGCGCGCGAACGAGCTGGCCCGGTGCCTTCTTCAGAAATTTTTCTGTAGGGGGGTTGGTCAGTCGGCAGAACGGATGCACAACCGAGAAGGAAAGCGCCATGACAGAACCGACCACTCCCGAACCCAGTCCCGCTCCCGCAGCGGCTCCGCCCCCCGAACAACGCACCGTTGCACTTTGCGATCCAGAACAGCCGCTAACTGTTCGCGATCTCTTTGACGCTGGCGTTCACTTCGGTCACCAGACCAAGCGCTGGAATCCCAAGATGCGCCCATACATTTACGGCGCGCGCAACGGCATCCACATCATCGATCTTGACCAGACGGTCACGCTCTTCAAGCAGGCTTTCTCTTTTGCGACCAGCGTTGTCGCCAAGGGCGGACACATCATGTTCGTCGGAACCAAGCGCCAGGCTCAGGACATCGTACGGGACGAGGCCATGCGTGCCGGTCAGTACTACGTAATCAACCGTTGGCTCGGTGGCACGCTCACCAACTTCCGCACCATCAAGGTCGGCCTGGAGCGTCTTCGTACTCTCGAGCGTATGGCTGAGGACGGAACTCATCAGCAGCTCCGCAAGAAGGAAATCTCTCAGCTGGATCGCGAGCGCGCACGTTTGGAGAAACATATCGGCGGCGTGAAGGGCATGGGCTCTTTGCCCCAGGCTATCTTCGTCATCGACCCGCCCCAGGAGCAGATCGCCATGGCGGAAGCTCGTAAGTTGGGCGTTCCGATCATCGCCATCAGCGACTCCAACTGTGACCCGGGCATGATCGACTACCCGATCCCCGGTAACGACGACGCCATCCGTTCCATTCGTCTGCTCACCAGCGCCCTCGCGGACGCCTGTGTGCATGGCACTTCTCGCCGCAAGGATATGCAAGCGGGTCGTGAGCGCGAGGCCAAGGCTTCAGGCGGCGGGCGTGAGGCCAGCGGCCCCGCACCGGTCGTGTACCAAAACCGACGCCCCTCCTAGGGCCGATATTTACCCACCCATAAGAAGAGCTAGCGGGGGCGGCGTAAGGCTGCCCCCTCTCTCTTTCTCTGCAATAGCAAAGGCAAAGATCATGGCTACAGTTAGCATGGCGCAGGTCAAGGAACTGCGTGAGCGCACTCAGGCAGGAATGTCGGATTGCAAAAAGTCTCTCGTAGAGGCTGACGGCGATATTGAAAAAGCCGTTGAGTTGATCCTCAAGAAGGGCCTCGTCAAGAGTGCCAAACGAGCAGGAGCTGCCGCCAGCGAGGGCGTTGTTGCGACCGAGTCGGCAGCGGACGCCAAGTCGGCTGTCATTGTCGAAGTCAACATCCAGACGGACTTCGCGGCTCGAAACGACGACTTCAAGAAATTCGCCGCGGATATTCTGACGGTTGCAGCGGTCGCCGACGACGGCGCGGACATCGGCGCGATGACCTACCCGGGCTCCGACGCCACTGTCGAAGATACGCGCAAAGCTCTTGTGGGCAAGCTCGGAGAGAACATCACCGTGCGACGCTGGTCACGCCTTCGCGTAGAAGCCGGCATCGTGCACTCCTACGTGCACATGGGTGGCAAGATCGCGGCGTTACTAGGCGTAAAAACGTCGAAGGACGTGAGCGGCGAGCTGTCGTTCAAGAAGTTTGTCGACGATTGCGCCATGCAGATCGCGGCGATGGGCCCGCTGTATGTGCACCGCTCCCAAATTGACGACGCCGCCAAGGCAAAGAAGTCTAAGTTCTTCAATGAGCAGCTTGAGGAAGAGGGCAAGCCCGAAGCGGTCCGCCCGAAAATCATCGAAGGCAAGCTCAACAAGTGGATGCGTGAAATTTGCTTGCTGGAACAACAGAGCGTTGTGGACGGCGATAATACCGTCGACAAACTACGCGAGGCTCTGGAGACCGAGCTCGGAGCGAAAATCTCGCTGACCGAGTTGGTACGCTACGAGTGTGGCGAAGGTGTCGAGAAGGCTCCGGAGAAGGACTTCGCCGAAGAGGCGAGGGCCATGGCCGGCACCTGATCGCTAGTCAGGTCACTCTACGCAAAAACGGCGCTCTGAGGAGCGCCGTTTTTCTTTTGTGCAGCTTCGGGCGGCGAGCACGCCAGGAAAGGCGCGCGCGGCGACTAGCCGCTGTTGGTGAAGGTAGGGATTTCGGAGGTATGTGACTGCGGTCCGCTCTGCGTAATATCAGCGATATCCCCAAACTCGGTGAGCTGCGGTTTCGTATATGCGCGACGGGCTGGTGAGTCGTTGGTCTCCGCTACTTTTTCGTTTTTGCGGGGATTGGTCATACTGGCATTCCTTGGAAGGATGAATTCACGTAAATTGTGGTCATCTGGGCGGGGAGATCAAGGGACATTTCAGGATTCGTTGGGTCAGGGAGTAGGCGGGAGCGGTCGGAGGTTGGCGCAGGCTTCATCGAGCATGCTTAACATCAAGGCTTCTCCCAGTGAGCAATCTGCCCCATAAAACAAGGTTTTCTGCTCGGTAATGCCCTCGAGGAGCTGCGGGTACTTTGGTTGCCAGGACCCCCGATAACATTCACCGAACCCGCGACCCTTGTCGACTCGCATCACGTTTTTCTCTGGCAAACGTCCTCGCATCACGGGCCGAATGAGCTGCCGGCTGGTTGACGTGAGAAGTTTGCGGATTGGGCAGCGGTAGGCAAATTCTAGGGCTTCGCGGGAGAAAAATGGAGCGCAGAGCCGGACGTCGTGCTCCGAGAGACGCTCCCACATGGTTTCCGGCCAAGAGGCGTTTTGCTCTCGCATGTACAACCCCATCTGAGGGCTACGGTCGTCCCTGAAGGAGCGAACCCGGTCTGCCCGATAGTCGCTGTATTCCTGATGTACCTCCGCCGACATTGTGCGGTGAAGCTTGTGGGGAAGATGGATGGGCGGGAACCCAGCAGCCCGGCGCAGCTGATGAGACAGCCACGCCTTTGGAGTGCGCAACCCCAGGGGCCAGTCCCTGGGCTGACGGAGCGCTTGAGGAAGGCTCGTCGCGTAGCACCAATCCTGCAGCCTTCGGAGCGTGCCCTGCGCCTCGTCGGCGAACTCGCCGCTGACCACGACCCGGGGGCGCTCGTCCGATGGCAGCTCCAGGCTCGCCAGGGCTGCCGGGTTGGGCAATCCGAAGAGCGTGCTGTTCCCCCGCAGAACCGGGGAGGCGAGAAGTCTCTCGTCGAAGAGCGTGCGCCGTCCGTTGCCGATGTCGAGTTGAGCCAGCGCCCCGTCGATGAACGGCAATTCATGCTCGCGCCAAGAGCGATTGTCACTCGTAATCGTCAGCGTACTGAAGGGGCGCTGGATGTCCCGCGCCAGCACTGCAGCCAGCGCCGATGAATCGACGCCGCCACTGAACCAGAGCAAGCTGGGGTGTTTGTCGGGCAGTTCACGCGAGAAACTCTGGATCAGGATTTCTCGTAGCTCCCGAGACAGCTCTGCAGCACTCAAGGGGCTCAGCTCGGCATCGGACGTCGGCCGGGGGTGCCAATAGCGGACCAGCTGGGTTTTCGATCGCCGACCGATATGAGCGACGTGCCCGCGGGGGATGCATCGACTGTGGCGTAGTTCGGCTCTGCCGGCGGGCCGGGCCCCCGTGCCTGTTACGGTCAATGCTACGGCCAGCGGATCGAAGTGATGGTCCCCCGGGATGAAGCGCGGAAAATACGCAAGGCGCGTGGAGACGGCTAACACCTCGCCGTGTTCATAGACGTAGAGCGGGACATACCCGCCGCAGGGGCGGACGAGATTGGCGCTGCCGTCCTCAGCGAAGTGCACCCAAGCGAAATCGCCAGGCAGGGTCGCGATTTTTTCGGGTCGATCGCGCCCGAAGGCGATTAGGCGCTCGGCGTCTTCGCCGCGAGATTCTTCAGTGGTCAAAAGGGCGCTCGCGCCTTGCAGGATCACCAAGTTGTCCCGGGCGCGGAACACGCCGTCATCCACTTCACCAAGCGGAGCGAGACCGGCGATCCAGCTCGCCGCAGGAGACCACACCGCCCGGAACCGGGGGGATGTGGTCATGGCATCGCCGACGGCGCGTCGTTGGTCGGGGTCCGCCGTCCGGAGGGCGAAGAAGTCCGAACACGGGTAGGGATCACTCACCGCGTTGGCTTTCGGTCGCTGAGGGTTAGCAGGCAGGTTTCCAGCTCGATTTGTCCGGCACTTGTCAGCAGCCTGTCGAAGCTGCCGTTCAATCGGTACACGGGCACCCGACGGGCCAACGAGGCCGTGGCGCTGAATTGTTGTTGCATCAAATTGGCGTCGTTCCAACAGCTGATTCGGTTCGAGGCGATGAGCGCGATGAGCGCGCCTCGCCCCTGCAGGGGGGCAAGCGCCAGGGGGCCCTCCTCAGTGAATTCCGGGCAAATGACGGCCGAGAGGCTGTAGGAACTGGGCTCCCACCACGGGGCACGAACCCCCAGGCGCTGGTCGACGGACTCGACGAGCTCGGTCTGATCGGCAGATGCTGCGGCCACGGCGTTCTCCCTTAGCCGCAGTTCCGTGCAACCCAGCGCGCACTCGACCTCATCGTCGGTGAGCGTGTAGCGGAGAGCGTCGTCAGTGACGACGCTCGCGCCGCGGCGGTGAAGCGCTGCGGCGGTTGTCGATTTGCCGCTACCGCTGGGTCCGGAAAATGCGAAAATTTCCCCGTCGAGGCAGACGGCACTGGCATGCAGGACGTGCTGCCCCCGGAGCACCAGCAGGACAGAAAGCACGTTGCTGGTAGCGTAGAGTGAGGCTAGACGCTCGTCCGCGTCGGGCGCGAGATGAAAAATTGCGCGGTCCAGTCCCGGGTTGATGACGATGTCGCAATTGCCAAAAAACCGGATGTGGTAGTCGGCTTCGGACCGACTTACAGCGTAGCCCTTGGCGCCTTGGAAGCTCAGCTGTCCGAGCAAAACACCAGGGGGATCGAGGTTCGGCACTTCTCGGCGCTCCCCCAGTCTCATCCTGACGTCCGGCTCCCCGCGTCCCTCCACCGAGGGCGCCCACAGCTCCAGCTCGGATTCGATGTTCAGCCCGTACAGGCGATACGTTCTCATGCGTTTAACGGTTCAGGGTCGAGAGGGGACGGTAGTCACCGGAGCCGCCCGCTTCGTTCTCTGTGGCCAGCAGCAGCGGTGTCCCGTTGACCGTCAACCACGCGTGGGCCTCGAGCCCCTCGTCCGCGTGTCGGACTCCCAGATGTAACTCGGGAGCGTGTTGACGGAGCAAGTGCCCGAGCACGAGAGCGCGGCGCAGACAGCTCGCGTCTCCGGGCCAGTGCCGATACACAGCGTCTACGGTCCACAGCGGCGTGGTGAAGTCGTCCGCGCGACTAGGCGGCGGCGAGTTGGACGGATCGGTGCCCGCCAATCGTACGCCCAGAGCGCGGGCGATATCGGGCACCGGCCGGCGTCCAAGAGATGCACTAACAAAAGAGACGGCCAAATAGGCGTTGGCGACTTGTAGTTTTTTTTCTGAGGGCCACTTCCAAGCGCGCTTGCATTGGGCGATGAGCGTGGCTATCCGGTTCATGGCGTTTTGTTGTCCAGGAGCAATCCGCGCTGGGTCAGGTCGCCCAGCAATTCTTCAAGGTCGCGGTTGAGAGTGGGTTCGTCGACGTCGAACTCGTTGGACATTTCCCGAACCACCGCTGGCAAATCGCCATGTTGTAGTAATAACTCCCACGCTCTCGACCCCACTGGATCGAGGCCAAAATACACGCCGGTGTTCAGATTCAGCAGTACGGTTTCGCCGCTGTGGGACTCGCCGATGACGTGAGCGGGGGCCGAATAGCGGTTCATGGTGAAAGTGGATTTTAGCACTCGCCAGATTGGTGCAGGGCTGAATCTCCCGCTCTTGAGTTGCGCGGTTTGGTTGGGGCATTCATCCGGCATTGGGGCCCGTGCAGATGACTTTCGACGTGCTAGTATTCGGAATACGCGGAGATCTTGGGAGGCACCACCAAAACTGGTGCGCCGCCCGGCCTGTCCGGGTCCCCGCGAGACCAATAATCTTGCTTACGACGATTCCCAATTCAGCGTTTTTCCACCGCGACCGTTAGCGCAGGTGGCGCGCTTCGGCGTGTGTAGACACGCTATTGACGAATCGTATACTGAGAACCAAATTTCGAGGAGAGAGCGATATGATGAGACGGTCACTTAGCTTGTGGGGACCTGTCGCGTTGGCGATGGGAGTGGCATTGGTAGCGTGCAGCGATAGCGGCTCGCCGGGCGGTAGCGTCACCCCTGGCGGAAGCGATACCGGCACGGAGGATGGCGCAGAGGGCGGCGCTGACTCCTGCGATGTCCAGTTCTTGACGCCGGCGTCGACCCTAGCCCCTAGTGATGACGCGGACGGCGATTGCAGCAACGGCTTCAATATCGATATTGGCGTTGCAACTCGCGCGGGGTCGGGAACGGCCACGTTGACCTCCGGCGACGGACAACCCGTGACCAACGGAACCGCGGAAGTTTCGGGCCCAGCGGTGGTGTTCTCGGATATCTCTCTCGATCCCAACGCCACCACGGAAATCACAGTGACGGTCGGTGAATGCACGGCAACGCGTTCGTTTGAAGTTGTGTGCCCCGGTGTTCCCACCTGTTCGATCGCTTCCCCGCTTCTTACAGACTCTCGCCCGAGCTTGAACGGTGAGGCGGCTCCGGCGGGCGACCGCGTCAACGGGGCTGACCAAGATCTTCAGGTCGAGTTTACGGTAGCGACAAACGTTGCTGATGGACAGCTTGTCACGTTGACGATCAATGACGACGCAAACGCGGCAGTGGCAACAGTGGCTGACGGCGTTGCGACTTTTGCGGGCGTAACCTTAGCGCCGGATACGGCGAGCATTCCATTTAGCATCACGGCTACCTGTCTGGCTACTGATGGCAGCTCGGTGCAAAGTGGTTCGGTCTCCTACTTTGTGGATACCGGCGCCCCTGCCCTGACTGTGTTGGAGCCGGCACCAGGACAACACTTCTCGTTTGAGTCGGGTGATGACGTCAACAGCGAGCGGGACGAACTTCAGTTCAATGTCTGCGGCAACACGGACAACCCAGACGCGCTGAACCTCTCGCCGGATCTCGGCGAGGCGGCGGCGAACTTTTGCGTGAGGCGCGGCGTAGAGTCCCCCGTCTGTGCGCCAGCTGTCACCGATGGTGCGGGCTCTGCCGATGGTGCCTGTGTTGAATACGACTGTCCCTCCGGCGCGCCGTTCACGCTCACCGTCAGCCTCACGGATGCGGCGGGGAACGTGGATAGCCAAGAGATCGTGGAGGTCACTTGTTCGTCCGACAAGCTGGACGTGGTCATTATCTCTCCCGCGGATGAGGACCAACTCATCGCTGCAGGTCAGGTGATGCCGCCAGCTGGCACGCTCGATGCCGATGCCAATGAGCCTGGAGGCCAGTTGGAAGTGATCGCCTGCAGCAGTGCCGCGGTGGGCAGCACTGCCACCCTCTTTGGTAGCGTTCTGGGGAATGACCCCGCAGAGCTGGATCAGGTTGAGCTAGTGGCTGCCACCGATGACGTCTGTGGCGTGGCTTCCCCGCTGGGTAGCGTGGCTCACTTTCTCGGCAACGGCGCGGGCGTGACCTTGCCGGAGAGCACAATCAACTCCAATGGCACCACCATTGACGTGCGCTTGTTTGTCAAGGTAACGGATGAGTCCACCGAGACCGGCCAGTCTGGCGACCATGACGTATGGGTGGATACCAAGTTGCCGATTGTCACTTGGGTGAACCCGTTCCCGTCGGCTGGGGCTCAGTACCCGCAGGAGGGGCTGTGTGGATTGTTCCGTTCGCC
>JABSRN010000012.1 GCA_013214025.1 Polyangiaceae bacterium
GGGATGCTGCATGGTTTTGCTGTGATTGTCATGTGCCGCGTGAGCCATGCGAGCTAGATCCGGATCCGGACTGAACGTGCCAGGACATGGATTCGGCGTCGTGCCATTTGGCGGCCTACCGGGGGGAGCGAGCCGAACACGGGCAGTGTCGAAACGGCGTAGGCTCCAGGTGCGCAGGGTTGACCGGGCCGGCTGGCTTCCGCGGTGCGGCTCAGCCGGTGCGTTCGCTGGCTCGGATCGCGATGCGACGGCGACTGGGGCTGACGGATGGTGCGGGGGCCTCGCTCTTGATCTCGACTCGCACAGAAGGTGCGCCGTCATCGTTGGCGGGGGAGCGCCCGCTAGTGCGGCGTCGCGGACCGAGGGAGACAGGTGGCTCGCTATCTATTCCGGTGCGTGTTCGAGAAGCGTTGTTTTCCTCCGGCTTCGGGGCGACGAGCGCCGCTTCTGCGCGGCCTCGAAGAAGTGCTGCCAGAACCCCCGCGAAGGTGGCGAAGATCAAGTGGACCAAGGAGCTGCGAAAGACGGCGGCAAGAGCTGAGTTCATGCGAGTGAGGTCGACGCCAAAGGCTACGGGATCTGTCGCGGCAGCTACCGTCCAAAGAACCGCGAGAGCGCCCACGGCGAACGCACTCCACCAGCTGGTGATGGCAAAACGGTGGGCGACCGGCGAGTTGCCGCCGTGAAGTGCCAACCACGACACGCACAGCAGTGCAAAAGGCACCAGCTGCAGCAGGGTAATCAGACCGTCCGCGCTCTCCATCAAAGGCAATTATTACCAGGATTTCATCCGTTTGCCTTGGCTCACCGCTGAAACTTGCGGAATCACTAAGTGTCAGCTCGTCTGGGGCCCTGGACGTGCGGACCGGGGACGACCCGTGCGCGGGCTCGGGTGACGCATGGAGTCGACGCGCGTGGGCCTTGTAGTGTCGCGCTTTGGCGCGATCGAGTGCGGAGCTGCCGGGCGCAGCACGACATCCCACAATGTGGGTGCATCAGAGTTCTAGTCGTCGTCGTCGGCGGCACCCGGGGACGCGAGTACTTCGTTGACGTCTGGATCCCCGCCGAGAACTTCGGGCTCCTTGCTGTCGTCCTCGTCGACCTCGTCGTCCTCGTCGTCCAGGCCGTACCACTTGGCAGGAACTTGCTTCTTGAGAGCAACGAAAAATCCGATGAAGCCAGCGAGCGCTAAGGGCATGCTCAACATTTGCCCCATGGTCAGGGCACTGGAGAAGTCTACGGCATGGTTCACTTGCCCGGCGTCGGTCTGATACTCCTTGTAGTACTCAAGGAAAAACCGTCCGGAAAAATAGAGAGCCAGAAACAGACCGAGCATGGCACCGCGCGGGCGTTTCTCTTTGCCCAAGGCTTTGTCAGCAACGAACAGTGTCGCGAGCACGAGCATGCCGAAGGCGGCTTCATACAGCTGGCTCGGGTGACGCAGCGGACCGTTGAGCCCGTCGTGGCGCGTAAACAGCACCCCCCAAGTGCCGTCAGTGACTCGACCCACAATTTCCGAGTTGAACCAGTTGCCAATGCGGATCAGTATCGTGCTGAGGGCAACCCCGTAGGTGAAGCGATCGCACATTTCGATGAAACTTTGGCCGCGACTTTTGGTGTAGAGATAGACGGCCAAAAACAAGCCGGCTGTAGCGCCGTGACTCGCTAGGCCGCCCTTCCAGATCATGAACAGCCAGAGGGGATCTTCGAGAAATTTTTCGAAGTCGTAGAACAATACGTGTCCCACCCGAGCCCCCCCGAGGATGGCTATGACGGCGTAGAGCACGAAGTCCGCGGCGTCCTCTTCGTCTCCGCCGCCGCGACGAAGCTGCCAGTCCACCAGGCGATAGCCGCCGAGAAATACTCCGACATACAGCAGGCTGTAGTAGCGAAGCCCGTTACCTGGCAGCGGGAGCCAGTCGGGGTACTCGAACAAAATTGGCGCTATATCCCAGGTGAAAGTAGGAAGGCCGGCGAAAGCTAGGGTCCACACGCGCCCCTTGTAGTGTGGGGTCCCGAAAGCTGCAATCGCGGCCGCTTTCTGCGGATTGAGCCCCCATTACACCCGGATCTGCTAGGGTCCCGGCCTCGCTCGGGGCGCGGTTTATCCGCTGAGATGTACCCGTCGAACCTGATCCGGTTAGCCCCGGCGTAGGGAAGCGGCCACAGTCTGTCGCTCCCCTTCCCCCCAAGAAGCGTGAAGAGACAGCCATGACCGACTCCAAACCTCCGTTTCCCTTGCCTCTGCGGGGCGCTTCGAACCCGTCCACGCTCCAGGGCCCAGGCCCCGGCTCCTTTGCCAATGCTCCCGATATCGGGGGACCGCTGATGTTTTCATCGCCGGACACCCCCGGCATGCCGCCCCCCAGCGACAAGACCGCCTGGGATTTCTTGCCCGCCGGCTGGGTCCGGCGGGGCGATCTGGCCGTGAGCCCCGAAGGCTTCTGCCCGATCACCCAACTGGAGCACGCGCGGCTCGGCACGGTCACTCCCGAAATGAAACGGGTGTCCGAGCGGGAGCCGCACCTGAGCTGTGAGGCCGTGCGTGTCGAGGTGGCCGCAGGTCGAATGATTCTGCCGGCCAACACCGTGCACCTCTCGTACAACTTGGATCCGATGTGTATCGGTCGGGGTGGGCTCACCAAGGTGAACGCCAACATGGGCGCCTCGCCCGTGTCGTCCGGTATGGACCAAGAAATTGAAAAATTGCAGTGGGCCGAGCGCTGGGGCGCGGACACGGTGATGGACTTGTCGACGGGTGGTGACTTGGACGCCTGCCGAAAGGCAATTCTCAACGCTGCCAAGGTGCCTATCGGCACCGTTCCGATCTACTCAATGATCATCGGGCGTAAAATTGAGGACCTCACCGAGAAGGTGATCATGGACACCTTGCTGGAGCAGGCCAAGCAGGGAGTGGACTACTTCACGATACATGCCGGCGTTCGCCGATCGCATCTGCCACTGATCAAGAAGCGAGTGATCGGAATTGTCAGTCGTGGTGGCTCCTTGTTGGCTAAATGGATGCTCGTCCACGGCAAGGAGAACCCCATGTACACGCACTTCGATGAGATCTGCGACATCATGCGGGAGTACGATGTGTCCTTCTCCTTGGGGGATGGTTTACGCCCCGGCGGCTTGACGGATGCTACCGATGCAGCTCAGCTCGGCGAGCTGGAGACGCTCGGTGAGCTCACCGAGCGCGCGTGGTCAAGGGGCTGTCAGGTGATGGTGGAGGGGCCCGGTCATGTGTCCTTCGATCAGATCGAATACAACATGAAGCTACAGCGCCGGCTCTGTCACGGCGCGCCGTTTTACGTTCTGGGTCCGCTCGTGACCGACGTGTTCCCGGGCTACGATCATATGACAAGCGCTATTGGGGCGACCGCCGCGGGCTATCACGGCGCTGCGATGCTCTGTTACGTCACGCCGAAGGAACATCTCGGCCTTCCCAAGAAGGACGACGTCAAGCAGGGCTGTGTCGCCTACAAGATCGCGGCTCATGCTTCCGATGTGGCCCTGGGGATTCCAGGCACCCGCGACTGGGACGATAATTTGACCCGGGCCCGCGCGGCTTTGAACTGGGAGAAACATTTCGAGTTGGCCTTTGACGGGGACTATGCCCGGGCCCTTCATGACGAAGATCTCGATGTGGATACAGACTTTTGCGCCATGTGTGGGCACGACTGGTGCTCGGTGCGCATCTCCAAAGAAATCGTCGAGTTCGATTCCGGCAAGGCCGAGGGTTTCGTTCGCGAGCGCGTTCTCAAGAGCCCAGGGCTCAGTGCTGAGCAACGTCAGGTGCTTGAGCAGCGCGGTGTTCTGTCGTCGGAGGAGATTCATCGTTTGGCCCGAGAGGTTCGCGGGGCGGTCGACGCGGACGCCCAGCCGGATTGTCATAGCGATGTCTCGTCCCCGGACGATGCGGGCATGCATCAACAGCAACGTCTCGTGCAGATTTCAGCCAAGCCTTCGGCTGTGGCGGATCCGGCGGAGTAGTTCAGTCGCTGCTCTACGGCATGAGGGGGGCGGCTCTGCTGATTGGGCCGCGCGAGTAGCGCTCAGCCCTTGGGACAGCAGAGAAAGGTGAGTCCGTCGTTTTCGCGGAGATCATAGGCGATCTTGCGAGCGCCGCCCTTCTTGATATCGGTCTTGTCCGTCCAGCTCTGGATGGTGGATTCGCAACCGGCTGACACGGCGTCCTCGGGGAGCTTTACCTTCGTGTCTTCCGGGGAATTGGTCGGATAGGTGTATGCCACCGTCGACGGCTGGTCTTCGCAAAGCTCGTCGAGGCGTGCCTCACGTTTCATCTCTGCCGGGCGCTTGGCACAACCAATCGCGAATACGACGGCTCCAGCAATGAGGAGAGAGCGGGTCACTTGTCGAAAATCCATCGAGGCCATGGGGGGAGACATAGTCTGGCCCACCAGGGTCGTCTACAGATTGCCCGGCGGCTCGCAGCTTGCTCTGTATATGATGGAAATTTCAGCGTTTTGTTCGGTCTCGAGCTGCCCCGTCGGATACGATATGGGGCTCCGGAACGGAAGTTCAGCCGTCGCGGGGACTCGGTGCCTAGATAAGCGCGCCGGGGGCGAGCCGAGCCGGCCGAGGCGGAGGGGGCCGGCGGCGTGTTGCGGTCAGTTCGGAGTGAGTAAGCCTTGCAATTCTATCGGTCGGATTTGGTACTCCTCATGACAGTAGTCACAATCGATTTCGAGCACCTCTTCGTCGCGTGCCAGCTCTTCGACCTCTTTTCGAGGCAACGACGCCAACGAGGACAGCACGCTTTCCCGGCTGCACCAACAGCCATAACGAATTTTGGATTCCTCGAGCCAAGTCATAGGCATCCCGTAGAGCAGCTCTTCGACGATGGTCTTCGGAGTGAAATCTGGCTTGTCCACTAGCTCCCGAAGATGGGCGAGATCCGCGTGGCGTTGTTCCATCAGCATGACGGGCCCCTTGCCGACTTCGGGCAGGAGTTGAATGAGATAGCCGCCGGCGCCCGTGACGACTCCGTCTTCCAGAATCGTCTCGACGCGGATCATCGATTCGATCTGTTCGGACGTGTACATATAGGCCGTTAGCGCACTGGAGATCGACGCGCCGCCATCGAGCTCGATCAAGCCTTGGTGGAGCCGACCATCATGTAGAGTCCGCATGAGCTGTAACAGCGCACCGTCCAGGGAGAACTCGCCTGTCGCATTGTTGGCAGCGATCAGTCCACGGGTGTTGCCATCTGGGCGAGAGTCCGCCACCAGCGTGTGTTTCGTTTTCTTGTTCTTGACGATGCCCTGAACCCGCAATTGAGGCGCCATGGTTTCGCGAATGAGCAGCACGCCGGTGCAAAGATCGCCGAGCGCCCCGAGCAAGGGGTTGGATTGCTTGCCGTCGGGGCTCTGGGATTGAACGGTTCCCTTGGCTGTCAGGCTGGAGCGTGTGGCGATGACACGGAATGAAGCGTCGTTCGCCATGGCGCGAACGATGAGGTCTGATTCGGGCATGGAATTCTGGGAGCGAGCGCTTCAGTGGACCAGAGGTTCAGTGCACGAGAGTTTCGGGATCTTCTCCCATTGAGTCTGCGTCGAAGGGTTCGGAGATTCGGTAGGCACCCGTTAACCAGTTGTTCAAGTCCTCCAACTTGCATCGGGCAGAACAAAACGGCCTGGGCCGAAAGTCGTCAGCGGCGTTTGCGATCACCTGGCTGCACAGCGGGCACTTGATTTTCACTTCAATAGTTTAGCAGGTGATTGCCTGATTTGCTCAACATCGGCTCTGCGCTACCGCGGGGGCGCCGGCGCGGGTTGAGCAAATAGCCGTGCCGCGCAGTGCTTTCCCTAGGGCGGGGATTTCTTGCGATGGTGACGGGTCTGGCGTTTGGCGCCTGAGTTTGTGCGGGAGTCGGCTCCGGGCCCGTAGCCGACTGAACCGACTCCCCCAACGGGCGGGCGGTTTGCCGTGCTGTCTCGGGGAAGGCTATGTTTAGACGATTGGGGGATGAGCACTCCCAGCCGCATATGACTGTGCCTCGCCATCATCAGCCCTGCCGTTGCCGGCCCCGCCTCTTGCGGCGAGTGACGTGCCATAGTTCCGCCGTCCTGTCGATCTGGGTGGGCTTGAGCTGCGGCTTGCCAGCGAGCGTGGGGGCCCAGGTGGAGACTAGCGGTGGTATTGGCGCCCACGCACCGGCCGTGTCGAGCTACGATAGTCGGGCATCATCGGTGGTGTTCGCGTATCGCCGGGGGGTCTTTGACGACGGTTCGCTCAACACCTTTTCCTACTCTGCGAATTTTACATCCACGACCGGCATTCTGAGCTCTCAGTTTACCCTCCACTATCTGAACATGGGCTACGGCGAAGACAAGACCGCCCATGGTCTCAGCGGTAGTGCCACTGCCGTGTGGGTCGTACCCACGGATAAGCGCCATGATAACGGCGTGCCAGAACTCGCCCTGGCTCCCTATCTGGGCATTACCCCGACGGTGTTTGTCGGTGATAAATACGTCTTCGGCACGCTGCCGCTAACTCTCGGCATGGGATTTCCCATGGCGCCCGGTTCCGGGGTCATTCTGACACCGTGGATGGAGTTCTCGCCGAGTTTCAACTTCGCTTCAATGGTAGATCTCGAAGGGGTCGATTTTGACGAACTCAACGCCCAGTACGCCGCGGGGGACGAAATCGATCAGGACGCGGTCGGCGATATGTTGTCGAGCGGATTCGAAATAGAGATGAGAACCAGCCAATCATTGCGTGGGGGAGTCATGGCAAACATCGCTCTGGGATACAGCGCCGACTTGAATCTGTATTCGATGTTTTCGACTATGGGCTCGTCGTTTCGTGGCACCTTGGTTAAGCAACTCGGGGCTGCGCTGTTGTTGCGCTGGGATAGCATTGTCGCTCCCGTGCTTCCGGCCAAGTCCACTACGACACCGGGTGCTTACGGTCTGGATGCGGAACGTTGCGGCAGAGCCTGGCAGACGGTGCGCATGTGTCACCAACGCCAGCAGCAGACGCAACAGCGTCCGGCGCCCGTTTACCCCCAGAGGCAGACGCGACCGGCGCCGGGCTACCCCCAACGGCAGCAACGTCCAGCTTACTACCCGCAGCAGCCGCCTCGCAATCAACCACCGGTTGCCCCCGCCCGGCAGTATCGGCAGCCGCCGCAGTATCGGCAGCCGCAGCGCTCAGGGCCGCCCGCAGTTTATCCCCGCTCGAATGCTCCGGGTAGCTCGGGAGGCGCTAACCAGCCTGCGCCAACGAGCCGCCCGTCGTCGCCGTCGCGGGGCTCGTTCCCGACAGATTGAGGAATGCAGCGAGCGGTGGAGAGAATCGCGCTGTGGCAATTGGGCTAGCTGCTGGCTGCTTTCATGGCATTGGCAATGGCGACAATGGTTTTGTCGACGTCGTCTGTCGTGTGTTTCACGGATAGGAACGCCGCTTCGAATTGTGCCGCCGGCCAGTAGAT
Source organism: Polyangiaceae bacterium (assembly GCA_013214025.1). Lineage (GTDB taxonomy): Bacteria > Myxococcota_A > Polyangia > Polyangiales > Polyangiaceae > JABSRN01. Next base: position 7,460 of record JABSRN010000012.1, read on the forward strand.
GCTTTGTTCTAGCAGCGCTCCGTGGAATTTCCCGAAGGCTGTGGTGTCACATTGGCTAGCGTCTTGCCAGTTGCGAATTGGTCCAACATGAAAGAACACGGTGAGCATGGACCCCACCCGCTGCACGGTACAGGGCCACTTGCCAGTGTCGATGACGGCACGAATGCCGTCTTCGAGGCGGGCGCTTAAGAGCTCTAACTGGTCGTAGCAATCCGCTGTCAGCAGTCGCAGATTCGCTAGCCCGGCACTGACGCTAAGGGGATTGCCGCTCAGTGTGCCCGCTTGGTAAACGGGGCCGAGAGGAGAGACCTTTTGCATGATCTCTCGACGCCCTCCGTACACAGCGAGGGGCATGCCGCCACCGACGATCTTGCCTAGGGCTGTCAAGTCAGGTTGCAGGTCGTAGAGATCTTGCGCGCCTCCACTCGCCACTCGCAGGCCAGTCATCACCTCATCGAAGATGGACAGCGCGCCGGCGTCTCGGCAAAGTGAAATGAGCCCCGCTAAGAAGCCCGGGACTGGTGGTACGCAGCCCATATTGCCGGAGACCGGTTCGACGATAACGGCAGCGATTCGTGAGCCTTCCCGCTGGAAGAGCTCCCTCAGCGCCTCCAGATCGTTGTACTCAGCGACCATCGTATTTTTCACCATATCGGCCGGGACACCGCCGGAATCTGGCGAACCGAATGTGGCAGCACCACTGCCGGCTTTGACGAGCAAGGCATCGGCGTGTCCGTGATAGGCACCGTTGAATTTCACGATGACATCTCTGCCGGTATATCCTCGAGCCAAACGCAGCGCGCTCATGGTCGCCTCGGTACCGCTGGATACACACCGCATCATCTCGATGGATGGAACTCGTGCACAAATGGCCTCGGCGAAGTCCACTTCCTTCTGCGTCGGGGCCCCGAAGCTGAGGCCGGAAGCCGCGGCTTCCTGTACGGCGCCGACCACTTCCGGATGGGCATGACCCAGAATTGCGGGACCCCAGCTGCAGACGTAGTCGAGCAACGCGTTGTCGTCTTCGTCAGTGAGGTAGGCGCCGCGAGCGCACTTGATGACCGGCGGTGAGCCGCCGACCGCCCCATAGGCGCGAACCGGGCTGTTGACTCCGCCCGGCAGTAGAAAAGCTGACCGTTCCATGATGGCAGTGGATTGTTCTCGATTCATAGCTGTTCCCTTGGACGACCAACGCGCGGATTGAATGCGCCGGGCCGGCAGCCTTGAACAGTATCGGTGCGCTGACAAGAGCGCCTCCCAGCCGCGCTCTCAGTCGTCCTGTTGTTTCGCTCGTTCGTCCAGCAGCGTGCGCCAAGCGGAGATTCTTTCCGCTTGCTGGCGCGGCCAAGTGAAGCGCGCGAGCCGTCTCAGTAAATGGGGCGTGTGGTCGCCGGCCTGGGCCATATGAGAAAACACACCGGATGCGGCCTCCATCGCTTCGAAGGCCTGGGCGACTTTCTTGGACTCAAATAGGAGCCAAGCCTTAGTGAGCAAATAGTGCTGTCTGGGTTCCGGCTCTTCTACTGGTATCTGCCGGACGTTGGTCAGAAGTTGCGTCGCGCGTTTTGTGTCGCGTGCAGCTAGGGCGATCTGTGCCAATAGCAGTTTGCTTTCCACCTCTCCCCATGGATCGCCCATCTCGCTGTGTAAACGAAGCGCCTCGTTGGCTGCCTTCTCGGCGGGGCCTAGCGTATCGGTGTCCATATGCACCATAGCCAAGAGACGCTGGGAGGCGGCTTGCCCTCGCAGCGAACGCAGGCTTGAGAACAATGCTAGGGATTCTCGCGCTTGGCGCTCTGCTGAGTAGTAGTTGTTCAGTCGGTGTTCGATGTGGGCCAAAGAGGCGGTGGTTTGTGCGAGCCCGAGACGATAACCGGCCTGTTCGAACTCCGCTTGGGCTTCCAGGGTCAAGCGACGCGAGCGCTCGGCGGCGCCTTCAGAATTTTCGATCCAACTGAGCAAGAGCAAACACTGGCCGCGCCCGAGCGCCTGTTCCAGGGATGCGAAATGTCGCTCGCCATATTCGGTGACTTCTCTAGCTTCGGGGTAGTTTCCGAGGAGGTGCTGGATTTCGCCCACCACGAGCTCGCACTGGGCGAGTCCCAGGGTGTCGTCGATTTCGGTGAAGATCTGATGAGCGCGCCCCACCAGTTTGATCGCCTCGTCGGAGCGCCCGAGGTTGCTCGCGATGTTTCCTAGCAACCGTAGGCAGTGGGCTGTGTTCGGACGGTCGTCGAGCTTCTCGAAGATGGCACAGGCGCCTTCGGCGTGCCCTTTGGCTTCGTCCATCCGACCGACGTGGCGCAAGGACTCGGCACGCCAACGGTTCTCCAGGGCGTGACTTCGCCCACTGAGGCGACCGCTCAGCAAGTCCAGATCCGCCAGAGTGGCGGCTGGCTCTCGGGCGCCGTTCCAAGCCTGCTCAATAAACTGGAAGCTCACGCGAGCGGCCTCGTCGGCCTCCTTGGCGTACAAGAGGTTGAGGACGCGCTGTCGAACGATACGCCGAGTATTGGCCAGGGCGTGGCGCTTGAGGGCGTTGGCGGCGGCGATAAATATTTTCTTTGCGTCCGGGCGCTTGGTCAGTCGGCGAAATAGATGCTCCTGGAGGAGGGCGTGAGGCCAGCTGTATCGGCCGGGTCCGCGCGGTAAAATCAATTCTGCGTTCTGCAGGCTGACGATGGCTCCGTCTGGCGGGATGCCGAGGGCTGTTAGCAAGGCGTGCAACACGGGGCGCCGAATATCGATGCCCAAGGTCGATACGGCGTCGGCCGCCATGCGGTGTTCGAGCGGTACGGCGCGGACTCGGGCATCCCAAAGCTCGGCTGTGGTGCGGGGGCGCATGGCCAAAATGTCGCTGGGCACCCGGTAGGAGCCATCGACAAAATTCATGCTGCCTTCGTTCGCCCAGGCATGGAGTTGTTGCAGCGCGAATAGGGGGAAGCCTCGGCTTCGTTTGGCGGCTTCGTTGGCGGCCTCATCGTCGAGGGGCAGGGAAGCGTGCAGAAGCTCACAGGTGGTATCGCGATCCATTGGATCAATTTCGATGACCTCACCGGCCAGGCTCTCACGGAGCTTTCGCAGTAGCTCGGCGGCGGGTGTCCCCAGCTGAACGTCCTCGGCGCGTACGGTGGCGACCATCAAGATGGGCTGATCTTTCTCGGTTTCGTGGATGCGCTCGAGACCTTCGAATGTATTGGCGGCCGCGTGGTGCAGATCGTCCAACAAGAACAGGAGCGGACGCTTGTTCGCGATTCTGCGCAGCGCAAATCGAGTCACCTGGCGGCGGATGTCAGCGCTATCGAGGGCGAAACGAATCCCCGAGGGGCCGACGTGCCCGCCTCCGGGAGGACTGGGGCGGAGCCATTCGCCGGTACCGGCCACCCATGCGCGCATATTGCGGTCGTCTTTGCGCACGGCCCAACGTGCCATCAAGGAATTCTCGATGGTGCTGCGGTCGGTATGTTCGAAATTGAAATACTTCGTTACGGCACCGAGCATGCCGTCGAGGGAGCCGCGCACTCTTCGGTAGCGCGCTTCGAGAGGAACCATGCGTCCCTCCTCGTGAATCGTCTCGAAGAGCCACTCTCCGATGCGGCTTTTACCGACTCCAGCGGGTCCGAGCAGGATGACCAAGCGGTGAGATGGACCGGTACCGGCGATGACTTCGTCGGCGATCGCTCGCAGCCTTTGTCGGACTTCGTGACGGCCGACGAGGGGGCTGGGACGGATGCCGAGCAAGCCCGGTGCTCGCTCGGGCCCGGGCGCGAGTCCGCTGCTGGAGCCTGGGTCATCGCTGGCTCGGGTGGCCGGCACCGGCTTTTTAGAGCGTACGTTCGGTGGAAATTGCCAGAGACTGGGGGCGATATCGCCCTGGGGCTTCAGGGGTTGCCAGGCGCGCCGGGCCTCGGCTGAGTACTCGAACCTGTCCCACGGCCGTTTGGCGAGCAGGCGATTCACGAAATCGATCACACCGGCGGGGGCGTCCACCGCTACCTCCAACTTGGGCGGCGGGCGGTAGGCGTGCAGCTTGAGCAGTTCGTCGGGGTCGCCGCTGAATGGGGAATTGCCGCTCAGCATCTTGAACAGCACGCAGGCGAGTGAATACAGATCCGTCGCGCCGCATACGTGATGCATCTCGTGTTGGATTTGCTCGGGCGCCATATAGCCCGGGGTGCCGGCACCCGCATGGGGCGCAAAATCCATGGACTTTTCGCCGTCCAAGCGTTCGTCGTGGGGGTCGACGCGAAGCCACGCCAGGCCGAAGTCCAAGATGTGAACCTGCGGCGGTGCTCCGGATTTTTCCGAGACGATGACGTTAGAGGGTTTGAGATCGCCGTGCACTACGCCGCGCGAGTGCGCTTGAGCCAGGGCGCTCAGGATCTGATCCACGATCGACCAAATCAGCGGCCAGCTGAGGCGAGCGACGTTCAGGTCGTGCAGGGAGGGGCCCGTCACCAGTTCCATCGCCAGATACGGCGTGCCGTCGTCCAGCTGCCCGAAGTCTCGGGCATGCACGATTCCCGGGTGCTCCAGGGAGGCGAGTGCACGCGCTTCCTTGTAAAACCACTGGATGTATTCCTTGGCGAGCTTGCCCTCTGGCGGGATGACTCGTTTGATTGCCACGTGGTCGCCGGTGGCTTGGTCACGGCATCGGTACACAATGCCCATCCCGCCCTCGCCGAGCACGCCGAGCACTTCGTAGCGCTTGGCGATGACGTGACCGGTGAGGATGGCGCTGAATGCCGGTCGCGCGTGATTCACCAACGACGCTTCGGAATGGGCGGCGGACGGAATGCTCGGCGGCGCGCTATCGGGGGCGGGGTCGAGCGCCGGGGCTCCTACCGGCGGCGGCCCGTCGTCACCACGGCGAGTGGTGGCCTGGCTACTCTGGGCCGCGGTTGGATTCGGAACGCCGCTGCCCGTCATCGCCTGGGGGCGTGACTGAGGTCCTTGGGATCGGGGCAGCTTGCTCATGTTTCGGATTGTTCTCGGGCCGCTGTTCCGCCTTGGAGCGGGACGAAACACAAGTTCGATTCGCTCCGGGAAGCTACGGAAGCTACGGAAGCTACGGAAGCTACGGAAGCTACGGAAGCTACGGAAGCTACGGAAGCTTGTGACAATGCAGGTCTTTTGTGTAGGTCCTTTCGCAAAATCGGCAACCCCTCGGCATTGTTTTGGTTCTTCCGCTCACCCAGCCTTTTCAGCGTGGCTGTAAAGGCCATACGCGCAGGCGGCTCAGCGGCCTATCGCAGGCTCTGGACTACTTATTTTGGTGTTCGACGATTAGTCTCCGGCGCCATGTCATCCGTACTGAACGATCCGCCGCTGTCCGAATCAGATCCCGAAATTCACCGCCTCATTGCGGACGAAGTGGTGCGGGAGCGCGATAAGTTGCGGCTCATTCCGAGTGAGAACTACGCATCCAAAGCGGTGTTGGAAGCTGCCGGTTCGGTGCTCACCAATAAGTACTCGGAAGGCTATGCCGGTCGGCGCTACTACGAAGGTCAGCAGCAGATCGACGAGATCGAGAACCTCGCCTGTTCACGGCTCAAGGCTCTCTTCGGTGTCGATCACGTTAATGTGCAGCCCTACAGCGGGAGCCCGGCCAACTTGGCCGTCTATTTAGCTTTTTGCAAGCCGGGAGACCCTGTGCTCGGGCTTGGACTGCCCGCCGGTGGCCACCTGACCCACGGTTGGAGTGTGTCGATTACCGGTAAGTTTTTCGACAGCCACGCCTACGGGGTGAACAAGGATGACCACCGAATCGATTTCGCTGAGGTGCGCGCTCTGGCTAAGGAGCACAAGCCGAAGATCATCTGGGCCGGCACGACCGCCTACCCGCGCACACTGGAATTCGACAAATTCCGAGAGATTGCCGACGAGGTAGGAGCCGTTCTGATCGCCGACATGGCTCACATCGCGGGTTTGGTTGCGGGTGGTGCGCATCCTTCCCCAGTTGGGGTTGCCGAGGTCGTGACCTCCACCACCCACAAGACTCTTCGGGGTCCTCGCGGCGGCATGATCCTGTGCGACGAGAAGCACAAGAAGGCGATCGATCGCGCTGTGTTTCCTGGTCTGCAGGGCGGCCCTCACAATCACACCACCGCCGGGATCGCCATCGCGGCCAAAGAAGCATCGACGCTGGAGTTTAAGCAGTACGCCGCCAATGTAGTGAGCAACGCTAAGAACCTGGCCGAGGCTCTGCTTTCCAGGGGCTTTTCCTTGGTAACCGGCGGTACGGACAACCACTTGGTGTTGGTGGATCTCACCCCCAAGGGGATTCCCGGCAAGGTAGCGGCCCAGGCTTTGGACAGCGCGGGAATGGTTGGCAACTACAACTCGATCCCCTTCGATCCCCGCAAGCCCTTCGATCCCTCGGGGATTCGCATCGGCACGCCGTCGATCACCTCTCGCGGCATGGGCGCCGCCGAGATGACCAAACTCGCCGAATGGATGGACCGTGTGGTGCAAGCCCCGGAGGACGAGGCGCTGATCGCCAAGGTTGCCGGAGAGGTCAAGGAGCTTTGCTCTTCCTTCCCCGCGCCGGGCCTACCGGTCTGAGACCGGGCTTCGCGCCCCCATCTACGGGGCTGACTGGCGATTCTGCCGGTCGGCCTTAAACACAGAATTCGAGTCCAAGCGCCTCAAGTCGGCGGTCGTCGGTTAAGCTGTGTGAGTATGTCATCGGTCGCCCCCAGCCAGCGGCAGACGCGCGAGTTCGCATTGATCGTTCTGCCCTTGTTCGCCTTGGGCGTCGTGAGCATCCTCGGCAGTGCGGTGATGCCTCTGCTGGGGGTCGTCTCCCCCCTGGTGCTGATCGCAATGGCCCCCCGCTTTAGCTACATGTTGCTCTACGCCGGAGTGACGGATCCGACCGCCTATTTCATCGTCTGTGTGTCGCGCATGTTTGCGCCGGATCCCTTTAACTACTTGCTGGGTCGTCGTTATGGCGAAGCGGGCGTTCGCTGGGTCGAGAAACGCACCGGTCAAGGCACGAGTCGCTTCTTGGCGTACTTGATGGGGTTGCCGAAGGCTGCTGTGCTGCCAGCTTTGTTCTTATTTCCGGGCGTGACTTGTAGCGCGCTGGCGGGTTTTTCTCGAATCTCACCCGTCGCGTTCACGGTCGCGAATGTTGGCGGCACGATGATATGGGTGACCGTGTTCCGCTTCTTCGGTGAAGAGTTCTCCACTCTATTCGCATGGGTGCGTCGCTTCATCGAACAGCACGTCATCGCATTGACCGTGGCTTCGCTGCTGAGCATGCTGCTGTTCGTTTACATCTGGCGCAAACGTCAGCCGGACGACTTGCTGGCGGATTCTTTGCGATCCCCGCTGCCCGAGGCAACTGAGGGCGCTCGCGATGAATAGCGCAGCGACGAAGAGCCGCCAGCCTAGCTCATTTGAAAATCGTAAATGCTACCGAGAGCTAGCAGTTGCGATAGCTCATCGAGCGCCGTCTGCCCCTCGATGAGTAGTTGAGGATCGGCGAGATCGGCGATGTCGAGACGATCGCGATAGTGTTTTCGAACCCAGTCCTGCAGGGACTGATACAGAGTGTTCGTGAAAAGTAGCCGGCCGCCCAGAACGGCGCGGGCGGCAGCCGTCAACAGTACCCGGAGGCGTAGGCAAGCGGGCCCTCCGCCGTTGTTCATGGACGAGTGCACGTCTACGTAGTGCACGGCACTCAGCGGATTGGCTTCGCTGAGCACTCGAACAAACAGTTCCCTGACCGAATCTTTGGACGCGCACTCCGCCGGGGCGATGAGCGCCATGGAACGGTCGGGTAAGCTCACCAGCTGGCTATTGAAGGGGTAGTGTTTGACGGCGTCGCTGGCGCTGAGTTCGGATTGAGTCACGACCCGTATCTGCAGCTCGGGGCCGAGCCGTGCCCTGAGTTCGGCGATGCGTTGCTGACTGCTGGCCCAGGCAAGCTCGTGGCAAAACATAAAATTGAGGTTGCCGACCGCGAGTACGTCCGTATGAAAGGCCCCGGCGTCGATGCCGTCCGGATCTTGCTGCCAATAGAGCGCGCTCTCTGCACTCACGCCACAGCGTTCGACGACAGCTTCGGACGCCGTGCGAGATTGTCGCGCGGGGTGAAGTTGCGGGCGGCGCTCCCCTTCGTGCTGACTCCGACCGAAAGAAAATAAATGCGCAGAGCCTAGGGAAGTCTGCAATCGGCTGTGATTGGCGGCGCCTTCATCGGCGAATTCTGCGCCATCGGGAAGGGGATCGTGAACGCAGAAGTGCTCGCGGTCCCCGAAGATGGCGCGCAAAATACGAGTTGTGCCAGCGGCTTCGATGCTGCGATGAAACATCGCGCTGAGATTGGCTGGCACGAGATGTAGGCGGCCGTCGGCGGTATCCGTGCTGGGGATGACGGTGGCGCTGTTGGCGGCCCACATGGATGAAGCACTGCTGCAGCGGGCCAACAGGGCTGGGTCCTCGCGATAGGCGCGCTCGATCACGTCCGCATCCGTGCCGCCAGTAAAGCGCGTTCGCAGCGCCGCTATATGGGGGCGGTGTTGGGGGGGGAAAACTGCCTGGGGAATTCCCAAGGATGCCAGCTGTTGCATCTTGGCTAGCCCTTCCAGGGCGGCCGCTCGTGGATTGCTCACCTTTCCCGAATGGCTAACGCAGGCGAGGTTGCCCGCGCTCAATCCGCTGTAGTTGTGGGTCGGCCCTACGATGCCGTCGAAGTTGAGTTCGACGAGGTCTGGCACGCTTACTTGGCTCGTTTAGCGGCCGCTGCCACGACTTGGTTCAGTCGGGACTTGCTAAAACCCACCAAAACCGTGCCCATGACATCGATCACAGGAATGCTGGCTCCTGTGCGATTGATCTTGCTGAGGGCGGTTTTCATTTCGGCTCGGGCCGCCTTGCTCTTCTCGATATTCTTGGCGGTGACTTTGACGCCAAGGGATTTGAGGAACTTCTTGGCGTCCTTACAAGGTTTGCACCAATCCGCGCCATAGACCACTGCGTGCAGGCCGTCGGTACTGGGCTCAGGTGGGGCGGTGGCTTTGGCACGCTGTTCCGCACCCAGCTGATCCATTCGCACGGCGCGTTTCGACGCACCAATCTGCTCCCACCTGTCCCGGGCGATGATCTGCGCCCGGTAGCTACCGGCCTTGTCGGGCTGGCTCAGATTCAAGACATAGACCAGCTCGCCGGTGCCGTGATCGCTGCTACTCACGACGACCCGAACCGCCTTACGATTGGCGGCAGGGATGTCCGGGAGCTGGGTCTCCACGTGAAAATCGCCGATGTCGTCGACCCAGGTCAGTAATAGACCTTTCGTTTGGTCGGAAACAATCAGCGGCGGGAGCGGTGCGGGTGGGGCACTGGATTGTACTGAGTCTCCACTGGGTCCCGATTTTTGCTGGCACGCCGGCAGCGCGACACTCACGATCAAGAGGGCAGTCAGGAGGACACAGCGCTGCACTAGCTGATCGAAACTTCGAGCTGTCGGCAATGTGGGGCGCGGTGTCGCCACGGCGGGGCTCAGCTGCTGGTGGTCAGGTCGCTGTCGGAAGGATCCCGAACGCGCTTGAGCCAGGCTGGCAGAGAGCGAATCGCCTCGAACAGACCGATCGCGATGTAGAAAGTCAGTAGCCATACGAGCACGAACTGGGGCTTCGAGTAGTGCCACACAACGGCGCTGGAGCCGATGGCGAATACGACGAGCATGGCTGTAGCCCGATTGAAGCCGAGATCCTTAAAGGAGCGAAACTTCACGTTCGAGACCATTAGCAAGCTGAGCATGATGGTCATTCCGAAAAGCGCGAAGGTATTGCGCTCGGCGTTGAGCGCTCCGCCGACGGCGCGGTTGGCGACCAGCAGGGAAATCAAGATCCCCGCGGCGGGAGGGATCGGGAGTCCAATGACGTATTTGCCTGGCTTGAGCGGGGCGCCACTGCTGCCTGAACTCAATACGTTGAAGCGGGCCAGCCGAATGGCGCCACAGGCGGTGAACATGAACGCCACCAAGAGACCGGGCGTCGGGTATCGAAAGAGTCCCCACTTATATAGGAGGAGCGACGGCGCGACGCCGAAGGAGACGAGATCCGCCAGGCTGTCGAGTTGGAGCCCGAAGGCGCTCTGGGTTCGGGTCATGCGGGCCACCCGGCCGTCGAGCAGGTCGAACAACATGGCGAAACTCAGCAGGATGCCAGCGCGGTAGAAGTCGTCGACCGTCGGATTGTCGGTGGCCACCACGCGAATAGCGTCGAAGCCGCAAAAGATGCTCGCCAACGTAATCATGTTGGGGAGGACAAAAACGGCTTTCTTAAGATCGATGCGGCGGCGGGGTCGTTGGCGTCGAGAGCGGCGTCGAGAATTCACTCGGCAAGGCTAGCGTTGGCGTCTGAATCCGTCCAGAAGCCGGCTAGTGTACCGATCTGCGATTGTTGGTTAAGTGTATGATAATTAACATGAGTTGAGGATTATCTGGCGCAAATCCGGTGGCGCGGACAGTGCCGATCCGCCGGGTCTGGGGCGCCGATGCGGCGACTGCCGTGGGTAACTGCGGGGGGCGCGCGGCCCCCCTAAGCAGCCGGGGAGCTGTCTGTCTGGGTGTAGACGGCGGGTTTTCGCCCAGTGCGGTGGTGATTGCTGTCGCAACAATTTGGGCCGCTGGCCTCCAGAGCCGTAGGATCCGTCTTGAATGTTCAAGATGACTACGCGTGCGGCGACGGGACTGCTGATCTCGGCGATATTCTGGCTTCCTGGATGCGCTGGAAATTCCAATGATATCCAGCAGCGCCTGGACAAAGTTCAGAGTGCCTTAACCAAACTCCAGAACGATTACGCCCGGATGGAGCAGCGCATAGCTGAAGGGGAGACCTCTCAGCTGGCCAAAGCTGTGGAACCTGTCGGAAAGCGGGGTCGTCAGCTGAAGGTGATTCGCCTTGAGCCCGAGCCGGATTCAGAGGCCGCGCAGTTGTCGAAGCCGCCGATTGTCGACGAGCAAGCGGTGAGGGCGGACGAGACAGACGACGAGCCACGTGTGATCATTCGTGGCAGAGGACAACGGGTCGTGAAGAGCCGTTCGAAGAGCGCCCGCGCCAAGACTGGCAAGAGGGGATCAACATCATGAAAAGCTACCGCATCATGGCTCAGAAACACGGCATGCCATCGGCTGCCCTCATGGCGGGATTGCTGGCTGTGGGGTCCGCAGCTGCCGACGAAGGCACTCCTGTGAATTTCTCGACCACCACTGCCAGTGGTGAGACTGTGAACGTATCGGGCACCATCGCGCCGCCCACCACTACCACCACCACCAGCTCAAGCGGCCCGACGTTTCGGCCGGCGGCCGGCGCTGACCTCGACTCTCACCTGGACAACTCCTCAAAGTCGCTGACGAATATCGACGGCGATCACGGCTTCGATTTTAGTACTGGTGGCGGCGGCGGCGGCGTGAGCCGTGGCAAGTCGGGCAGCTCGGCGGTACTAGGGCAGCGTTCTGGTAAAGCTCAACCGGGAGCTGCCACCCATACGGTGAGCAAGGGCGATACTCTTTGGGGGATCAGCTCGTCGCAGTTCAATAGTCCGTGGCTGTGGCCCAAAGTGTGGAGCTACAATCCGCAGATCAAGAACCCGCATTGGATCTACCCGGGCGATCAAGTTCGACTTCGTGCCTACACTGGCATGCCTTCTGCTGATGAAGCGGTTGCGAGCGGTCTGCGCCAATCCATCGTTCTGGGACAAGGCGGAGCCGATGCAGGAGTTCTCCGTGGTCGCTCCCTTATCCCCAAGTCCACAGTGTTTCTTCGGAACCTGGGCTACATCGACGATCCCAATAAGGACGTCTGGGGAGAGCTCGTTGGCGCGCATCAGAACCGCTTGATGCTGCTCGAGGGGGACACCGCCTATCTGATCATGCGTCCCGGTGTCGGACTGCGATTGGGCCAGGTGCTCACGATATTCCGCGAAGGTCGTGAGCCGCGGGCTGTCCGCGGTGCGAGGAAGCCGCCCGGCAAATTGATCGCCTTCAAGGGCGCGGTGAAGATCAATCGCTGGGATCCCAAGACCCGAATCGCGCGCGCCACCATCATCGAGTCGCTTGGCGAAATCGAGCGCGGAGCGAAAGTGGGCCCAGTCGGTCGCCGCTTCGATGTGGTGCCGCCCCGACGAAACGAAACTGACCTTTGGGCTCGCGTTTTGGACAGCATGTATCCCCACGTCATCATGGGCAATCAGCAGGTTGTATTTATCGATCGAGGTCGAAATGACGGATTGCGACCAGGCAACCGACTATTGATTGTGCGCCGCGGTGATACTTGGCGCCGCACGATATCGCACAAGACGAGGATGTCGCGAGAGCGGATCCGGATGTCTGCTGAGGGGCCGGTAGAGTCCGAAATGACGCCGCTGCACGGCGACGAAAAAGACTTCCCCGAGGAAACCGTTGGCGAGGTTCGCGTCATCAGAACGCAAAAATACAGCGCTTTTGCCCTCATCACGGAGTCCTCCGTCGAGGTGGAACCCGGCGACCGTCTCGTATCACGCAAAGGGTTCTAAACGGAACGTTCGAGTGGCCGTTTCGGGCGGAGTGAATGCATCCGGCACTCGGTTCTGAGCTTGCGTCGTTTCTGGGCGCGGGCGGCGCGTTGGCAGCCAGTCCAGGGTTACGCGGGAGCGACAAAAGCCGCAGGAGCTTCACTCCGAACTCGTGGAACTTGCGCCCGGGCTCTTGCCGGGGTTCGTTTTGGCACGGGCAAGGAATGGAGCTAAAATCACCGCATGTCGGATAAACGAGTCTTCTTCTCGCAGTCCGAACTCGACGTTTTGATCGGTTCGGATCAGGCGACTCTTGAGGGCACTCAGTTGTCCCTCACGTCCGAATATTTGCGTTACGAGTTGGTGGAAGCCGTATTGGTTGACGCCGAGCAGACGGACACCGACGATCTCGCCAAATTGATGGGCATGACGGTGACCCTGGAGGAGATTACGGCGCGGGGCGGGGAAGTGCTCGGGGACTCGATGATTTACGAAGACGCTGCCTACTCCGTTGTGTCGGGGTTCATCGGCGTGCCCGTTGAGCACGCATCCGCAGGGGCGCCTGCAGAGCCGGCTTCGCCCGATGTCGCCCCCCCGTCCGCCGAGGTACCGTTGGCCGATGTAGAACCAGAGTCTGAGGCCGTTCCGGTGAGCTTGGCCGATTTCCTAACCGACGGTTTGGATTGAACGCCGTGCCGGGAGCGCCCTGAACAATGGCGGCGATCGCCACCTTTGCGTTTTACTTCGGGATGGTTTGCTATTCCGTCGCGGCCACGCTGTATTTTGTCGATATCGCCCGCCGCGACACGACGCATCTCACGACCCGGTGGGGCGCGATCGTTCTCGTGATGGGTGCGGTCCTGCACGCTACCCACGTAGTGACGGCCAGTCTGCTGAGCAACGTGTGCCCGGTGGAATCGCTTCATTTTTCGTTGAGCCTCTGTTCGCTGGGAATGGTCGCGGGCTACGTGCTGCTGCGCAAGCGTTTGAAAATTGACGCGGTGGGGGTGGCCGTGGCTCCTGCGGCACTCACGTTTTTGATCGGTGCCCAGTTCGTCAAGGCGGACTCACACAGCTCCGAAGTGTCCCGGAGGCTCTTGGCACTGCACGTCACTTCGAGCCTCACAGGCGTCGGGCTCTTCTTGTTGGCTGGTGTCGCGGGCGCTTTCTATCTGGTTCAGGAGTGGCGACTGAGGACAAAGAGGGTCGGTTTCCAACTACCGCCACTTCACAGTCTGGATCTGACGAGTCACCGGTTGCTGGTTGCGGGTTTTCCCTTGCTCACTTTCAGCGTGGCCAGTGGTGCCAGTTTCGCGTCCAAGTTGAACGCAATGGATCCGCTGCAGTGGACCCGGGCGGCTCTTGCCTACGCCGCCTGGACGTTGGTCGCGGGGGTACTGGTGCTGCGGGTGATCGCTGGCTGGCGCGGTCGTCGTAGCGCTTTCGGAACCCTCGCGGGCGTGGGTTGCATCGTACTGGTTATCGGACTTTATGTGCTCCGAGCTAGCAGCGGGGCCCCCCTATGATCGTGCTCGTCGGGCTCTCTCACCGGACCGCGCCTATCCGGGTGCGGGAACAGCTCGCGGTCTCAGCTGCCAGCGTACCCGGTCAGTTGAAGGAGCTGCTGAGCGGTGGTGTTGTCAGCGAGGCCCTGATCGTATCGACCTGCAATCGCGTGGAGGCGGTAGTGGTGGCGCCGGATACGGTTCCCCCGGAGACCGCCATCGACGCGGCGGTGCGGTCCATGCTGGGCCCGCGCAACGAGCTCGCCTCTCATCTCTATCGACATCGCGCGCTCGACGCGGTCCGCCATTTGTTTCGAGTGACGGCGTCCCTGGACTCTCTGGTGGTCGGTGAGCCCCAGATATTGGGACAGGTCAAGAGCGCCTATGAACAAGCACGGTCGGCGGGCAGCGTGGGTCGTACGCTCAACCGCTTGATGCCGCGCGCGATTCGGGCGGCAAAACGGGTGCGTACGGAAACGGGATTGGGGGCGGGTCAGATCTCGGTCCCCAGTGTTGCGGTGGAATTAGCTCAGCAAATTTTCGGAGATCTATCCGGTCGGCGAGTGGCGCTGCTCGGCTCGGGAGAGATGGGGGAGCTGGCGGCCAAGCTGTTGGTCAACGCCGGCGCAGAGTTGATCGTGCTCGCCCGGAACGAAGAGAGTGGCGGGATGCTGGCAGAGCGTATGGGGGGGAGCTATCGCCCCCTCGACCAGATGAGCGCGACTTTGCGAGATGTGGATGTCGTGGTGACAGCGACGAGCGCCAGCCAACCGGTGATATTGAAGAGTCATGTGAAGGCTGCGATTCATCGCCGCCGGCGAGGGCCGCTCTTCTTGATCGATCTGGCGGTCCCTCGGGACATCGACAGCTCCGTTGAATCCCTCCGTGAGGTGTTCTTGTACAACGTCGATGACCTATCGAAAATCGTCGCGGAGTCGAAGCACAGTCGCCAGAAAGAGGCCGTTCGAGCTGAGGAAATCCTTGGGGAAGAGCTGGAGGAGTACGAGCGTTCAGCCAGTGTTGCCCAGGTCACGCCGACGGTGGTGGCGTTGCGCGATCGCATGAAACAGGTATTGGACTGGGAGCTTGAGCGCAGCCTGAAATCCAAGCTCAAACACCTGGGCCCGGTAGAGCGCGACGCCGTGGAGCAGATGCTGGAGGCAGCGGTCAAGCGCATGATGCATACTCCGTCAGCACGTCTGCGGGAGATCGCGGCAGATGATTCCGGGGACGGCGAGATGCAAATGAACCTGGAAGTATTATCGGATCTATTCGATCTCGGCTCCGACGAACCGGTCAGTCACCGAGCTTCGCGGGCGCCGAGTGCCTCTCCGCCCAGTAAAAAAGACGACCCCCAGAAATAATCATGAACATCAAGGTGGCTACACGGAAGAGCGCGCTCGCGCTCGCCCAAGCGCGCGCTTGGATGGCGGAACTCAGTCGAGTGACCGGCTGTACGACAGAAGAAGTGCACATCACGACCACCGGGGATGAAATCCAAGATCGTTCCCTCAGCGAAATCGGCGGCAAGGGGCTATTCGTCAAAGAAATCGAAGAAGCCATCTTGGACGGTCGTGCGGACATCGCGATCCATTCCCTCAAGGACGTCCCCGGCGAGTTGGCAGACGGTCTCATCATTGGCTGCATTCCCGTGCGCGAAGACCCCCGGGACGTGTTGGTCTCGCGGGCGGGCGTAGCCTTCGCGGATCTGCCCCAGGGCGCGATGGTGGGAACGTCTTCCCTGCGTCGCTCGGTCCAGCTCGGTGCGGAACGGCCCGATCTCAAAATATCACCCCTGCGCGGCAACGTAGATACCCGGCTTCGCAAGTGCGAGGACGGGGAGGTGGACGCGATCATCTTGGCCTACGCAGGAATGCGGAGACTGGGCTTGGAGGCTCGCGTAACAGAAGTGCTCTCCCCGGAGCGCTGTCTTCCCGCAGTGGGACAGGGGGCCTTGGGCATTGAGCGTCGTCAACACGATGCGGACGTGGAAGCCCAGCTCGACCGGATGCACGATGTCGCGACCGGGCGCAGAGTTGCCGCCGAACGCGGGGTCATGCTCGCGGCTGAGGGCAGTTGCCAATTGCCCATTGCGGCCTTTGCGGAACAACTCGGCGACGAACTTCGCCTCCGGGGATTCCTCGCGGAGGCTGACGGTACTCGCCCACGTCATCAAGAAATCACCGAGCCTTACCCCTCCACGGACGAAGCCGCCCGTGAGATGGGCTTGCGGCTGGGCAAATCGCTCAAAGCTTCGTAGTCCGCTCGGAATCTTTCACCCGCCGTGCGGGGCGGCTCGGGCGCAAGTAACGGATATCTATGCGCAAAGCGTCCGTTCGTAGAGTGCAGCAGGTGCTTTAGTTCTGGGGGCGAAAGCCAGAAAGAATGGTGTAAAGTCGCCGGCATGTCGGGGAATAAGTACGCGCGCTTTGGCCAACGGTTCGGAGCAAGACTATCACTCAGCACAGCGTTGTCCTTCAACGCCGCATTGTCGTTGGCTGCGGTCACATCGATGGTTGCTCTGCCCGCTTGTTCGGGTGGTTCGGGCGGCAGCAAACACGCCAAGGTCAAGGCGGGCGACATGCCCACCGAAGGCAACTGGACGGGCGTGTATTACAGCCCTTCCTTCGGCTACCTACACCTCACCGCAGAAGCCGGATCGGCCAGCGGCAAGTGGCGAACCGCGAGCGGTGACAAATGGGGCGAGATGCACGGCAAGCTCGTCGGCAACCTGATGCGCTTCGAATGGGTGGAGCACACCATCGGCATGGTGGGTCCGACCGCTGACAGCCACGGCAAAGGTTACTTCGTCTACTCGGTCCCGCCGGGTGAGAACGTCGATCACGAGCTTCACGGGGAGTGGGGCATGGACACCGACGAGGCCGGACATAACTGGGACGCGGTCAAACAGCGTCTCATGAAGCCGGATCCCGATAGCGTCATGCCGGACGAAACGCAGAATGTGCACAGCAACGGCGGCTGGGACGAATCCGAGTCGGCACCGTCGGGTAGCTCCAGCAGTTCTGACAGCGAAGAAGAGAGCGAAGACTGGTGAGCACAGAAGTCGCTCGGGGGATACAATTTAACGAACCGTGCATCTTCGAGCTGGGTGCCCCCGGACGCTTCGGTGCATCCCTGGGGGAGCTTGACGTTCCTGCGGTGGACGTGCGCAGCGAACTCGGAGATTTATTCCGGTCGGACATGGCGGAGCTGCCTGAGGTGAGCGAGCCGGAGGCATTCCGACATTTTGTGCGGCTGAGTCAGTGGAACTACTGCATCGATACGCAGTTTTACCCCCTGGGCTCGTGCACGATGAAATACAACCCCAAGGTCAACGAGTGGGCTGCCCGGGTTGAAGATTTTTCGGGTCTGCACCCTGCCAGTCCGGACCATCTGGCCCAGGGCACCCTCGCTCTCATGCATCGACTCCAAGGCATGTTGGCGGCCATCGTTGGCATGGACGAAGTGAGCTTGCAGCCCGCAGCGGGCGCCCAAGGCGAGCTGACCGGACTGATGATGGTGCGGGCCTATCATCAGAGTCAGGGTCGCGCTCCCAAAAAGGTCCTGATCCCCGACAGTGCCCACGGCACAAACCCGGCGAGTTGTGCGTTGAACGGCTTGGAGATTGTCCCCTTTGAGACGGTGGGCGGTCTGGTTCCCCCCGAAGTGTTGGTTCGCGTGTTGGAAGAACACGGCGACGATCTCGCCGCGCTCATGATGACCAACCCCAATACCTTGGGGATTTACGAAACGGCCATGCCCGAGCTGTCTCGTCTTGTGCACGAGAAGGGTGGCTTGGTTTACATGGACGGCGCGAACATGAATGCGGTGCTCGGTCGTGCGCGGCCCGGCGACGCAGGCGTCGATGTCATGCAGTACAATCTGCACAAGACCTTCACGACACCTCACGGTGGCGGCGGCCCCGGTTCAGGGCCGGTCGCATTCAAGAAACATCTGGCGGCGTTTCAACCGGGCCCTGTAGTGGTAACCGACGGAGATGGCTTTCGTTTGGATCGGGACCGCCCAGACAGCGTGGGCCGAGTGCATTCTTTTTTCGGTAACTTTGGCATGATGCTGCGCGCCTACACCTATATTCGGGAGCTAGGCGCTATCGGTCTTAGGGGTGTGACCGACAAGGCCGTGCTCAACGCGAATTACCTAGGTGCGTGTTTGCGGGATGAATTTCCGGAAGCCCACGATAAGCCGCCGCTGCACGAAGTCATCTTCTCCGACCGTGAGATCGAGACCGAGACCGGGGTCAAAACGCTGGATATCGCGAAACGACTGATCGACTACGGCTTTCATCCCCCGACCGTGTATTTTCCCTTAGTGGTGCGCGGCGCGATGATGATCGAGCCGACGGAGACCGAGAGCAAGCAGACGCTGGATCGATTCGCTGAATCGATGATTGCGATCAAACGCGAGGCAGAAACTGAGCCGGAGATGGTCAAAACCGCTCCCCACCTCACGCGTATCCGTCGCTTGGACGAGGCTTCCGCGGCGCGCAAGCCCCGCTTGCGCTGGCGTTCAGAATCCAGCTGACGCTTCGATCGCTGTCGACTGCCCGGGTGACCTAGCGAAAAGCGCTGTTCATCGCCCCCACATGTCATCGGGTGCAGCGGGGGAAGGCGGAGCCGGCGCCACTGGCGCGGTTCGCCGGGGCGTAGCGGGTTTGGGTTTCACCCGGCGAGGTGTCTTCGCTCGGACGGGCTCTGGCTGCACGACTTCGGCTGGCGGCAGCTCGGCGATTTGGATGGGGGAAGGTGCGGGCGGGGCGACGGCCGTTGGCGGGTCGGCTCGAGGGACCGCTGGAGCGGCTGCTGGTGCGCGGCTGGAACTGAGGGTGCTCGGCCCGGTGTTGGCGGCGGGGATGTTGGTGTCGCGGGTGAGCAAATAGCCGCCTAGGGACAGCAAGATGGCGGCGACGACGGCCGTGAGCAGTGGCTTTCGATTCGGCGGGGGGTCGACGAGCAGACCGCCGCTGGTCACACTGAGGCTGACTTCGGTGTTGCCCTCCTCGACGCCTTCGGGACCCGGCGCCGGGTGCGAGGGGCGCGACGGCTCGGTGATGTCGGTGGTGTCGCCACTCGAGGTGCCCGACATGGTTTCGGGCATCAGCAAGTGTGGATTGCTCTTGGAGTAGTCGGGGACTTCAGGGGGGGAGTACCAGCCCGACGGATACTCTGGCGCGTCCTCGCCGAGAACTTTAGCGAGGGCAATGATGGCCCCCGTCGCCGATGAGAACCGCTGGGTCGGGTCCATCGCCGTGGCGTGAAAAAACCACTCGTCGAAACCCGCCGGCAGGGTTACCCTTCGGCGCCCTGCCCGTTCGACGGGAGATTCGCTAGGCCCGTGCACAGCAATGCTAGCGAAGGCAAAGGGGTTCTCGCAGCGTTGATGCTCGGTCAGCCAATAGTGCGCGCCGACCAACAGCGTGTAAGCCAGCATGCCGAGCGAATAGATGTCACTGGCTGGAGATACGCGCCCGTCGGGCGTGAACTGCTCAGGCGCCATATAAATGGGCGTACCGATCGTTTGGGTAGCGCCTTCGGACGTCGCTTCTAGAGGGAGCACCTTGGCCACGCCGAAATCGAGAACCTTCACCAGCGGGCTGCCATCGTCGCGAAATGTGAGGAACAGATTGCTGGCCTTCAAATCCCGATGAACAATGTTAGCTTCATGGGTTTTGTCCAGAGCGAGGGAAGCTTGCCAGAGGAAGGTCACGACGGACTCGAAGGGCAATGCCCCTAGTCGGGCGATCCGTTTTCCGAGATCTTCGCCGGTGAGCAGTTCCATCACCAAGAACGGCGCGTTGGTTTCCGTATCGACGCCGGCATCTAGAACGTCGACAATATGTTGGCTGCCGATTTGAGCGGCCACTTGGGATTCCTGGAGGAAGCGTTTGCGCAGCTCGTCCCGTCCCACGGTGTGGCCGAGCATGACTTTTACGGCGCATCGACGGCCGGTGACCGTGTGGATGGCCTCGTAGACCGCGCCCATGCCGCCGGACGCAATGCACCGTACGATCTCGTATCGGTCGGCGAATTGTTCACCGGTCTGAAAAGGGAGCTGGTTCACGGCTACGAGATTTTACCCGAGATCTCGCTAGCCGTCCTTCCGCCGCGTGTCGAGGGGGGGATGTACCTACCCCGGTGTCTACAAGCTGCTACTCGGCCGGATCACCAACGGCTCTGAAAGCCGATGCCGAGGCTGCTTGGACTTCCGTGGAAAGACGCAGAAATACTGGATTTATCCGTCTCTCGGCGCTCACCAACAAAGTAGATGATGGCTGAGGCGGCAGCGCTAACAAGGCCCATTCCCAGGGAGACTTCGGCCACAGCGCCGAGGGTTTCTGCACGGTCCTTGGCTTCTTCGGCCCCTGAGCCTGGGTTGCAGCGGATGGCGCCGTCTTGCCGGGGCTCATCTGGGAAACAATTGCCGTCTATCGTGTCTTTTTCGCCAAACATGAGCAAGCCGGCGACAACTCCCGTCGCCAGACCAGCGGCGGCCACGCCTCCGGTGACGTAAACCCAAGTTAAATCGCGAGCCTCGGTTGCTGGCAGCTCCTCCGGGCTGGGCTCGGGCGGTGTCCCTTCTATGGGCCGGCGGATCCTCAGCTGCAAAGTGTGGTGTTCGCGCGCGCCTACTTGCAGCGTGTGAGACATCGCGCGCATCCCGGGGACCCGTGTCTGAACTACGTGGGTACCTGGATTCACCAACACCGGCTGATCCATCTGGACCCTCGGTACTCGTTCGCCGTCCACGAATACTCGCGTCGCAGGCGGCGGATTGTCAGGTAGGCGCAGGCTGATCTTGCCGACTTCGCCCCGGAGTTTCAGCGCCGCCGCTTGAGAAGCTGCGTAACGGGTCGCGTAGCGGACCGCCGCTTCCGGGGGCAGGGCGTTGTAGTGCTGGATGAATTCGCCGTAGCGTTTGATCGCGTTGACGAAGTCCCCCAGCCGGGAAAGGCACTCGGCGAGGGTGAACAGGGAGCCCGGCGTGGGGTCCAACTGGTGGCTCCGCTCGACCATTGGGCAGCCAGCTCTAAAATCGCCAGTACGCATGGCGCCCAGCCCCGTTTCAAAGAGTTCAGCGGCAGTTTGCCCAGCGGCAGGCTGAGCCTTGAGGGCCCTTGGTGCGCCAAGCATCAACAGGAGCGCGCAGATGATTTCGGCGTAGCGAATCTGGCGGCGTCCCACGGCGGGACAGTACCACGGTACTAGGCTCGGGACGGCATTCTGCGAGCCCATTCCTAGGCACAATCGCTCTATCGGTGGCTCTATCGCTAGAATAGGAGGCGCCACGCAGCCCTGGCCGCGGGGGTGTGGGGGTGTGGGGCTCAGAGTCCAGGGCCGATTTACGGCAGGGCCCTCTGAAGAGGTAAAATCATGCTCATCGATCCCCGTGCGCCCAAGGGCGGCGCGTTAATTCGGACACACGGAGATCAGACGAGCATGAGAAAAGGTCACGTCAGCTAATTCAGAGAAGCCACAATAGGCGGCGCGTTGTCATTGCAACTCCCCGGACTTCGCCGACGTTGATATTCACTAAAGCAAAACTGGTGCCGACTTTGCAGCCCGTGTATTCATGCTGAAAGGCGCTAGTTTCAACGAGAATAGCTGTGCAAAGAACGTACACTGTGCAACGGACGTTCGTTCAGGTTTTGCCATGACAAAGCCGAGCGAACCCCACGTCCCGACGGAACTCCCCCAGGGCGAGATCCCTACGGATTTTGATCCGGGGACTGCGGCTGGCGTTGTATCTGGCGCGCCAAGTAGCCTGCGCGTGTACATGCTCGTGCACCATGCGGACGATGTGCAGGTGGTGGATGTGCCGGACGGCGGGTCCATTCTGTTGGGTCGTGCTCCCGAGTGCGCGATCACCTTGGATGATCCCAAGGCATCGCGGAAACACGCCATCGTGGCGCGTCAGGGCGCCGAGATCACGCTTCGCGATCTGGGGAGCAGAAACGGCACCAAGCTGAACGGAGTC
Organism: Polyangiaceae bacterium; assembly: GCA_013214025.1. Classification (GTDB taxonomy): domain Bacteria; phylum Myxococcota_A; class Polyangia; order Polyangiales; family Polyangiaceae; genus JABSRN01. Next base: position 29,461 of record JABSRN010000012.1, read on the forward strand.
CGTCTGAGGGACGAGAGCGCCCCGGTGCGGGGTGGCGACGTCGTCAAGATCGGCGAAGTGGAAACCGTTGTGGCTTGGGCCGATCGCGTCGAGCCATCGGGTGGCCGAGTGGATCAGGAGCTGGCCCGTCTTGGCAACACTCCGGTTATATTTGTGCGGGTGGCGGTGGATCTCGAGCAGCTGGAGGGCACGGATGTCCTCGGCGAGAGCCTCAACAGCGCCCTGGTCGTGGAAGAGCGCGGCGAGGGTCTGTACGCGGCCCTGTTTGAGCAATCCCTCGAAGAGGTAACGGAAGCTGTCCGCGAGCTTCAGGATACGGCTGGAGTCGCGGTTCGAATCGCGGGCTTTCCGGGTTCCGGTCGGACACTCGATGAGCTCTGGGCCGCCGCCGCTCCCGGGGAGGCGCCGCCGGAGGTGCCTTTGGACGGAGCCGAGGGCATTGTGGTAGCGGACGCGGCGATGCTGGAGTTGTTCTGGCTCGCCAAGAAGGTCGCCGCGGTACAAACCACCGTGTTGATCCTCGGCGAAACCGGCGTCGGTAAGGAAATCCTCGCGGCGCAAATCCACCGTTGGAGCCCACGGAGCGCAGGACCCTACGTCCGACTTAACTGCGCCTCCTTGCCAGAGACCTTGTTGGAGAGCGAACTCTTCGGTCACGAAAAAGGCGCCTTCACGGGAGCTGAGCGTCGAAAGATTGGCTATCTGGAAACCGCCGAGGGCGGCACGCTGTTACTGGATGAAATCGGCGAGCTGCCGCTTACGGTTCAGGTAAAACTGCTGACGGTGTTGGAAAATCGCGAGCTGCGTCGTGTGGGCGGCACGGCCGAGATCCCCATCGATGTTCGAGTGTTGGCCGCGACTCACCGAGATCTTGAGAAGGAGGTAGCCGAAGGGAAGTTCCGGGAGGACCTTTTCTATCGTCTGAGTGCTTTTGATCTGACGATTCCGCCCCTGCGCGAGCGAGTCGACGAAATCACCGTGCTGGCGGATCTCTTCGCGCGACGTTTCGCCGAACGCGACAATGCCAAGCTGTGCACTTTCGATTCGGCGACGCGACAGTTGTTACGCCGCCATCACTGGCCGGGGAATGTTCGTGAACTCCGCAACGCGGTCGAACATGCGGTGGTCCTGGCGGACGACGGTCTGGTGACGCCCAAGTGTTTGCCTCAGAGCTTTCGACGGCGCATGCAATCCCAGAATGTCAGCAACGCTTCGGGCAGCATGCGCAACCGTTTGGAAAGCATCGAGCGCAAGACGATCGAAGAAGCCCTTCAAGCCGAGAAGGGTAACCAAACGCGAGCAGCGAAACGCCTGGGATTGTCCCGCCGTGCTCTGATCTACAAGTTGGACAAGTACGGCCTCAAGCGCTGACGGTTCCGATCCGGGGAGGTGGGTGTCGGCAGCGCTACGTCGGCCAATTTGACCCACTTCGGCTTGGATTCAGGCCTGTTCCAGGTATTCCAGCGTCAGCTCAACCGCCGTCTGCACGTCCAGATTGCAGACGGCACAGCTTCCTGCGCAGCAGCCTGGCCATTCCTCCCGTGGCATATTGAGCCATCGCTTGACCGTGTGTCGGCCTTGATCTGTATCCAATCCGACTCGACTACAGGCGAGGAAGACGGCACTTTGCACGCGGGTGGAATCGAGATCGAAGGTCATGACTTGGGAACGGGCGCCATGCAGTGTACTCGTTGACTGTGACCAAGAGCGAAGAAGCTGAAAACGAGTCTGCCCCGAATTCGGGAGCTGCGCCCTTCGGTCGGCCGGGTGCCGAACTGAAATTAAAGCTTCGCTCGATTCAAGCCGACGGCGACGGTGAGGGGGAGCTCGAGGGGCACCACATTGTCGTACCCGGGGCCTTCCCGGGAGAGAGCGTTCGCGTCCGGGTAGAGGCTCGCTCCCAGCACCATCCGCGGCTGTTTACTAAATTGCTCGAGGTGGAGGCCCCGCACTCGGACCGGCGGGAGGCTGCCTGTCCGCACCACACTAGTCGGCAAGGACACTGCACGGGCTGCCCACTGCTCGCGCTGGGGGAAACCGCTCAGCGTCAGGCTAAGGCGCAGTACGTCCAGAGCCAATTCGGCTTGGTTATCGATCGGTGGGAATTCGGAGATCAAACGCTAGCGTATCGGTGGAGTAGCAAGCGGGTCGCGTCACGCAAGCGAGGGCGGTTTGTGCTGGGCAGCTACCGCCGGGGATCTCACGAGATCGCCGAGATGCAAGACTGCCAAACCGACCACCCATTGATTCGGGCAGCGGCCGTCGAAATTGAAACGATCGCGACCGAGCAAGCTGTGGAGCCCTACAGCCAGAAGAGCGGCTTCGGGCAGCTTCGATTTGTCTGGTTCAAGACCAACGGCAATCAGGTTCTCGTGAACTTGGTGGCGGCGCCCAAAGGGGTCACAGAAGTGGAGGCCTTGGGCCGCGCCCTCAAACAACCTGAAAGCGTGTTCTTGAGCTTGCAGGGTGGCGGCGGGAACGATCAACGGGGTCGTGGTGCCCGACGCTTACGAGGGATAGCGAGTTTGAATCTTGAGATGCTCGGAGAAAGCCGGAACATCGGCCCCCAGGGTTTCCTCCAGCCGAACCCCGAAGTCGCGGAGATGGCCTACCGAGATCTTTTGGCGGCCGAAGACGGTTCGGAGTTGTCTGGTTTGCTCGCTCTGGATCTATTTGCCGGTACCGGCATCACCACGTTGCAGTTGCGGAAGCGATTTGAGTCCGTGTTGGCTTGCGATACCCAGCCTGCAGCGGTGGACGGTAGCGAAGACGCAGGGGTACGTCAGCAATCTGCCGAAGACATGTTGGCTCGTCTGGTGGACCGACGCACAGCGCCGCAATTGGTCGTCGCGAATCCGCCGCGTGCAGGCTTGGGCGAGGACGTGACGGAGGCCCTCAACATATTGCGTCCAGGTCGCATTCACATCATGAGTTGCCACCCGAAAAGCCTGAGCGCTGATATCGAGCGCTTGAGCCAGGCTTATGAGCTCAAGAGCCTAAGAGCCTACGATACTTTGCCTCAGACCGCCCATTTGGAGCTGGTTGCCTGGCTTGTGAAACGCTGAAACATTGAACCAGCGCGACGCCGAACCAGCGCGACGCTGAAGCGCCGGCTGCGCCCAGGCGTTGACGGGTATCGTATTCGCGAACCACGTCGTTGCATTGAGGGTGAAGCTTCGACGCTTTGTTGCATCGGGCGCCAGCCTAGTCGTTGCGTCCCTGGGGTTGGGTACGCAGGTTGTCGCCGTGTCCGCTCAAGAGACGGGCACGGCGACGGGAAGCTAGCAGGCGAGCTTCTGTTGGAGCCACTGGGTGTACAATCTTGTATTACGGCATGTCAGCGCTGTTTCATCGACTGCAACATCGCCTGCGATTCTCGGCGAAGCTGCCACAAGCTCTGCGCTCAACGAGTCGCCAGCTGTATCGACCGATGCCGGGAACTGGATCAGGAACCGCTGCCGTCGGATGCCGGAACTGACGGCGAGCCGCCGGAAGCTAAAAAGCCGTCCGACCAGAAGCCAGGGGAGAAGGCGACGCCTCAGCCAAAGAAAACAGCGGACAAGAAGGTCAAACCGAGGGCGAAGAATCCCGAGTCAAAGTAGCTGGCGCTGCATTGCGCCGAGGGCTGATTGGAGTCGAGCGTGCGGGGGGAGTTGGCTAGAGCGCTTTGCCCATCGCGTGGTAACCGTTGTCCACGTACACGGTGGAGGCGGTGATGGCGCTGGCTAGACCGCTGGCGAGGAAGGCGGCGGTGTTGCCGACCTCTGAGGGATCCAAGGCTTTTTCCAGAGGGGAGTTGGCCTTGTAAAACTCGATGATCTCGTTGATGACGCCCGTCACGCTGGCGGCGCGCGATGCGTAGGGGCCTGCAGAAATCGTATTGATGCGCATGCCGTATCGGCGACCTGCCTCAAACGCGAGCACCCGAGTATCGCTCTCGAGAGCGGCTTTGGCCGAAGACATCCCACCACCGTATCCGGGAATGACCCGTTCGCCGGCGAGGTAAGTGAGGGATACGGCCGACCCGCCCTCTCGCATCAACGGGCCGAGGTGGGAGACCATCGAAACCAATGAGAACGAGGAGACGTTCACAGCGGCGAGGTACCCTTTCCGGCTGGTATCGATCAGGAGCTTCTGGACGTCCGGGCCGTTCGCGAGGGAGTGCACCAGGATATCGAGAGGCTTGTCACCGAAGTCTTCCACGAGGGATTTGGCTAGGCCGCCAACGGTGTAGTCGCCTTCTTTGGCGTAACGCTTGTTGGTTTTGATGTCCTCGGGAACGTCGTCGAGCGTGTCGAAGGCGGCGTCGAGGGCGTAGATTTTTTCGAACTCCATCTTGGAGCCGTCGGACAATGTGAGGGCTTCGTCCATTTTCCCGCGGCGGAGCAGGGTCCGAAAAATATTCAGGGCTGGCGGCCAAGTGCCGACACACACCGTGGCTCCGGCTTCAGCGAGAGATTTCGCGATCGAAAAGCCAAATCCTGTGGAGTCAGCGACTCCTGCTACCAGCGCACGTTTCCCAGTGAGGTCGATCTTCATGATGGTTCAACCAGTAGCCGGGAGCGGCTCTATCGGCAAGGTCCGTGTAGGTTTTGACTGACCGGATCAGCGTTTTATTTGAATAATGCAGGAAGATTAGCGGTTTTTGTCCACTCCTCCGACCGCGTAATACCGTTCACACTCAGGCGCTTTAGTAAGCGCCTGTCGAACGTCCGGCCGTCCTGGTGGGCCTGGAGACGCGACGGCGAGCACGCGATGGGAACGGCACAAACGGTCGTCGCCGTCCTCTGCAGCGAGGGAAGTTCAAGCTGGGCGACCCGGGTTTTGCGACCCCGATATCGGGCTCGCCTCTGTCAGTTCGAGGTTCTGTTTTCGATCTGCGAGTTGATCACGCTGAGTACCTTGTCGAATCCGGTGGGGAAGGTGCGCTTCAGAAAATCCATCGGGTAGGTTTCCGCTCCGATCAGCACACGATCTTTATTTCGTTCGATGCCCGCCACGATTTTCTTGGCGGCATGCTCCGGGCCACGTACGTACTTGTCCATGGTGCCCTTAGGCGGCTCTTTGCCCGCCATGCGTTTGTCGGACACTACCGCGCTGGCGGCGATGCCAGTGTTCACAGCTCCCGGGTGAATCGTTGTGACACGGATGCCGTGTTCTTTGAGCTCAGTACGGATGCAATCGCTGAACCCACGGACCGCGAACTTGGACGCACAGTACGCGCTGAGCATCGGCATGGGCACGATGCCAGCCAAACTGGAGACGTTCACGATATGAGCTGGGTCGGCTTCCTTGAGGGCTGGCAGGAAGGCCTTGCAGCCGTGAATCACGCCCCAGACATTGACGTCCATCATGAGGCGGTAGTCTTTGAGTGGCGTGTCTTCGAACTTGCCGACGGCCAGAACCCCAGCATTGTTGATGATGATGTTTACTTTGCCGTGGGCCGCCAGCACTTCGCCCGCGAGCCGCTCCATCTCAGAGATTTTTGCCACGTTGGCGGTGTGCGTAGTCACAGTGACGCCGGTGCTCTTTAGATCTGCGGCGACCTGTTCCAAGGCTTCGGAGTTCAGATCCGCCAGTGCGAGGTGGCAACCCTTTTTCGCTAGTAGGGTGGCGGTGGCGCGTCCGATGCCGCTGGCAGCTCCTGTCACCATGGCTACGCTGTCTTTTAGTTTCGTCATTGAGGGGTCTCGTCTCTCGGCTAAGGGCTGGTCGTGATCGGGCGTCGCGCGCGAGGATAGACACATTCGGTGGGAACACGCACCCTGACGGTGCGACTAGAGTCATCGCGCGTCGACTCATTGCCGGGCCGAACAATAAGCTTCATCAAATAGGGGCAGATTGGGCCCCGTTTCCGTTGTCATGAAAACACGCAAGCGCGGAGCCGCTCGCAGAATCGGATCCAGGCACTGAACTTCACCGGTTAGCTGCTATCGCGGCGTGGGCGCAGCCCGCGGCGGGTGGCGAGGGTCACTTCGAAAATGCCGAGCGCCCAGCCCCGTGCTGATGACGGGCCTAACCCAGAAGGAGGTCTAGAGTCCGGGTTGGCGGCGCATGGTGCGAGCGCTGATCTCAGCATGCAGTTCCGTCTTGAATTGATCGAAAGCCATGGTGGGCTGGTCCTTTTCGCCGTAGCGCCGCAGGGTCACGGTGCTGTCAGACTGTTCGCGTTCGCCGACGATGAGCAAGATCGGAACCTTGCTAGTGGCGCCGTTACGGATCTTGCGGTTTACCTTGTCGTCGGAACCGTCCACTTCCACTCGCACTAAAGCGTTGCGCAGCTCAGTTTCCAGCTTGTAGGCGTAGTCGTTGAACTTTTCGCCAATAGGAATAATGCGGACTTGAACGGGTGCGAGCCAGGTCGGGAAGGCGCCGCCAAAGTGCTCGATGAGGTAGGCGACAAAGCGCTCATGAGTGCCGAGCGGCGCGCGGTGAATGATGTAGGGGTGATGGTCGGCGCCGTCGGCTCCCGTGTAGACCAGGTTCATGCGATCCGCACGGGGGATCGCAAAATCGAGTTGGTTGGTGCTGAAGGTTTCTTCGCGGCCCGTCACGGTGCGTAGCTGAATGTCGATCTTAGGACCGTAGAAGGCGGCTTCACCTTTGACCTCGGTGAAATCCATGCCGCTCTTTTGCATCGCGCGACGGACTAGATCTTCGGTACTGGCCCAGGCCGCAGAGTCGTCAACATACTTCTCTTTGCCCTTAGGATCGTCGGGATCCCAGAGTGAGAGGCGCATGGAATAGTCCTTGATGCCGAGCAGCTTGAAGTAGCGATCGTGTAGGTTCATGACCTCGAGAAACTCGCTCTCGATGTCTTTCTCGGTGCAGTAGATGTGGGCGTCGTTCATGCACATACCGCGCACCCGCAGCAGCCCGCTGAGGGCCCCGTGTTCTTCGAAACGGTAGACTTGCCCATACTCGGCGAGGCGCAGGGGGAGATCTCGATAGCTTCGTTTACGAGCCGCGAAGATGCGGTGGTGATGCGGACAGTTCATCGGTTTGAGCCTGTAGGTCTCTTTGACCGCTTGCTCTTGCTCGCCGCCGTCACTATCCACGGTCTCCTCCACCACCATGGGCGGGTACATCACGTCCGCGTAATAGGGCAGATGCCCGGACTGATAGTAGAGCTCGTCTCGCGTCACGTGAGGCGTGGCGACACGCTGGTAGCCACCTCGAAACTCTTCTTCTTGGGCGAGTTTTTCCAACTCGTCGCGGATGGCGGTGCCCTTGGGCAGCCAGAGTGGGAGTCCCTTGCCGACGACGGGATCGATGGTGAACAGATCGAGGCTCTGACCGAGCTTCTTGTGGTCGCGCTTCTGGGCTTCGGTCCAGCGGCGCACCTCTTCGTCGAGCTCGTCTTTGGTCTCGTAGGCCCAGGCGTAGACCCGGGTCATCATCTGGTTCTTTTCGTCCCCGCGCCAATAGGCTCCGGCGAGGGAGCGGATCTTGAAACAACCCGCTGGGATCTTGCTCGTCTTCTCGACGTGAGGGCCCTCGCACATGTCGACGAAGGGGCCGTTCTTGTAGAACGAGAGCGTCTCGTAATTGTTCTTCTCGGCTAGCTCTTTGGCGTAGGCAACCTTGAATGCCTCCCCGAGATCTTCGAGGGTTTTCAACGCGTCGGGAATGGCGAGATCTTCGTGCTCGAACACCTGACCGAGCTTGAGGATGCGCTTCATGCGCTTCTCGATCTCTTTGAAATCCTCGGGCGTCAGCGGTTCGCTGAGTACAAAGTCGTAATAGAAGCCGTTGTCGACGGGAGGTCCGAAGCCACGCGTGCTGCCGGGGCGCATGTCACACACGGCCTGGGCCATCACGTGGGCGAGGCTGTGGCGGATTTTGTAGAGGGTGCTGTTCTTCACGTCCTCGGCTGAGTCCCCCGACTGATTGGCTGGCTTGGTCATTCTATGTTCCGGTTCGCTAAGGCTGTAGGGCCGGGGGAAGCTAGCAAGATTTTTCGTCTGTGCGCGGCTTTGCGACTGATGGAATGAAAAAGGCCTGCTCTACAGCAGACCTTTTCGTTCGGGACTGAGTCGGGACTAAGCGTCCGCTTCCTCTGCTTTGAGCTCGGCTTCTAACAGCGCCTTCTCGGCTTCCAGTTCGGCTTTCTCTGCCTTGAGCTTAGAGTTGGCTGCTTTCTGGGCTTTCAGAGCGGCGATCTCTTCTTTGAGACAATCGGCATCGGCCTTCAGGGTTGCTGCCTCGGGGTCAGGCTCCGGGGGGATCACCGAGCTCTGCTCGACCTCATCAATGACGCCGTCGGCAATTTCGCCCACCTGGTCGTTGACCGAACGAACCACCTTGTAGATGGCGCCGATGGTCTTGTCCTGCATGCGCTTGATGTTGTCGATGCTCGCCTTGGTCTCCTCGTTGGGCGAGCCCTCCGAAGCGTTCTCGATGAACTCCAGGGGTAGGCTGGCTACGTTCTTGTGCACCTTCTCGGCGACGCTGGCGGTCTTCTCGATGATCTTGTGAAAACGCTTGGTGTACTGACGTAGCATTCTGCTCTCCTGGAATTATTGGGCGGGCGGGGCGCCTAGGCGTGAGGATCTTGTAACTCACAACGCGTTGCAGCAAAATCACAGATGTGGACAAATGTAGGCCGTGTTCCTGCTGGAGTGGAAGTTCCACTGACCTCGCGTTCAGGACCGAATGTTGCGGGGCTGGGGCGCTCTTTTCGGACTGACCTAAGTACCGCAGGCGCAATCCGGATCGTCGCAGTCGGTGAGGAAATCGGCGTCGTTGTCCAGGCCGTCGCTGCAATCGTCTCCGGATTCGGAGAACGGGGGGGCGCAGATGGCGGTGATGTTGAAGTCCACACCTACGCCGGGCGAGAGGCCGTCCACGATGACAAAGTAGTCTTGGCCCGCTTGGACCTCGCCTACGGTCGAGTAGTACTGACTCGCGATGCAGTAGTACGGGTCACAGGCATTGCTGGCCTCGACGATGTGGACTGAAGCGTAGTCTGTCATCTCGCTGAGAGTGAAGTTCACCCACTCGGTGCGAGTCGCAGTGAATCGGTAGGTGGCCTCGCCCCCGTCGACGGGAATGTCGAGAGCGCAGGGATAGCTGTCGATGGCGGAAACGTCGTCAGCGGCAATGCTGCCAGGGAGCGTCTGACCGCAGCTCAGTGTGGTGTTGCTGGCACACATGTCACCGCCAGAGGTGCATTCGCTCTCACACTCCGGGTCGTCGCAGTCGATTAGGTTGTCGCCGTCGTTGTCGATGCCGTCGGTACAGCCGTCGGTCGCCTCTGCTTCATTGGTCTCCAGTCCCTGATTCTGGCAGAGCACGGTGATGTCGAAGTCGACGTCATCTGAGAACACACCTTCCACGATGACGGAGTAGTCCTTGTTCTTCTTGGTGCGAAATTCTACGCCGTAAAAGTCGCCGGCCTTGCATTTGTTCGGGGAACAACGGTTGCCCTTCTTGCCCGCGCCCACGATGTTGATCATCGCGTAATCGGTCTCGTTGCTGAGGGTGAACAGCACGTCCTGATTCTTCGTGGAGCGGAAGTTGAAGACTAATTCCCGAAAGCTCTGCTGCTCGGAGCTGGTACAGGCGTAGTTGGAGAGACGGTCACTCGATTCAGCTTGTGAGGCCGAGGTGCTGTAACTCTGCAGAGCCGTATCGCAGGTGATTTCGATCTTGTTGGTGCACTTCTTCTCGGAGTCTAAGCAGGCTTCGTTCAGATCACAGTCGGGGTCGTTGCAGTCAGTGAGGTAGTCGCCATCACCGTCGATGCCGTCGTCACAGACGGCTTCTGCCGTGGGGGCGCCACAGACGAGGGAGGCCTGAAAGCTGATGTCCGTGTCACTAATGCCATCCACGACGAGGTAGTAGGTTTCGTTGGCAACCGCTTCGAAGCGAATGCTGTAGAAATCTCCGGCGATGCTGTCCCCTGCCATGCATCCGTTTCCGGTGTCGTGCAGCACGGCGAGTACGGGGTAACCGTTCGCCTGGGCTGTGGTGAATACTACGGATTCAGAAACGGTGGGGGTGAACACGTAGACCTTTTCGCGACCGGTCGTTTCGAGCCCCGGCATGGCGAAGTAGGAGTCCAAAATGTCGCTGCTGCCGAAGTCACCGGTGGTGCCGAGTACCAACTGGCTGTTGCAGTCCAGGGTGTCGACATTGTCGCAGACGGGGCATGCGGCCGTGCCGACGCAATCGGGGTCGGAGCAGTCATAGAGATAATCTCCGTCGTTGTCGAAGTTGTCTCCACACTCAGTCTCCGTGGTGTCGCCGGCGCAGTTGAACTGAATGTCGAAATTCATCTCCTGGTCGACGGCGCCCTCATGGTCGACGACTACGTAAAACTGCTCCCCTTGGGTGCAGGCGAAACGAGCGGAGTAGTAGCTTTCGGACACGCAGGCGTTGGGGTCGATGTCGCCGTCCTTGCGAAGGATCGTGACGATGGGGTACTGGTCGTGGTTAGCCAGGTTGACGACGACCTCACCCGTTGTAGGGCAAGTGAAATCTACAATCCACTCAGAGCCGGGAGTGGCGAGGCTCGGTACGCAACCGTAGCTGGTGAATTGCCCGCTGCCCTCAGTGAGGGATCCGCTGAAATTTCCGCAGGACGCGCTCTCTCCTGTGGAGAGATATTGGAACAGCGTCTGATAGGGAGTGGGTGGCTCGGGCGCCTTCTTCTCGGAGCAGCCGAGGGGTGCGAGAGCAACAGCGAAAAGCAGCGGACTGAGCCAGCGGCTACTCATTCGAATTTTGGGTGAGACTCTGGACACAGATGGCTCCGGGAGAGGGGCTCTTGCCGGTCAGGGACTGGCTAAGAAGCAGAGCGCCGAAAAGAACGTCGGCATCAATCCTAAAGGTTGCCAGCTTTGCGCCGATCAGAGAAGTGCGAAGCTGCGTCGACGCTACAATAGCGGTGACATGTCGTGCCGTTGTGCGTGGCTGTACTGCGCTTGCCATCGATGTGAGTAATGCGTGGCGGCATCAGGAAGAGTGGGCCCGCCGCAGAGGAATTAGCTTCGGGGACATGTACGTGCGGCGGCGTGCATGAGGGCTTTAGGGGCATGCGGAACGACCTATATATGCACGCTGGGGCCCCGCCACCCGAAGGGCGGAGTTGTGGAGAAAGTGTGCCGGCACGATTGCGTGCGCGCGGCTTCGTTCCCGTTGGGTGCTATCGGTCGATGGCGGCATCCAGTTGAGGACCGCTGTCCGCGGCCGAATCAGTAAAAGTCGTTCCCCCGTCGGGGGTGGCTGGGGGCAACGAATCGATCCAGGCCCGAATGGTCGCGAGTCCCAGCTCGTCGATCTGCTCAGTTCCCAGCGGCGGCATTTGGCTGGGGTCTCGCACGTTCATGCGAGCGTAGATGGCGCTCAACTCCGTGTTCTGCGGTGCGATGCGATAGGTCGCGATCTCGGTCGCCGCTTCCGTGAGGGTGCCTACGGTTGTCAGATAGGTGGGAGTGTCCTCGATGCGAGAGAGCTGGTCGTGCTTCAACCAGAGTCGGAGGTCGACTCGCGTTCCGGAGGTTTCGTTGTGGCAGTGCCCGCAGTTTGCATGCAGGTATCCCACCGCTGCGCGTTGGACAGCGTCACCGGGCACCACGGGAACACTCACCGGATTCGTGGTGAGTCGTTGCTCGGCCATCAGCGTCTGCAGAGTGACGCCGTCTCCCTCGTGGGCCAGCTGGATAGCCGTGAAACCGAGGATCGTGTCCACCATGGCGGTGTGGCAATCCCGGCACTGAGACTGACTCGGGATATCGTGGTCGGTGCCACTCGCGTCGCTCAGGCCGCCAGGAACGGCGGTGGCGTCCTGCCCGTCGGGGTCCCACTGATAAGCAATCATGGTCCATTGGTAAGGCCCGAGCTTGCTCAACATTCGGGTCTCGATGGCTCGGCCTTGTTGGCTGAACTCCTTGTAGAGGCGTGTGCCTACCGGGTAGTGCCAATAGTCCGCACCCGACATATCACCGCCGGGACCGGGGAAATCCTCCGTATCAATCTGTTCGCCGGGCGGCAAATACACCCAGCGACGCTTGCGCGCCCCGTCGCTCCAGAGTTCGAACTGCGGCGCATAGGAACGGATTCCCTGCGCGAATTGACCTGTGAGAATGTCCGCATAGAGTCCCGCCTCAGACAATTGCAGCGGATACTCGCCGGTCCCGTTAGGGGTCGAGTCAGCCGAATCGGGGGCGTCCACACTGGCGTCACCAGAAGCGTTGCCCGCGGGCGATCCGTCCTCCGAGCAGGCCCCCAGAGCGAAGGCCAGTAGAAGCATCGACGTGCCGCCGCGAGTGTGTCGGCGGCGTCCCCTCGGATCGCCCCACCGTCCGCGACTTGTCCGTGCTGCGGAGGTGTCTTCGGTGGTGGTGGGGGGCAGCATCTCGGTTCAGTCCAACAGGTCGGGCATCTTGTCGCCCTGATACTCAAGGGTATCGCGGTAGCGCTCCACCATCATGTTGACGTCTTCGAGCAAGAACACCTCGTCGTCGTCGTTGAGCAGCGCCATGCCGCCCTGGACGATGAAGAACACGATGGTCGGTTCCGTGTTCTCATCAAACACGTGCAAAGTGTGTGTGGCGCCCGGCACCTCGTGCACGTAGTCGCCGGCTTTGGCGACCCAGTCGTACTCCTTGTAGTGCCACTTGCCCTGAATGGTGTACGCCTCAACGGGCCCGAAATGTTTGTGGCGGGGAAGTACGGTGCCCGGCGCAAAACGTGTCATCAATGTGTAGGTGTTTGTGGCGAAACAGGCGCGTAGCACCTTCACTTCGATGCCTTCAAAAAAGGTGGCCCAGGGGATCTCGCTACCGGCGACGACGTCAGCCACTTCCTTCTTCTCAGTCATGTCGAACTCCTTGCTTGAGGGGGCGATTTTTATACGTCGCGCCCGGGAATGTGACTACGAAATTTTAATAAGACTAATGATTACAATGGAGTATAGTTTTCCGAACGGACAATAACCTGGCCGCCGGCCGAACCCTTTGCCCCTCGCGTCGGCTCGGCTTGGGAAATACCTTAGAGTGGCCGTACGAGCTATCGGGTTGGAATCCGGATTATAAAGGCCTGTGAGTTTCACGTCGTTGTTTGAGCCGTCGCCGAAAGTGCACGGGATCGTCGAACGGAGGCGAGCTCGGCTGTTGGCGGTTTGCATGGTTTGCCTGACCGTGTTGTTCGGGTGCGTGGATGGCATCTACTTGTGGAGGGTGCCGGGCTATGCGCCGCCCTGGTACGGCTATGCGTTTCTCATCACCACCTATGCGTTGAGTCGCACCAGTTGGCATCGATTGGGGGCTTTGTTCGCAGTGCTGATGTTCCCCTGCGTAGCGTTTACCCGCGTATTTCTAGCTGGTGCGCAGGACGGCTTTTCAGAGCTAGCGTTCCTTTCGCTTTGCCCTCTCATGGGGGCGATATTTCTTCCCATGGTGGGGGTCGCAGGCGTTTCGGCCGCGAACCTGATCCTGCTGTCCTCATTGCCGTGGCTCCTGCCCTCCACCTTGCCCTCCGTGGCGGATGTCGTGGTGCCTATTTTTGCCACAGCGATGTCGACGGTGTTGTCATTGCTCTACATCCACCACCGTGACCGCGTGGAGCTCGACCGCCAATTGGAGTTGGCTACCAGCGAAGAACGGCTTCGTTTAGCGCTCGAAGTCGCTGAAATGGGCATGTGGGATTGGGATACCGAAAGCGGCAAGTTCGTGATCTCTGTACGGGGAGCCGAGATCCTCGGCGCGAGCGTGCTGCCCGGAGGCGGTCCGATTCAGCACTACCTCGACTGCGTGCATTCAGACGACGCCGAACGAGTCCGTCGCGCCTTCGACAACTTGTGCGGGAATCGCAGCTTGCCGGGCTTTGTGCTTGAGCACAAAGTGGAGCGCCCGGGAGGCGAGGTCGGATGGGTGGCAGCGCGAGGGCGCGTCACCCGCTGGGGCAAAGAGGGGGCGTCCCGGGTCACCGGCAGTGTGGTGGACATCACGCAACAAAAGCAGGTGGCGTCCCAGCTTCGTCAGGCGCAAAAAATGGAGGCCGTCGGTCGCCTGGCGGGAGGTGTGGCCCACGATTTTAACAACCTGTTGACGGTTATCCTGGGCAATCTGGACTTGGCCCGTAATAAGTTCCAGTCTCCTCATTTGGATCAGATAGACAGCGCGGCCACCTCGGCGGCGGCGTTGACGTCGCAGTTGTTGGCGTTCAGCCGGCAAGCTCCCCTAGCGCTCCGCGCATTGGATCTGAACGACACCGTAGAAATGGCGGTCACCATGATCCGTCGCATCATCGGCGAAGATATCGAGATCGAATTTAAAACCGTCCCGGAGCTTTGGCATGTTCGGGCGGACGAAAATCAAGTGCAGGAAGTGTTGCTCAATCTAGCCACGAACGCTCGGGATGCCATGACCCACGGCGGCAGGCTCACCATTGTGGTCGAAAATGACAGGATCACAGAGAAGCCCGAGCCGGGAGCCCCGGATCGTCCTCCCGGGGACTTCGTCAAGCTGTCGGTAATCGACACCGGCGTCGGAATGGATGAGGACACTCGGGCACAGATCTTTGAGCCGTTTTTTACCACCAAGGAGGCGGGCAAAGGAACGGGATTGGGCTTGGCGATGGTGTTCGGCGTGGTGGCCCAGTGCAAGGGCACCATCGAGGTTCGCTCAGAGCCCGGCCGTGGCACGTGCTTCGAGATTCGGCTGCCCCGGGTAGAAGCTGCGCTCGAAGCGACACCCAAGCCTCGACCCGTAACAGGAGGTAGCGAAACCATTCTCGTTGTGGAGGATGAGGAACGTGTGCGTTTGTTGATGGTGCGATTGCTGCAGGATGCTGGCTATACGGTGATGTCCACCGGGAGTCCGGCGGAGGCGCAGGAAATTTGCGCCGAGCACGGCGACAGCATCGACTTGTTACTCTCGGATGTCGTAATGCCGGGACGAAATGGACCCGAGTTGGTCGCCGAGCTACGGCGAAGCCTACCGAATCTCAAGGTGCTCTTCATGACGGGTTATGCGGCGGACTTGGAAATCGATGGCGATATATCCATCGTCAACAAGCCGTTCAACTTGCCTGTCTTGCTGGGGCAAATTCGTGAGGTCTTGGAGGCAGAAGAACCTCCGGCGGCTGAGACTCAACCGCGGGTGCCCCTCTCAGGAGGGCGGTTCCGGGCGAAGTAGCACCGGGCTTCCCCGGGTTGGCATTGCGTCTGCAGTGTGTCGCGCGGGCTAATTGGGCTCGACGAGCAAGGAGGCGAGTACCGAGCGACGCCCCCGAAAGGGAGTGCGCCCGTGGGCGAGTTGCAGATTGTCGATCAGCAGCATGTCGCCCCGTTGCCAGGAAAACTGACGGGTCTCCTGCCAAATGGCATCTCGGATGATGTGCATCGTTCGCCGGCAGATGGTGGAGCCGTCGCCGAAACAGGTTCGGTGCGGGTACAGGCCGGCGTCGGGGAATCGGCGGGCCGCGAATTCCAGCGCCGCGGCCCCGATGGCCATGCCCCGGAGTCCGATGCGCCATAGCTCTTCGGCGAAACTGGGGTGATAGACATGGGCTTGGTTGAACCAGAGCGGGCGTTTGGTCTTGGGGTGGTTGACGATAGCGGGGCACACGCTCTTGAGTCGGACGCCGCCGTCGGCTTTCCAAGTGGCTTCGATTCCCTGTTTTTCGCAGGCCGCGTCCACTACGGCTCTGTCCGTCGTGTCGAACATTTGGGGCCAGCTCTTGGGTACCAGTCGCGTGACCTTCTCGGGCACGTCCTGCACGTACAGGATCTGTTTATCCTTGAACTCCGATCGAATGGCTTCAGGAATTCTCTCGAGCACTAGCGACATATCCGCCAGGGGCGTCTCGCCACCGGACTTCGGGGGCTCGCTACAGGCGAAGCTGATAGCGTCTGGGAAGGTGCGCGTGTAGCTCATCTCGTTGTGGAGCGGGATGGGGTAGATGTTTTTTAGGTCCGTGGCTGTGTAAACGTGCCCCTTAACGAGATGTCTTGGGGAGACGCCGCGCACGTACGGAAGATGCCCAAAACCAGCAGCGACATTGAATGCTTCTAGGGCATCGGGGTTGTGAATGCCGAAGCCACGGAAGAGTAGTGCGCCGTGTTCGAGTAGCAGGGCGCGAAGTTGTGCTGGCTCCGCGCCTGCCCAGTCCGCTAGGGCGGCACTATCGCCTTGCCCCGATTTTGGGGTGATGAGCTGGGGGAAGCGAGTGTCTTCAAAGAGTGGCTTACATTCTATTTGCATAGTGAGGCCAGAGAGCGTGGATCAAACTCCGCTTAGCATCGACTAGATTCGTCTCTGCGTTTGTCCCGACGCACAGCCTGCGTTTTGCTCAGTTTCTCGCCCCGTGGCCGAGATTGCGGATCCTGGGGATTGCCCCACGAATCGTGCGAGTTTACTTGATGAAGGTAAATCGCGTTTCGGCGTCGGTGAACCCCTTCACGCCCCATAGCCGAAAAAAAATCATCTCGGGACAGTCGCCCCAGTCGATTTCGCCGTAGGTTCGCGAGTCGTAGGGGAACACTCGGTTATCGCTCAGCAAGAAATGCGTGGAGTGAGAAACTTCGACGATTTCGGGTTCCGAATCTTGAAAGTACATGTCATCGCCCATTGCTTGGGCCCGCTTGTGGGTGCGTCCGCCGATCACTTCCATGCCACATCGGGCCTCCACTTCGGAACCATCCGTAGGGTGATAGAGGGTGACGATGCTTTCTTTGCAAGCACCCTCGGTGTCCATACGGGCGCCGTTGATGGATACGTTGGCCCCTCGGAACTCCAGATTATCACGGCCTTTGCCGATCAAACGTCCAATGACATCGTAGCTCTTGTCCTGGGGATCGCGGCAGACGACAAGATCTCCAACCGCCGCGTCCGTGAATCGCCAGAGGAGTACCAGATCACCAGAGGACAAGGAGGGAGCCACCGAGGAGGAGAGTTCGTCGTCGTCGGGAATTACATAAGTTCGAACAGCGACCAATCGCAGCAACACGCACGAAATCAGTAGGAAGCCGCCGAACCAGACAGAAAATTTCCCCATTGCCCTTTACGATAGTCGAGCCCGGGGCCCTCGTCTCGCGCAGCGGCATCCGATAGGCTCTCCGAGGGGATTGTGGACCAGCGGGAAAGAGCAGAGTCGGATGAATTGAGCCCGGAGTTCCTAGGGTGGTCGGTTGTGGGTCGGCGTCGGACGCAATCTTTGCCCGCGTGGGAGCGCGGGCTGTGAGGCGGAATTCTGATGGGGATGCGGCCGCCGAGGCGCTATTGGCGGCGCTGCGGGCTCGGATACGGGACGCTGTGCCCGGAGATGCTGAGCAGCAGGCCCGGGCCATGGTTCGCCGCGAGGTGCTTCGGTGGATATCTGGAGTGCTGCAAGCTGAGCTAGAGCCCGCCGTGCTGGTGAAGGGCGCGGCTCTGGCCATGACTCACTACGAGCAGCCGTGGCATCGGCCTATGAGTGACATCGATTTATTGGTGGTGCCGGAGCAGCAAGAGCGTGTGGTTGCGGCGCTGCAAAGTGCCGGAGCGATTCTGACCCCCATTCTCAACCGGCCTTGGACTACGCCCGCCTTGGGGGAGCGCCACTTGGTGCGGCAGATGGGAGCGGTCACCCAGTTGATCGAAGTGCATAGGGCTTTCGACAAGATCGTGCCGCGACCCGTCGACACGGCTGCGATCCTGACCCGGGGAACGCCGGCGACCGATTTTCCTCAGCTGATTATCCCATGTGCCGAGGACCAATTCCTGTTGGTGGCGCTGCACGCGGCCTTCAGCGACTTTCAACACCCCAATGCTTGGGTAGATCTCAGCCGTTTGTTGGAGCGTCGTCTGGACTGGGCTGCCGTGTTGCAGCGTGCGGAACAATGGCGCATGCAGACCGCGCTCTATGTAGTGCTCGAATCGCTCAATTTTGTAGTACCGGGCTCCCTCAGCACGGAGCAGATCCAGCCATTGCGTCCGAACCGTCTGCGGCGAAGGTGGATCCTCTCTCAATATCAATTGGGGAGCTATCCCCTCCAAGACCGACCGAAACGCCAGGGTTTGGCATGGATGGTGGGGCAGACCCCGATGCGAGATGATTTAGCTCATTGGGGGATCGGCTTGATGCGCTACGCGGTTCAGCGTGCCCTGGAACGGGGGGGACTTGGCGCCGGCTTGTGATCTCCCGCTCAGTGGCTCCCGCTCAGCGGATGCTGCTCAGTTGATGTTGATTCGCTCGTCACAGGAGAACGCGATGCCCAGCTCGGCGTTGGGAGCCGTGCTCACTGTGCCGCAGGTCTTCTCGCAGAGGAAGATCTGGCTCGGGTCGGTTTCGCTATCGTAGTACCAACCGTCCACGTCCCCGGAGTTGCCACAGTTGGTGCCGTCGGCTCCTGCCCAGGGCAGGGCTTCGTAGAGGACGCCGTCAGCGGTGTAGACGACGTTGGTCTCGCTGGGCACGAGGGGCACGCCGCCGGGAGCGTCGGGCACTGAGAATTCGCAGGGGATCTCGGCGCGGCCGCGAATCGCGTTCAGGGCAGCGAGAACCTCAGCAGTTACGTCGCCGCCGCCGCCGACGATGTAAGCTTCGTCTGTGCCACCGTTATTAGCGATGCCGTTGAGGTTGCCAGTCGATTCTCCGACGCCGAGCACGAAGGTCTGAATTCCCTGGTCGAGACACTCGCCTGCTGCGTCTTCCGCATCACCGATGTCGGGGGTCGGGAAGGAGGGGTTGGGGCAATCACCGTTGAGATCAGCCAGCCTGGGTACACCGTCTGTAACGAGCAGGATCGACACGTGCGTGGGATGATCAGTTACGTAGCTGCAGGCTCCGCGAATGGCGGCACCTGTCGGCGTGGCACCGGTTGGATCCACTGCGTTGAGCGCGCTGTTGAGGGAGTTTCGGTGGCCGTCCGTGAGAGCGCCAATCTGTACCTCAGGGGTCGCGTAATCGTCTGGATCGCAGGTAGTGTCGTTCAGAGGCTGGTCGCCGAAGAAACCGAGCCCAACTCCAACGCCGGCATTCTCCGGGGCGGCGAGGAACTGCGTGACAGCCTCTCTCACGAAGGTGATGCGCTGCTCCGCGGGAGGGGCGTCATCGCTGCTATCGATATACCAGCCCATGGAGCCGGACATGTCGAACATGATGTAGATATCGCTGGCGGTGCCTTCGCTTGCCCGAACGTCGGAGTCGCAGGCGTCATCGAAGATGCTGCCAAAGGACGAACCGGTGATTCCGCCCTCGCCGTTGAGTCCGCCACCGTTGAGTCCGCCCTCGCCGCTACCGCCGGTGGGGTCAAAGAATGGCTCCGTCGGATCCGAGGTACCGCCACCGCCGGCGCCGGTACCGGCCTCATCGTCGTCGCTCGAGCAGGCGAAGCTACCCGCGACGCAAAGTGCGCTGAGCGCTGTGGTTCCGAGTATTCTGAGAAAGGTGCGGCTAGATTTCATGGCAGGACTCCGAGGGCGCTAAGCGAAGAGGGGATTAGAAGGGCCGACGATGACGAACGTCGACGGGGCCGAGGTGGCGGCGCAACACTGTGGGTGGGGCGCCTACACTCAAACATAACGTATTCGCAGTGACTGATCGACTCTCTATAGTCACGCTAACATTTTCCTGAACGAGGGATGCGTAGCAATCCATCTGACCGAAGCCCCATTCGGTGCCGGACATCAATATTCGTTAATGGCTTCCACAGCTTTGGCGCACGCCACCGGCCGGTGAAGCGACGGGGATTTCGACTCTAAGGGGATTGTTATTCGGCGCGGTCAAACAGTATTCGTGATGCCGCACAACCGTAGGCTTGAGTGATGGGAGACCTGCTGACCTGCTTGTCCGAGAGTGGGGCGGACAACACCGCGCGCTCGGCTTCAGCCGACAACGGTATTTGAAATGCAGGCGGACGGCATTAGCGTGGCGCCTCAGGCTAGCGTAACCCCACGCTAGGGAGATCTAAACATGCTGACGAAGAAACACGCGCTCATCACAGGCGGAGCGCAGGGCATCGGGCTCGGAATCGCCGAGGCCTTTCTGGATGAAGGCGCTTCGGTGGTGTTGGCCGATCGGAATGAAGAAGTCCTCGAGGAGACGGTTGCGACTCTGCGAAGTAAGTTCCCGGATAGTCAAATATACGGAGTTGAAGGTGACGTCAGTGACGCTGACGCTGTGGAAAAGATGGTGGCTGAGGCTGTCGAGGCGACGCCAGGGTTGAACGTTCTAGTGAACAATGCGGGCTTTGGAGCCTTGTCGCGCTTCTGGGAAATGGATCCGGAAATTTGGCGGGCTGTGGTCGACACAACACTCACCGGCACCTTCCTGGTGGCCCGAGAAGTGACTCGCAGCATGTTGGCCCGTGAGGCCCGGGGCAGCATCATCAACATCGCGTCGGTGAACGCCGTGATTCCGACCACAGGGTGCGCCGCCTACTGCTCGGCGAAGGGCGGCATCGAAATGTTCACCAAAACGGCTGCCTTAGAGCTCGCACCCCATCATATCAATGTGAATGCCATCGGCCCCGGCACGACCCGTACTCCGCTGACCGAGCTCACCTACGAGACCCCGGGATTCAAAGAGGGTGTGCTCGAACATTCGCCCATGGGCCGTTTGGGCGAGGTGGAGGATATTGCGAAAGTCGCCGTCTTCTTGGCGAGCGAGTACGCGAGTTGGGTTACCGGGCAGCTGATCCTAGCGGATGGCGGCCAAGGGCTGATTGGACTGCCGCCCTACTATGAAACACTCATGGGCGAATGAGCGCACTCCGAGAACGCGCGTAGCTCCGGGAAATCGAGAGGGGCTCAGCCGGTGGCCAGATCCCCCAGAATTTCTTTTACACGACCGGCAGAGAAGCGTTTTAGCAGTCCTCGAATGTTGAGCTTGGCGACCTCTTTCCGCTCCAATTCGTAGGAGCTGCTGCTTACCAAGACGGGAGTTTCCAGATTGACCCGCTCCTCGAGGAGTTTGGCACAGAGGCTGACGACGTCGGTCTTTGGCATCAACCCGTCGATGACGGTTAGATCGTACTTATGCGAGCTGCCGCGGCCTCCACCAATCCGCTGGCGCCTGAATCGGACTTGGCATGTAGGGACGCGCAACCCGCACGGATACTCAGCCGGGCACCCTTCGGAAGTTCCGTCACCTTGGCTTCTTGGACAGCTTCATGCAGCCGCTGGGCCAACCGTGCGGCACCCTTCAACTCGATACCTCTGAGCCCGACGACGAACTCGTCGTCGGTGTATCGCCCCAGCAAATCTTCAGTTCGTACCGTGTCCCGGGCGACGTCTGCCACCAGAGCTATGACCGATTCTTTGAGTTTGTTGGAGAGTTCACCGGCGTTTTCTTCCAAGCGGAAGCGGATGACCGAGGTGTCGGTGTGGTGCAGGAGAGAGTACGCAACCTCCGAGCGGAGATTCTGCAGAAGGTGTTTGCGATTGCTCGCTCCGGTCGCCGGATTGTGGCGGGCGGAACGGTAGATCTGCTGGATGAATGGCTCTTGGTCAGGGGCCATGGTGCTGACGCGAAAACTCACATACGGCCCGAACTGGAGCAGATCACCCGGGGACAAGATGTGCACGGCGATTCGACAATTGTTGATGAAGGTCCCATTGCGGCTCTCGAGATCCTCGACGAGGTACCGTCCGTCTTAGAACGAAACACGGGCAGGGGCCCGGCTGACGGAGCTGTCGTTCAACCGGATGCTCGCGGACTGGCCCCTCCCAAGAATCATCGTGGTCGAGTTGAGAGTGGTGGGCCCTCCGGCGAGTCCAGTACTCGAGGGCACAGCTGTGGCGGCTCTCAAATTGTTTCGCCGGTGGCGGCAATAGTGGGAGGATGTTAGGCGGTTCCGAGCCCCGGTCGCCAGTGTGGGGTTCCGGACCCGGCTAGCAGAGCAGCCTAGACTATGCTTTTTTCGAACCTTCTTCTGTCGCCGCGAGCTAACCTGCTGGCGCGCCCACTCAGCGAGGTGCGGGTCCGTGGACGATAAGACGGAGGACAGTCTGGAGTGTTTGGTAGCTGAGTCCCTGGACGCGGAGGCCGAGCTCTACGACTGCTTGCCAGAGCTGCTGGCAGATCTCGATGAGTTGTCCGTACCAACGGAGGTAGTGCTCGATCTTATCGACCACGCAGAAGTCGCGCCGGGTGCCCAAATACTGGACTTGGGCTGCGGCAAGGGCGCGTTGGCCATCGGCATAGGGTCACGATTCGGAGCTAACGTTTGGGGCATCGACGGACACCCGAAGTTCGTGGATGCCGCGGTGGAGAGCGCTCGCATCGCGGCTCAGGAAACATGCTCCTTTCGTACAGCAGATATTCGGCAGGCTGTGTTTGATTACCGTGGTTTGGACATGGTGTGTTTCGTCGGCATTGGACCGATCATCGGCGATCTTGAGCAGACATTGGCAACGCTGCGGCGATGTCTTCGCCCCGGTGGCTACTTGGTGCTCGATGAGGCCTACCTTTCGGCACCAAAAAGCGAATTGGGGCCGGAGTACGAACACTGCTTCGATCGGGAGACCACGCTGGCGCGTTTGGAGAGCCAGGGAGATCGAGTGTGCGCGGAAGCCTTGCTGGACACTCCCGCCAGCGACCAGTTTTATCGGGAAGCGACCGAGAAAATTTTGGCCCGGGCGCGCGCAATCGCGGCTGAGCATCCAGAGCTTGCGTCAGTTGTTTTGGAGTTCGCCGATCGCCAACGGGCAGAGACGGAGAGTCTGGGGGGACCGTTGGTCGGGGCCCTGTGGCTGTTGCGGACGCCGAGCGACACTAACCCGCGTCCGTAGCCTGCCGCGTCCGAGAAAGCCTGGGCGCGGATCGCCGTTCACGATGCGGTGGAGTCTGTGGTGGGCAGAAGCCGATTCGGCAATTCGCCGCCAGCGGGCTTCGGCGCGATGCGTCGTAACTCACACGCTTATTGATCGGTTTGCATGTGCCCACGGCGTGCGGACGCCGAACCAGTAAAAGATTCAAGATATTAGGCGTGGTTGGTGAGATCGGCGGCTGAATTAGGTGTTGTCTGCCCACTGCAGGGACCCATGTGGGCAACCCGAGTGGCCGTTCGGGGATGGGGCAATTCGGGTTCCTGCCGGAGCTCGACATGGCTCGCATTGAAACGCCAACCAAAAAGGGGCCTTGAACTGTCGTGTCCCCCGCGCGATTCTTGGCTTTGGTGAACTCTCCTCGTCTCAAACCCATCTTGTTGCCCCAGGGGGTACCGAAGGTTGCTGCCAGTTGGCGGCTGCTCAGCGAACTGTTGGTTAGCTGTGGGGGCGACGCGGAACGGGTGATTGACGAACCGAACGATTCTGTTGACGGCTACCTAGACCATCTAGCTCGCATGCCGTTTGCGAAGAGTGACCGCGAATCGAGTTTGGTGGTGTTCACCGATGTGTTGCCGCTGACCGAGGTGGTGAAAATTCGTGCGAAGATGGTCTCCCGCTTCCCGCGGTGGAAAGACACGTTGTGGTTCCTTTACGTGGAGCCGATGATCGATCAGGAATTTGCCATCGCGGCCAAGGGTTTGGGATCGCTCACGGGAGATTTGGCCGAGGCACCGATCTGGACGAGCGGTTCGGACGAACGCTTCCTCGTGCTGTCGGCGGGTTCGAAGGTTCGCGACGCTGTGCCGGCTAGGCTCGATGAGTTGGCACGAGTGACCAGCGCGTCGATTCCGGCGATCCTCGGTGGCAATCCCGTTGTTATGGATTCTCCCGCGAAGGTCGACAGCTTACCTCTGATTGGGGCCGAGCCGTTCATGCCACCGCCCAATCCCTACGGCAGAACCACGGCGCCGCCAGCGGCTGACCCGGAGCAACCCAACAGCGACCACCTGTTCGAAGTTGCCGAGAGCGAGCCCCCGGCGATTGGCGCGATGCCATCGATGCCCCCCATCGGCCAGTCCGGGGGCGCGGATGAAATGAGCGCTTTTTCTCCGACTAAAGATGCGAGCTCGCGCTTGGACGCCTTCGGTGGCGACAAGGCGCTGATCGACGTGGTGCAGAACGTGGAGCGGAACCCTAGGCGGGTGAGCCGGCGCGATACCGGACTGGGAATTTCGGTTCCGCTAGAAGAGCAGATTTTCTCCCGATCCGTAGGGGCCGAGCCGTCACCGGATGATGCGGTAGCGAAGCGAGCGCCGAACCCACCTGCTGGGATTGCCGCAGAGTCAGGCCCGCCCATTTCGGTGGGGTCGCGCCGCAGTGCGCCGGTTCGAGTGCCCAGGGAAGATCCCGGTGCGCCGGCGATACTTAAAAGCGAGCGCCCTATGGTCGGGGCGGAGGCGGCCGCAGCGATGCCGAAAATCGAGCCGGAGCGAGCGCCTGCTGTGAGCCTGGGCGCCGACGAAGAGCCGCCTTCGTCTGTTAGCAACAACGCAATTCCCAAGCATCTGTTGGCGATCAAGCCGCGGATCCGAGTCCCGCGGGAGGATCCCGGCGATGCGGAAGCCGAGGCGATCACCCATATGGTCGAGCGTGTACGTCGAGAGCCTCTGCGATTCACCGGGCGCAAAGAGGATGGCTCTCCCAACTTGGTTACCGGTGCAGCGCCTGACCGGGGAGTGCCGAATGAGGCCGCCACCATTGATGCCGAGGCGGACGAATTCGATCTCGTATCCGGCAGCGATTCGCTCCCGTTGGACAACGATGAGTTCGAGGAAGTATCGACCGGGGGAGCCGGCTATGTGGAACCCGGCTATGTGGAACCCGGGAGTGACGGCATCGAAGAGATCGATGTGTCCACTCTGGAGTCCGCGCCTCCTACGGCCGGCGTGGATGATTTTGGTGGCGCTCCCGCTGAGGCTTCCTCGCTATTTGATGATCAAGGGCCGCCGCTTGCGGCCTCGTCCGGGATGGCAGACGATATGCCGCCCGCACCCACGGACTTCGCGCTCGACCCGTCGGATGAAGCCGATTTTCCTGATCTGGACACCGACGACGATGAGTTCATGCTCAGCTCTCAGGTGCCCCTGCCTTCCAGTATCCAGCCCGAGCCCGAATCACCTATTGAATTAGGCTCCGCTGTGGCGGCTCCTCCGCCGGTCCCCAAACGCAAGCCGCCGGTTCCGAACAAGGCAGTGGCTGCCGGCGATAAACCACCCATACCCAAACAGGGTGGTGGTCCCCCACCAGTACCTGGCGCGCGTCAGGCCCCACCGATGCCCAAGGCGCCCCCTGACGATGCCGGTAGGCCTTCTACCGCGCCGGCCCTGCCCAGCATGCCCCCACCCGGTGGCGGCATGAATTACGACGACTGAGTAGCGGCTTCCGCATCCCCCCTAGAAGGTTCTGTCTTGCGGGGGCTCGGCACTCGCATTAGCTGTCACAGCCATGTCGGAACGC
This sequence comes from Polyangiaceae bacterium, assembly GCA_013214025.1. Lineage (GTDB taxonomy): Bacteria > Myxococcota_A > Polyangia > Polyangiales > Polyangiaceae > JABSRN01. The sequence continues at coordinate 54,738 of JABSRN010000012.1, forward strand.
ATTCCCGTTGACCGCTGGGTCAAGCTTTGGCTGGGCGCGGTCTATTTTTCGGTGCTGGGCATGGTGGTCGTGGGCGGCATCACCCGACTGACAGGGTCGGGTCTGTCGATGGTGGAGTGGCATCCGCTGATGGGGGCGCTGCCTCCTCAGAATGAAGCGGAGTGGCTGCGGGTGTTCCAGCTGTACCAGGGCTTCCCTCAGTATAGCGAGGTCAACTCGTGGATGGCTCTAGCGCAATTTAAGCAGATCTTTTTTTGGGAATACGTGCACCGCCTTTGCGGCAGGTTAATTGGCCTGATTGTGGCGATTCCCGGCTTGGTGTTTTACCTGCGGGGCCGCTTGCCCGCGCCGCTGGGGTCTCGAGTGCTGGTCGCGTTTTGCCTGGGCGGCGCCCAGGGGCTTTTGGGCTGGTACATGGTGAAGAGCGGCCTAGCGGGGCGACCCGAAGTCAGTCACTTCCGGCTGGCGGCGCATCTGCTTTTGGCATTCGTGGTTGGCCACTGGGTGCTCTGGATTCTTTTGGAGATTCGAGGGCCCGCGCAAAGCCGGAGCCGCTTGGGTTTCCGTCACGCTTGTCGCTGGGTGTTGGCCCTCCTGACCCTGCAAATCGTTTACGGCGCATTCATGGCGGGCACTCGTGCTGGCTGGATGTCCTCCACTTTTCCCGACATGAACGGTCACTACTTGCCGTCTTCGGCGCTGTTTCCCGGTTCTTCGGTGGTCCATGATCTCCTGAATAATCCGCTCTCCATTCATTACGCTCATCGCGCCTTGGGTTGGGGCACGGCGATCGCCGTGACCGGCTTGTGGTGGTTCAGTCGTGAGCATACGAGCGCGGCGTTGACCCGATACTGCCGGGTGGCGTTCGGCGTTGTCGCGTTACAGTTCGGCAGCGGGGCGCTCACCGTGGTGTTCGGCGTTCCCATCGCACTGGCCGTTGGCCACCAAGCGGGCGCCTACTTGCTGCTCAGCGTATTAGTCGCGATTCAATACGAGAGTCGGGGAACCATCGCGGAGGGCTAGAAGGCCCTGCTGAATCGAATCGCCAGGGTGGGTAGCCACGGGTTGATGCTATCGAGTTGCTCGTCCCGAAGTACGGGATCGATCTTCGGACCGTTCAGTCTGGAATCGCGGCTGACGGTGACGTGAAATTGTCGACGCAGTCCCATACCTGCGCTCACCCGGTACGTTTGGTGCAAGCTCCAGCGGTAGCCGAGCTCGCCGAATGATGGATAGGCTGGGTGTCATGGCGATGGGACGCAGGACCGACGAGCAAGACAATTTGTTCGTGACACACCAAGACCTGAAGATGGTAGCGGGACACCCGTTCTACGCAGCGTTGGATGGGCTTCTCCGAGCAGCGAAATTCGACCGGCACGTGGAAGGGCTGTGTCAGGCGTTTTACGCGGAGAAACGGGGTCGCCCTAGTCTTGCTCCGGGAATCTATTTTCGTTGCCTGTTGGTGGGCTTCTTCGAGGGTATCGACAGCGAGCGGGGAAATGCGTGGCGGGTAGCTGACTCGCTGAGCCTGCGGCATTTCTTGGGCTTGCCGATGAGAAAGAGCCCACCGGACCACTCGACTTTGTCGCCGACGAGGCGGTTGCTCGACGAGGAGACGTATCAACAGGTATTTACCTTCGTGCTGAAGATCGCAGCCGAGAACGGGCTGGTCAAAAGAAAATCCGTCGGTATCGATGCCACGACGCTGGAGGCCAATGCGGCATTGCGCTCACTGGTACGCCGAGACACCGGGCAGGGATACACGGAGTATCTGACGGAGCTTGCGAAGGCATCGGGAATCGAAACCCCGACCCGAGAAGAGCTCGCGAAACTGGATCGCAAGAGTGCGAAGAAGGGCTCAAACAAGGACTGGGTGAACCCCCACGAGCCAGACGCGAAGATCACGAGGATGAAGACCGGGGGGACTCGTCTTGCGCACAAGCACGAGTACGCAGTGGAGATGGATACCGGTGCTATCGTGGGAATGTCACTCAACGGTGGGGCGGATGGCGACACGAAGACGCTCGAAGAGACAATCTCTGATGCGGAAGAGAAACTCGAGCAAGTGCAGGACGAAGTGGATGACGCCACGGCCAAGCGGATGTCCGAGCACATCAAGGAACTGACCGCGGACAAGGGTTATCACTCGAACGGACTCCTCACGAGTCTTGTCGAGTCTGAGATACGGACCTATATCTCCGAACCCAAGCGTGGGCGGCGACGCTGGGACGATAGGGAAGCGGAGCGGGACGCGGTCTACGGCAACCGGCGTCGCATCCAGGGAAACAGAGGCAAGGCATTACTCCGACGGCGAGGGGAACTGCTGGAACGCGCAATGGCCCACCTATTTGACAGCGGTGGCATGCGACGCACTCATCTACGGGGCCATGGCAACATCATGAAGCGCCTCATCATCCATGCGGCCGGCTTCAACTTGAGTCTGGTGATGCGAACACTCTTCGGGCTCGGCAAACCACGAGTCCTGCAAGGACGAGCAGAGCTGGCTGACGCCCTCAAGGCTCTGCTCGAACAGCTTCATCGCGTCCATATGGCCCTTTGTGCCTAACTTTGGGACCAGCTGCCGGATTTGACGCTCTCCCGCGCAGCGCCGCACACATTCCGTGGTCCTCAACCCAGCTCGTGCCGATCCCCCAGACCGCGCGACAAGCCATTATCACCACAGCCTGCTAGACTCACACGCGTGCCCTCGGCGACGACCTTGATGAATGCGGCTGGGCAATCGCCCTCCGACCTCTCCGACCGAAGGCGATATAGCCAGCTCCGTAAGGTGTGGAGGTTACAGCCTTCTCGTTCACAGAAGGCAACATGGGTCAGACCGGCTACGCCGATAGCGCTCGATCGTGCGCTTCCAATATTCCCGTCCGAGCCGCCTCGTTCTTGATGCTTTCGTCACGCGGCGACGATCGCCCCTCCCGATGCCGAACAACAGTGGGTGGCTGCTGAACGGTTACAGCTCGCCGACGTTTCCAGAGATGTGCACTTCGACGAAGGCACGACCATTTACGAAGGCGGAGGCCCGAGCGCGTTTCTGTACTTCATTGTCAAGGGTGAAGTCGCACTGGAGGCTCCTGGCGAAGTCGCGTGGGCTTTTCATGAGCGTGATGGCTTTGGCTTTCTCGACGCCATGTCCGAGCGCCCTCATGCGCGCACGGCGAGAGCGGTAACCGACGCTCACGTTCTCGCGATGCACGCAGAGGATTCGCTCGACGTGCTCGAGGATAGCTTCGCACTGGGTCGCGCGATGATCATGACCACTTGCGAGGCCGTCAGAGAAAAGGTGCTCACTTTGGCACCCGACGGAGCGTTCCCTGAGCTAGCGGAGCGCAACAGCACGATGTCCGACCCGCCGAACCTGGTGGAACGACTGATGGTGTTGCGCCAAGAGGGCGTGCTGGAGCGCGCGGGCGTCCAGGCGCTGGCCACTTTGGCGGCTCACGCCAAACCGGTTGTCAGCGATCATCAGGACCCGCGTGATTCCGTGCGCGAGCCACGGGTCGGCATCTGCATATCGTTGCGAACGGCCAAGTTGAGCTCAGTCATGAACAGCCGGAACTGAAGGCGACTTTCGTGGGCGGTCAATTGGTTGGCGGTATGGCGGCGCAAGGGGAGCACCAATTCTTTGCTCGGGCGCTCACGGATTCCGTGGTGTTACGAATTCGTGAAGAGGATTGGTTCGACGTAATGGAGGATCACTTCGACGTGGCGCGCAGTGCCTTCCGCTATATGGCCACCGAGCGTGGGCGCGTGATGTTGGCGGGCACCACCCGAGAAGCGGAGCGAGCCTCGGAGCCGCCGGTCTCCGTGCGTCCCTAAGAGCCGATGCTAATCGCGGGCTCCGCGACGCTCGGGGCGGCAGAGTGATCCATTGGAGACTGCCGCCTATTGAAGAATACGGAAGCCGCGCTGGTCGGGCTCCGGGAGCTCGGGAGCTGCCGTGTCGAGTACAAAGTCTTCGATCTCGGAGCGCTTAGCCACGTCGAGAACGTACTTCTGGAGGGCCTTGCGCCATGCCTGGTCCCGAAGGTAGATCATGATGCGATCACGTACGGCTTCGAAGGGCAGCGGCGCTCCGGGCACACGATCCTCGAGCTTGATGACGTGGAAGCCATGCTCGGTCTCTACCGCCTTGGGGTAAAGCTCCCCCGGCTGCAGTTCTTCGAGGGCCTTCTCAAAGGCGGGCATGGTTTCGCCCCGGGTGATCTGTCCCAGGCTGCCGCCGGTAGCGCCCGACGGGCAACCAGAGCTGGTACGGGCCAGACGAGCGAAACGCCCGGGGCGCTTTTTTAGCTCCTCGAGTACCTCTTGGGCACGAAGTTTGGCGCCGGCACGTTTCTCTTCGTCTCCCTCGGGGGCGGCGAAGAGAATATGGCAGGGCGCGAATAGATCCGGTCCACGGAACTTGTCTTGAGTCTTCTTGTACAGAGCTTGGCAGGCGTCTTCGTCCACGAAGGGCACATCGACCTCTCTGTCCATCAGCTCGGCTATCAGCGCTTGCTCCTGCACCTCGTTGTCTTCTGGCAATAGCTCGTCGGATAACTGAAGCCGCTTGGCTTCGCCGAGTAGCAGCGCTCGCACCACAAGAGCGCGGGTCGCCTCATAGCAGGCATTCTCGAAGCTAGCGGCGGGATGGTACTGTGCTTCTCGATGGATCTCTGTAGACGTGATCTCTTCGCCGTTGACTCGTACGGTCATAGGTTCTCGCTACTGCTGCTGCTGCTGCTGCTGCTGCTGCTGCTGCTGCTGACGTTTCGGGGGGCGCGCACAATTTGCTGGTAGGCACGCAGGGCATAGCCGAGCGGGGCGCTGCAAACATGTACCAGGCGGGTGAACGGGAAGATCAAGAACACCGTCATGCCGGCAAACATGTGAGCTTTGTATACAAACGGGACCTCGCTCAGGAATTCTGCACTGGGCCGGAGGGTGACCACATGTTGGGCCCAGTCTGCGAGAGCGATGAGGTAAATGCCCGAATCCTTGGTCTTGTAGGAGTGAGGCAGGGTCGCCAGCCCAATGAGAAGTACGGCGAGCAACAGCAGGGCCAACCACAGATCGCCGGGATCGCTGGTCTTGCGGACTCGCTTGTCCGCGATGCGTCGGTAGGTTAGTATCACCAAGCCCACCAGCGTTGCGGTGCCGAAAATGCTACCGCCGACCAATTCCATCATCTGGTGAGCGTCATTGGGCATGTGCAGCATGTGAAATAGCTCGACCGGCACCAGAAGCCCCACCAGGTGACCGACGCCGATGTTCAAGATCCCGATATGGAAGAGATTGCTCGCCCAGCTGAAGTTCTTCTTGCGCATCATCTGGCTGGAGCTCGCCTGCCAGGTGTAGGGCTCCTTCTCGAAGCGGTACAGCGTCGCGCCGATGAACACCGTGATGCAGATGTACGGGTAAACGACGAAGATGAATCTTTCGATGGCGTCCATGATTCAATTCCTACTGGGCGGGGGCCCCGGATCCCTTCGTGCGCAGCTGAATCAGATCGTCCTGGGGGGAACGTCCTTTGCCGCAGCTGTCGAGGGCGTCACCCTCGCCAAATGTGATTTCCGTCTCTTCCCAGATCCGGTCGAGTGCCTCGAAGCTGTCATCAACCGGTACGCCGTCGTCGGAAGCTGCCGCGGCCACTTCCTCGGCGTCGACTTCGATTTCTGCGAGCTGGACGAGAGCGTCGAAGACGACCGCGTAATGGCTCTTGCGATCGGCTAGGCGCGTGCCCAGCAGGGCCAGCACTGGGCCAGCGTCTGAGAGCACGGCGCGGGCTGTTTCGTTATCTAGCATGGAGCAGAACTCGCACAAGATGGGCACATAGTCCGGAAGCTCCTTGGCAGTGGATACCACGCCGTGCTGTTTGTAATAATCTTGGAGATCCACCATGGCTTGCCCCCGGTCTCGGGACTCGCCATGCACATGCTCGTACAGGTACAAGGAGAGCCGCGTGGAGCGATCAAAGAGGCGCACGTAGGCTTCCTGGAGATCCAGCAGAGGCGTCTCACGCAAGGCTGTTGTGAGCTTGGTGAGGCCGTCGAGGTGCTCGGAACTCAGCTCGCTGGCATCAAACAAGGCGTCCAGTTCGCCGGTGGCGTCCACCAGCTCCTGCTCCGGGTAGGTGAGCAGCAGGCCGAGCGCTTTGTAAACAAGATCGCCCTTCATCGATTGAGCCTGAGTTGGAATAGTTGTGGTTTCGGCGGACCGCCAGAAGGGGCGCGGCTGCCAAAGGTGATGCCGCAGCTGCCTTGCTCTTCTTGAGCGTTCTCGGAGATCTGCTGAGTTGTCGGAATGACGTAGCGATCCTCGATATTGGCGATGGCGAGGTAGCGATACATCTCTTCTACCTGCTGCACAGTCAGCCCGGCCTCGGCCAGGATCTCCTCGTTGATCTTTCCATTCATGGTCTTGTCACGCATGAAGATGCGCATGGCGAACAAGCTGTTCAAAGACTTCTTGATCGGCTCTTTGTCTCCGGCGGTGAGCATATTGGCGAGATACTTGACGGGGATCTGCAAGGAGCTCAGATCCGGCAGTTGGTCCTTAAATCCGATGTGTCCCTGTTCGGCGGCGTTCTGAATCGGGCTCAGCGGCGGCACATACCAGACCATCGGGAGGGTTCGGTACTCCGGGTGCAAGGGGAAACCAAGCTTCCACTCTTTGATTAGCTTGTAGCAAGGTGATTTTACCGCTGCGTCCAACCAATCGTCGCTGATGCCGGATTCACGGGCACCTTCGCGGACCGCGGGATCTCTCGGATCCAGGATCATGTCCAAGTGCGCCTGGTACAGATCGGTGTCCTTCTCGACGCTGGCCGCCTCTTCGATCTTGTCGGCGTCGTAAAGCACCACGCTGACATATCGAATACGTCCGACGCAGGTCTCCGCGCAGACCGTGGTCTGCCCGGTCTCAATGCGCGGGTAACAGAAGATGCACTTCTCGGATTTCCCGGTCTTCCAGTTGTAGTAAATCTTCTTGTAAGGACAGCCGCTGATGCACATGCGCCAGCCTTTGCACTTGTCTTGATCGATCAAGACAATGCCGTCTTCGGCGCGTTTGTAGATGGCGCCCGAGGGGCAAGCGGTGACGCAGGTCGGGTTCAGGCAGTGCTCGCACAAACGCGGCAGGTACATCATGAAGGTGTTTTCGAACTGCCCGTAGATCTCCTTTTCGATCTTGTCGAAGTTCACGTCCTGGCTGCGCTTCGCGAATTCGCCGCCCAGATCGTCCTCCCAGTTGGGACCCCACTCGATTTTTTCCATGCGCTCGCCGGTGAGCAAGGAAATCGGTCCCGCCTGGGGCACATCATCGATTTCCGGGGAATCCTGCAGATTGGAGTAATCGTAGGTGAAGGGCTCGTAGTAGTCGTCGATCTCCGGCATCTCCGGGTTGGCGAAGATTTTCGAGAGAACGCGGAAGCGTCCGCCGATGCGGGGCTTGATCTTGCCGGAGGCACTGCGGACCCAGCCGCCTCGCCACTTCTTTTGGTTTTCCCAATCTTTCGGGTAACCGATGCCAGGTTTGGTTTCGACGTTGTTGAACCAGGTGTATTCAACGCCTTCGCGGTTCGTCCAAACGTTCTTACAAGTCACCGAACAGGTGTGGCACCCGATACATTTATCGAGGTTCATCACCATCATCATTTGTGCGCGAACCTTCATAGGGCTGTCTCCGGTCGCTTGTTGGCAGGTATCACTTTGCTGCCATCCTTAAAGTCGAGCTTTTGGAGCTTCCGTACGATGACCACGTCGTCGCGGTTGGCGCCGACGGTGCCGTAGTAGTTGAAGCCGTAGCTGAGCTGGGCATAGCCGCCGATCATGTGGGTGGGTTTGACAACGATGCGGCAGACAGAGTTATGAATGCCTCGCGTACCGGTGGTCTCGGCCGTTGGCGAGTTCACCGTCTTGTCTTGGGAGTGGTACATCATGGCCGTGCCGGTCTTCACTCGCTGGCTGACCACGGCACGAGCGGCGAGAGCGCCGTTCACGTTGTAGACTTCGATCCAGTCGTTATCCTCGACCTTCAAGATTTGGGCGTCCTCTTCGCTGATCCACACATTCGGTCCGCCGCGAGACAAGGTCAGCATCAGCTGGTTGTCCGTGAAAGAGCTGTGGATGCCCCATTTTTGGTGAGGGGTCAGGAAATTGAGCACGAGCTGCGGCTCGCCGTTGTCCTTGGTGTCAATGACCGGTCGGATCGCTCGGGTGTTGAGCTTGGGGCGGTACAACGGGAACCCTTCACCGAAGGCGCGCATCCAAGAGTGGTCTTGGTAGAACTGTTGGCGCCCGGTGAGCGTACGCCAGGGGATCAGTTCGAAAACGTTCGTGTGGCCCGCGCTGTAGCTCACTTCTTCGGACTCGATGCCGCTCCAGGTGGGGGCGGTGATCACTTTGCGCGGCTGAGCCACGATGTCTTCGAAGCGGATGGCGTCTGATTCGCGCCCGGCGGCGAGATGCTGATGCTCGCGACCGGTCTTTTTCTCCAGAGCTTCCCAAGACTTCATCGCCACGTGCCCGTTGGTCTCGGGCGATAGTGCCAGGATGGTCTCGCAAGCGTTGAGATCGGTTTCGATCTTGGGCAGGCCTTGGGTTTGTCCGTCTTCTTCGACGACACCGCAGCGTTCCTTCAGGGCTTCCACGTCGGCTTTGGCGTCCCAAGAGATACCCTTGACGCTGGTGCCGAGATCGGATGCCAGAGGACCTAGGGCGGTGAAGCGCTTGTAGGTGTTCGGGTAGTCTCGTTCCACCGTGGTGACGGACGGCATGGTCTTGCCGGGAATGGGCTCACATTCGCCCTTCTTCCAGTCTTGAACATCGAGGGCCTGACCCAGCTCCGTCGGCGTGTCGTGCATCAGCGGAGTGAGCACGATGTCCTTCTCGATGCCGAGATGGCCTTGGCAGACCTCGGAGAAGCCTTTGGCGAAACCCTTGAAGATCTCAAAGTCCGCCTTGGCTTCCCAGACCGGATCCACAGCAGCCGTCAGGGGATGGATGAAGGGATGCATATCCGTCGTGGATAGATCGTTCTTTTCGTACCAAGTGGCTGTGGGCAGCACGATGTCCGAATACATACACGTCGTCGACATACGAAAATCGATGGTGACGAGCAGGTCCAATTTGCCTTCCGGCGCTTCGTCGTGCCACTCGACATCCGTCGGCAGTCGTTCGCCCCGAGCCTTCAAATCATCGCCCTGCACGCCGTGTTTGGCGCCGACCAGGTGTTTGAGGAAGTACTCGTGCCCCTTGGCGCTGGAGCCCAACAAGTTCGAGCGCCAGACGAACATCATGCGCGGGTAGTTGGTGGACTTGTCGGGGTTGTCCCAGGCCATCTTGACGGAGCCGTCCTTGAAACCCGCGGCGATGTAGTCAGGAGCGGACTTGCCGGCTTTGTCGGCGGCGGCGGACAGCTGCAGGGGGTTCGTCTCCAGTTGCGGAGAAGACGGCAACCAGCCCATGCGAATGCTTCGCATGTTGTAGTCCATCAGGGTTGCATCCCAGTCGCCGTCCTCGACGGTGGGGCTCAAGAGATCCTTGGTGTCGATCTTCTCGTAGCGCCACTGGTTCGTGTGCACATAAAAGAAGGATGTGCTGTTCATCTGTCGCGGTGGACGGACCCAATCGAGGCCAAAGCCGAGGGTGAGCCAGCCGGCGGCAGGTCGTAGCTTTTCTTGGCCGACGTAGTGGGCCCAGCCTCCGCCGCTCTTGCCGATGCAGCCACACATCATCAACATATTGCTGACGGCGCGGTAGGCCATGTCGCTGTGGAACCAGTGATTCACACCGGTGCCAATGATGACCATGGACTTGCCCTCGGTGCGGGCGGCGGTCTCGGCGAACTCGCGGGCGACGGTGATGATCTTTTCCCGGCTGATACCGGTGATGCTTTGTTGCCAGCCCGGGGTGTAGGGGGCGATTTCGCGGAAGGACTTGGCGGTGTTATCGTCACCGAGTTCGCGGTCCACGCCGTAGTGGGCCAGCATCAAGTCGTAGACGGTGGCGACTCGTACCTTCTCAGTGCCGATCTTGAGCTCGCGAATGGGAACGAGACGCTCTTGCACGTCGGAGTTCTTGCGACCGGCGACTTCGTCACCGCCGGCAAAGTAAGGGAAGCTGACGGGCAGGGTTTCGCCGCCTTCGCGCAGCGCTGACAGCTGCAGCTCGGTGTCGGCTCGGCTGGTGCCCGTCTTCTCCTCAAGGTTCCATTTTCCGTCTTCTCCCCAGCGGAAGCCGATGCTGCCGGATGGCACAACCACGCCGCCGGTTTTTTCGTCGAGGGCGACGGTTTTCCAGTCGGGGTTGTTTGTTTCGTCGAGTTTGTTGTCGAAGTCGGAGGCGCGAAGGAAGCGCTCGGGGATCCAGCGAGTGGTGGTCTCGCCAGCTGAGTTCGTTACTTCTTGTTCCTTGAGGCGCACCAGGAAGGGCATGTCCGTGTACTTGCGGCAGTAGTCCCTGAAGTAAGGGACCTGCTTGTCTACGTGGAATTCCTTCAGGATCACGTGGCCCATCGCCATGGCGAGGGCGGCATCAGTGCCTTGTTTCGGATTGAGCCAGAGATCGGCGAACTTGGACGCTTCGCTATAGTCGGGCGTTACCACGACGACCTTGGTGCCCTTGTAACGAGCTTCTGCGAGGTAGTGGGCGTCCGGCGTTCGGGTTTGCGGGACGTTCGAGCCCCAAACCATGATGAACGAGGAGTTGTACCAATCGGCACTCTCGGGCACGTCCGTCTGTTCGCCCCAGGTCTGCGGCGATGCTGGCGGCAAGTCCGCGTACCAATCGTAAAAGCTCAGACAGGTGCCACCGATCAGCGACAGGTAGCGAGTGCCTGCCGAATAGGAGATCATGCTCATCGCCGGGATTGGCGAAAAGCCGCAGACGCGATCCGGGCCGTATTGCTTGACGGTGTAGACGTTGGAGGCGGCGATGATCTCGTTGACCTCGTCCCAGGCGCCGCGGACAAATCCGCCCTTGCCGCGGAATGGTTTGTACTGGGCAGTCTTTTCGGGATCCTCGACGATGGATTCCCAGGCTTCTACTGGCTCCATCGTTTTGCGTGCTTCGCGCCAGAGATCGAGCAAGCGCCGGCGAATGAGCGGCGTCTTGATGCGGTTGCCGCTGTACAGGTACCAGGAGGCGCTGGCGCCTCGGGCGCAACCGCGCGGTTCGTGGTTCGGAAGGTCCGCGCGGGTGCGCGGGTAATCGAGCACCTGGGTTTCCCAGGTCACGATGCCGTTCTTGACGTAGACCTTCCAGCCGCACGAGCCGGTGCAGTTCACGCCATGAGTGGAGCGAACGACCTTGTCGTAGGACCAACGATTGCGGTAGCCGTCTTCCCAGCCGCGGTCTTCTTTCGTGACTGCGCCATAGCCATCGGAAAATTTTTCGACGTCTTGTTTGAAGAACAGCAGGCTATCGAGAATACGACTCACAAGAATATCCAATCGGGAACTAAACAGCTCTGCCGCACCGAGGTGACAGCGGGGCTGTGGAGAAGCGATTCAGTTTGAAGACTGCCGCTCATGGGTCAGAAGCCGTTACGGTCTCCGCGACCGGGGGGACCTGACGACGGGCATTGTAGGCGTAGCGTTGGGGTCGGCAACCCAAAAGGATGGTGAAAGTGCTCGATACTATTGGGAAACATCGATACCGGGGAAACACATCCGAAACGCGAAACCCGTGGCTAACGTTCACCGAAACGGATGGGAAACTTCCGTGCCCGCACTGAAACGCGGCTGACATGTCAGCGTTCAAATTCGGATGGCCACTCGCGCAAGTGCCCGACCGCCGGATACCAGGTTTCGAAGAGTAATTATGCGAAGTTTCCTACTCCGTAAGCGTGAAATCACCGGCTCGAAAACACCACGAAACGCAAAGGTCAGTCCGGCCCTATCTGTTCGTCATTGGGTCGCCGCCCCATTCCGTTGTCAACAGACAGCCAATGACCGCAATTGGCTAGACCCACATACATAAAATGACCTTTGGGGAGGATTGTCGACCTGCGCTTCGGCGGCGTCTGTTCAGCTTACCGCTCTGGTGCGACGGGCCGGGGCAGCCATTCGTAACTGGGCGAAGGTTCGGACGATTTGTCGGGCCAGTCACGACCGTCGGTGTGATCCCAACCGAACAAATGAACCACTGCCTCCAGGCGGGCTTGTTCTGGGGCGGTTCTGTTCCATTGTTGCGGTCTATGGATCTTCGAAAGCGATATTTTCCAACGCTAAGGGCGACATTTTCGGCGGTATTACCGCAGGCATTGTCGCCTTGCCCCTAGCGCTCGGCTTCGGCGTCGCTTCCGGAATGGAGAATGGCGCGGTCGTCGGCATGTACGGAGCCATCATCGTCGGCATGATGGCGGCGCTATTCGGTGGAACCCCGTCGCAACTCTCAGGGCCCACAGGCCCCATGACCGTCGTGGTGCCCGGCATTGCCGCAGGCCTGACCGGTGATCCCGGTTGGGTTTTTGCGATGGTCGCGCTGGCTGGTTTGTTTCAGATCGCGATGTAGTTGATGAAGCTAGGCGGCTACATCAAAGCGGTGCCGAGCACTCTAGTAGCGATGCTGGCGGTCACTACAGCCTCCGTATTGATCCCCATGGACGTGCCTCGTATCGGCGCCATTCCTCGAAGCTTGCCGTCAGTTGCCCTGCCAGAGTTCGAAATGGCTGAGCTGATGCTCATCATCAAGCCGGCGTTGGTCTTGGCCATTGTCGGCGCACTGGATTCATTGCTCACGTCCCTAGTGGCGGACGCGGTGACCAAGACGCGTCACGACAGCGAACAGGAGCTCGTTGCCCAGGGTCTCGGTGACTTCTTCTCGGGGGTCCTCGGCGGTCTGCCGGGCGCTGGCGCGACCATGCGCACCGTGGCCAACGTCAGTCAGTGCTGGCGGTCGAGGTCATCTCTCCGGCGTTGTGCACGCGCTTCTCCTGCTGGCCGTATTGTTGGTGATCTGTCCCCTGGCGTCTCAGATCCCCATGGCAGTGCTGGCGGGGATTCTCATTACGGTCGGCATTGGCATTGTCGACTCCAAGGGTTTGCGTCACGCGCCCAGTGCCCCGCGCGGCGATGCTTCGGTGATGGTCGTGGTGCTGCTGATGACGATGTTTGTCGATCTCATGAACGCTGTTGCGGTGGGCATGGTGATGGCGGCGATGATTCTCCTGAAACGTATGAGCGATCTCGATCCAGCGACTCACTCCCCGTTGGTGGAGGTGAGCTCCCACCGCACCTGGATGCCGTCCCTCACCGAAGCCGCCGAAGTGTTGTCGGGCGTGTGCCTCGTGGAATTGCACGGCGCGCTGTTCTTCGGGAATGCCGGTCCGCTCCAATGCCAGTTTGAGGGCGTGGAGAAGACTGCCCAGGCAGTGGTGCTGCATATGGGCGACGTTCGCTACCTGGACCAATCCGGCGTTTATATGTTGGCGGAGCTAGTGGGCGACTTGAACAAGAACGGCACAGAGGTGTTCGTCGGCGGCTTGCGACAGGAGCCCGCGGAGATCACGGCGAATTTGGAGGTCGCTCCCGGCGCCATTCCCGCAGGGCACATCTTCGATAGGCCCGAAGAGGCGATCAAAGCCGCTGCCAAGTGGGTGCGCGTCGCACAATCGATGGCACCAGAACGCCCGAGCGATGCACCCGCGCCGGCCCGCGAAGCCGTGGACGTCTAGCTCGGCTCTTCCCGCTGCCCGTCAGCGTGGCGGGCAAAACGCTTAGGCGCGGTGCCGTGATGGGGATCGCTGCGGGACCAGGGCCAGCCGCCGAATTGGGTCGCTCGGTAGTCGGCATAGGCCTGACGGATTTCGGCTTCCGTGTTCATCACGAACGGCCCGCGCCTGGCGATGGGTTCAGCGATGGGCCTGCCTCCAAGCAATAGGAGTTCGGAGCTGCCCGCGCCGTTCTCAATCAACACCTCGCCGTCGCCGGTCAGTCGAATGTAGTGACGAGGCGGCACGCTGACTCCGTTGATGCCGAGCTCCTGGCCGCTAAAAAAGTAGAGCGTGCGATTGCTTCCCGGGGCCGGAGGCAGTGTCCACTGCGCCCGCGGGCTCAGCTTGAGGGTCCAGATATTGACCTGGTTAGCGGGATCCGCCGCCCAGGAGTCGGGCGGAGGCACTGGCGCCACTAGATCTCCCAACTTCCCCGCCATCAGCGTTAGCTCCGTCAGCTTGCCCTGTTGGTCTTGATAGCCGCGCCGGGCCAGGCTGTCGCTCCACAGCATCTTAAAATGCGGGCGCACCATCTTGCGTGCCCGGGGCAAGTTGAGCCAAATTTGAAAGAGCTCGAAGGGGTTTTCTGCGTCCGTCTTGAGCAGCGGAAACATCTCCGCATGTTGAATGCCGGCCCCGGCCGTTAGCCATTGCACATCGCCTTGCCCGTAACGCGCCGCCGCCCCCATGGAGTCGGAGTGGTCGAGCAGACCTTCGCGCACCACCGTTACGGTCTCGAAACCGCGGTGCGGGTGCTGGGGGAATCCCGGGATCGTGCGCCCGTGGTACATGCTCCAACCGTCCTTGCCGGCGAAGTCAGAGCCCAACTGGCGACCTTCGAGACTGACTCGAGGAGCTAAACGCGCGTCGCCTGCCGGATACTGGTCCCGGTGATGCACGCAAAACAGAAACGGATCTGGCGTGGGCCAGGGGGTGGTGCCGGGGGGCAAGGGCGACATCTCAAGAATGGAGTCGACGGACGCGGTCACCGCCGCTGGCGATAGATTGGACCCTGTCTGGCTGCGTGCCGGGGGAGCCGGGGAGGCTGCCGCCTTGACCGCGCCGGGCTCTTCCGCTTTGGAGCAGGCGACGGATCCGCTCCCAGCGACCAGCCATTTGACGGTAACACGACGGCTCAGTTTCTTCACAACAACGCTTCTTTACGACAATGCTCGAACTCCCGAAGGCTAGCGCTGCAGCAGCAACGGGTCCAGAGAAGGGACGGAGCGAGGCCTGCCGTCAGCGTTGCCGGGCGTTGCCTGACCCCCTATTTGGTTGGCACGGCATCCAGGACGCGGGTCTCGCTCATGCGGCTGGCGACAACTGCGCCGGAGGCCAACGTCAAGCCGGCGGCCATATACATAGCGGCATTGAGCCCTAGGGCGTCTGCGGTAATGCCCGCAACAATAGCGCCGACGGCGTAGCCCAGATCGCGCCACAGGCGGTACACGCCCACGGCAGACGCGCGCCAGCTGGGGTGCGCGACATCTCCGATGGCGGCTAAGAGCGTCGGATAGACCATGGCAGTCCCGGCGCCCAACAACGTACAGCCGATTGCAAAACCAAAAAATGCATCTGCCGCGACGACTCCGACGATGCCCACCGCTTGTACTGTCATGCCTCCGGTGATCAGCCATTTTCGTCCGACCTGGTCCGACCAGGCACCGGTGAAGAGCTGAAAGCCCCCCCAGGTTGCCGGATAAATCGCCGCCAGGGTGCCGATTTGCGGGAGGCTCATGCCGGCAGCGTGAAAGAAAAGCGGGAACAATCCCCAGGCCATGCCGTCGTTCAAGTTGTTGACGAGCCCGGCTTGGCTCACGCTGGATAGGTTTTTGTCGCGCCAGGTGGTGAGCGCAAACACTTCCTTGGGGCTGGGGGCATCGCTGGCGTCGAGGGGGCCGCGTAGTTTCGCCTCGGCATCGGCGTGGGGTTTGGATTCGCGCACCAGGGCGACGGACAGCAAGAAGCCAATGGCAAAAAAACCGACCCCTAGATAGAACGGCGCGGGTCGCAGACCGTAGCTCGCGGCGACAAAACCTGTGGCCATCGCGCTGGCGGCTACCGCAAAGTATCCGGCAAACTCGTTGAGGCCCATGGCGAGGCCGCGTTTGTTGGGCCCCGCGAGATCGATTTTCATGATCACGGTGGTGGACCATGTGAGCCCTTGGCTGACGCCCAAAAACACATTGGCGAACAACACCCAGGACCAACTCGGCGCCCACATGAGCAGCCACGGTACGGGAGCGGCGACCAACCAACCGAATATCAATACTCGTTTGCGGCCGTAATGATCGGAGAGGCGCCCGGCGACGTAGTTGGTGATGGCCTTGCTGACGCCAAAGACCACGATGAAGGAGAGCACCGCGCTCTTGGCGACGATATGAAATTCTTGTTCGGCAATGGCCGGTAACAGCGTGCGCTCGAGGCCGACCATGGCGCCCACAAAGGCGTTCACCACGACTAGCAGCGCGAACTGCGGTAGGTTCTCCCGCAGACCGAGACGTACGCCGTCGCTGGGCGGCCTCGCGCTATTGTTAGCTTCACTCATACAGGCTCGCTCATGCGGCGCCTGAGCGCCCCTGATTTACCGCCATAATACCGGCCATCTCGGCTGGTTTTTCCGGGACGTCGATGAGGTCTTCGATGAAGTCCTCCCGGCTTTGGGACAGCTGAACGTTCCAGTGCTTCTCGGCGGCGATGGTGCTCGAAGGTTTGCCGCTCATGCCAGCGCCACAGGCGGAGCCAGCGAAGTGTCCCGGGAATAGTTCAAGCTCCGGGGGGAGGGTGAGCAAACGACGGTGCATGCTGTCGTACAATTGACCGGCGTTCTCTCGGGCCTTACCGGGTAGGTCCGGGCGCCCGACGGAGCCGACGAAGAGTGTATCGCCGGTCAGTACGAACCACGGCTCGGGGCTGCGGCGTCGGTCAGTCACGAGCAGGCAGATGCTCTCGGCGTGTGCAGCACTTTCGCAGTCACGTTGCCGAGCACGATCTCTTGGTTGTCGACGAGAGCCTGAAAGGGGACGGCGACGTGGGCGGATTCGTGCAAGGAATACTGGGCGCCGACCTCGCCCGCTAGGCCTAGACCCCCCGACAGAGGGTCGGCATGCACGTGGGTATCGATCACATGACTGATGACCAAAGCTTTCGATTCGGAAAACTGTATGTAAGCGTGTACGTCGTCATCTCGAGGGTCCACCACCGCGCAGCGCGACTCCCCGACGCAGCCAAAGAGGTATCCGGCGCAGCCGCTTTCGAAGGTGTAGTAGGGCTTAAAGATCATGATCGGATCCGGTCACAGGGTTGCGGGGGGGGGTAACAGAGTCAGATCTGTCGGCTGTGTCATTGCCAGCTTCGACGGACCAGCCCCGGGCGCGCCAGTCCGTGACGCCGAGTTCCATGCGCATCGCAGAGAAACCTCGCTCCTGAAGGAGTTGCACGGCTTCCATGGCCATCACGCAGTAGGGCCCTCGGCAATACGCCACGATGTCTCGGCGTCGGGGGACTTCACCCAAACGCTGCTCAAGTTCGTCGACAGGGATCGAAAGCGCCCCCTGGATGTGACCGGCGCGGTACTCCAAGGCGGGACGTACATCGAGCACGGTCACTTGTTGGTTCCGCACCCGTCGCAGTAGCTCGTCGCTAGCGACCGCTTCCATCGCGTCCCGCTGTTCGAAGTATTGGGTCGCGACTGGCTCCACCTCCAGCAAGCGGGACTCAGCCAAACCCTGCAAAGAAAGGAACAACTGGCTGACGTCGTCGCCTGCGAGTCGGTACTCGACGCGCAGGCCCTTCTTTACGGAGCTGACCATGCGTGCCTGTCGCAACACCTGAAGATGCTGAGATGTATTGGCGACGCTGGTGCTGCTCTCTTCGGCGAGTTGCTCCACGGAGCGCGGGCCCTGACTGAGCAGGTCCAACAGCTCCAGTCGCTTGGGGGCCGACAGCGTCTTGCCGATCCGCGCGAATTGCGCGTAGAGCGCGTCCTTGAACTGGTGGTGGGGGGTGAGCATGCGGAATCAATTCAATTGAATGGTTGAATAGTCAGGCCGAGCATGGCGAAACACGCTAACTAGCTATAACCGTCCACTAAATACACTCGACGCAGGGAACTGAAACTCCTGTTGGGTGTTCCGAAACGATAGGGGCGCTTCCGACCGCGGTAATTAGGAGGCCATGGGGGGAACCGTGGCGTCGAAGTTGAGGCGAGTTTTTAGGCCCACTCTCAGCTGGAGCGCGGCGATCCCATGGACCTCGAAGCCGCCTCCTCGGAACTCCCTTTTGGGGTTTGTGCGTCACCCTGCTTTTGTGGTCGTGCGGCGACGAAGGAAGCGGCAAGGCAGACGAGCAGCCGGCGACGCATTCGGGAGGCGTCGCGAGCGCCGATAGTTGGAGCAACTACGCGAGCGGTTTTTTCGCGAGCTACTGCGTGGAGTGTCACGGAGCCGGAGATCGCTCCCGAGACTCCACAACGCTCGCAGAGGTGGAGCGGGATCTACCGTCGATACGTTGTGGAGTTTCGTCGGTGCCCATCGACAGCTGTGGTGACTGGCCACCCCCTCGGCAATTCCCCATCGGCGATGGCGTGAAGCCTACGGACCTAGAGCGCCTTCGTTTGGTCGAATGGCTCGAATCCATTGTCCGCTGAGCGCGGCTCCGGCTCTCGACAAACGGCGAACGACCGGGCTTGGGGCCCCGGGAGTAACATCCGCAGCCACGTCAACGGCGAGGACCCCAAAAAAACCGCAGAGCCAGGGGGGGACGACCTGAGCGAAGTGACCCACCCGTCGCTCCGACGGGCTCATGATTGAGCACAAGTTGGAACGCCTCTCCGGCCGCGAGATTTTCGTATCCTCGGCCGAGCGTCAGCCAACCTGGTTCGCCGTTCTGTGACAAGTGACCGCCTAGTTTCGCCATCGCGTACAGGGCGTCGCGGGCGGTGCGCAGCGATTGTCAGCTGGGCTCGTTAGTCGGACTCGTCAACGAAACCTTCGTAGTAAAACCGTTCTTCCGTAATCTGACCGCGGCTCCATTGTTGGGCTGCGATTTCTTCGAGCAGCATGTCGCGGCCTTCGGGGGTGACGAAGCGTATGACCCATTCCACGTAGGCCCGTCCCGTGGTTTCGTCGACGGCGGAGTGTTTCGCCCTTAGCCTTGGGGGGCTCGACTGTTTGCTCAGCTGCTCGCGTTCGAAGGCCATGCAGTTTTCGCGTCCCGCACGGGCCATCTCTCGGTTCTCGAATAGTACGACGTCGTCTGCGTAGAAGCGCTGCATGGCGGCAATGCTGTCGCCGGCTTCTAGCAGCTGGATATACTCACTGACGTGTTCCCTGAGCTCGCTCATGGCCGCTAGCCTATCACCCGCAGGCCATCACTTGCCTGCCGATGCGCCGATGCCGAGCACGTGGGGTATCGCTCCCATGCGGCAACAAACGGCAGCTCCGACGGCGCGAGCACACCGCAGGTCGGAGGACCTCAGGACTCCGTAGAGCCCGGCTAGATGAGAGAGCGAAGTGACCCGCGCTCACCCTGACGGGGGGGAGTCACGCAGCGATCGTGGCTCGTGCTCGTAGACCGGACTCGCCGAAGGCGACACGCTACAAACGAAAAACGCCGAGCACAATGAGTGCTCGGCGCCTTCGGTGATTGCGTTGCCGCAAGCTATTCGGATCAGTCGCCGGAGTCGCCGGAGTCGCCGGAGTCGCCGGAATCGCCGCTATCGGTGCCGCTATCGGTGCCGCTATCGGTGCCGCTATCGGTGCCGCTATCGGTGCCGCTATCGGTGCCGCTATCGGTGCCGCTATCGGTGCCGCTATCGGTGCCGCTATCGGTGCCGCTATCGGTGCCGCTAACACAAGCCG
>JABSRN010000120.1 GCA_013214025.1 Polyangiaceae bacterium
ATGGCCAAAGAGAAGTTCGTACGCAACAAGCCCCACGTAAACGTTGGGACAATTGGACACATCGACCACGGCAAGACGACGCTGACTGCGGCGCTGCTAAAGGTTCAGGCGAAGGCTGGATTCGCAGACGAGATCAAGTACGCGGACATCGCCAAGGGCGGCATCGTCCGTGACGAGACGAAGACGGTCACCATCGCGGTGAGCCACGTGGAGTACGAGACGGCGAACCGTCACTACGCCCACGTCGACTGCCCGGGCCACGCTGACTACGTAAAGAACATGATCACCGGAGCCGCCCAGATGGACGGAGCTATCCTGGTGGTGAGCGCACTGGACTCAGTGATGCCGCAGACGCGAGAGCACGTGCTGTTGGCGCGCCAGGTGGGTTTGGACCACTTGGTGGTGTTCCTGAACAAGTGCGATTCTGTGGACGACGAAGAGATGCTGGAGCTAGTGGAGATGGAAGTCCGCGAGCTGCTGAGCAAGTACAAGTTCGACGGCGACGGCGCCGAGGTGGTTCAGGGAGCGGCGTTGCCGGCTCTGAACGGCGAAGAGAAGTGGGAGAAGACGATCACGACGCTTTGCGAAGCGCTGGATACGAAGATCCCGGAGCCTGTCCGCGAAGTGGACAAGCCCTTCTTGATGGCGATCGAAGACGTGTTCTCGATCAAGGGCCGAGGCACAGTAGCCACGGGCCGAATTGAGCGTGGCATCGTGCACGTAAACGACGAGGTAGAGATTGTCGGCTTCGAGGCCGAGAGGAAGACGACGATCACGGGCGTTGAGATGTTCCGCAAGAGCATGGACGAGGGCCAGGCCGGGGACAACGTAGGTTGCCTGCTGCGCGGCATCGACAAAGAGGAAATCGAGCGAGGCCAGTGTTTGGCAGCGCCGGGCACAATCAACCCGCACAAGAAGTTCTTGGGCGAGGTTTACGTGTTGAAGAAGGAAGAGGGCGGCCGTCATACGCCGTTCTTCACGAACTACCGCCCGCAGTTCTACATCCGAACGACGGACGTGACCGGCTCAGTGATGCTGCCGGAAGGCGTCAAGATGGTGATGCCGGGCGACAACATCACGATGGAAATCGAGCTCATCACCACGGTAGCGATGGAAGAGCAGATGCGTTTCGCAATCCGTGAGGGTGGCAAAACGGTCGGCGCTGGCGTCGTGACTAAGATCCTCGAGTAGCGGAGAAAATAAGGAAAACTATGGCTGAAAGCACCAAAATCCGAATCCGCCTCAAGGCCTTCGATCACCAGCTACTCGACAAGTCGACTTCCGACATTGTTGAGACAGCTCGGCGAACGGGTGCCCGTGTGGCGGGTCCGATTCCCCTCCCGACTACGATTCGTCGGTACACCGTTCTACGTGGACCCCACGTCGACAAAAAATCCCGTGAGCAGTTCGAAGTCCGAACCCACAAACGCATGATTGATATTCTAGACCCCACTCCGGCAACGCTCGACGCTTTGATGAAGCTCGATCTGTCCGCCGGCGTGGACGTCGAGATCAAGAGCTAGCCCCCGAGGTCCCTATGCCCAAGCTAGATGTCTTCAATTTAAAACGCGAAAAAGTCGGCGATATCGATCTCGCTGACGAAGTCTTCGCGTCCGAAATCAAGGAACACTTGTTCCACGAGGTCGTGACGGCCCAGTTGGCTTCGCGCCGAGCTGGAACTTCCGCTGCCAAAGAGCGTTCTGCCGTGAAGGGATCTTCGAAGAAGATCTATCGGCAGAAAGGCACTGGCGGCGCTCGCCACGGTGCCCGCAGCGCGCCGATTTTTGTCGGTGGTGGTCGTGCTCATCCCCCGAAGGTGCAGGATTGGTCCACTCGTCCGTCGCGACGAGTTCGCTTGAGTGCACTGACCGGTGCTCTGAGCCTTCTTGTGAAAGAGGAGCGGATCACGGTCGTCGAGAATATCGACCTAGGTGAAATCAAGACGAAGAAACTCATCGGCGTTTTGGGAGATCTCAAGGCAACCAAGAAGACGCTCGTCGTCGACACTATCGGCAACGAGAATCTGCGTCTGTCGATTCGAAACCTCCAGTCGGCGCAGTTTCTGCCGCCGGAAGGAATCAACGTCTACGACCTGCTACGGCACGACCATGTGGTTGTGTCGAAGGACGCAGCCATGGCGATCGTCGCCCGCTGCACCGGGAGCCAGTCATGAATCTGACACCAGACCAAATCATCAAGCGTCCCATCGCCATGACCGAGAAGGCCGCTCGCCTTCGCGAGCTCGGCGATGAGGCACCGGTCAAAGTAATCTTTGAAGTAGATCTGACTGCTAACAAGATCCAGGTCCGAGAAGCTGTTGAAGCGCTCTACGACGTGAAGGTTACGGACGTAAACACCCTGATCCAGCGCGGCAAAACGAAGCGCATGGGTCGTCGCTTTACGAAACGAAGCAACTGGAAGAAAGCCATCGTCACCCTGAAGGTTGGCGATGACATTCCGTTCTTCGAGGAATCTGAGGAATAAGCAGTGGGAATTCGTAACTACAAGCCGACTTCGGCAGCACGACGGAAATACTCTGTCAGTGATTTCAAAGACATCACAACTGGCACAACGCCCTGCAAGGCTCTTCTCGAGGGCGAGTCCAAATCGGGTGGACGTAACCACTACGGTCGCATCACTACTCGGTTTCGCGGCGGTGGTCACAAGCAGCGCTACCGAATCATCGATTTCAAGCGCAACAAAATCGGCGTGCCCGCCGTAGTGGCGAGCATCGAGTACGATCCGAACCGTTCGGCCCGTATCGCGCTGCTCCACTACAAGGATGGCGAGAAGGCATACATTCTGGCTCCCGACGGATTGACCAAGGGTGACGAAGTCATCTCCAGCCGAAACGCTGATATCAAGCCGGGCAACGCGATGCCTCTCAAGCACATCCCGGTGGGCAGCGCTGTTCACAACCTAGAGTTACGCAAAGGCAAGGGCGGCCAGTTGGTTCGCTCCGCTGGGGTGTCGGCTCAGTTGATGGCTCGCGAAGGCAAGTACGCCACCGTGAAACTGCCGAGTGGTGAAGTTCGGAAAATCCATGTTGAGTGCCGGGCCACAATTGGCCAGGTCTCCAACACGGACCACCGTCACATCAGTCTGGGTAAGGCCGGCCGCAAGCGCTGGCTCGGACGACGGCCGCATAACCGCGGCGTAACAATGAACCCGGTCGACCATCCCATGGGTGGTGGTGAAGGCCGAACCAGTGGTGGGCGCCACCCGTGCTCTCCCTGGGGTCAGCTGGCCAAGGGCCTCAAGACTCGAAACAACAAGCGAACTGACGGCATGATCGTAAGACGGCGGAAGGCTAAATGATCCATGGCTCGTAGTATTAAGAAGGGACCGTTCATCGACGGTCATTTGCTAAAGAAAATCGACACGGCGCGAGAGAGCGGCGATCGGAAGGCCATCAAGACGTGGTCACGCCGTTCGACGATTTTCCCGGAAGCGGTGGGACTCACGTTCGCCGTACACAACGGCCGGAAATTCGTTCCGGTGTTCATTTCTGAAAACATGGTTGGCCATAAGTTTGGGGAGTTTGCCCCGACGCGGACCTTCCGTGGCCACTCCGGCGATCGAAAGAAGCGCTAGAAACACTACTGAGCACCCGTTTACTAGTGGATGGACCTTGCGTTAGCGAGGTCCGTCTGTTAGTTACCCGGTCCCTTTCGCCAGAGCCCTCGGGTTTTGGCCCTCGTCACAGGTTGGCGAGGCTGGGAGCCCTAGGGCTCCCTGGGACGGCGGGTCTCTTGGAGAAACTGTCGGATGATTAGCGAAGCAAAAGCCAAATTTCAGAGGATCAGTCCACGTAAAGCGCGGATGGTGATCAATCTCGTTCGAGGACGCGATGCCAGCGAGGCGCTGCAGATCCTAGAGTTCACACCGAAGGCAGCCGCACCCATCGTGCGGAAGCTCATCGCCAGCGCGCTGGCGAATGCTCGGCAACTGAGCCCGGACGTAGATCAAGATTCTCTCTACATCAGCAAGGCCACGGTCGACAAAGGCCCGGACTCTCACATGCGCCGTTGGCGACCTCGTGCCATGGGCCGCGCGACCCAGGTCGTCAAGGGCGTCAGCCACATCAATATCGAGCTGGACGAGCGCTAAGCGCGTCGAATAGCAGGATAAGAAATTCATGGGACAAAAAACACATCCTTACGGCTTTCGCCTTGGCGTCATCAAGACGTGGACCAGCAAATGGTACGAGGACGATAACTACACAAAGTGGCTACACGAGGACCTGCGCATCAAGCGCGCGGTCAAAGAGTACCTCTTTAACGCCAACGTCGCCGGCATTGAGATCGAGCGCGCCGCGAACAAGGTGAAGGTGGTCGTCTTCACCGCCCGACCTGGCATGGTCATCGGAAAAGGCGGCCGCGGTATCGAGATTCTGAAGCTGGGAAACATGGATGGCAGCGTCAAGGGCGAAGCCAAGTTCCCCGGCGTTCAGTCGTTCACGGACAATGAGGTCTTCATTGACGTCCAAGAGGTCCGCAAGGCTGAAACCAATGCGCAGCTTGTCGCCGAGAACATCGCTACGCAGCTGGAACGCCGGATCGCATTCCGCCGCGCCATGAAGAAGGCCCTGAGCACCGCCATGAAGTTCGGCGCCAAGGGTATTCGGATTCGCTGTGCCGGTCGCCTTGGCGGCGCAGAGATGGGCCGCATCGAGACCTACCGCGAGGGACGCGTCCCTCTTCATACGCTTCGAGCAGACGTCGATTACGGCCTCGCTGAGGCACGCACGACCTACGGCATCATTGGCGTCAAGGTTTGGATCTTTAAGGGCGAAATCTTGCAGCGCAAGTCTCGCACCCTCCTGCAGTAGCGGGAATTCGGACGGATTAAGAAATGCTTTCTCCCAAACGCACTAAGTTTCGCAAGCAACAAAAGGGCAAGAACCGCGGTCTCGCCTGGCGTGGCAGCGATGTGTCCTTCGGGGACTATTCTCTCCAGACTTTGGAGCGAGGTCGCTTGACCGCCCGTCAGATCGAGGCGGGTCGTATGGCGATTCAGCGCAAGGTCAAGCGCGGTGGTCAGCTCTGGATTCGAGTCTTCCCGGACAAACCCATCAGCAAGAAGCCTCTCGAGGTTCGAATGGGTAAGGGCAAGGGCGCCGTCGATCATTGGGTCGCCGTCGTGAAGCCGGGCAAGGTCCTGTTCGAGATCGCCGGTATCGAGGAGGAGCTTGCTCGAGAAGCCTTCCGTGTCGCCAGCATGAAGTTGCCGGTGGCAACCCGATTCATGAAACGCGGTGCGCTATGAACGCCAAAGACTTGCGGGAGCGCAACACCGAGGATCTCGTCGAACTTCGCGACATGATGAAGAAAGACCTCTTCGGACATCGGATGAAGAACTTTACGGGTCAGCTCGACGATACGAGCGTGATTAACAAGACTCGTCGGGACGTCGCACGCATCGAAGGCATTCTTCGGGCACGCACTCTCGACACCGCGGAAGGAAGTGCGTCGTGACCGAGGCACAGGATACAACTGAGACCGCAACGAGCTTTAAGCGCCGCCTAGTTGGCCGTGTTGCCAGCGACAAGATGTCGAAAACCGTCGTTGTCGAGGTAACTCGCTACAAGATGGAGCCGCTGTACCGCAAGTACGTGAAGGTTCGTAAGCGCTACAAGGCGCACGATCAGAACAACACCTACAAAGTGGGTGATCGGGTCGAAATTGTCGAGCATCGCCCGATGTCAAAGCACAAGCGTTGGACGGTTTCCCGTCTGGTTGAAAAGGGAGTCTGAGATGATTCAAGCCTTTTCTAGACTCGACGTCGCCGACAATTCCGGCGCTAAGGTCGTCATGTGCATCAAGGTGCTCGGTGGTTCACGGCGTCGCTACGCGGCCGTCGGTGACATCATCGTGGTCAGCGTCAAAGAGGCCATGCCAAACAGCAAAGTTCGCAAGGGCGAGGTGACCAAAGCCGTGGTCGTCCGCACCAAGAAGATCGTTCGCCGCATGGATGGTAGCTACGTTCGTTTTGATACGAACAGCGCTGTACTCCTCAACGCTCAGAAGGAGCCTGTCGGCACCCGCATCTTTGGCCCCGTCGCTCGTGAGCTGCGTGCCAAGAAGTTCATGAAGATTGTTTCGCTCGCGCCGGAGGTGGTCTGATGGAGCGCCTACAAACAGGTGACCAAGTTCAGGTCATTCGGGGCAACGACAAGGGCAAACAAGGCAAGGTCACTCGTGTGCTCTCTGCCAAAAGCAAAGTCGTCGTTGAAGGCGTGAATATGGTGAAGCGTCATCTGAAGGCTACTCCCCAACGTCCGGGTGGTATCCTCGAGTCCGAGGCTCCGTTGGACGCCTCCAAGGTGATGCCGATCGACCCCGAGTCCGGCAAGCCTACGCGTGTCCGTTACGAAACCCAAGATGGGAAAAAGGTCCGAGTTGCTAAGAGCGGCGCGGTCATCCCGGCACAGAGGGCGTAATGAGTGAAATTATAGAACAGCGTCTCAAGACGCGGTACCTAAAAGACATCGTGCCCGCGCTGATGAAACAGTTCGAGTACAAGAACCAAATGCAGGTGCCCCGCATTCAGCGAGTGGTCCTCAACATGGGTCTGGGTCAGGCGGTCGGTAATCCGAAGATTATCGACGCGGCGGTAAAAGAAGTCGCTGCCATCGCCGGCCAGCAGCCCGTCGTCACCCGCGCCAAAAAGTCGATAGCAGGCTTCAAGCTGCGCGAGGGCATGCCCATCGGCGTAATGGTGACGCTTCGTCGGGAGCGCATGTGGGAGTTCGTGGATCGTCTGATCTCCGTCACTCTTCCTCGCGTACGAGATTTTCGCGGTATCAGCCCCAAGGGCTTTGATGGCGCTGGTAACTACACTTTGGGTCTCAAAGAACAATTGGTGTTTCCCGAGATTGATTTCGACAAAGTCGACGTCATCAAGGGAATGAACATCACCTTCGTGACCACAGCCAAGACCAACGAGGAGGGGCGTGAGCTTCTTCGTAAGTTGGGAATGCCTTTCAGGAGTTAGGTCGAATGGCACGAGCAAGCCAATGGGCAAAAATGAATCGGCCGCCGAAGTTTTCTACTCGGCAGGTCTCTCGCTGTTACGTCTGCGCTCGATCGCGCGGTGTTTATCGTGACTTTAAACTGTGTCGAATTTGCTTCCGTCTGCTGGCGCTCAAAGGTGAGCTTCCCGGTGTGACGAAGGCGAGTTGGTAATCGGATCCAGGACAGGGAGTAGGTGCTCTTATGATGACAGACCCGATAGCAGACATGCTCACGCGTATTCGCAATGCCGCCATGGCGCAGCATTCCGCGACGTACATGCCGATGAGCAAAATGAAAAAAGCCATCGCTGAAATCCTTAAGGAAGAGGGTTACGTGGCCGACGTTCGTACCGAAGAAGGCAAAGACAAGCGCCCCGCGCTAGTCGTTGCTCTGAAGTACAACGGTGACCGTGTTGCCGCCTTCCGAGGCATTCGCCGAGTTTCTCGACCAGGCCGCCGTGTCTACGTCGGTCACTCAGATATCCCGCGGGTCCTCAGTGGCCTGGGTGTTTCTATCCTCAGCACCTCTCAGGGGCTGATGACGGACAAGCAAGCCCGCCACAAGAAGGTTGGCGGCGAGCTTCTCTGCGAGGTGTGGTGATGCCTACGGCTCAAACTGAACCGCTGCAGTCGCGACTGGGCAAGCGCCCCATCGACGTGCCCAAGGGCGTCAACGTCACGATGACGGGCGAGAGGGTGGACGTGCAAGGTCCCAAGGGGAAGCTCTCGTACACTTTGCCGGCTCTTGTATCGGTTGTACGCGAAGGCGAACAGCTCAAGGTGAGCAGTACCGCTCCGGGCAAGAATGCCCCTCGCCTACAGGGTCTCGCCCGGGCGCTGGTTGCCAATATGGTCACCGGCACCGCCGAAGGCTTCGTTCGAGTCTTAGAACTGCAGGGAACTGGTTATCGGGCTGAGCTCAAGGGACGTGTCTTGCATCTATCTCTCGGTTTCGCAAAAGCGAAACTCTACGAGTTGCCGCCAGGCGTCGAGGCGGAGATTCCGAAGGACACCAAAGGAACGGTCATCATCCTAACTTCTGCGGACAAAGCAGCGGTGGGCCAGGCTGCCGCTTCCATTCGCGCCTACCGTCCGCCCGAGCCCTACGGCGGCAAGGGTGTTCGTTACCGGGGCGAGCAAGTCCGCCGCAAGGCTGGCAAAGCCGGCAAGAAGTAGCCGAGGATCTTATGTCGAAAAAACTCACAGGGCGTCAAAAGCGCAAGTTTCGCATTCGGAATAAAGTTTCTGGTACCCCGGCCCGTCCGCGGTTCAGCGTGTTCCGCAGTGCCCGACACATCTACGCACAAGTCATCGACGACACGACGGGCGCGACCATTGCGGCGGCTTCCACTCTGTCCGGCGATCTCAAAGGCAAGGCAGCGGAAGGCAAGACCGATGCTGCCAAACAGGTTGGCGCGCTAGTCGCGAAGATCTGTCTCGAAAAGAAGGTCGAAAAAGTTGTTTTCGACCGAAACGGATTCCTCTTTCACGGCCGTGTGAAGGCGTTAGCAGACGCCGCGCGCGAAGCCGGGCTCAACTTCTAGGTCAGTTATCATGGCATTTGAAAACAACATGGACGACGACCGCATCAAAGAGCGGGTGATTCACATCAATCGCGTCGCCAAGGTAGTTCAGGGCGGCCGTCGATTCAGCTTCGCGGCACTCGTCGTCGTCGGTGATGAAGCCGGTTCCGTGGGCGTAGGCCTCGGCAAAGCCAAAGAAGTTCCCGAAGCCATCCGCAAGGGTAACGATCAGGCTCGGAAGAACATGTTTAAGATCCCGATGGTTGGCGGCACGATCCCGCACCATGTGGTGGGGCGTTTCGGTGCCGGCAAAGTTCTGCTCCGTCCTGCCTCCCCGGGTACTGGCGTTATTGCCGGCGGTCCGGTACGAGCCGTGGTGGAGTCCGCAGGCATTCACGACATCCTGACTAAGTGTTTGGGTTCGGCGAATATGTACAACGCTGTATACGCAACCGTTGCTGCGCTCAAAGGACTCCGGGCTGCTTCGGATATCGCCACGGCTCGGGGCAAGGATCTCGAAGAGATCATGGCGGAGTACCCCATCGGCAAGTTCGCTGACGCGCCCAAGGCTGCTGCCCCTGAAGAGGCCGCACAGTGAGTGCTCCGAAGCTCAAGTTGTCCCAGATCCGTAGCACGATCGGGCGTTCCCATCCCCAACGTCGTATTCTCGAAGGCCTGGGTCTCCGCGGCATCGGCAAGACCGTGACCGTGGACAACACTCCGTCGTTTCGCGGAATGGTCAAGAAGGTCCTTCACCTGGTGAAGGTGGAAGAGGTTTCGTCATGAGTGATATTCTCTCTCGACTCAGTGCACCTGCCGGCGCGCAAAAAGCCGAGCGTCGCGTTGGGCGTGGCCCTGGCTCGGGCGTTGGCAAGAACTGTGGACGCGGCAGCAAAGGCCAGAGGTCTCGCGGTCATATGGGCAAGGTCCACTTTCAGGGTGGTCAGACTCCCATTCAGCGTCGTCTGCCGAAGCGCGGATTCAACGTGCCTTCGCCAATCAAGACCGTCTCGATCAACGTGTCGGTCCTCGAGCGATTCGATGCTGGCACCGAGGTCAACGAGGAAGCACTGCGTGCCGCTCGCCTAGTCCAAGGTCGTGGCGTAAAAATCAAGATCCTCGGGGACGGCGATCTGACCAAGAAGTTGGTCGTGACGGCTGATTCATTCAGCAAGTCCGCCGTGTCCAAGATCGAAAGTGCCGGCGGCAAGGCCAACGTCACCGCTCCTGCAGCGCCCCAAAGCTAAGCTAAGAACGCCACGATGGCTGCCTTCACCGGATTCTCCAATATCACCAAGATCCCCGAGCTTCGGCGTCGGGTGCTGTTCACCTTGATGATAGTGGCGGTTTACCGCGTCGGCGTGTTCATCACGACGCCCGGTGTGGATCGCCATGTGATGGCTGCGGTCGTGAAGGGCCAGGCGGGACTGCTCGGGCTGTTCAACCTGTTCTCGGGTGGGGCTCTCGCCAACCTCTCGATCTTCGCTCTCGGCATCATGCCGTACATCTCGGCGAGCATCATCATGCAGCTCATGGGCATGGTGAGTAAGCAGGTCGAGGAGATGCGTAAGGAAGGCGAGGCCGGACGCAGAAAAATCGAGCAGTACACTCGCTATGGCACGATCGTTATCAGCATCTTCCAGTCTTTCGGTATGTCGATGTACCTAGAGGGATTGAATAACGCCGATGTCGGCGGCGGCCGCTTCGCAGACGTCGTCTCGGAGCCCGGTTGGGGTTTTCGTTTGATGACGATGCTCACGCTGACTACAGGCACTTGTCTCATCATGTGGATGGGCGAGCAGGCTACCGAGCGCGGTATTGGCAACGGCATATCGTTGATTATTTTTGCAAGCATCGTCAGTGGCATCCCCAGCGCGTTGGGTAACTACTGGGCGGCCAATGCTGGCGACTTCCAGCCACTAGTTGTCGCTGTCATTAGCGTCGTCCTTCTGGTGTGCATCGGGACTGTCGTCTTCTTCGAGAAGGCTCAGCGGCGCATCCCGATTCAGTACGCCAGGCGCAACGTCGGCCGGCGGATTTACGGTGGGCAAGCGGCGCACCTACCGCTCAAGGTGAATATGGCGAGCATGATCCCGCCCATCTTCGCCTCCAGTCTGTTGATGTTCCCGGCGACGCTATCGTCGATGAACATCCCCGGAATGAGCGGTCTGAGTGCCACCTTGGGACGAGGCGATTGGGTCTTCAATACGCTTTTCGCGGCCCTAATTGTGTTCTTTTGCTTCTTCTACACGGCGGTCACGTTCCAGCCAGTGGACGTCGCGGATAATCTTAAGAAGCAGCAGGCAAACATTCCCGGCATTCGTCCGGGCCGTCAGACCGCCGAGTACATTGATCGCGTGGTCTCTCGACTCACCGTTGGTGGCGCCATGTACGTGTCGGCCATCTGTGTTGTGCCGACCATCGTGGGGCAAATCTTTCGAATCCCGTTCCAGTTTGGTGGCACGAGTCTGATGATCGTCGTGGGTGTTGCCCTAGAGACCGTCAGCCAGATAGAGGCGCATCTCATCACCCGAAGCTATGAAGGCCTGACTGGACCCCAAACCAACCGCTTGAGCGGTCGACGTCCGGCCTGAGGGAGAAGAATCAATGCGAATTGTAATTCTAGGACCCCCCGCGAGTGGCAAAGGCACCCAGGCCGCCATACTGCGGGAGCGCCATTCGATTCCTCAAATCTCCACAGGCGACATGCTGCGGGCTGCCACGGCCGCTGGCACCGAGCTGGGCAAGCAAGCGGCGACCTTCATGTCCACCGGGAAGTTAGTTCCCGACGAGGTCGTCGTCGGTCTGGTGAGGGAACGACTGGGCGGCGACGACACCAAGTCTGGCTTCATACTGGACGGATTCCCACGAACAGATGCTCAGGCTGATGCTCTCGGGGCGATGCTCGCAGAGCTCGAATCCCCGCTCGATTGTGCGTTGCAGATCGACGTGGACAGGGACCTCCTCATGGAGCGGGCTACTCTTCGTCGGACGGATGTTCGGACTGGACAGATATACCATCTCAAGTACAATCCGCCGCCTCCTGACGCCGAGCTGGAACACCGCGCGGATGATCTGGAGGAGACGGTCAAGATTCGTCTCGACCAGTATGACGAGATGACTGCTGCTCTGCTTCCTTACTATAAGGAAAAAGGGCTGCTTCGCCGGGTAGACGGCGTGGGCGATCCAAAAGAAGTAACACTGCGAATTGTAGCGGTACTAGAGAAGGAGAAGTGACGAAGGCAAAGCGACGAAAGTAGGACACGATGGCAGAGGATTCTGACATCGGCATGGTTACCGAGGTACTGCCGAAAGGCATGGTTCGGGTGAGGTTGGACGATGGTCGGGTTATCCGGGCAGGGCTCAGCACTGCAGCCAAACACGGAATGGTTCGTCTCCTGAAGGGCGACCGAGTCCGAGTGAAAATATCCCTCTACGACAGTCAACGCGCACAAATCACTCAAAAGATTTCAAGCTGACATCTCAGTCAGCAGGGCCCTCTGGGCCCGATACACGACTTACAGGCAAGACATGAAAGTTCGACCCAGCGTCAAAAAAATCTGTGACAAGTGCAAAATCATCCGTCGCCAAGGCGTCGTGCGGGTGATCTGCGACAACCCTCGCCACAAGCAGCGACAGGGTTAAAGGGAATCACATGGCACGTATTGCAGGCATCGACCTCCCCCGCCGCAAAGCGATTCGTTACGCTTTGCCATACATCTACGGAATCGGTCATAAGACCGCCGCGGACATTTGCACCAAGGCAAAAGTCCCCGAGGACCGCAAGGTCGATGAACTGACGGAGGTCGATGTTAAAGCGATCCGCGACATCATCGAGTCTGACTACCAAGTCGAAGGCGACGTCCGCCGAGAAGTTCAGCAGAACATCAAGCGACTGATGGACCTGGGTTGCTACCGGGGTTTGCGTCATCGCCGCGGCTTGCCGGTGAATGGCCAGCGCACTCACACCAACGCCCGTACTCGCAAGGGCCCGAAGCGCGGCGTCATGTCGCGACGACGCTAGTTCTCGGAACCGGATTTAAGGAAAGCTAAAAATGGCTCAAGCGAAACGAAAAGGCGGCAAGAAAAAAGTCGTCCGCAAAAATATCCCGATGGGTATTGCGCACATCCGCTCCACATTTAACAACACGGCGATCACCATCACCGATGTGAACGGCAACGCCGTCTCCTGGTGTACGGCTGGTGCCCGGGGGTTCAAGGGCTCACGCAAGAGCACTCCCTTCGCCGCGCAGCTGGCAGCCGAAGAAGCCGCTCGCCGCGCTATGGACCACGGCATGCGCTCCGTCGCCGTGTTCGTCAAAGGCCCCGGCGCAGGACGAGAAAGCGCTCTCCGCGCCCTCCAGTCCGCTGGATTCAAAATCACCCTGATTCGGGACGTAACTCCCATCCCCCACAACGGTTGCCGCCCTCCCAAGCGGCGCCGCGTCTGAGAGAAGAAAGACCATGGCACGTTACCTAGGTCCTGTTTGCAGGCTCTGTCGCCGCGAAGGCACCAAGCTCTACCTCAAAGGTGGGCGCTGCTTCTCTGAGAAGTGTGCGGTCACTCGTCGTCCTTATCCCCCCGGGCAGCATGGCCAGGGCCGATACAAGCTCAGTGAGTACGGTCTACGGCTTCGCGAGAAGCAGAAGACGCGTCGGATCTACGGCCTGCTCGAAAAGCAGTTCCGCAGCTACTACACGCAGGCCTCCTCCGTTAAGGGGCGTACCGGTGAAGAGATGATCAATATGCTGGAGCGTCGTCTAGACAACGTCGTTCACCGCAGTGGCTTCGCTGTCACTCGCGCCCAAGCTCGTCAGTTGGTTCGCCACAATCACATTCATGTGAACGGCAAGCGAGTCAACATCCCGAGCTACCGGGTGAGTCCTGGCGACAAGATCGAGGTTCGTGAAAAGAGCCAGAAGATCGCCTACGTGAAAGCAGCTTTGGATTCCGCTCAGACCCGCCAGGTTCCGAGCTGGGTTGAGGTTGACCAAGAGAAGTTCATGGCGACTTTCACCTCGATTCCGCCTCGCGAGGAGCTCAACGAGCCCATGATTCGCGAGCAGTACGTGGTTGAATATTACTCACGATAATTACTTTTTTACGCGGGCAGATCGCGGAGCGGTCGAGTGGAGTTGGTTCCCTCGCCGTTTGGGACGGTCGCGCGAATCAAGGCTTTCAGGCGAGAGCCGCAGCAAGAAGGAATGAACACATGGTTGATGCAATGACGAGCCGTAACTGGCGCGATCTCATTTTGCCGAAATCGATTCAGATCGATTCCAGCAGCACGGACACCTACGGGAAGTTCACTTGTGAACCCCTGGAACGTGGATTCGGCGTAACCGTTGGGAACTCCCTTCGTCGTGTACTGCTCTCGTCTCTTCAGGGTGCGGCGATCACCGCGGTTCGCGTTGACGGCGCTCTGCATGAGTTCACCTCAGTCAATGACGTCGTTGAAGACGTCACCGACATGTTGCTGAACTTTAAAGAGGTTGTCTTCAAGGCTGAGACCGCGAAGACCTACACTCTTCGTCTCGACAAAGAGGGCCCGGGTCCGGTGTTGGCTGGAGACATTCAGCTGGTCGAGGACCTCGAGATTTGTAACCCGGATCTCCAGATTGCGACGCTCGACAAGAAGGGTCCGCTTTCAATCGAGCTGACGGTGGGTGTTCGTCGTGGCTATGTTCCCGCGGATAAGAACAAGAGCCCGACCATGCCGATTGGCACGATCCCGGTTGATTCGCTGTTCTCCCCCATTCGTAAGGTGAACTACACCGTCCAGAACGCTCGTGTGGGTCAAGTGACCGACTACGACAAGCTCGTGCTTGAGGTTTGGACTAACGGCGCCGTCGCACCGGCTGACGCCGTTGCATATGCCGCGAAGATTCTGAAAGAGCAACTCTCCATCTGGATCAACTTCGAAGAGACGGAAGAGACCATCTACCAGGCGCCGGGCCCGCAGGATGAGCCCCTCAATGAGAACCTCTTCCGCTCGGTCGACGAGCTGGAGTTGTCGGTCCGCAGTGCAAATTGCCTACAGAACGCAAATATTACTTTGATCGGCGAACTGGTTCAACGCTCTGAGCAAGACATGCTCAAGACGAAGAACTTTGGCCGTAAATCGCTGAAGGAAATCAAAGAAATCCTCAGCACCATGGGACTCAGCTTGGGCATGCGGTTGGATAACTGGCCTGGTATGCGCGATCGCTGGAAGACCCAAGGCACACAGAGCTAAGCGCTTCGCGCTGAATCGTTAGAGTTAAGGAAGCAGAGAACATGCGTCACAAGAAACAGGGCCGAAAGTTTGGCCGCAACACGAGCCATCGGCGCGCGATGCTTCGAGCTCTGACGGCGAACCTCGTATTGCACGAGCGAATCGAAACAACCGACGCTAAGGCGAAGGAACTTCGTCGCGTAGCGGAGCGTCTGCTCACCAAGGCGAAACGCCTCGGTGAGGTGGCGTACACCCCGCAAGCGGATCTCAAGCCTGCGGACCGCGCTCGTCGCGTTGCCGCCCAGAAGCAGGTGGGTCGTTTTCTTCGCCGCTTCGGTGTCAAAGACACCGGAGACGGAGCGGAGACGGTCGACTTGGTCGAGAAGGTGTTTATCGATCTGGCGAAGCGTTTTGCTGACCGTCCGGGTGGTTACACTCGAATCATCAAGATCGGCAATCGTCGGGGTGACAATGCGCCCATGTCGCTAATCGAGTTCGTCGGGTCCGAGGGTTCCGCCGAGGCGCCGGCCGCTACTGAAGAAGCTGCTGCGAGCTAAGCGGTACGCCACACGGCATCTGCTACAGCGCGTTGGCGCGAGTGGAGTCCCTGGCGGGGGCTTCATGATCCGAAAGGTCCCGTTCTCCGGGGCCTTTCGAGTTTTGTCGCGAGCGGCACAGCAGCCCGCAATGGTTGAGGCGGCCTGCTCGCGATCGTCCATAGCTCGTCCACTAATGTGGCAATGTGGCGTGCCCCTCTGCGCTTGTGGGGCGCGTTGGCCCGTAGCGCTCGGCGATTGAGTCGGGCCGCGGGCGATGCTTCGTGAGTTGTCGAATCGGCGGGACTGGTTGCAGCCGAGCCGCGTGGCACCCTATCGGCTCGGTCTAGGGATCGGCTGCGGTGGTCGTCAGGCTGTCGCTTGGGGCTAGAGCTGGCCTACGGACTATTCAGTGGCCGTGAACTTGAGCGAATAGCTGATCATCGCTGCCCCGCGGGAGGGTTTCAAGAAGTCGACTTGCTCGAAGGCGCTGGAGACGCACTTGACGAATGCCTTGTCGCCGACGCGTGTGCGTGTGCCTTTCACTTTGGGATGCCCACCGGAGCCCGGGATATACAGATCGACGCCGAAGGACCCCGTTCGGCTCTTGCCGTCGGGAATTCCGTCCGCGCAGGATTGAAATTTCGGGAACTCCGATTCGATCGGATTCCGAAAGAAGGACTTGGTGGCGTCGTCATTCGGGCCACCGCCAATGTGAAGTCCGAAGCTGCGAAGTGTGAACGCGGAGCGAGGCGGGGCTGAGGCTGACGGTGCCGTGGCTGGCTCCAGGCTGGGAGGGGGGTTCGGCGCGGCCATCACGACGGCCGTCGTGGCGTTCTGGATTCGGGGGCGGACCGAGATATGAATTCGGGTCCAACCCGCGTCTATCAATGCGTTGACTGCTTGCGAGGTCTGGCTGTCGGCTACATCGGGTTCGATCAGTAGAGCGACCCCGCTGCTGTCGTGCAGCGCTCGGGCGCTCTTGGCCGATTCGAGGAGTTGGGTGGGCCGGGCGAGTGGGGTGCCGAATACTAGAACCTCGCCGTTGGCGAGAAGTTCCACTGTGAAGAGTCGGGGCAACGATTCCGTGTGCGGCGGCGCGGTAGCCGTCTGCGGGTGGGCGGCTACTGCGCCGCCAACCGCGGAAGAGTTTACGGTGCCGGAACAGGCCCAGCTGCATGTCGCCAAGCCCAGAATCGCTAGGTACTTCATCTGGGACCGACCCTACCAGGTTCAGTCCGTCAGGGATGCCGAACAGGGCGGGGCACAGTCTAACTGGAAACTGTTTCGGTCGAATCGCGACGGCGCAAGCCAATCAGCACAAGGGCGATGACGACTGCGAGAACGATAGCGCTGGCGCCTACCAGACGAGAGGAACTCTCCACCAAGGGGGAGCCGTCGGTCGCTCGTCCCAGCGCTTCTATTGCCTCCACGTTGTCGGAATCCAGTTCGACCGCGCGGCGAAACAGTACGGGATCGAAGGTGCCGGCCTTGAGCAGTCGTTGCCCTTCGGCGGTCAGCACCAGGCTGCGCACATGGTTTTCGTTGGGAGCACCTCGACTGAGCCGCTTGGCGCGCTGCAAGGCGCGCCAAGCGGCTTCGGGATTCTGCTGCTGGACCGTCTTGGCGTATTCGAGGTATCCGATCGCTAGCTCTTCACCGTGTTCGAACAGGGGGCTGCGAACCAATAGCGCATCGTACCACTTCACCATTTCCTGAAGCTCGCCATTGCGTCGGGCCGCCAGGCCTCGCTCAAAATTTGAGTACGCTGCGCTCAATCGAATTCGATCGAACTCACGGAACAGTTCGCGAGCGGTGCGATCCCAGGACCAGTCGCGGCGGGGTTTCTTCCCCACTGTGTTTTGGTACGCGTCTCGCAATCGCCAGTTGGCTGTCTCCCCGAAGAGCGCGACGGCCTCTCGAGCCGATCGACGGATCTGCGCTTGCTCGGAGTTCGCGTAGGAAATGATGATCGCCGTCGCGTCCGGGTCGTGGGTACGCCCATACGCTCGCAGTATGTGCCCCAAGGCTCGAGGATCGTCGGTCTGGATAGCGTCGCCGGGATTGGTTTTTTTCAGTACTCGAAGTTGTTTGCTTGCCCATTTGGCGATGCTCTTCGCCGGGTGCAACTTGGTCTCGATCAGCGCGGCGATGGCATGATCGCCCATTTTCCCCAATTGCAGTTGAGTATCAGCGCGAAGGAATTCGCCAAACCGCGCTCGGATCACGATGAGCGCGCGGGCACTATCTACGCTATCGATCTGCCGAAGCAATCGACTCAATCCAACGACTGAAATCAGATCGGGGAACGATTCTTTGTCCCGAAGCTCCGAGCTCAAGAGCATTTGTAGGTAGTCGGGAGTCACCACCGACCCGCGCTTCCCCTGGGCCATCATTTCTCGTCGGACGTCGTCTCGGGCCGAATTGCGAATCTTCTTGAGCAAGGTCTTCATGGCGACCTTGTCGGCGCTATCTGCGATCCTCCTGAGCTGTGCTCGGATCGCGGGAACCGCGCTAGGCTGCACCTCAAGAATCTC
Organism: Polyangiaceae bacterium; assembly: GCA_013214025.1. GTDB lineage: Bacteria > Myxococcota_A > Polyangia > Polyangiales > Polyangiaceae > JABSRN01. The sequence continues at coordinate 17,827 of JABSRN010000120.1, forward strand.
GGCGGCGGCAGACTCGCGAACGCCTGGGTCCCCCGACGCGAGGCCTGACAGTAGGTCTCGCGTCCACGCCGTCGCTTCCTCCGTCGCGGGACGAAGTTGTCGTTTGGGGGGCTTGGGCAGGGGGTTGAGGGGCAGCTCCCGGGTCGGAACTCCGCCATCGGCCTGTCCGGGGGGGGAAGCTGTCAGGACGGCCGCGAAGACGCAGGCGCCCAAGGCGCGCCGGGTCGCGGGGAGTAGGGGGGTCATTCCACGATGCGGAAGTCGGGATACTCGCCGGTGAAGCTCCGCCAGCGGGTGTCTACGCGCTCGACTCGAGCGGCGCCCGGGCCCTTCTGTGCCCAGCCGTGGAGCTCCCGGATGCTGGTTTCCTCACCCTCGGCAAGTATCTCCACCGAGCCATCGCCACGGTTCTTTACCCACCCGCCGATACCGAGGCGGCGTGCTTCGCGCTGGGTGGACGCGCGAAAATAAACGCCCTGAACTCGTCCTCGGATCACCAATTGTAGCTGTTTGAGGGCCATATCGTTGGTCTGGAACCTACCGTACCAGTTGCGATTCGGCCAGCTTCCAGACATCCTAGGGGTACACAGTCCGCGGGCCGGATCTGGCGGAACCGAGCTTCGCGCCAGATCAAAGCCCCCGCTTCCGGCGCACGACCCTGCTGTAATATTCACAGCTTAGGAGGCACTAGATTTTTGGACGGAGGCTATGCTTCGATCAGCTCCCTTGCCTCCAACGTCTACCTCCGTTTCCCCGAGTTCCACAGCGCTCGAGAGTCTCGAGGCTCAGCTGGAACACGAGAGGCGAATCTCCAGCGCGCTCAGCGACGTGGGCAATGCTCTGGGCACCACTCTTGATCTCGACGAGCTGCTGGAACTCATACTGGACCGGTTGACCGATCTGCTTGAGGCGGATCGATCGACGCTCTACATCCTCGACGAACATCAGGGCGACTTGGTCAGTCGCTTCATGGTGGGTCAACAAGTGCGATCCATACGCGTCAAGGTCGGGCACGGTGTGGCCGGCACCGTCGCGAAGAACGGGAGGCCGATCCGAATCAAGGATGCTTACGCTGATGCTCGCTTCGAACCGGAGTGGGACATGCTGACGGGTTACCGCACTGGCAGCATGCTGGCGGTACCGTTGAAAAACCACGTGGGCCGCACGATAGGCGTAATCCAGGTTTTGAATAAATCGAGCGCTGAAGAATTCAGTGCTGAAGACGAAGCCATCCTCTCAGCGCTCAGCACTCAGGCAGCGGTAGCGATCGATAACTCACGCTTGTTTCTCAGTCTGACTCAAAAGAACAAGCTACTGCTCGACGCCACAGACGAATTGGGTCGAAGGGTGAAGGACCTTGAGCTGCTATTTGATCTGGAGCGGGCCACCGGGCGAGCGACATCCAATGAGGAGCTGGCTCGTGCCGCCCTGGAAGCGACGTGCGAAGCGTGTGAAGCCCAGGGAGCAGCGCTTTTGCTGGCTGAGGAAGAGAGCGGAGATTTAGTTCACTACGGTTTCGACGGGAGTCGCCCGGACTTGCCATTGTGTAGCAGCGTCAAGGCGAGCGAAGGTTTTTGCGCGTTATCGATGTCGAAGAATCAGATTGTGGAGGTCACTTCCGGTGCCGACCACAAGGCGTATAGCGATAAAGCGGAGGGGGAATTTTCGTTCGCGATTACTAGTGTGATCGCAATACCGCTGGAGGGCGAAGACGCTCCTATTGGCGCCATGGCGTTGTTCAGCAAGCGGGGAGGTCGAAGCTTCGGTACGGAAGATATCTCCTTGCTGCGTCTGGTCAGCGCAAACGTGTCCACGGCCGTGAGACTTTTCCGAGCCAGCGAAGCTCGCGAGCGGGGCGCACGACTGACGACGATCGGGAGTCTTCTGTCGCAGGTAATTCACGATTTTAAGACCCCCATGACCGTAATCAGCGGTTACGTGCAGGTGATGCAAGAGGCCGACGACGGGGAATCGCGGAAGCAGTACGCCGCAAAAATACTCAAACAGTTTCAGGTGCTCACCAACATGCAACGCGAGGTGCTGGAGTTCGCGCGCGGGGAACGAAACGTGTTTGTGCGGCGTGTATACATGAGAGCGTTTTTTCACGAGATCGAGGAACAACTGGGGCACGAGATCCAAATTCGTGCGTCTGATGCGCATCCGATTCGCCTGACGGTCGACATCGATCGAAAGATGGTAGTGCACATCGACGAGGCGCGGGTGGCGCGGGCCATTCACAATCTGGCGCGGAACGCCATCGAGGCGATGCTGAGCACCGGCGGGGAACTGCGACTGTCGGCGGCACTGGAGGACAGTGAGCTGGTGGTGACTGTCGCGGATAGCGGCCCCGGTATTCCCAAAGGCATTGAATCCAAGTTGTTTCAGTCTTTCGTGACGGCGAACAAACAGTCCGGCACCGGACTGGGGCTCGCCATCGTCAAGAAAATCGTCGAAGAACACGGCGGCTCTGTGCAGGTGAGTTCATCGGGGTTCGGCGCGACGTTCTCGCTCCGCATGCCGCAGCCGAAACAGCCGAACACCCAACCACCGGGGCAGCTTAGCTCGCGCGATACGGCGGGGCCTTCACCCGCCGATGAGCTGCGCGGCCTGAAAGGGCGTAAGTTGGGGAAGCCCATACCGCCCGCGCCGGCTCGCGCCACGGCAGCTCAGTCGACCGCGAAGGGCACTAGCTTGAAGGCGTCTGGAGCGAACACGGCAGCTGGGGCGAAGAGGACGACGGCCGAGGCCTCCAAGTCGGCGCGGAAACCCGCGAAAGCAACCACCGGCAAGACCGGAGCTGCCAAACCTCACAGTCATGTGAGGGGGGCGAAGGCGACAGGGGCCGAAGCGAACTCGAGAACCGCAAAGTCCCGTGTGAAATCGAAAGCTAGGCCAAAAACACGAGCCAAGTCGCAAGCCGCGAGAACGCGAACCCAGACGAAAGAGGCGAAGAAGCCAGCGTCTAGCGCGAAGGCTACGAAGTCGAAGGCTACGAAGTCGAAGGCTACGACCAAGCGGAAGCCCCAATAATGAATGATAGCGACGCCAAGCTCCGTCGGCGGACGGTCGCTTCTCGAATCCTCCTCTCTTACGCACTGATGGCCCTAGCGTTCGTCGCTGTTACGATTAGCAACGTCGGCAGCCAGCGCGCAGCGGCGCGTGACGCGGAAATGATGCGTGCCGGGTATTTTCCGTTGGTGCTAGCTTTACGCAACGCTTCAGCGGGGCAGGATACTTGGAACACCCAGCTGAATCATATCACCAGCGCCCGGAACCCGAGCGACAAGGCTCTGTGGTTTGAGACGACGCTACAGTTAGGGCGTTCGAGGGGGTTCAGCGAGATTCGCGCGGCCCTGGCTCGGGTGTTCGATAGTGCCACTCTTCAAGTCGTCAACTCTCAGTTGGTTTCCCAGACCCGAGACGTTGAAGAGTTTTTGACGGGTGACGCCAAGCTCATCAAAAACATTTTTGAGGCGCTCAAGCAGAAGGACAGCGCGCGGGCCGAGTCCTTGCGAGATGAACTGGTGACGCGCGGAGCTCAAGGGCGGCGCCTACTCGGGGACCTTGAATCAGCGGTTCAAGACCAAATTACGGAACTCTTGGATAAGGCGCGGGCTCGGGAAGGGCGTGCGGTCACCTTGTTGTTGATCTGGACGATGTTGTCGCTGCTAGTGGGTGCTTTGGTTGCGCTCTATGCCCGGCGGGTATTGCGCCCACTGAGTCATGTAACGGCGCGAGCTCGTGTAGTGGCGGCGGGCGATATGAGTCCGAGGCCCGTGGTCTATACCCCGGACGAAATCGGTGAGTTGGCCAGTACCTTCGAGGCGATGGTGTTGGCGATTCGTGAGGCGAACGAGAAACTCCTGACTACGGAGCGGCTGGCTACCATCGGGAAGATGGCGGCTCAGGTCACTCATGAGATACGCAACCCGCTCTCTTCGCTTGCGCTGAACCTCGAGTTGCTCGAAGAGGAACTACAGGAGGCGGACAGTGAGACGCGCTCATTATTGGCGGCTGTACAGGGGGAGGTGGAACGCCTCACGGCTCTCAGCGGTCGTTACCTGAGCCTGGCGCGCAGTTCTCACCCCGCGACAGAGTCAGAGGATCTCGGTCAGCTCGCCCGGGAAGCCGTCAATTTCTTGAGGGCGGACTTGTCTCGGAGTGGCATCGAAGTGGAGTTGGCGGTTCAGGGTGACTTGCCGGCGGCACTAGTGGACGAGGGGCAGATCCGTCAGGTCTTGATCAATCTGATACGGAATGCTCAAGAGGCGATGGCGACGCCGGGCCAGGTAACGGTCGGGTTGAAGCATACGGGCGACTCGATCGACATCACTGTCGATGACGAAGGCGCCGGCATCGAGACAGAGCACTTGGGTCGTATATTTGATCCGTTCTTCACTACCAAGAGCCACGGCACGGGCTTGGGATTGGTGGTGACGCGTGAAATCGTGGAAGCCCATGGCGGCTCGATCACGGCCGAGAGCCTAGAATCCGGTGGTGCCCGCTTTCGAGTGAAGCTGCCGGCGGCACGGTCGTCGGATTCCGAGAGCTTGAACTAGCGGCGCCCCATCAAGTCGAGGTGTATTCCTAGTTGCAGCCCGACAATGGCATAGCCGCCTTGGGCGTATCGCGGACTGCGAGCATACTGCCGCGACCCATCTGGGTAGACCCAATCTGCTTCGGTGAACACACCGTTCTCGATAGTCAACATGGGAGCGAAGCTGAGCGTCGGAGTCGCTCGGAAGCTCGCCCCGATGCCGAGCCGGCCGTTAGCCAGGCTGCCGTCTAGCTGAAGTTCGGTGCCATCACTCCACAGGCAGTCCGCTTGTCGGTAGCCGATGGCTAGCTCGACCAGCAGACTGGCGTGATCAGGATTTGATTCGAAGGAACCGGCGAGAGCCAGAAAATCTGAAGTCGAGCTTTCGATCGTGCTGTCGGTAGCGAGCCCGTCGGGAGGCATCGGCAGACTGTTCGCCGTACCGGGTCCAGCGCCAAGCTGTGCCCGCTCCCAAATCGCCATGAGAGAGAAGTGGCGCGCCAGGCGCACCCCGAGATCCACTTCAAAGGAAGGGCCGGCGGTGGCCAGAGTTTCCCAACGTACGGGGTAGAACTCATTGCTGCCGACGGATTCGGCGTATTCGTCCGACCACATTGTCCCCGAGGGGCTCAGCCAGCCGAGTCGGATCCCTACAAGCAGACTGTGCCGGGGGGCTTTGTGCTTCGGGGGCGGGGGCGGTACGGAGCTTCGGGG
>JABSRN010000121.1 GCA_013214025.1 Polyangiaceae bacterium
CTGAGTACATCGAGGGCTTCTACAACTGCCAACGTCGACACTCGACCCTCGACTACCTCAGCCCGCTCGACTATGAGAAGATCACATCAGGAGCTACACTAGCTGCCTGAAACGCTGTCCACAATTTCGGATCAAGCCCAATCGGCCACTTGAGGTCCTGGACAGTCCCCTCCAGTACCGCTGAGTAGATCGTGGTTAACTGCCACCGACAATTCACTCGATAGCGCTAGGTCCCCGCAGGTGTCGTAGACCGCAGTAGTCGGGTCTGCAGGGTCGGTCGGAAACGCAGTGGTGTCCATGCCAGCGCAATAACTGTCATCGTAACAGGCAATTGGCTCCACTAGCGGGTTGTTCAACGCGAGATGGCTCTCGCCGCGGTTGTTGACGCAATAGAAATTGCCCCCAGCACTCTGCATCATGCTGTTGTTCTCAACACTGAGGAAATAGGTAGGGTCAGCGCCAAGCGTGCCTTCGGCGTCAATGGACACGCCCATCCCGCACCCGGCGTGTCGGAACTCTTCGGCGTACGAATCTGGCAAGTCGAGCACCGTGTGGCCGAGTTCGTGAGCAATCGTCGCGCCCCCCACGACGGGACCGAACAGCACGAAGTTTTGAGAGGTTGCGTAGGCTCGTCCATCTTGTCCGTGCCACCAAATGTCGGCGTTCGCCTGCCCCAACTGACTGGTCGTCACGATGACTCTATTCAGCTTGACGGCGGTGTCGGTGGCATCGCAGAGCAATATCTGCGCTTTTCGCATCTCTCCCTGCAGCTGATCAAGTTGAGTTTGAGTCGGGAGGAACGACATGTTTACCCTAAGCGTCAGCTCACCATTACTGTTGATATCGAACGCTGCCGCATCTCCCGACAACAGTCCAAGTCCGACCAACATTGCAGTTGCGGAAGTCCAAAATTTAGTCATGCGATTCCGATAGCCATTCAACATGGGCGCGAACTAGCCCCTGGCAGACAGCGAGTCAACTGCTACGCTACGACCATGTTCCCGTGTCCGTAGATCCCCCCACACACGGCGAGCACGGCAGTAGAGGCGAGTTTCAGAAACTCATGAGAGTCTGAAACCGGCTCTCGTGCTAGGTAACCGTTGACATGAAGAAACGAAGGCTGCTGATCACCGGGGCAATACTCGGGGCAAACGTCTTGACGTTGGTCTCTCACGCTGTGTTCACGAGTTCGTGTAGCGACACCACGGAAACGCGACCAATCAACGACGCCGCGAACGTAGTGTTGTCACCCCGCGATGGGTCCCTGCAAGACGGCGCTAATGACGCCCCTACTGCTAGTGGTCTGCGCCAGCTGATCGACCGATCTGAGGGCGACCAGGACTTCCATACGTTCGACCTGATGGTGACTGATGACCAGCTCTATTGGACGGAGTCCAATAACACCGGCGTTCAGATCATGACGTCGCCGCTAAGCGGCTCTCCTGTCACCGCCGTAATGCCGAAAGGCATTAACGGAGGTAGCGGAGCCCAAGCCGTAGACGACGAGTACGTTTACTCAGTCAACACGGAAACTATCCGGCGGGTCTCCCTCGCCGGTCGTGACGTTATTGAGATCTCTCTCGGCGGCGCGTCCTACTTCTACGGCTTTTTGCTCGTCGACGACGACGCCCTATTTGTCTCCAGCTATGGTTGCTCGGAAATCGTGCGAGTGCCGAAAGCAAGGCCCGACGACATTCGAACAACCGTCATCTCCGAGAGCGTCAGTCCGACGAGAGGTGGAGGCAGCTATTCCACGATAACGGAAACGCATGTGTACTGCACGGGCGCAACCAATAACCTCATGGTGCGGCTCAACAAGGCAACCGGAGAGTATTCAGTGCTCGTCTCGGGTGCAGATCAGGCGGCAGTACGCGACACCGCCGACTACATCAGCTTCGGTCGCAGCGCTGTATCCACGGAATACGTCTACTGGGTGGCGACCGAGGGCCGAACCAAACAGGCGTTGTATCGACTCCCTCTAACTGGCGGCACACCCGACAAACTCCAGGAGTTCGATGTCTCCGGCATCAATGTGTTCCTCGAATATGACGCCACGAGGAACACCCTTTACTGGACGAGTGGAGGGGGCAACCCCACAGCGATTCTGCGCTATGATATCGCCAAGGGAGAGGGCGACGTAATTCAGTCAGACCTTTGGACCACCCATGGATTCGCCATGGACGACGATAATCTGTACTGGACAACCTACGGCGGAATCATGACCATGCCCAAGCCCTGATCTGGTCCAGGTTCATTCGCTTAAGAGCAGCCCCAACGTCAGCATCACATGCGTGCTTCTGAATGTCGGCGAAAGCCTTTTTGGGCGTGTCCTTGCAGCCAACTAACGCAAGCACTCCGACTAGCGGTAGATACCGATTCCAGTTCACGTGATACCCTCAGCCTGTTATGCTTAGGGAGGCATCAATGCGAGGACTTACGCTCACGTTCATAGGGTTACTACTTGCCGCTGGTTGTGGAGAGTCTGCCAGTTCAGATCAAAGCTCCGGAACTGCCTGCGTTCCCGGCGACACTCAAGCTTGCCTAGTAGATGGTCAGTGCGCGGGGTTGCAGTCCTGCAAGGATGACGGCAGTGGATTCGGTGACTGTAGCTGCGGAGCTGCTGGCCCCGACGCTGGAACTGGTGGGACTGGCTCCGGAGGCTCAGGTTCAGTTGGAACCGAAACTGATGCTGGGTATGTATTGTGGTGAGCGGTTACGATTCAGAAACGAGGCAGATGAACTGGTGCTGCCAGTCGAACTGAGGGCCGTCTGTACACGTGACGAACGACTCGTGCACAAGGCTGGCTTCTGGGTGATCCGTCCAAGTCAGTTGAAGGCGCCGCCTAAGATGCCGGTTTCACCAGTCGCAATGCTCCAGCGCAAGCGAGCCTGCGAGCTCGTTGCCACCTATCCCCCAAATCGTGATCTTGTGCCCCTTGGATAACGCCAATGCCCTGCTCGGATCTTTCGGGCGGCAATGCAGACGATTGAAGCTCGGCGGTTCGCCGCTCCCAATCACAACGTAAGGCTTATCGTTGAGCCCGGATTCGATGCTGGCAATGATTCCGGTAATCCTGGCGAAGTTCGGACTCGCCGCAGCCGATCGATTCGCCCAGAAGCGTCAAGCTCGAATCGAACAAGCCAGGCATCGCGCGTCTGCTGCGATGAGTTTGATGCGGCCGTTATTAGCGTTTGCGATGCGCTCTCTAGTGCGGCTGAAAGCCCCGCACTCCCGACCAGATCCCTCCAACTAGTACCAGCATTGGTACCAGCAACGGCCCCCTACGGGACCGTTCTGTACAAATACGCTTGTATATTAGCACGCCCGCCCCGATTCGAACGGGGGACCAACGGCTTAGAAGGCCGTCGCTCTATCCAGCTGAGCTACGGGCGCTCACCGCCTTGCCTTAGTCCAGGGATCCGGGGGCGCCAAGTTTCCCCAGCGGTTGCTGGGTTTTGGCCGTGAGGCTCCCATATTGGGGTCGCCTGGAGCCGGGCCCCATGCCCGCTTGCCGCCCCCAGGGGTCGATATTGCGCCGTAATTCGGCACTTTGTGGGCGTGGCTTTCTAGAGTCGCTACTCTGTGGGGCATGATTACGAGCCGGATCATGGTGGATCTGCCCAGCGCAGTCACCGAGCGGGCGGTGAGCCCGCTCGAGCGCCTCGGCGCGCTGTTCGGCAAGAAGCCCGATTTACAAACCGGTACTGAATCCCTCACGGTCACAGCGGTCGCGGTGCTGGACGGGGTCGTTGCGGCCCTCGGCAGCGTTAACATCAATAACGCCGTATCCCTCATCGTTGATGAGACGATGATTTTTATCGATCTCGACGATCGCGACAACGACGCGGGCGTCATGCGCCGCACGGCAGAAAAATCCGAGGCCTTCGGTGCTGACTTCGAAGAGATGCACATTGTCTTCGATCACAAACAACCAGGGCTGCACACGCTCATCGACGTGTGTGTCAAAAGCAAGGTCAGCGTCGGCAAGGAAGAGATGCAGATCACACTGTCGAGCAGGCTCAGCGATCTGTTCGCGGGCAACGAATCGTCCTTTCAGTACAGCTCTCGGGTCGGTAAATTCATGCGTCAGAAGGGCGGACTGACAGGATTCGCCAGCGTGCAGAGCTCACTCACCGAACGTATTGCCAGCGCGCTCAGCTCGCGCCTACCGGGCATCAAAGCCCGGTGCATCCCCCCGGCAATCAAGCTCATGCAGCCCACCGAGGCCCAGCTCGCCGGTCTTCGTTACGTGTTATTTGGTCCAGCTGTGACCCCTCCCAGTTATCGGCCCGTCCCCCTGCACCGTCGTACCGGCAAACTCGCGGACGCTTACTACTACTATTACTACGACCCTTACTTCGAGCTGCTCAGCTGGATCCTCGTCCGGAACATGATCAAAAACCAGCTGTGGACGGATCTGGATATTTACGTCACAGATCCAGGCGGTCAGTTGTTGTTCGCTGCACGGGACGCGACCTCCGTTGCCTGGGCTCACCTAGACGCCATACGCTTCAGCAAACAAAACGACGCCGTGAGTGTCGCTCAATCCGTGGTGGATCTCGGAAAGCCAAACCCGATCGCCCTGTTTGGACCCAGCGCCTGGGACACCCGCGACAACGACGGCACCGGAAGCGCTCTGGTGCACCAGAGCCTCGCCCGATCCAGCTCAGATCTCAGCGTGACAATGAGCACTGAAGACGACGTCGACGTCGACGTCGACGAACGTATCAGTTCGGTGCCTTCCGCCCCTGGCCGCTTTAACGGCTGACAGCGCAGACGCTGACTGAGGCCTCAGCCCCTGAGAGGCCCGCACCCACATCGTACGACGCGCCCGTCCACCGGCGAGCCCCCGCGTCCTGACGGGGGATCAACAAAAAATCCGTATTCGGCTGTTAAGCGCCGAGGGTTATCTAAGGGTTTAAGCGCCAGTATTTCCTGGGCGAATGCGGTCACATGGGCACACGATGTTCGGGTTATTGAGCCCCGCGCTCGACCAACAGCTGCGCCAAGGCCTTCGGCTTGTTGTATGCTTGATGTTGACCCTTAGTTGCAGTCGCCCCCTGCGCCGCGCCCTGGAGGCGCCTTCCCGTAGATGATCGAGTCCCCTGTTACGAGACGGTTCTTCCGACTCCCCTTTCTTTATTTGTGCGTCACCGTTGGGCTGCTCGCCCAAGCCTCTTGTTCGGTTCTCGACGACGGCGACCCGCTGTCGGCGAGTGAAGCCTCTGACAACCTCAGTGGGCCCTGCGGCTCCGAAGGCCAGACCAAGACCTGCCATTTAACCTCCGCTATCAGCAGTGACGCGTTGAGTTGCGCCTCCGGCAGCCAGAGCTGTGAGAACGGCCAGTGGTCGAACTGCAGCATTACCCGCCAGTACAAGTTGTCGTTGAGCGGCAACGATCCGGGCTCGAGCAGTCGGCTGTTGGCGCTCAGCAGTCCCGGGCCCTGTGAGAACAACCCCTGCAACCCCTACTGCTCGCAGTTCGTAGAATCGCCGGACGGCGGCTTGGTTCCCATCTTCCAGGACGCGGCCCCCGATGTCGTAGTGCCGGTGTTCGATGCTGGACCCGATGTTGTGGGCCCCACTGTGGAATTCGATTGGGCCAGCGGGACCTTCAACAACTTCCCGACGAATTCGCTGTTCGATCTATTCAATGAACCCTGCGTGATGGCGGAGGACTGCCAGCAGAATAGTTACTGCAATTCACCCACATTCCAGAGCTGCGAACACTCCCTGTGTGAAACCGGCATCGCCCTGACGGACGACTGCAACTCCTGCGTCACGGAGATTTGTAACCTGGACGCTTCTTGCTGCGACACCGCCAGCACCGCATGCACTCACGACGCGTGCGTCACAGGCGCCGCCTTGAACGAGGACTGCAATGGCTGCGTTTTCGCTATCTGCGACACCATGCCCAGTTGCTGCGACACCACGTGGGATCAGGCGTGCATCGACGCCATCGCGACAGAGTGTCAGCCCCCCAACACCACTCCCGCCAGCTGCGATGTCTGCGGCGAGAACCAAATAGAATCCAACGACGGCACGAGCTGTTTCGCCATCACCTCTACTAGCGATGACTGGGTGGACTCCCGCGGCGACTGCGCGACTCTGTACGGAGCTGGCTGGGATCTCGCCAAGATCGATAACTCCACCGACAACAACGCCATCTTGGCCGTGCTTGACAACGACGATTACTGGATCGGCGCCAACGACCGCTCCAGCGAGGGCAATTGGGTGTGGGCGAGCGACAGCAGCTCCGTCGGCTACGACGATTGGCGATCGGGACAGCCCAACAACTACAACGGCCAGGATTGTGGGGAATACTGGGACGGCGCCGACTGGAACGACGAAGGTTGTGAAGCTAGCAACCAATCCATCTGCCAGGGTCCCGGCAGCCCAACTCTGAGCGGAGGCGTCGGGCCCACCAACACGGGGTGGACGCAGAGCTGTGTCGACATGGTGGAAAGCGTCTGCGGGGCCTACTGCGAGGACGGCAGTCCCACGCCAGCGTCTGGCGCCTGTGTGATGTGGTTCGCCGGCGATCAGAACTCCTGCGACGACTACGATCTGAGCCTCGGCATGGCCTGCGACGACGGCACCAATGAGTTTGTCACCGTGTGTAACCACGGCAACGCGTGGGCACCGCCCGGGGTCAAAGTCGCCTACTTCCCAGAAGATAGCGGCGAGTTTCGCTCTAACCCGCCGGACATGGGACTCTCCCTCGGTAGCTGCACGACCAGTGAAGCGGTGCCTCCGGGCTGGTGCATCAACTCACCTTGTGCGGGCATCCCTGACGGCGCGGAAATGATCGTCAACCCCCTCGACGGCACCGAGCTGCCGGACGAGTGCGAAACCGGCGACAACTGGGGCCTCTACTTTTCCAATAGTTGCGGCACGCCCATCTGTTCCGGCACCAGCGATCGGGCCACCATCAAGTCCGTCAACATCATGTTCGTCATCGACCGTTCGGGGTCCATGGACGACGACACCCCGACCCGCTGGGCGTCCACGATGGGCGCGATGAAGTCCTTCGTCAGCGATCCGGCCTCCGCTGGCCTTGCCGTAGGGCTCCGCTTCTTCCCCGACGACAATGTCGCTACCCAGTGCAACGGCAGCACCTGCAGCGTAGCCACGTGCTCGATTCCCCAAGTGGACGTCAGGCAGCTCAAGCCCCAAACAGGAGCCATCGACGTGCAAGAGACGGCCATGATGGCGGCACTCAGCGCTGAATCCCCGGGTGGCTACACGCCTATGCGGGTCGCCCTTGAGGGCGCTCTCGTCTGGGGCGCCAACCGACAGACCATTTTCACAGACGATATCCACGCGGTGGTGCTGGTCACCGACGGCGAGCCCAACGACTGCGGGAACGCCACCGACGTCGCCAACGTCGCGGGCGCCGCCTACACCGCCACGGGTGTCCCCACCTACGTCATCGGTATCGAAGGCGTGAGCAAGACCACCATCGAAAACATCGCGACGGCCGGCGGCGGCTCGGCTTTCTTTATCTCATCGAGCAACGGCAACGTGACCGATCAGATCATCGACTCGCTGAAGACCATCGCTGAAGACGTCATCGACTGCAATTTCACCCTGCGCAACCCGCAGAACCTGGACGACGAGTTGGCAGTGGTTAACTACATCCCTCGCCCCGCCTCCACCGAGCCAGACTACTGCCTGAACGACCAGACCGAGTCAGACGGCCATTGTTATTACATCGATCCGGTCAGCGTCTCCCAAAACAAGGCGAAGGCCAACTGCCGCGTGCTCGGGCCGGGCTGGGAGCTCGCGTCCATCACTGATTCCGTCGAAAACGACTTCCTCACTACGTTGAATGTCAGCTCCTACAATAGCGACGCCTTCATCGGGCTCAAGGATAACTCGAGCTGGGCCTGGACCAACGGCGAAGCCTTCGCCTTTGAGAACTGGGGCGCTAGCGAGCCGAGCGGCAGCGGCGACTGCGCGGAGTTGGAGCCCAGCGGCGACTGGAATGACTACTCCTGCAGCAATAGGCGCGACTACATTTGCGAAGGGCCAGAGTACGGCTCCCTCACCTGCCGCACCGGCGAATTCGAAGCCCCCGATGGCAACTGCTACGCCGTGCTGCCGTCTGACACCTACGCCAATGCGCGGGCGGCCTGCCAGGCCTATGGCGCCGGCTGGGATGCAGCCATCGTCACTTCTGCCGCCGAGAACTCACAGATCGACGAGTTCATCACTGAATCGACCTGGCTCGGCGGTGACGACATCGCCAGCGAGGGCACCTGGGACTGGCACGACGGAACGAACTTCGGAATTCCTGGAACCGGCTCCGGCTGTTCTATCGGCTCCGAGTTCGGCACCAATTGCTACTACTACAACTCCAGCACCAACAACTGGAGCGATGCCCAGAACGCCTGCCAAAGCCTGGGCGCCAGCTGGGATCTGACCTCCGTGCTCAGCGCGGAGGAGCACACCTTCGTTGTCAGTTTCACCAGCTCGGAAATCTGGCTGGGCGGAAACGATCGCGCAGTGGAGGGTCAATGGCGCTGGCCCGACGGCACTTTGTTTTGGTCGGGCACCGGCAGCGGCTCGCCTCAACCCGATGCTGGTACCTACACCAATTGGTACGGCGGCAGCGAGCCCAACGATTCGGACAATTCGGACTGCATGCGAACCTACAGCTCGTCCGAGCGCTGGAGCGATCGCTACTGCAGCCTCGACAGGCGTTCGGTGTGCAAGGGCGATATGGACACTGTCGCTCTCACCGTACCTGTCGGCTTCAACGCCTGGGCCGGGGGCGAGCCCAACGGGGCCAGCTCGGACTGTATGGTCATTACGACCAGCGGGACTTGGACCGACACCGCCTGTGCCTTCACCTACCCCATCGTCTGCGAGGGACCGAAAATCGCCGTACCGCCGGTGGTGCCCGCAGGCGGCATTCTCAATCAGGTGACGGACGTCAGCGGCTGCAACGTCGCCAACGACGACGAGTGGTACTACGACGACAATAGCAACCCGGCGGAAATCCGCATGTGCCCCACGGCCTGCACCCGGGTTCAGCGCGACGTCACTGCTCGATTGTCCATCGAGGTCGGCTGTCTGCCCACAGCTCCCCCCCCGCCCAACCCGTACGTGGATCCAGGCGATCCGCCGCCCGTGGCCACTAGCTACACCGAGTCCTACCAGTCAGATTGTTCGACCATCCCTAACGCCAGCAATCCGGAGTGGTCATGGCTGACCTATGAGTCCAGCACGCCGGGAGCCTCCAGCGTCAACTTTAGCGCCCGCACCGCCGAGTCCGAAGCGGGACTCGCCGCGGAACCCTGGATCGTTCTCGCCACCGCCAGCACGGCCAACGGAAACTCCTCCTGCGGGCAAGCCGGTCCGGGCCCTCTCTGCCCAGTCAATTTGCTCACCGCCCTCGGCAGCGGAGTGAATACGCGAAAAGACTTTTTCGAGATCAAGATCGATCTGGTCCCGGTCGGCGACGATGGTCCCACTGTCAGCGGCTGGGACATCACTTTCCAGTGCGCGCCTCAGCAGTAACGTGCACGCCGAACTCGCCCCGCTAACGCCCAATGTAGAGATTCCCGTGCAGCGAGCCGCGTTATTGAGAAGCGTCGGGACCGAAACAGTTCTGCATCGCCACGAATTCCGTGTTGCAGGTTTCGGGCACGGTCAGTTCATCGTTCTGGCAGCTCAGCAACACGCCGCCATCACCATTGCCGCAGCTGACGAAAGTGTCGAGTTCCGCCTCGCAACCGCGCAGCTGCTGGTCGCATTGACACATGCACTCAGCAACCGTTTCCCCTTGGTCTTCGCAACCCTGGGGCACGACCAATTCGCAATAGGCCTCACAGCCCGCCACATCGGCACAAACCGCCCCTGCGTCGGACATCGCCCCACAGGCCAGGAACGCGCTCAGATCGCTTTCGCACACTAGATCCGTCGTAAAACTCGACCCCGAGCACTCGCTCGAATTTTCGATTGTGCAGAGGGCGAAATCATCGAAACCGACTTGGCACTCCGGCGTCCGGTAATCGGTCTCGCAGCTGCACTCGCAATCCGCCTGATCGCTGAACAACGAACACGCCGCGCTGTCCGCCATGATGACGCCGCAGAACAGCGAACACTGGCCGCTGATCACCGGGCAGGGATTGCCTGCGTCCGGCGCGCCCACGTCCTCAGGGGGGCCCGCTTCGCCATCCAAAAAGCCCGTAACCGGTGGAGCGACTTCCCGCCGGCTCACATCGCTGGGGCCGCTGTCCGTGATACCGCCGTCGCCCGCTCCCCCACCAATGCCGCCCGCGCTGACGTCGGCCAGTGCCCCGCCTACCGAATTCGCGCCGCCCGTAGAGGTCGCACCACCCGCCGAACTTCCGTCCAAAAATTGCAAACCGGATGGCTGCGGCGTGAAGGAATCACCCACCGAGCAGTTCACTATCCACAGAAGCAAGGGTCCGATGCCGAACCACTGATATCCTCGCCGAAGACCCATGTGTACCGCTCACAGTATGACACCGAATTCACAGACAAGCCCAATGCTTGCCGCCAACCCAATGGCCGGTTCAGGGTAGACAGGCCGGCACGGCCAAAAGAGCGTCCACCTACACAGCGCCCTGCGGGTGTGTCCGCACAACCGTCAGTGCTTAGCGCGCGCCCGGAAGACTCACGTCAGTCTTAGCTCGCTTCGGCAGTAGGGGCGAGCATACCCACGTCCACGTTGTCTTTGACGCGATTGCGCGCGAGCACTTCTTGGGATGGCTGACGCAAGTCGCGCACCAAGCCGAGCCAGCTCATCAGCTTCAGCAAGTACCAGGTGATGTCGATCTCCCACCAAAAGAATCCCTGCCGAGCGGCGGATTGATAATAGTGATGGTTATTGTGCCAGCCTTCACCGAGGGTGAGCAGCGCAAAGATCAACGAGTTACGGCTGGTGTCTTTGGTGACGTATCGCCGGCTGCCGAACACATGGGCGACCGAGTTGATTGTGAATGTGCCGTGATAAACTGCGATCGTAGAGAGCAAGAACGCGGTCAGTGCGGGCAAGCCACCCACTAGAAAACACACAACCATGGCGACGATGCCAGGAAAAGCATGCCACTTGTTGAGCCAGACCAGCTCGGGAAATTTTGCAAAGTCGCGAATGCGGTCCCACTCAGTGCCTTGGTATTTGTGACACAAGATCCAACCGACGTGAGACCACCAGAACCCATCCTTGGGAGAGTGGGCATCCGCGATCTCATCAGAATGTTTGTGATGCAGACGGTGATGGCTCGCCCACCAGAGGGTGCCCTTCTGAATGCAAGTCTGACCTAGGAAGGCCATCGCGAACTGCATGCCGCGATTCATCTTGTAAGAGCGATGCGAGAAGTAGCGATGGAAACCCGCCGTGATAAAAAAGATGCGGGCAAAGTAGAGACCCACCGCCAACCAAATGTGGCGAGCTTCTAGATCCACCCAGATCAACAATAGCGGCGACAGGTGAAGCACGAAGAAGGGAGCCGAAAGGCCCCAAGCAATGCGATCACCATCCGCGGAACCACGCGGGGCCCGTACTGAGGGGGAGCTGCTCATGCTCTGGATATAGCTAGCGCCCGTCACGGTTGTGTCAGGCCGAAGTCACAGCCTCGAAAGAGTGTGCGTAGATCCGCCGTAGATCCGCCGTAGATTCGCCGATCGGTGCCAGAATTGCCTCTTTGGACCCAGAGCCGGACCTAAGCCCCATCCAATCGCCGCTGTCTGCTCAGCTTACTGGCTCGTTCACAGCCAGCTCCGAACCGCCCGGCTCCCCAGTATATCCAACCCAACACCACCGCAGAGTCTGTTGGTCCGTCATCAACACGAAAAGCACGGACGCGATCCTCCGAGCTCATGGAAGCATCTTGCGGCGGTAGAAATCCCGGCCTTTTTCCGAACCGCGAACTGCACTGATTCGGTCTCACATATGATTGTTAGTTTTCATGTCGGTCACTACATACAAGGCGACCCCGCACTAACAGTTCGAAGCTTCAAGCTGGAACAATCGTAAGAGATTCGCCCGATCCCGCTAGACGGACAAGGCTCGACCCCCCAAAGTGGGCAGCCTTGGGCTTCGCCGGCCGATGCTGTGCCGGCCGATGCTGTGCCGAAACGATGCTGCACCGAAACGCAGCTGATCGGGCACGCCCCCCGAGCCCCCGCCGACAAGAAAGAATACCGCTATGAGCGACTTTAAGATCATCGACTGTGACCAACACGTCATCGAAGCCCCGGACATCTGGGAAAAATGGATGCCCGCCAAGTTCCAAGACATGGCGCCCAAGTTGGTCAAAGACGAAGACGGCGGCGACGCCTGGCAGCTAGGCAAACACGCCGAAGGCCTGGGCCTAGTGGCGGCGATGAATCAAACGCCAAAAACCCTCAAGTGGACCGGTACCAAATACGACGAGATGCACCCAGGCATTTACCAGCCCAAGGGGCGCCTCGAGCTCATGGATCAGGACGGCGTGCACGGCGCGGTGTTCTTCCCCCCGCAACGCACGATGATCTACTTCATGTTCCAAGAGGACAAGGAGTTCTCGTTTGAGGCGATGAAGGCCTACAACAACTTCATCAGCGATTTTTGCAAGACCGCTCCAACGCGTCTGAAAGCCGTATGGCAAATGCCCGCCACCGGTATCGAAGATGCCATCGCCGAGGCACGCCGCGCCAAGGAGGCGGGAGCCGTCGGCCTGGGTCTCGCCACGTGGCCCAGCGGCGAGTTCATCTTGTCCGAGGCAGACGACAAATTCTGGGCAGTCGCCGAGGAGCTGAACCTGCCGATTCAGGTACACGTCGGACTGACGCCGCCCCAGTACAAGACGATGCGCATCGGAGCCAAGAAAGGCGGCCCCCCGCAGCTCGTGGGTTTCTCAACAACCATGAGTCGCATGCCGACACTCTTCGCTGAGTTCATCTTTAACGGTGTCTTCGAGCGCTTCCCCAAGCTCAAGGTCGTCGGCGGTGAGGTCGGCTCCGGCTGGGTTCCCTTCTTCAAGCAAGAGCTAGATGACCGTTACCGCCGCAACCGCTACTGGTGCAACGTCAACCTCTCCATGCTGCCCAGCGACTACTACGACCGCAACTGCATGGTCGGCCTCGTGAGCGATCAATTCGGCGTGCAGAATTGCGATGCCGTAGGCGTGGACACCATGATGTGGTGCAGCGATTTTCCGCATCACATCACCGATTGGCCCCACTCGCGCTATCTGATCAACAGCATGTCCCAAGGCATCAGCGCCGAAAACAAAGCCAAGATCTTCGGTGGCAATGCCGCGAAGCTCTACGGATTCGAACTGTAAGCTGACCCGCCCGCGCCGGCCCGCCCGCGCCAGGTAGGACGGGAAGCCACTAGCCCTGGTTGCGGGCAGCAGCGGCTTCCGTGAACTCTCGCTTGAAGACGGGAGCGAGCAACACCTCGTCGCTTACGCCTTCGGGCACCACGACAATTCGGCCTTTCACGTCGCGGGCCAACGCGATGAGCTCCTCCTCGTCCTGCTTGAAATGCTCCTCGGGGATGACCATCACCGCGGGCCGGCACTGGGCCGCGATCGTGGCAAGCCTGTCCACTGCTGCCGGTAGCACCGCATCCCCTGCCGAGAGTACAGCGGCTCGCTGACAAATCGCCATTAGCTCGGGGGTGCCACCCACAACTAGGATCACGATGACCGGCGCCATTCGTGCCGTGGGTTGGGGAGGTCGTCGCGCCATAACTCTGACCCAATTGCCTAAGGCCAAGGCCAAGGCCAAATATACATCAGACGGCCGGAAGATCTGCCGATTTCAACATAAAATAGCCCGCATGCTGCCGGCGCTCGCCGCGGTCATTACTGGCTGCTGGGTGCCGGTCCGCTGGCTACCGGGAGCTGGCAGCTCTGAACCGGCCGCTCTAAACCAGCACAGCCGCTGAGCGGCGGGTCTCGGAGACGCCCCTCAGCGGCCCGCAGCCGCAGCCGCAGACCAGGCTATGCTCAAGGCAATGACCTTCTCGCTGGCTCGCCGTGCCCATTCCCCCATCCGTTCTGCATTGCTACGGGGGACCGGGAGTATCGCCGCGATAAGCGGCATCGCCTTCGCGAGCTGTGCGACCAGCGGCGATGCGGGCTCCTCGCCGAACGGCGACTCCGGCGCGGGGGGCGGCGCTCTGTTCAATTGTGCCGTCGGGGAGTTCAGCTGCGACGGCGACATGGCGCGAAGCTGTGACGGCAACGGCAACATCGTAGACGCGGAGGACTGTTCCGCTTCGAACAAAATCTGTTCGCCAATTCTGGGCTGTATTGCGTGCATACCTGGCACCGAAAGCTGCGAGAACGGTATCGCCACCCGCTGCGTACCCAACGGCGGGGGCTTTCGAGATTTTGTCTGCGACACCACCCAGGGCATGGTGTGTGAGGCACTCGGTTGCCGAGGCGCTTGCTCCCCCGGCGAGCTTGAATCCAGCTACCTGGGCTGTGATTATTACCCGACCATCACGCCAAATCCTGTGTGGAACGGCTTCCGCTTCGCCGTAGCGGTCGCCAACGCGGGCGATCTGCCTACTGTCATTACCCTCGACCGTGGGAGCCTGTTTACCGAGACGTACGATCTGGCACCCGGCGAGCTCAAGACCATCGAACTGCCCTGGGTCGACGAGCTCAAGGGCGGAGAGGTCAACGCTTGCCAGGTGGCGCCGGCCCCAGGCGGTACCGGCATCGTCCCAGGCGGGGCCTACCACCTGCGCAGTGACCAACCGATCACCGTATACCAGTTGAGCCCCTTGCGTTTCGAGCAGGATCCAATCCCCGATGGCTGCCCCCTGGGTAACCAGTGCCCCGGCTACAACACTGCCAACTTGAACAACGACCGCTGTCTGTCCTACTCCAACGACGCGTCCCTGCTTCTCCCCAGTACCACCCTCGGCCGTAGCTACACGTCCTTGGGTTGGCCCTCGACCCAAGACAAGACCGGCTTTCTCACCATCACCGCAACCGAAGACAACACGGACGTTGAACTATTCGGGCGTGGCAGCTTCATCGCCGGTGCCGGCATCACGACCACGGGAGAAGGCAGCGTCCGTCTCCAACAGGGCGACGTGCTGCAGCTTCTGGCAAGCGGGGAGTCCAGCGGTGGCTATGGCAGTGACATCAGCGGTACCCGAGTGGTCTCCAGCGCACCCATTCAAGTGATCGCCGGGAACAGTTGTGCCAATATTCCGGAGGCGACCACCAACGCTTGCGACCACATCGAACACGTCGTGTTTCCCATCGAAACCCTCGGCACGTCCTATCTCGTCACCTTCCCCGCTGTTCCTGCGGCCCGCGCCCCGCATGTCGTACGTATCGCCACTGTCGAGGACAACACGACGGTCACCGTCAATCCTCCTGTGCCCGGTGCGATGGAACCCATCACGCTGACCGCGGAAAACCCTATCTTAGAGTTGGGCTCGGTCACCCAAGACATCGAGATCACCTCGGACCAGGCAATTCTGGTCGCGCACTATCTGCAGGGCGAAGAGAGCGTCGTCGAAAACCGTACGGGGGATCCGAGCATGGCCTTCGCCGTTCCGACCGCTCAGTTTCGCACCGATTATCTGTTCGTCGCGTCGAACAGCTACCGCGATAACTTCGTGAACGTCATCGCGCCGAGCGGCTCTGCCGTTGAATTGGACGGTCAGTTTCTTGAATTCTCCGAATTCGAGGCGATCGGCGACAGCGGCTACTCGGTCGCGCGCCACCAGCTGAACCGCGCTCAAGAGACCCATCGCATCAGCGCCGACGAAACCTTTGGGATCGTGGTGTACGGTTACGGAACCTACACAAGTTATCTTTATCCCGGCGGCATGGATCTCGAAGGCATCACCCAATCCGTCATCTACTGAAAAACCCCAAGCAGCCGTCCTGGCCCCCCATGACCGGGTAGGCAGATCCCCCACCTCTTCGGCCAAATACCGCGCCCTCGGGTGGGGCGGAAGCTATGCTTTAGATATGGAATATTCGCGTCAAGTTCGCTGGACCAGCATCGTTTTTGCCCTGTTGGTGAGCAGCGGTTTCAGCGCCTCCTGCTCCAGCACGGATGATGCAGGCACGGGAGGCGGTGGCACTGGTGACGGCGGCTTGCTGGACGGAAACAGCGACGCTGACAACAACGGGAGCGGCAGCGGCGCGAGTGGCAGCGGCGGCAGCAACGGAGCCGGGGGCGGCTTCGCTTTCGGTGGCAATGGCACAGGAGCTACCGGCACTCCCGGCAACGGGCCTCTCGGTGGCAACGGCTGCGTGCCGACCACCTGCGAAGACGAATCCGTGCACTGCGGCGCCATCAGTGACAACTGCGGCGGAACGCTGTTGTGCGGTACCTGCGGCGACGGACAGCTGTGTGGCGAAACCCTCCGGGAATGCGTTTCCCAAACGGAAGCCTGCGACTCCGCCGGGGTGGCCTGTGGCATCATCCGGGATGCCTGCGGAGAGGCCATCTATTGCGGCACCTGTGATGCCGGCGAGGTCTGTGACGGCAACACAGGTCAATGCGGTAGCTGCGTACCCGCGGCCTGTGCGAGTGGCAGTTGCGGTACGTTTTCGGATGGCTGCGGCGACACCACGGATTGCGGCGGTTGCGAAGACGACGACGTCTGCGATCTCATGAGCAGCCAGTGCGGCGGCTGCGTACCGACCAATTGTGAGCTCCAAGGCTTTGAGTGCGGCTCTATCAGCGACGGCTGCGGGGACAGCATCAACTGTGGCGACTCCTGCCCCTCCGGCCTCAGCTGTATCGGCAATCAGTGCCTGCCGCCTCCGATACCGATCGAGTGCACCAACCAGAGCGCCAACTGCAGCCAAGTTCAGAGCAGCTGCACCGACGAAAACGTCGAGTGCGGCAGCTGCTTGCCGGGTGAGATCTGCGTCGACGATGTGTGTCGCGCCTGTGTGCCAGAGTCCTGCGAGGAACGCGGACTGGAGTGTGGTTCCGGCAGCGACGGGTGCGGCGGTACGATCCCTTGCGGCAGCTGCCCTGACCAACAAGGTGTCTGCAACAACAACCAGTGCTGCACGCCTCGCTCCTGTGACGAACTCGGGGCGCAATGTGGCGCCATCGGCGATGGTTGCGGTGACACGCTCGACTGCGGCGACTGTAACGTCAACGGCGAGACCTGCGGGGGCAACGGCACCGCCAACGTCTGCGAGGTCTGTCAGCCCCGAACGTGCGGGGACCGAGAATGCGGCAGCATCGCCGACGGCTGCGGCGGCTCCCCCTCCTGCGGCGACTGTCCGGGCAACGAAGACGTCTGCCAGCGCGGCTACTGCTGCAGCCCCGTTGCCTGCCCCGGCGGTCTCAACTGCGGAAGCGTATCGAACGAGTGCGGTGGGCAAGCCGACTGCGGCAACTCCCCCTGCATCAACGGCGAAGTCTGCGGGGGCGGCGGTGGTACAACCGGCACCGCCAACGTTTGCTCCTTGTGCACACCGCGGGAGGTCGCAGCATGCGGCGACGGTGAATGCGGGGATGCGCCGGACGGCTGCGGCGGTACGATACCCTGCGGATCTTGTCCTGACGACGACGTCTGCCGCTTCAACAGCTGCTGCTCTCCGGAAAGCTGCGAAGATCGCGGCGTTGAGTGCGGCTTCAGCGGCGACGGCTGCGGCACGCCTCTGAATTGTGGCAATTGCCCCGGCAACGAGCTCTGCGACGGCGGACAGTGTTGTGCGCCCCCAGAATGTAATTCAGGCCCGGGCACCGCCTGCGGGTCCATCAGCAACGGCTGCGGGCAGGATGTCGACTGCGGCGGCTGCCCCAATAGCCAATACTGCGTCTCGGGCTCCTGCTGCACACCACTAAATTGCGCAATAAACTGTGGTTACAGCGGTCCCGACGGCTGCGGCAACGGCGTGACTTGCGACCCTTGCCCGACTAACTGATTCTTAGCCCGCATCCCATTCTTTGGAGGAGCCCCGCTGTGGACCCTTTTATTCGTCTCACGTCCGTATCACTACTCCTGCCCTCCGGCCTGATAGCAGCTCTCGCGTGCACCAGCGGGCAAGCCCCTCCGGGTCGGCTGCTCACTGAGGCTGGCGGCAGCACACTCTGCGGCAGTACACTCTGCGCCGACTCCTCCTCCCCCGGAGCCGACTCCTCCTCCGCTGACAGCGCTGTGCCCGACGACTACTTCGGCATCTGCAGCGAAGACAACTGGTGTTGGGAAACCCCGTTACCTCAGGGCAACACTCTGCTGGCCGCTTGGGGCACCAGTACGGAAAACATCTGGGTGGTCGGTGAAATCGGCACCGCGCTGTGGCACGACGGCACCCGCTGGAACTCAGCCCCCGCGCCCACCACGGAACGTCTCAACGCAGTTTGGACCGATAGCAGCGGAGACGTATGGGTGGCGGGCAATGCCGGACAGCTGTGGCAGCGCACGGGGGATAGCTGGACCCAACACCTATTGCCGAGCATAGGCGACGCCGGAGCAGGTGCTCTGCCCGATCTCTTGGGGCTTTGGTCCGACGGCAGCACGGTCTGGGCCGTCGGCAGCGGCGGTGTCATTTACGAAATAGCTGGCGGCAACATCACCTCCTTGGCCAGTCCGACCGTCAACGATCTGCGGGGCGTCTGGTCCAGCGGGATCGAGATTTGGGCAGTCGGCAATAACGGCACCGCCGTGCACTGGGACGGCATCGAGTGGATCGATATCAATCCAGGCACCCGCCGGGATCTCTATAGCGTGCACGGCAGCTCCACCGACAACGTTTGGATCGCCGGCGAGCGTTCCGTTGTTCGCCGCTTCGATGGCGATAGCTGGAGTAACATGGCCACCGGAGATAGCGTCGACGCTGTGGGCGAATTTCGCCGCATTGTGGTGAGCGGTCCCGACCGAGCGCAGGTCGTCGGCTTGGACGGCGTGGTGTTCACCTGGGATGGCGTCATCCGCTGCGCGGAGGTCGGCGGCGGCAATGCCCTGCCCTTGGACGGAGGCATCAACGGGGGATCTTGTCCCACGGTCGCCCCGGATTGGTCGCCGAACCCCGCCGGACATACAGACGACTTTTTGGGAGCTTGGGGCGATAGCGAGTCGCTCTTCGCCGTCGGTGAGCGCGGCAGCATGATGCTCTGGACGGGTCCGGCGCGAACGGTCGTGGCGCGTGGCACTCTCGACAATGTATTGGCCATCTCGGGGAGTAGCGCCGACGATATCTGGGCGGTCGGCGATCGAAGCCTGCACTTCGACGGGCAGGCTTGGACCGAAGAAGCGAGCGGCACCGACCGTGCTCTATACGCGGTCACCACACTGAGTGCCGACAATGCTTACGCCGTCGGCACGGGGGGCAACGCCCTGCACTTCGATGGCACGGATTGGCTCTCTATGCCGGCCTCAACCACCGCATGGCTACGAGGGGTCTGGACCAACGGGCAAAACGGCTGGTTCGTAGGCGGCGGCGGAGAACGCGCGCTGCTCAACGGCTCTAACTGGGTGAGTGTGCCCTCCAGCTTCACTACGGATCTGCTCGACGTGTGGGGCACGAGCCCGGACGACGTCTGGGCCGTCGGCGAAGGCGGCACCATCCTGCACTACAACGGCGCGGTCTGGATCCCCGTACCCAGCGGCCCCGGGGGCGGCGTCACCGCGTCCATCCGCGCCGTTCATGGCATAGACGAAAGTCACGTTTGGGCCGTCGGTGGCGGCGGACTGATCCTCGAATACGATGGCCAATCGTGGACCACGGCCCAGGACAGTGAGACCTACTCGTTGAACGGAGTGTGGGCCAACGCCGCAGACAACGTCTTCGCCGTCGGCACGGGAGGTACCATCCTGCGATATGATGGCGTCAGCTGGCAAGCAGAGTCGGCGGGCACCCAGAACTCCCTCAATGATGTGTGGAGCTCCGGCGATGGTCACGTCTGGACCGGCGGGCAGAACGGCACCATCTTGCATCGTCACGACCCACTCTGAATCCGCTAGCTCTGAAGCCACAGCTCTGAAGCCACAGCGACTGCGAGGCGTGGCTCGGGCAACCGCGACAGTAACGGTCGCTGTTCAAAGGCCTGCAGCCACCCTGCTAGGAGACGGCGAGCGCGGCGCTGACGGGCTGTCCTGCCTCAAGAACCGGATCTAGCAAACGGAAGCGGTTGCTCACCGAGAACTTGCCGAATACGGCGGCTACCTGATTCTCCGCTGTGTGCAGACAGGTCCTGCGATCCACCGCGATGTCTGCGTTGGACGCGCCAGACAAGAGCAGACGTAGCACCCGGCTCTGGGCAGCGGTGAGTTCCGAGTTAAGGCAAAAATCACTCAGAGCCACGCTCACAACGACGTAAATCGCGCCATCCATCATGTACTCAGTGGTACGGCCTGCCGCTAGCTGGTACTCGACGCGCATCAAGAGTGCCAGGGGCACAGCGTGTTCCCGGCACTGCATGCCGAGCTTGCGCAATCCCGTGGTGCCGTAGGTGGCAACGGTGGATCCCGCGAGACCAATCTCTTGGGCGATGCTCTTGCCGGTGCGGCCCAACAGGACCCGAGAAAGAATATCGCACTCACGCTGACTGAGCGGCTCAGCGATCACGGGCGCCCCCTCGCGCAACACCACATAGTGTCGAGTCGCATCGGAGAAGGTGGTAGCGATGCTGAGCCGTTGCTTCAACACGTCTTGCCACACGGAACGCATGCACGCTCCCTCGCCCAAGGCATCGGAATCGGCTTCACGGGCGAGCAATCGCAGACGCGTGAGCTCGTTGCGCGCGGGAGCGGTGGACAGGTTCGCGATTTCGTTCGGGATCCTGAGTCGGGCATGTGACTGGCGACTGCTAAGTTGGTCGGACATGGGGAACCTCAAGCGTTAGGTGTGTGGGGATCGGGGGGATGAGAGAGTGGCGCCACCACTTCGTCAGATCGGGAAACTCCCAAAAAACGGAGACTAGGACTTGCGGGGGACCACGAAGCTCGACGTCGACATACGGAATACCGCGAGGTCGAGCGAACTAGGGAGTGTCATTGTCGGCACCCCCTGCCGGTCCCTGTTTTCTTGGGAAAGCGGAGAGAAGCAAAAAAGAAGATTCGAAAGCATGGGAGAATCAGTGGTTTGTCCGAGAGGACAACAGACAACTATGCACGGGCAGTGCCAGATGTTTAACGCCACTGCAGGGAGAGTCGGCCGGACAGAGTTCAGCGCGAAACACGCCGCGTCATTTCCCGCCCTTGTCCGTACTTCTCCCGACAGCACTCATGGAAATATCGCGGAAGAGCCGCTTGCCGCTGTCACTAAGCGCCGAACCGAAACGAAACGTCCCCGTCGCTCAGCGATCCGTTGAGCCACCGATGTTGAGCATTGGCACACTCCGCTGTGACATGGATGCCACACGAAGAGCCGCAAAATCGAGGCGAGGCGGGAAGACCTGGCTGGTCGCCGACGTAATTAGGCCGAGCACAACTCCGACTCCGTCGGCGCCGTCGGGCACTCTTGCTCCGACACCCAGCCCTCCGATGGGACGCCACCGCGGCGGAAGCGACCCACCCCGGTGGCGGCTTGCCAACCTTGTTGCCGGACAATATCTGCCGGCACCCAACCCACAGCGGCACTGCACGAAAACTTCGCATTCTGTGCAAACAAGGAACATTCGCAATATCGCACAGTTGCCCACATGGGCTTCGCTGACAGTCCGACAGTAACTGTCCGGACGGCGCTCTAGCCAAAATAGCGTGACACGTTCAAATGGCCAGTTTGCTTCCGTGAAGACCGTGCAGGTGAGGGCTCCGCAAAATGAGTCACGCTTTTTTATGTTTAATTACTAACACTTATGCAACGCCGCCGCATACGTGACACAATCTTCGTTGACAAGTGTCACCCCGTGACACATATTCCCTGGCGTGACACACACAGTCGGTATCAAGCCGGCATCAACGGAGAATCAAATCATGAAGAACAACACCGAAATCCGCCTCAACGCCGAAACCACTCAAATCATCAACGCCTTCATCGACGTCGGCACGAACACCACCGGCGAGCTGCTTCGACTTGGACAGACATTGCTGACCTCAAGCGCGACGATCCTCGGTCAGGTGGCCCACGAGATCGACACTGTCGTCGCCAAGGAACTGAAGCTCCGCAACTGAGTGCAGCAACGCAGCCTAGGAAAACCCGCCATGACTCAAAACAAACCCAACGCCCTGCAACGCTTCGCAGACAGTCTTTTCGGCGCCAGCCCCGATACCAATTCGGAGGCTAGCGCCCGGATCCTCGAACAAATCACCAGCGAGCTCGACATCCTCGGGCAACACGACCCCGACCCCTGCCCTCCCCGAACGTGAAAGTCGCCCTATGACACCCACTAAGCAAACGGCATCGGCAGCACCCGCCCTTCGCCTCGCAGGCTCCCTCCTGCAGCTCGGCACCACCACCGCGATCGGCTTCGTCCGAATCGGAGAGAGTTTCTTGAACTCCGGAGCCACTTGGCTCGCCAACGTTGCCGACCAGATCGATTCCGAAATACACAACCCAGCGGAGAAGGAATAACCAGCGCAAACGCGTATGTGAGGTCCCGATGACACACCACAAAATGGGCATTTAGCGCCCGCCAACCAAGACAACTACACCCTTTCGAGGCCCGGTGAGCGCCCCCTCGATGCCCGGTCAGCCCCCGCTTTTCAGCGCCCAGCAGCCCAGAGACTGTACACCCGCTCACGCCCGCCGAGATGCCCTGGTCCACGCCCGCCGGGCGTGCTCAACTCCGCGCCGACAGCCTCCTCAATATAACAATAGGACAAATATGGCTCTGTTGTTACAATCCCTGGGAGGCGCGAAAGCCAACGGAGATGAGCACATGACAGACGTACTTAAAGGCATCAAGGTTCTCGAGGTCGCACAATTTTGGTTTGTGCCTGCAGCAGGAGCCATCCTCGCGGACTGGGGCGCAGACGTCATCAAGGTCGAGCACCCTGTGCGCGGCGACGCCCAACGCGGGCTCACTGTAGGCCTCATGATGGGCCAGCCCGGCCCGGACTTCTTGATGCAGCAATCCAATCGCAACAAGCGCAGCGTCGGCATCGACATCGGCACACCCGAAGGTCTCGAGCTCATCTACAAGATGGCCGCGGAGTGCGACGTTTTCCTAACGAACTTCCTGCCGGACGCGCGCCAGAAGCTCAAAATCGAGTACGAGGACATCAAGAAACACAACGACAAGATCGTCTACGTGCGCGGACATGGTCAGGGCGCTCGCGGTCCCGACAAGGAAAAGGGCGGCTACGATGCCACCGCATTCTGGATGCGCGGCGGAGTTGGCGGCGGCATCACTCCAGAAGGCGCCGACGCGCCGGTCATGCAGCGTGCTGCTTTCGGCGACTCCATCGGTGCCTTGGCAGTGGCCCAGGGCGTGATGGGTGGCTTGTTCCGCAAGGAGCGTGAGAACAGAGGTTCCGAGGTGGACGTTTCTCTGCTCAACACCGCCATGTGGACGATGGCGCCCGACATCGTGGCGAGCAAAATTTTGGACGGCGGCATTCCCAGCCACCCTCGCACCTCGTCTCCCAACCCGATCACCAACACCTACAAGACCAAGGATGGCAAGTGGTTCATTCTGCTCGCCCTGCAGCCTGACCGCTACTGGCCCGAGGTGTGTGAGCGCTTGGAGCGACCGGAGCTAGAGAAGGACGAGCGCTTCAAGGACGGCATGCAGCGCTACATGAATCGCGAAGCTTGCATCGCCGAGCTCAGCAAGACCATCGGCGAGCGCACTCTCGCTCAGTGGACCGACCGATTCTCCACCATGGAAACTCCCTGGGGCGCCATGCAAACCCCCACCACGGTGCACGACGATTGCCAGGTTGCGCCCAACGGGTACCTGCAAACCGTTGACACCGGCGAGCACGGAGATCTGACACTCGTAAGCAATCCGATTCAGTTTGACAATGCACCCTCGCCCCTCCAGCGCGCCCCAGAAATGGGCGAGCACACGGACGAGGTCCTCCAAGAGTTCGGTTTGGACATGGACAAGCTCATGGACCTCAAGGTCAAGGGCGCCATCCTGTAGTCCGTTCCCGACGACCCCGGGGAACCGCCCCAACCGAGGCCCTGTAGCACTGAGCTGTGGGGCCTCGGTCATTTCAGGCCGAAGGGCGGCTAGTGAAGGACGGCCAGCCGATCCCCACTACTATGCCGCCGCGCCTCAAGTCATGCATCATATACATTGTGACCGCGTCCTCCCCTGAGCTCCCGCCACTTGATGAAGTGGTTCGAGTGGATCCCAAGCGATTGGTACTGCTTCGTGACGATCTGGACGGGCCACACCAAAGCTTACTGGCCTTGGTGGACGGCAAACGCACTCTGCAGGACATTCTGACGGCCAGCGAATTGCCCAATAACGAGGCCCAACTAGCTCTCTCTGAGTTTTTTGCAGGCGGCCTGCTCACGCGCCTGACGACCCGCTCGATGGCGGTCACCAGCCCGGCGGTTACAGGCAAGCCCCCCGAGCCCGACGAGGACGACAGCCCGACCAGCCCCACCGTCTCGTATCGGCCGGAGGAACCAGACGACCACGAACGTCCTTCGGGTCGACCGACACTCGCTGGACGGGAAAAGATGGACAGCGAAGGGGTGTTCGAACGGATTACACAGCCTGGAGACCAGCCGGAAGCCGCCTCTATGGGCGGGACTGCAACCACAGCAGACAACCCCACCGACGACTCTACCGACGAGGGCGACGGGGTATTTGATCGGGCCACCATCGTGGGCGAACCCGCAGCGGATCTGGTCGACAAATCCAGCGGGCGATCGTCGAACGTCCCAGCGCCCCTAGTGTCCGGGGCTCCGCCCTCCGGGCGTCCCACCGTGAGCGGGGATCCAGCCATCTCCGAGCAGCCAGGTCCTTCCGGACGCCCAGTGCCCCAGCGCGCTACCAGCCAGATCGAATCACCCGATGGCGGACGGCGCTCAGCGCCATCTCCGATCCCGCTGCGTCTATCCCCAAAGCGGCCCGATGAGCCACGCGAATCGAGCCCCGGCTCCCAGACAGCCGAGCCGCCCGGGCACATCGGTCCATTCCGCATTATCGGAAAACTGGGGAGCGGCATTCTCGGCCCCCTTTGGCTTGCCTACCGTGACAATCAAGGGCCGGTGGTCGCCCTGCGCCAACTCTCCGATGAGTTGGCGAACAGTCCGGCAGCGGTCAGCGCCTTCTACGCAGAATACCGCATCGCCGCGGGGCTCGGTCAGCCTCACGCCATGCGTCTGCATGAGCTCGCTGAGTTTGATGGCACTCATGCCCTCAGCCAGGAGTGGATCGACGGCAGCAATCTCAACGCACTGCTCAACGTCACCGCTCCATCGCCCGCGGTCGCCGCTCGCTTGTGCCTGAACCTACTCGACGCCCTGTCCGCCTCCAACAAGCTGCAGGAGGGCGGCGCGCCGCTGTCCTTGGTGCACGGCAACCTCAGTGCATCCAGCATCATGCTCACTCACGAGGGGCGACTCGTACTCTCGGATTTCGGCACGGCGCGCATCACCGCCCAGCTGCCGTACACCGCCCACGAATTGGAATACGGCAAGGCGTGCTTCATAGCTCCTGAGCAAGTCCGCGGCGAAGTGCTGGGAGAGGCCGCCGACATCTACGGCGTCGGCGTGCTCTTGTGGACCCTGTTGACCGGGCGTTTCCCCTTCGACCCAATGGACGCCACCGAGACCCATGATCAGATCCTGGTGAAGGTAGTGCCCGCCGCCAGTCAGGTGGGACACAAGCCGCCTCCGGCTTTCGATGCGATTTGCCGAAAGGCGATGGCGAAACTGCCGGATCGACGTTACTCGTCAGCACTGGATATGAGCGAAGCGCTAAGCGATGCCATTCGCGCAGCGGATTGCCTCGCGACTCCGGACGATCTCAAGAAGTTCGCCGGTAGCACGCCTGAGCTAGACGCCATTCGAGCCATCATCGATGCACATCCCCCGGCGCGCACAGCCGAGGTCTCCACCAGCGAAGACGAGCCCGAGAAGCCTCCAGCGTCTTCCCCGACTAACGAAGAATCGTCGCCGTCGGCAATCCCCAGCGGTCCCGCAAAGGGGATCCATTGGACGCGACCCGCCCTGGCGGCCGTGCTGCTTCTAGGCGTGTTCGCCGCCATCTTCCAATCCCCCGCTGACGAGCCCGTGAGCAGACCCAAGCTCGCCACTCCGCAAGAAACGACGGTCTCGTTGAGCGCGACACCATCGGCGGACTCCGCGGATGCAGCCACCGACAGCACGCCGCCACGCCCAGGCACGGCGAGAGAATCGAGCGCGACGACTCGAGCGACCCAACCCGACACAGCAGAATCGACTCCGGCGGAATCGAAACCCTCCGCACCCAAACCTACGGACACGGCCCCTCCCCGGCGGTCCCAGCCAGTACCCGCTCTACCGACGCCGCAAGCCCCGCGCCCGAGCACACGGAAGCCAAGCACGCCCGCCACGCCCCCCTCTCCCTACATCGACGAAAACCGACCGCCGCCTGGTGCGGGCGGCTTCGACACCGGAACCGATGACCTCAGCCTCCCAGAATAACCTACCATGACTAGCTTACCGCTCCATAAAATGACTTCTCCAGC
>JABSRN010000122.1 GCA_013214025.1 Polyangiaceae bacterium
CGAGTTGACTGTTGGACTTTGCAGATCTCGGTGCGCATGGCTTCGGAGACCTTGATGCTGCGCAACAGATTCTGTTCCTTGCCTCGGGACAACACGATTCCTTCGCGTTTAAGAACGCGTTGGTAAATGCTCATGCCGAGTGCCCGAGTGGCCACCAAAGTGCTGAGGATACAAGCCACCAGTAGCGGCAAGATGATGTTGTAGTCGTTACATAGCTCAAACACCATGACGACGGCCGTCAGCGGCGCGTGCTGAACGGCGGTGAGCACAGCTCCCATGCCGACGATGGCATACGAGGCGGGACTAGCGATTCGGTCGCCGAGGAGTTGCTGGGCGCCCGCACCGAAAAGGCTGCCTGCGCTGGCGCCGATCATGAGGCTCGGAAAAAACACCCCCCCGACACCGCCCGATGCCAGCGTGAGGGAAGTCGCGGCAATTTTGGCTATCAGGATGACGCCGACCACTGTCGCGGTGAGCCGGTTGTTGAGTAGGTTCTGAAGCGTATCGTATCCAGAGCCGAGCACCTCGTATCGACCCAAAGCTACCGCCATCAGACAGATGGCGAGCAATCCGATGGCGGGCTGAAGAAAGTTGGGAACGCCGGACGTCAGGCGCTGAAAGCGAGAGCTGATGCTCTCGACGCTGCGAACGAACAAAGTTCCGACGGCGCCACACAAGAGGCCGAGGGGGATGTAGAGCCAGATCTCGTAGCTGGACTTCATGACGAAATCCACGCCGGCAAACACGGGGAAGTCCCCCTCAATCGAACGGTGCACGACCGTCCCGACGACGCTCGCGATCACCACCGGCGAGAAAGTGGCGAGGGCGAAGTCACCGACGACGATTTCCAGTGCGAAAAGTGCTCCTGCGATGGGCGCGTTGAAGCCAGCCGAAATGCCCGCGGCAGCCCCTGCTGCTACCAACACCCGGAGCCGGTCTCGAGACAGTCCGAGCGCTTGTCCCAGACCGGACGCGCTGGCAGCGCCGAAGACCAAAACGGGACCTTCGAGTCCGACAGAGCCCATGCTGGCAACCGTAAGCCCAGCCGTACCGGCAAAAATCGGCCCCGACCGAGTTCGCATGGCGCCGCTCTTGAGCGCGACGGATTTCATGACGATGGGCACTCCCTCGCCGCGCGCATCCGTTAGATAGTGGGCCAGTACGCCCACTGCGACACCGCCCACCAAGGCGACTCCGCAAAGGCCCCACCAGGGAGTGTGTTGGAAGACCGATAACAGTCCCGAGTGCCCGGGCGTCACGGCATCGGCCGCTGCCACGAGAACTTGAAGAACGCCGTGGGCGAGGGCAGCGGCGCCCACGGCGATGCCGAGTTGGTGGCTACGGCTCCGGTGCCCTTCCGGCACTCCGTTCCGGTGGTCTCGGTAGTACCCCCAAGCGAACATGAGCAGTGCCGTCGAGAGCCCGACGACCATGAAGTGGGTGTCGACTTTCGGCCACTCGGCGTCGAAGCGCTGGCTCATGGGAGAGCCGCGGTCCGTGGCGAGCTCCCAAAGGGAGCCTGGGCTGAACATCAACACACCGAAGAGGCGGACGAGCACGCGTAGCAGTTCGGCAGCCAGTCCAGCCAGCAACCCCGTCAGCGCTGCCAGGCTGACCAGGGTGATGTGGTCCTGGCTGGGCAACAGGGGAATATCTTCGGCTGCACGGCGTGTCAGCTCCAAGGGCGCGCGGGTCCAGGCGGTCACGTTGCTCGGCAGGAGTGAGCCGCCATTGCCTTTTCCTTGCGTCATGGGGGGCCGCCTGCGGAGTGCTGGCATCTCGTTGCTGGGGGCTGGGCATCACCGAGAGTCATTACGGAAGGCGCTCCTCATGCCGGAAGCCCAACCAATGCGCAAGCACTACGGCCCGATCAGGGGCTGGGGGCTCAGCCCAGCCCCCAGGGGCCAACTCCCAACTGCGAGGCTCACTCGTCGCCGGAGAGCACGCCGCACTGGGCGTCGTTGGCTGCGCGCCCCGCGCAGTCCACGAATTTATCGTAACCAACCCCACACTCGTTCAACACGCAATTTTGGCAGTTGTCGCCCGAGGCGTTGATGATGCATTCACGCGCGCAAAAATCGGCCGAGCATGTGATCAGTAAGGCATAACAGTCTGTGCAGGCTTTGGTGGGTCGCGGAGCATCGCCGCCTGCCATATCGGCTTGGCGGTTTAGCTCATCAATCATGCACTGGGAGACGCAAGGCTCGTCGACGATTGCGGAAAATCCGGAGATGCTCACGCATTCGTTACGCACTTTGCCGCACTCGTTAGCGGCTTCGCCAAGACCGCAGTCGATCGCTAGATCCCCATCGTTGATACAGGCGCCTACATCGTAGAGGTCGGGTCGCGAGGGATCTGACTGGGGTGGCGGAGTCCAGGCAACCGGGCCAGTGCCGCCCGTGCTGCTGACGCTGCCGCCTGTGCTATTGCTGACGCTGCCGCCCGTGCTCGAGCCTGTGCCGGCGGTTCCCGTTACGGTGCCTGTGCCGGCGGTTCCCGTTACGGTGCCTCCCGTGCTGGTTCCGGCGCCCGCGGTGCCAGTTGCGGCCCCACCGGTGCCTGATGAGCCTCCTAGCCCACCTTCACCGCTGCCAGCGGTATTGAACAGGGCGTCCGGGGCGGCGTTTCCGCAGGCTAAGGCAACGCCTCCGGAAAGAAATAAGTAGGCAGGCGGAAGCCAAAAGCGTTGATTCATGGCGCTAGTGTACACGCGAATTCCGTGTAGTCATTACGCACGTTGGCCGGCGGCAGTGCCGCAGTGCGGCGAGGAGCTCCGAAACCGCTGCAGTTTTGCGCTACATAACTGAACAATATGTCAGATTGTCAGATATCGTCGGGGGCCAAGAACGCTTGGGAACCGCCGTCAGCGTAGAGCATGACGCCGTGAACGTAACTGGCGTCCGGTCCCAGCAAAAAACACACAGTTCCGGCGATGGCATCCGCTGAGCCGACCCGATTGAGGGGCACGGGCAGGGAACGAATTCCGGCTGCGTGTTTCTCTTCCGACATCAGCCGATCAAGCATTGGTGTCTGCATTGTTCCTGGGCCGACCGCATTGAGCCGAATTCCTAGCTGCCCCCATTCGGTTGCCCGTCTCCGGACGGCCTGGGCGAGCGCTCTTTTGGCAGTGATGTAGGCCGGATTGCCGTCCTGCTCCTTCATAATTTCACGCGCTTTAGCTTCGTCATCGTCGAGGCAGGCCGCCAAACATTCGGAGACCACCATGGGTTTCACCGCGGCTGCCAAGGATGAGATCGCTACGGCGGCGGGGTTGTGCCCGCGACTCAAGGCGTCTTTGAGTCCGTCGAGAATCGCCACAGCGCCGAAGTAGTTGACGCTCATGATGGCTTGGCTTTCATCGTAAGGCCCGAGTCCAGCGCAGGACACCACGCCATCGAGCACACCATCCGCGAGGGACAGTGCGTGTTCCACGGCTTCGTCTCGACCGGTGGCTTGGCTTAGGTCCGCCGCGATTTCGGCATCGTGTCGATCGATACCGATGACCCGAGCCCCCTGTTGCAGCAATCGACCAGCGATGGCTGCGCCCAGACCCGATGCACTTCCCGTAACGACAACGTTCTTCATGACCGGGATTCTATTGCGAAGCTGAGCGAATGAAAGGGGGCATTGCTCGCCCGGACACGGTTGTGATGCGCTCTGCCGAATGGATCGCTTGCAGGGGTTGGTGGACGCCACGAACAACGCAACAATGACACCGGTGAGTGTCTTTGGGAGCCCAGTTATATTGGGCATCTGACGGCATCACCACGGCTTCTTCCGGCCGCGCATGTCGGCAGCGGAGGGTAGTCCCCGGTCCCGTGCGCGGCTAAGTCGGCCTGGCGCGGGAGCAGAACGCTTACTTTGCGCCGCCTCGCGGGATACAACGGCGGCGTGTCACCGGTTATGCCTCGAGGTCCTCGACGAATTATTTGTCTGACGGAAGAACCCACGGAAATCTTGTACGCCTTGGGGGAGCAGGAACGAATCGTTGGCATCAGTGCCTATACCGAACGTCCCGCAGAAGCCCGTCGTGACAAACCGGTGGTGTCGGCTTTCATCGGTGGTAGCGTTTCGAAGATCTGCGCGCTGAAGCCGGATCTGGTCATCGGCTTCTCGGACATACAAGCCGATCTCGCTTCCAAGTTGATCGCCGCGGGATTGCAGGTGCTGATATTCAATCAGCGCTCCCTCGACGAGATATTGGAAGTCATTCTTACGATGGGCCGTCTGGTGGGCGAACCGGTTGTGGCCGAGAAACTAGTGGGGCAGTATCTACGGAGCATCGAGATCGTACGCCAGCGTTACGCGGGGCGCTCCTATCGGCCGCGCGTGTATTTCGAAGAGTGGAATGATCCGATCATCAGCGGTATCGCTTGGGTGAGCGAGTTGATCGATATCGCCGGAGGACGCGACGTCTTCGCCAAGGAAGCGATGCTGCCCATGGCCAAAGACCGGGTGCTGAGCTTGCAGCAAGTGGTGGACGCGGATCCCGAAGTGTATATCGGCTGTTGGTGCGGAAAAGCCTTTGATTCAGAGGCGGCCCTTTCGCGTCCCGGCATGCGGGATGTCGCGGCAGTGCGGGACGGTCGAGTCTACGAGATGGACCCGTGCATCATCTTGCAACCCGGGCCGGCGTGCCTGACCGATGGTCTGACCGAGCTGGAACGACTCATCTGGCTCGAGCCGGCAGCGGAGTCGGGATCGCAGTGCTAGTTGGGACCCTAGTCAGGCCTAGGCGCCGAGCTGCGGCTTCCAGTTAGCAGAGGTCCAGACCACCCAGCGATCCACCAATTCACGGGTGGCGATCAAGCTGACCAAGTCGCTGGCGGCACCGTGAAGGTCGGCTGGGTCGTCATGTAAGGGCGCCAGTC
Source organism: Polyangiaceae bacterium (assembly GCA_013214025.1). Taxonomy (GTDB): domain Bacteria; phylum Myxococcota_A; class Polyangia; order Polyangiales; family Polyangiaceae; genus JABSRN01. Next base: position 4,872 of record JABSRN010000122.1, read on the forward strand.
GTTCTGGCTCCTCGCAATACCAAGCCGCAAAGGCGCGCATGCGTGCGAGGCACGCCTGGTTGCCTAGGGGGAGACGCCACTCGCGAGCAATGTCGGTGGGCAAGTCTTCGATGTTGCTTATCCACCAACAGCGAAGCTCATCCGAGCTGGCCAACAGATAACTGAAATTGGCGTCTGCGGGCGCGACACACTGGTCGAGAATCAGCAAGTCGTGCTCGCCACTGCATTCCCAGAGCCCCGCGAAGTGATTGCGCAGAGCGTCTTGCCACTCGGCCTGCCAGACCTTGCGCTCGGGCGCGTGGGGCGCGAGCCAAATAGTGCATAGTTGTTGCAGCAGCAGGCCCAGCTGCATGCTGAAGCATCGGGCCTCGGGGGTGGCGCGCTGCAGATCGCGTACGTGCACATCGTCGGTGCGACGCTGAGCGAGCAGCTGTCGCAGACGCGCGGAGTCTCGAACGTTGATCAGTTCTACGATGTTTCGAAAGTGCTCGGTGGGACCTCGCCCCTGGGTTTGCCGGGCGATCTTTTCGATGGGTTCCTGCAAATCCAAGGCGGCGTATCGGACACGTTGCTGTTGCAGGTTCCGTCTGGCCGGCGCGTCTAGATCTTGAATCGGCGCTGGATCCCAGCTCCTCGACAAATAGCCCATAAGTGATGAGAGAGCGCTCGGCCCTAGTTCGTCGAGCTGTCGTAACCCCTGATGTGCCTGATCGGAGGCAATGCCGCATGCGGCGCTTCCAACGTTGTCCATCGTTTCCCCCTCGATGAAGGTGACACTTCAGCCACCAGTGATGAGCGTGCCACAGAAGCTGAAGTCTTGCACTGCCCGAGTCGGAAAGTTGCGACGGCCCTGTGCCGAGGCTTTCCTACGACAGTGTGTTTCCCCGTTTCCCAACCGTTCGGTTTGTCGAAATTCGTTAACGTCTTCGAGATGGAGTGCAGCGGCTCGGGTGTCACGGGACGAAGGACGGGTCAGCTGAGCGGAGCGACATGTGGGTTGCGGCGTTCTTGCCCATCGAACGCTCAGCGATTCGCCTGGGTTCAGACACGAAGATTGAGCGCTCGCGTCGGGGGCGTTCAACCTCATTCAAGATCGGTTGATGACCGATTCTTGATGGGCTAGGCATCGCTTGCTTGGGCATAAACCTTGGAGGGATGGGCACTATTCGAGGGGCGGGCGCCCGGCCGGAACAGCTGGGTATTTGCCGCACCACTGCTCCGGTTGTCCTGGGTCTAATTGGTAGCAGTCGGGCGAAATCTTGCCGATCCGACAGTCTCGGCTCACTGGCTCGCGTATTCACCGCGGGTTAGCTGTATCCTAAGCTGTGGATGTGTCTTTCGAGGCGTCGGGAGTGACCGCTCAGTCCGGACCGCTGGCTTGTCCACAGGGGGCAATTTGAGCAGCTTGACGAGGCGCGAAATATCACGACGCCCTCTGCCGCATAGACTGAACGGCCACTCGCCGTTTGAGAGCTGTCGCGCCTCGCCGCGCATCGGGCCGACAGTGTTCTCCCCTTTTGTCGAATGATTCAGGAATAGACGCGCTGGCGTCTCTCGTTCACGCTGTTGTGAATGGCTCGCCAACTCCACGAAGCTTCACCACTGTACGGCGCTTGGCGACGGTGTGGAGCCTACGCAGGGTGATGAGCCGTGCCCTGTTTGTGGGTGCTATGGGACTGCTAGCGAGTCACCGCCGTGTGGCACAGGAGCATGTTCGAAGCTTCAACCACAGCTCTGATATCAGCGCGGGGCGAGTCGCGTTGGTTCTGGGCTGCACCGCCCGGCTCAAGGACGGGCGCCCGAACCTCTACTTTCGATACCGCATGGAGGCGGCCGCTCGTCTGTACTTCGAGGGCAGGGTGCGGCTTTTCTTGCTGAGTGGCGACGATGACGGGCGGGGCTACGACGAGCCGACGGACATGTTCAACGCCTTGATACAGGCGGGCGTTCCTGAGCAAAGTCTGATGAAAGATCCCGCTGGCTTCCGAACGCTGGACTCATTGATTCGAGCGCGCCGAGTATTCGGCGTAGGATCAGTGGTCATCGTGTCCCAGCGATTTCACAATGAGCGAGCCCTCTATATCGCCCAGCATTTTGGCTACGATGCCATCGCCTACAACGCTCTTACACCCGACGTCAGTCGATGGAAGAACGATGCTCGTGAGGTCTTGGCGCGAGCGCGGGTCATGCTCGATCTCCATGTTCTGGACACGCAGCCTCGCTCGCTCGAACCTGCGTCCTAGGGTAGATAGTGCGACGCGGGGGCATGGCTTTGCTAGGCTGTGGGCATGCTGGATGCCGACAATTTTGAGAGTGCGTTTCGTTCGGCGGATAAACGCCGATTTCAGCTGAACAGGCCCGAGATTTCTTCTGTAATGATTCTGAGCGATCTGGAGGGGAGTGAGCTGGAGGAATTCGGCATTGGCCTCAAGCGATTTCTTGGCGTGCTGGGCAAAGGCGTTCGTTGGGGCTCCGTAGGGGGCGACCAGCACCAAGATATTTCGGAAGCCGTCCAGCTCGTAGAGCGCAGCCAACCGGATCTCATCTGTACCTATCGCAACATGAAGAGCGACGCCTGGAAGTGGCCGTTCAGCTTGGGCGGATACGTGAACGTGCTCACTCGCGCCACAGAGCTACCGATTCTCGTTGTGCCGCATCCCTTGGAGGTCTCGCCGAAGCTCTGGCAAGACTCCGACACGGACAGTGTGCTGGTCGCGACAGACCATCTGGCTGGAGACGACGCGATGGTGAACTGGGGGGCGCGCTTAACTCGGGAACAGGGAGTCTTGCATCTCGCCCACATCGAAGATGATGGCGTATTCGAACGCTATCTGGACGCCATCTCCAAGATCGAAGGCATCAACACGGAGTTTGCCCGTAACGCGATCATGGAGCAGCTGCACAAAGAACCCCGCGAATATACAGCGACTTGCCAGGAGGCCTTAGCCGCCGCTGGACATGGCTTCGGAGTCGAGCCCCAAATTCGCAACGGCAGAAGCCTGCAGGATTATCAAAACCTCATCGCAGAGCACGAAATCGATCTGTTGATTCTCCGCGCGACCGAAGGGGGCCAACTCGCTATGCATGGCGCTTCCTATTTGTTGGCGGTAGAGCTGCGCCAAACTCCGCTGTTGATGATCTGAGTCATGACAGAACACACGCATCATTCGGTCCCGTTCTCCGTGACGCTGATCTGCGCCGCGATCTTGGTAGCCATGGTTCTGTCGCTTGCCCTCGAAGAAAAGATTCACGCCAAAAAGAGTCTCATCACTGGGGTCTTTGCCGCGATATCCCTCTTCGTGGGGTCATATTTTCATCTCTTGCCCTTTGGACCCCTGCTCAACGTCTTCGGCGAAGAGATGGCGGTGCCGGTATTCATCGCTGCCGTGGACTGGGGGGTGATTACCATCATCTTCGGATCCAGCTTGTTCATCGATGTGACCGCTAAGAGCGGTCTGTTTACTTGGATCGCGATCAAGCTCACCAAGGCGTCACGCGGCGATCCGCTCATTCTCCTGAGCTACTACGGCGTCATGACTGTGGTGTTCTCTGCGGTGCTCAACAACGTGACGGCGATGATTATCGTGGGCGCCTTGAGTGCGGTCTCTCTCGCGAAGCTGAAACGCAGCCACAAGTTGCTCGGTTTCTTGCTGGTAGAAGGCCTGCTCACCAATATCGGTGGCTTGCTTACGCTGATCAGCTCGGTGCCGAACATAATCGTCGGAACGGCAGCCGGTATCAGTTTTGTGGAGTTCTTCATCAAGGCCGCGCCCTACGTCGTGGTGGCCACCGCCTTGACCATCGTCATGGGGGCCAAGACCTTCGGGATTCAGCGACTCGCCAGCGACCAAGAGAGAGAGGAAGCCACTGCCCTTGTTGCCGGCTTCGACGAAAATGACGGCATCGTCAGTCAGGCGTTCTTCGTCGGCAGTTGCATCATGACCTGCCTGTTTATCGTGTGTATCGCTACCGCTTCAGTTCTCCCGGTCGTGGCTCCGCTGGGCATGGGCTTTGTGGCGATGGCATTTGCCGCAGTCATGTTGGTCCGTTTCAAACATGAGGTGGACCAGTTTTATAAGGCGCTGGATTGGGACCTGCTGCTGTTTTTTGTTTTTCTGTTCGTCGTCATCAACGTGATGGAGCATGCGCAGGTACTCGCTCTCATTGGCCAAGGTCTGGCTCAATTGATAGCCCTGGGACCTCAGCTTGGCGTCGCATCCACACTGGTCAGCTCGGCGCTGTTCAGCGCAGTGACCGACAACATTCCTTTGGCGGCGATGCTCGCAAGAATACTAGAAGGGCTGGGCACACATGGGGAATCGGGACTGTGGTGGGCCGTGATCTTTGGTGCCAATCTGGGGGGCAATATCACGCCCATCGGTTCCGCCAGCACAGTGGTGGCGGTGACCATCATGCACAAACACAAACTCGACATGAGCTTCATCGCGTTCGTGAAGGCTGCCGTTCCCTTCGCGGCGATTCAGATTGTGCTCGCGACGCTTCACGTCGTGTACATCCTGCCGCACCTCGGCTGAGCTATGACTCTTCGGCATCGCTTGGAGAAGGCCAGCCCCGCTTGGTTCTCTGCCTACAGCATGATCGCTGCCTTTGCGGCGTACTTTTGCATGTACGCCTTTCGAAAACCTTTCGCGGCGTTGTCCTACGAAGGCCAGACGGTATGGGCGGGAGCTCTGGGGCTCAAGACGGCCCTCGTGACCAGCCAGATCATTGGGTACATGATCTCCAAGTATCTCGGCGTGAAGCTCTGTTCGGAGTTGGACCGAAATAGCAGAGGTCGCTGGTTGGTGTCCTTGATTGTAATCGCCGAATTGGCCCTACTTCTGTTCGCGGTGGTTCCTGCCCGGTACAAGATGGCGGCTATCTTCTTGAACGGCCTGCCGCTGGGGATGGTGTGGGGGATCGTCGTGAGCTACTTGGAAGGGCGATGCGTTTCGGAGCTGTTGCTCGCGGGATTGAGTTGTTCGTTCATCGTTGCCAGCGGTGTCGTCAAAGATATCGGCCGTAGCCTCGTTACCGATGGCTGGGTGGCCCCGGAGTGGATGCCGGTGAGCACTGGGCTACTCTTCTTGCCGGCTTTTGTTCTCAGTATCTGGCTGTTGGAACAAATGCCGGTTCCGACAGCTGGGGATGAGGTAGCCCGGGCCAAACGAACGCCCATGGGCTGGCCGGAGCGAAAGGCCTTCCTCATGAAGTTCTTGCCCGGCCTGGTTCCCTTGTTGGTATTTTACCTACTTCTGACGGCCTTTCGCGATTTTCGCGACAACTACGGGGTGGAGCTATTTCGTAGCTTAGGGCTAGGCGACAAACCGGCGCTGTTTTCTCAGACCGAGATCCCCGTCGCCGTTCTTGTGGTCCTATCGATGGCGGGATTGGCGCTGATCCGGAACAATCGTCAGGCCCTGCTTGGAGTATTCGGCGTGATGATCACGGGATCGGCGCTGCTCGTGGGAGCTACCTTGCTGCTAGATGCCGGTCTCATCGGCGGAATCGGGTGGATGTTTCTGTTGGGCCTCGGTTCCTATCTCGCCTATGTGCCGTTCGGCTCGGTGCTCTTCGATCGAGTCATGGCGCATACCCGAGCTACAGGGAACGCCGTGTTCGCCATCTACATCGCGGATTCCTTGGGCTACACCGGATCTGTGGCCCTCCAGCTTGTCAAGGACCTAGGTGCGGCGGAGTCCGGCCATCTCGAGTTTTTTCGGATCTACTGCTACGCGACGGGCGGACTGGGTGTGATTCTGCTCAGTCTCGGAGGGAGCTATTTCGTCCGGAGCCCCGTTGCCGCAACCGGGGAGGCGTAGCCCGGTGCACTGCATCGAATGTGGAGCCTGTTGCTTCTCTGATTCTGACCGCTACGTGACCGTCAGCGAAAGCGACTGTGAGCGCCTCGGGCCGCGTCGGGCGGCCGTGGTGTGTGAGTTTCCCGACGGCCGCTACTTGCGCATGGCGGAGGGGCGCTGCGCGTCGTTGAAATACTCCAACGGTTGGGTTTGCAGTATATATTCGGTCCGACCGGATGCCTGCCGAGAGTTAGATCGCGGCTCGCCTGAGTGCCTCGAAGAGCGGAAGTGGAAGCGGCGTCGCGTTACAAAAGCGCTGCGCTTGCTCACGGATGAGCCGGCTGGGGCGGACCTGCCGCGTGAGCCAAAAATTCGGGAATAAATCTCGTCCTCGAGTAGTTGTTCACCGGACGGCCAGTGCTCTCTGAAGCCGGCCAGTGCTCTCTGAAGCGGCCCCGCGGCCGCGAATTCAGCTGTCGCGAAGGAAGTCTAGAGTGAATCGCAAGAATCGAATGTTCGAGAAATCGTTGACGTTGTTGGCCGGGATCCTGATGGGCGGGTTATGGGCCCTCGCTTGTGCTCAGCCTCAGGTTCTTGAGGTGGCAGTGGGCAAGCTGACTCCCGGCAGCTTACAAGCAGAACCGTCGAAGGTCGCTCTCGGGGTGTTACCCCACCCGGCCTTTGCTCACGCTGCTGGTGCAAGCACCGGCAAGAGCATTGCCGACATCGCCCAGCAGACGATCAAGAGCGTGGTGAGTGTGGCATCTACGAAGATGGTCCTCAGCAAGGGCACGGCCATGAGCCCCTTTCGTGAGGAGCCCATGCTGCGTCGCTTCTTTGGCCCCCCCGGTCCCTCCGGACCGAGACAACAACGAGGGCTCGGTTCGGGCGTGCTGGTGACGGACGACGGAATTGTATTGACGAACAATCACGTCGTGGAAGGTGCAGAGAAGATCCGCGTCACGACTTCCGACGGTCGCGAGCTAGATGCTGAAATCGTGGGGACCGATCCCAAGAGCGATCTGGCCGTTCTTCGCCTCAAGGGAGACTTGAAGGGGTTGGTGCCGCTTCCGTTCGGAGACTCAGCTCGTCTTCGCTTGGGCGATGTCGTCCTCGCCGTGGGCAACCCTTTTGGGATCGGTCAAACGGTGACGATGGGAATCGTGTCCGCGAAGGGCCGTGCTGACGTCGGCATCACCCACTACGAAGATTTCATTCAAACGGATGCGGCCATCAACCCCGGCAACTCCGGGGGAGCGCTGGTGGACATGGAAGGGCGTTTGGTGGGCATCAACACGGCGATTCTGTCCCGCACGGGCGGCAATCAAGGCATCGGTTTCGCCATCCCGTCGAATATGGCGCGTCCAATTCAAGATGCGCTGTTGAAGCACGGCAGGGTGGCACGCGGCTGGCTCGGTATTGCGATCCAGCCGATCACCGCTGAACTCGTTAAGGCGATGGGTCTGGACAGCAAGCGGGGCGTATTGGTATCGCAGGTTTCGCCCGAGTCGCCGGCTAGTCGCGGAGGGATGAAGTCGGGGGATGTCGTGACCTCCGTGGGTGGCACCGCGACCGACACGGTGGGTCAGCTGCAAAATCGGGTAGCGGCCACGGGGGCGGGCAAAACCGTAAGCATATCGGTGCTGCGAGGCGGCAAGACCCAACGCTTGTCGGTCTCTTTGGGGGAACTAAAAGCGGAAAAGCCGAGCCTGTCATCGGTGCGGCAGGGGCCGGCCGGTGAGGGACTTCGATTGGGAGCGCTGGGTGCCAAAGCACGCCAACGCTTCAGCATCCCGGATAGCGTTCAGCGCGGTCTAGTAGTGGAAGCGGTGCAACCCGGCTCACTCGCTTCGAAGGCGGGCCTTCGAAGCGGGGATGTGATCGTGAAGATCAATCGAAAAGCAGTGGGGAGTGTGTCGCGTTTTCGAGCGGCTCTGCACGCTGCAGGCGGAAAAGCCTTGCTGCTTATCCGGCGAGGGCGAGAGTCACGGTTCGTGGCTTTCGGCTACTAGCGACGCCAATCGATGCGCGCGTCACCAACAGGAGTGCCATCGGAGCCTTGGGCGCCCGTTGAGCCAATGTCGGTGGGTCTAATGTCGGTGGGTCAGGAGACTTGCTGAATCGTCCAGGATCCGTCGTACGCGGTCCAATAAGACGTTGGGCCGGTAGGGCTTTTCTAGCAGGTCGGCATCGTCCGGGATGCCGCGCTCGGAGTTGCTGCTGCTGGTGTAACCGCTGCAGAACAACACCGGGATCTCCGGCTTGATTTCGCGCATGCTGATCATGGCTTCGGCCCCGGACAGCTTGGGCATGACGATATCGAGCAGCAGCAGCTGGATGTCATCGGCATGTTCTTTGAAAAGCGCGACCGCCGCTTCGCCGTCGGCCGCGGCGCGCACGAGATAGCCCGCTTGCTCCAGGATTTTGGTGGTGATGCCTCGAACGGATTCTTCATCTTCAGCGAAGAGGATGGTTTCACGCCCGCCATCGGTGACCCGCGCATTCGATACAGAACTGGCGATCGCAGCCGAGGTAGCGGTGCGTAAATATACTTTAAACGTCGTGCCGCGCCCCAGTGAGGAGTCCACCTCGACCCAGCCGCCGTGGCGATCGATGATCCCATAAACAGTGGCCAGACCCAAGCCGGTGCCAAAGCCGACCTTTTTCGTCGTGAAGAAGGGTTCGAAGATGCGTTCGGCGACGACGGAATCCATTCCGGTGCCGTTATCTGAGATCGTGAGCTCTACGAACTCCGCCTTGGCTGCATTCTCGGATTCCGCTGAAAGGTCGCGAGTGAGCTTGGTTGTCTGGATTCGGATTTGCCCGCCATTGGGCATGGCGTCCCGTGCGTTGACGCAAAAATTGACAAGGACTTGTTCGAGCTGCCCACTATTGGCTTCGATCACAAGCGATTCGGTAACATGACTCGTGTCGAGCTCGATGTTGGCGGGAATCAGCCGTCGAATGAACGGCTGAAAGTCTCGGATCAGCTGATTGATACAAATCGCAGCCGTTCGGAGAGGCTCCCGGCGACTGAAGGCCAACAGTTGGCGAGTGAGCCCTGCGGCACGCTCGCCTGCGTTGATGATCTGTTCTAGTTGGGCGGAGACTGGGTGATCGGCGCCGAGGCTCGTCTGAGCGAGATCGGCGTTCATGAGAACCGCTAGGGTCAGGTTGTTAAAATCGTGAGCGACGCCGCCAGCGAGCTGGCCGATGGCTTCCATTTTTTGCGACTGACGGAGCTGTTCCTCTAGCGCATGGTGTTCCGTAACGTCTCGCCCGGCACCGTATATCTGGCGCGTGTGGTGGTCGTGGATAGCCTGCCAGGCGATGCGTCGGTAGCCTCCCTCCTTGTGCTGATAGCGGTTCTCAAAGTCTCGCAGCGGGTGTCCGTCGGCGAGGAGTTGGTAGGCCTCCGCGCTGCGCTCTAGATCATCGGGATGGATGAACTTGTGGGCGGGCTGGGCGAGCATCTCCGCACTGGTGAAACCCAGAATTCGCTCAAAGGCGGGATTGACGCGCTTGAAGAAACCGTCTTGGCCCGTCACGCAGACCAGATCCAACGAGAGCGCAAAGAAGCGATCGCGATCCGCAGCGGCATCTTGGCGCTCGGTTACGTTTCTTGAGATGACGAGGAATCCCGTCAATTCGCCCGACTGCAATACGGGGCCGACGCGGGATTCAAAATGTAGCGCGGAGCCGTCTTCTTGAAAGTAGACGTTGTCGTAGGAGTCGGGTTTGTGGCTGTTTGCGACTCGCTCGAAACAGGAGAGCATGATGCCGTGCTGATCTTCGGGCACGTAGTTGTAGACCGAAGTGCCGATCACTTGATCGACTGTCAGGTCCGGAACGGTTTCGTTGATGTAGCGAATCAAGCCGTCCTGATCGAGCAACATGATGTTGTCCGCCGTGTGAGCCATGATCGAGTTGAAGATTTCGTCGAAACCAGCTTGCATGCTGTCGCGGTCGCGCGGCTCGTCGGAGTTGGGTTCGGTCTTGTCCATAGTCGTAGGCCTCGGGGCCTCGACCCCGCTGGCGCAATAGTACGTTACTCCGCTGTGCCTGAGTACCTTCGACGAGCAGCGATGGGTGTGCCGGTAAACCTGTGTCGGTCTGGTACCGTCAAAGAATTCGCGCCGTTCGCCATGACGAGGTTTCGAGCTTGTGTCGTGCTTCAGGGGGAATCAAAGCGCGTCCCCTGTTGCTAGCGTTGCACGCAGTAACCATCGAGCACGAGCACTTTGGGCGGGAGGCGAGGTTGGCGGCGCGCAGGCTGAGCGGTGCACTAGGGGGCCTTACTGAGTGGCGTGCTAATCGGCGAAGCTTGTTGGTCGGCTCGGCGCAGCACTCGGCGAGCGGTCTGTTCCGACTCCGGGCAAGCAGTCGGAGGCTGCCCGCTCTCCGAGAGAATCCTTTACTTGGTGAATCGATAGGGCTATGTAGGGCGCGCTTCTTCTCCGAAGCACCACTTCGCCGGCGATCCTCCCCAGCGCAGTGTTCATCCCCTGACACAACAAGTTGTTCAGTGCTCTGGCGCGGACCCAGTCCCGTAGACCCAGTCCCGCAGATCGAGCGGGAATCGAAGAGAACCTATGTCGAATCAGAAACCCCAAGCCCTAGCAGGCATCAAGATCCTCGACCTGGCGCGCCTAGGTCCCGGCCCCCACAGCTCCCAGATTTTGGGAGACTTCGGCGCCGAAGTGATCACCGTCGAACCGCCCATTTCCAAGAAGGGCGTTGCACTCAAGATCCCGCGTGGAGCGCCGATTCGTCGGAACACCCGAAGCATTCGACTCAATCTAAAGAACGGTCGCGGCCAAGAAATTTTGAAAAAGCTTGTCGAGCAGTCGGACGTCGTCGTCGAAGGCTTCCGCCCCGGCGTGGCGAAACGCCTGAACATCGACTACGAGAGTCTCAAGGCGATTAAGGAGGACATCATCGTCGCCTCCTTGTCTGGCTTTGGCCAGGACGGCCCCTACAACAAGGTGGTCGGACACGACATCAACTACCAGGGAATCGCTGGATTCTTGGACATGACCGGTGGCCCCGATGGGAAGCCGGGTCTTCCCGGTAACCCGATCGCTGACAACGCGGGCGGCATCGGAGCGGCCCTCGCCATTACAACAGCCATCATCGCGAAACAGCGGACCGGTCAAGGGCAGTATATTGACTTTTCGATGGTCGATACGTTGATGACCATGATGTTCCTCAGCGTGAACGCCTACGCCGACTCGGGCAAGGCGCCGACGCGGGGCAGCAGCTTTTTGACGGGCGCCTTCCCCTGGTACTCGATCTACGAGTGCAGTGACGGAAAGTACGTCACGGTGGGCTGCGTCGAGCCGTGGTTTTACGAGAACCTCTGCCGCCTGCTAGGTCGCGAAGACTTTATCGAGAACCAGCGAGTGGAAGGCGAAGAGCGGGAAAAACGATTCCGCGTCTTCCGCGAGATCTTCAAGACCAAGACTCGTGACGAGTGGGTGAAGGAGCTCATGTTCGAAGAGACATGCGTTGGCCCGGTCTACTCCGTCGATGAGGTCGTGAAAGATCCCCATCTTCGAGAGCGCGGCATCGTGCTGGAGTCTCCGGATCCGGACAAGGGCGAGAAGACCCAGGTCGGTCCCATGTTCCACCTCCCAAGCATGCCGGGTCGCATTCGTCACCCGGCCCCTGAAATGGGCGCCGACACTCCGGCCGTCATGGCGGAAATCGGCTACAGCGACGCTGACACCAAGGATCTTGCAGAGTGCGGTGCCATTTCCCTCAATGAATCAACCAGCGCCTAGGCGTCAAGACGATTATCTCGCGGCTGACTGCGCGGCGTTCTCCGTCCCCAGTGTTGCCCTGAAAAACTCAGAACAAACCAAAGAAAGCAGACTCCCATGGAATTTGATCTAAGCCTGGAAGAGGCAGGGTTTCGAGACGAAGTAAAAGCGTTTCTCGAAGCAGAACTTACGGAAGAGGTCCGTGGTGGCATGTTCGTGGATACCCCCGCGCGTGTCGCCTTTGTGGACAAGCTGGCGGCCAAAGGCTGGCTCGGAATGGGCTTCCCCGAGAAATACGGCGGATCCAAGAAGCCCATCGCTCTCGCTCAGTTCATCTTGAACGTAGAGTTGGAACTCGCTCACGCACCCATCGTCGGCAAGAACGTCGGCGTGATTGCCAACACGATCTTCCACAACGGTTCGGAAGAGATGAAGGACGAGTTCCTTCCGAAGGTCTTCAAGAACGAGTGCCAGTGGGCGCTGTCCTACACCGAGCCCCAGGCGGGCACGGACTTGGCGGCTCTGCAGTGTAAATGTGAAGACAAGGGCGACCACTGGTTGGTCAACGGAACCAAACGCTTCATTACCTCCGCGCACTTTGCGGATTATCACTGGGTTGCCGTCCGAACGGACCCGGACGCGCAGAAGCACAAGGGCGTCAGCATCATCATCATGGATGCCGATGCCGAAGGCCTCACCTACACGCCCCAGTGGTGCGTCGGCTCTACCGGTGCTGAGCGTACCAACGAAGTATTCTACGACAATGTCAAGGTGCCGAAAAACCGACTCGTCGGTGAGATTAACAAGGGTTTCATCTACCTCATGCAGGCGCTGGACTACGAGCGTTTCGCGATCATCTCCTTTGCCGCTCGTGTGCGTCGTTTTAACAAGGTCGCCGAGTGGGTCAAAGAGGCCGAGTTTGGTGGCAAGAAGCTCTCGGACGATCCTGCCATCCGTTCCAAGTTCGCCACCTTGGCCACTCGCGTCGAGATTGGGACGATGTTGGAGAAGATGTGCATCTGTGTGGCAGCCGAGAGGGTGCCGAACACGGAAGCTGCTATGAATAAGGCCTGGGCCTCCACCATTGGTACCGAGATCGCGAACCTCGCCCTTGATGCCATGGGTCCCTACGGATATCTTTGGGACGGCTCCGAGCACGCGCCTTTGGAAGGCGAGATGGTCGACCAGTACCTGATGCACGGTCATTCCCGAGTGGCAGCCGCTGGCGTCGACACTTCAAAAACGATTATTGCGCGCCGATTGCTCGGCCTTCCGGACCCCCTGGGCAAGCCCTTCTTGCCCAACCAGGCCAAGTAACCGCGAACTTTTAAGGATTAGGTAAATCATCATGGACATGAAATACACAGAGGAGCAAAAGCAGCTCCAAGATCTCGCGCGTCGCTACCTAGAGAAGGAATGCACCATCGATTTCGTTCGTAACCTCGAGAAAAAAGACGAAGAAATCGGCTTCTCCAAAGAGATGTGGGCCTCCTTCGCCGAAATGGGCTGGCTGGGTCTAGCGATTCCGGAAGAGCATGACGGCATGGGCTGGGGTCTGGTTGACCAAGCCATTCTCGCTATGCAGATGGGCCGTTCGATTTGCCCGAGCCCCTATCTCTCCACGGCTGTCATTGCAGCGGAAGCCATCGTGCTCGGCGGCACCGACGATCAAAAGTCGGAGTTGCTCGAAGAGATCATCGGCGGCGAAGCCGTCTACGCCTTCTGCTTTCAGGAGAACACCCGGGAATTTGGTCCCAAGACAGTGGCGCTTGAGGCGAAAGCCGACGGCGATAACTACGTCATCAACGGCAGCAAGATGTTCGTTGAGTTCTCCAAGGGCGCCGACAAGTTACTAGTGGTCACCCGTACCGCCGGCAAGGTGGGGGAGGAGTCCGGTCTCACCATGTTCATCATGGATTCGGACACCAAGGGCATCACCCACACTCACTTGCCCACCATGGCGCGGGATCGTCAGTACGAGGTCAAGTTCGAGAACGTGACCGTTCCGAAGTCGGCGGTGCTCGGTCCTGTCGGAGACGGCTGGACCATCCTCAATAAGGTCGTCCAGAAGGCAGCTGTGATCTTCTCGGCATACTGCGCCGGCACCGCCGAAGTCATGCACGAATACGCCCTTGAATTCTCCAAAGAGAGAGTTCAGTTCGGTCGTATCATCGGGCAGATGCAGGTCATCCAGCAGTACCTCGCCACCTGTACCATCGAAATCTACGGAGCTCGGACCATCGTGCTCTACACAGCTTGGCATATGGATCAGGGCCGCGACATGCTCGATTACGTGGCGAAGACCAAGGCCTTCACCAGTCACTGTGTCGAGCACATTTGCGACCGAGGTTCTCAAATCTTCGGCGGCATGGGCTACATCGAAGAGACCCCGACCACGCTGCACCTGCGTCGTGGCAAGCAGTACCAGCTCAGCATGGGCGGTATGGCGTACTGGGAAGACATCGTCGCCGAAAAGATGTTCGGCCCGGTCACTGCCTAGCATTCGCTGATAAACCCAAAGTCAGCGTCGCCATTCAGCGGCGCTGACCACGGGCGGCGTATGCAACGCTGCCCGGCCACGGTTGTCGTTGAGCACTAGCCTCCAGAACCGCGTGCCCTAGGCGAGCCACTCGCCATTCCTGAACTAATCGAATTCCCGAAGAGGTCCCATGTCCATCGCCGATCAAATTCCGTCCCACGTATCGACAGCCAACCGCAATAAGATCCTCGAGCTCGCTGAGCCGGGCCCGCTCGAGCTATCGGATGTCACGTGTTGCGAGTACTTGATTCGCCACTGGTGCGAGACCGTCGAAGACGGCAACCCTCTGTACTTGGATGAGGAATACGCCAAGAGCCAAGGCTACGACGGCATCATTGCCCAGGCAGGTATGCTCATTTGCACACTCACGCTGCCCTACCGCTGGCCCTACGTCGAAGGCCGCAAGTCCCGCCGCCTCATGCACTTTCAGTTGAAGGAACTGCTTGAGCTGCCGGTGGGCATTCTCGCCAGCTACGAGAGCTTCTTCAAGTTGCCGGTACAGTTGGGCGACCGCCTGACCACGACGGCACGTTTGCTTTCTATCTCGGATTTCAAGCGCACGCGCCTCGGTGAGGGTTACTTCACTAAGATCCAGACGCTCTACACAAATCAGCGTGAGGAGACGGTCTGCGAGACCATCACGAACTTGTTCTCCTACGGCGGAGCCAACCAGCTCGGGAAAGAGGTGAGCGAGGAAGAGAAGAAGACCCTGGCTGCCAAGCGTGCCCAGCCCAGCACGGAAGCAGATCAGGCACCGGCAGATCCCCCGAGCCCTGAGGCGATTCGCGGTGGTTGGCACAACGGTACCGAAGAGTGCCTGGAGTCGTGGCGCACTGGTTGGAACCCGAAGCCGCCGAACAAGTTGTTCTTCGACGACGTCAAGGTCGGCGACGAACTGCCCGAGCTACTGATGCCCATTACGGTGACCCGCTGTTCTTTTATGGCGTCGGGTAGCCGTGACTTTGCCCCGCAGCACCACAACAGCTGGTACGCGCACAACAAGAGCAAGTCCCGCGACATGTTCCTCGGTACTCACTTCAATCTGGGCATGATGTCCCGTTTCATGACGGACTGGGGTGGCCCGACCAGCACCGTGCGTCGGATCATGCTCAAGATGCGCCGTACTATTTGCGCTGGCGAGGACATGTTCATTACGGGGCGCGTGGTGAAGAAGTTCGAAAAAGACGGCGAGTGTTGCGTCGATCTGGAGGTCGAGATCAAGACCGATCGTGGTCCGGCTTACCAGGCCGGCGGCACTTTGGTCTTGGCGAAGCGCTCCTAGTTCTGGAACGATGGCTCGGGTGAGAACCAGGGCCATCTACCTCCGCTTCTGCGGGAGCCTGGCTGTTGCGCTGTTCGTCATCGTCCATGGGACGACAGCGTGCCGATCGGCGAAGTCTGAGGATCCGGCGGCGGTTCCGTCGGCAGCGGTGGCGGTTCCAGTAGAGAGTGGGCGAGCGGCGCGAGCGGTGCGATCTCCACTTGAGCCGCCGTGGACCATTCTTGTCAAACGCGTTCAGGTCCCGGCGGGCAAGCTGGCGATTCAGAACAATGTTCAAGCATTAGCTCTGCCCAAAGGCTGTCGGCTAACGGAATTCGCGACTGTCCCATGGTCCTCCGAACTACAAGTTGAGGGAACCACCGGTGCGTCAACGGAGCTGCTGTTCTCCCGAGCTGCCGTGGATCGCTTAGAATATGGGATCTGGAAGACGGAACTGGGACTTGTTCTGCCGGTACCGGCAACCGCCACAGGCGGTCTCCCTCGACTTAGCTATGGTGCGGCTGATCCTTTGGTCTTGGTGCAGCGTGCCGTCGGGCAGTCGTCTGAAATCGGCCTGTGGCGCCTCGACGAAAACGTTCGCCGAGTGGGACGGGGGCAGTCGTTGGCGGGTGTCGATCTGCAATGCGGCGGCGGGCGCTGCGTATTGCTCGCGACGCGACCCGGAGTCCCGGGGCGTGGCGCGGCGGTGTTCATGCGGGACCTGGCAGCCAGGCAGTGGGGCCAAACCAGCATTGAAGCTGAGGGGGAGCCCTTTGCCGTTGTGCAGGCTGGTGGAGGGCGGCCGTGGGTGGCGATGATTGCGGAGAGCCGACTGGAGATTTGGGCTATCGGCGACAAGGCCGAACGGAGCACCACGCTCTCCACGCCTCACGGCACTTTCGCCGTGGGGAGTCCAGGGGTCGGTCCCAGCGGCGTGCGCCGGGCCGTAGCGATCGTTCCCGAACGAGATCGGAAGGCGCCCTGCGATCCTCAGGGGTTTCCAGTTTCCGTGTTGGTGACGACCCCAGACCAAGAAGAAAAAGTATATGCCTTGACGCTGTCGGCCGCCCCGAAGGGGCTAGTGATTCGTGAGCTCACGCAAGGGAGCGTCGTCAGTTGGATCGCGCCGGAATCGTGTGAGGCCGGAGCGCCGAAGTTTGCTTACGCGCTAACCCTCGACGCTTCCGGCAAACCACGTGGGCGTCCCGCGATCTTGCAGAGGGCGAGTCGCCTGGCGCTCGCGGTGAGCGGGAGGGGGGGCAGGGCTTCCTGGTGGCTGCAACGAGAAAACAAGCTAACGCGTGTGCGCGCGGGTTGCTCAACGCCAACATCACACTGAGCGGTTCTCGCCGACGGCCGGTCTACTCGTCGTCGTCGTTGTGGTAGCGGCCGAATTCTTGCAGGAAGGCGAACTGGGTCGGATCCTTCAGTTTGTCGGTGTAGAGGACGCCGCTTAGGTGATCGAGCTCGTGCTGCAATACCGTGGCGAAGAAACCATCGGCTTTGAGCCTCTGCCGTTCGCCGTTGATGTCGGTAAAATCAACCTGGATACCCGCTGGGCGCTCCACATAACCCCGTAGCTCGGGCACGGAGAGACAACCTTCCCAAAATCCCGAAAGCGTCGGATCGGTAATGCTCAGTTTCGGGTTGAGCACGACCACCAAGGGCACTCCTTTTTCGACGAAATAGCGTTCATTCTCTTCGCCGACCTCGATGATGGCGAGCTGCACGCTCTCGTGTACTTGGGGCGCTGCCAAGCCAACGCCGCCGTAGTCTTCCATCGTTTGCAGCATGTCGTTGACGAGCTGCCGGGTCTCAACTGAGGTAATTTCGTCGCTCTCAAAGGCGCGAGCTGCTTGCCGCAGCACGGGGTGACCGAGCCGGGCGACTTTTCGGATTGCCATATTGTGATCCTTAGGGGGTCAGCTTGATCCTAGGGGGTCAGCTGTCGGAAGTGGTGCCGCGTGTTTCTTTGAGAATCACGTCGTGGGCGCCGCCCTCGTGAATGCTGACGGCGGACGCGACCGTGAGACGCGCTCGTTCTTGGAGTTCGGTGATGGTGGTCGAGCCACAGTTGCACATGGTGGAGCGGGTTTTTGACAGAGTCAGACCGAGGTTGTCTTGGAGCTTGCCGGCGTAGGGCACGTAGCTGTCGACGCCTTCCTCGAACTCCAGGTTGTTGCGTTTTTTTTCGCCCTCGCCGTGGTCGTAGCGCTGCCAGTTGCGAGCGCGGTTGCTACCTTCGCCCCAGTACTCTTTGACGAAGTTGTTGTTCACCCGCAGCTTGCGACCGGGGGCCTCGTCGAAGCGAGCAAAGTATCGCCCCATCATGACGAAGTTGGCGCCCATCGCGAGGGCGACGGTGATGTGATAATCCTGAGTGATACCGCCGTCGGAACAGATGGGCACATAGATACCGGTGCGTCGGTGGTACTCGTCCCGAGCGGCGGCCACGTCCATGAGCGCTGAGGCTTGGCCACGGCCGATGCCCTTTTGTTCGCGCGTGATGCAGATGGACCCACCGCCCACGCCGACTTTGACGAAATCGGCTCCCGCTTCCGCGAGGTACAAGAAACCTTCGGCGTCCACCACGTTGCCGGCGCCCACAAACACCTTGTCGCCGAACTTTTCCTTGATGTGGCTGAGCGCATCTTTTTGCCACTCCGAGTAGCCATCCGAAGAATCGATGCACAAGACGTCTGCACCGGCCTCAATCAGCGCTGGAACCCGCTCCGCGTAGTCTCGCGAATTGATGCCAGCCCCGGCAATCAAACGTTTCTCGGCGTCCACGTTTTCGAGCGGGTGGTCCTTGTGGTCATCGTGATCTTTGCGAAACACTAGGTGCACCAGCTTGTCGTCGTTGTCGACGATGGGCAAACAGTTGAGGCGGTGCTCCCAGATCAGCTCGTTGGCGGTGGCTAAATCGAGCCCGGCCTTGCCGCAGTTCAGACGAGCGAAGGGGGTCATCAACTGGCTCACGGGCGTTCGGGGACCGTGCACATCGGGGCGGTAGTCACGGTTGGTGATCATCCCCAGTAGCTTTCCGCGGGGGGAGCCGTCATCCGTGACAGCGATTGTGGAGTGACCGCTGTTCTCGGTGAGCTCGAGCACGTCGTCGAGGGTGGCGTCTGCCTTCAAGTTGGAGTCGCTGACGACAAAGCCTGCTTTGTACTTCTTGACCCGAGCCACCATGGCGGCCTGGTTCTCGATAGATTGGGAACAATAGATAAATGCGATGCCCCCCTGCCGGGCCAAGGCGATGGCGAGTTTGTCATCGCTGACGGATTGCATGAGCGCTGACGAGACGGGCGCGTTGAGCGACAAGGGCGCCAAGGCCGGATCGTTCGCGCTACCCTTGTACCGCACGAGAGGAGTCGTCAGACTCACCCGGCTTGGGATGCACTGTTTCGTCGTGAGATTCGGGATGAGCAGGTATTCGCTGAAAGTCCTGCTCGGTTCCGGGTAAACGAATGCCATGCGCACACGTAATTCGAGTGCGAAAGCACGTCAAGAGCGGCCCGGAGAGGCGTGTCACCACAGCGAGATCTCGCCGAAAAACCCATGGGTGGCCTCTGATCGCGCTGGGGATCGGGGAGAAGCACAGATGAGTGTGGCGCCGACTCCGCCTATCGGCCCGCCTTCCAGCCCGACCTGAGCGCGCGGTCTGACAGCTGGCGTGGGCCCGCTCGGAGCGCTGTGACCGAGTCGTGCGGCTCTGAGCTGATCCAAAACGGATGCTCGGCCCCGGCCCTGTTCACGACTACCTTAGCGCCATGTACCAGCCGCCCCTTTCGTTCTCGCCAGTTCATCGACGTTGGAGTCGGCGTCTGGCGCTTTTGTGGTGGATCTGTTGTCTCTGGTTCGCGGGCTGTACATCGCCCCCGCCTCCCGAGACTCCGACCGCGCCGGACCCCGCTGTGGGCACTCCGCCGTCCGTCCCGGCCTCGGAAAAAGAACTGCTTCATTTTTTATGGCGCGTCACCTCCGACACGACGGAAGTCTTTTTACTGGGCTCCGTGCACGTAGCACGCGCTGATCTCTACCCCCTTGATGAGGTCATTGAAAAATCATTTGAGGCATCGGAAGTTCTCGTGACAGAAGTCCCGATGACGCCGGGCGCCGAAGAGGCGGCGGCACAGTCTTTGGTTCAGGCGGCACTGTATCCCCAGGGCGACGCGCTCCAGCAGCACATATCGGCAAAAACGTTAGAGTTACTCACGGCCCACCTGGTTCAGTCCGGTGGAAATTTGGCGGGCCTGAGTCGCTTGCGCCCGTGGTTCGTGAGCATCGCGCTAACGATGGGGGAGCTGGCACAACTCAAGTACGACCCGCGGGCGGGCATTGATCAACACTTCGTGCGGCGCGCCATGAAACTCGAAAAGGAGACCGGCGCCCTGGAGACCATCGGAGAGCAGGTGGCGATCTTCGCCAATCTGTCTGACGCGCTCCAGGAGCTGATGCTTCGCCAGACTCTCGAGGAGCTGGACGAGCTCGGACCCACCATGCAGACCGTGTTTGAGGCTTGGCTGGCGGGCAATGCGGACCTGCTCAGCGAGACGCTGATGGCCGGCATGAAACAGCCGGAGTACGCGGAGCTGCATCGCACCATGTTCCTCGAACGCAACGTTCGCATGGCCGACAAGATCGAAGCGTACTTGATGGGAACCAAGAAACACTTCGTCGTCGTCGGCAGTGGTCACCTGATCGGTGAAGGTGGAATTGTTGATTTGCTCCAGAAGGCGGGGCACACGCCCACCCAACTCTAAGCTGTAGCCGGCGTTAGCCGAGCGCCTCTGATCTCGTCGTGCCTCAAGAACCTAGGCAGCCAAAGTCGATACTGATGCTCGCGTTGTCGTCGCTCTTGACCAAGTTACACGCGGCGGGACACAGGTGGATCTGAGTCGGCGTTGTGGGATTGTCGTAATACACATCGCTGCCACTACAACTGCCGGAGTCGGTGACAAGCGGAAAGGCAATCACATCGCCGCCGGAGCCAGGCTGATAGTTGATGGTGACGGATTCGTAGTCGATGATGCCAGTAGCAGTAGGCATGTCGAAATGGCAGGGCACCGCGGCCCCTTCGATCACTCCCTGGGCGACAGCCCGGAAGACCTCGTCGAAATTGTCGTTGAGGCAGCTGGGGTAGCGGAGGCCTCCGGTCATCTTGCTGAGTTGTTGGTGGCCGGTGCCATTGCCGTCGGCTCCGCTGCAGCGAGAGGTCTGGATGTCCTCCTCCGGCTCATAGGGGGTGGTCGGCTCGAGGAAGGGAGCCACACTGGGGTCGTGGGGAGACAGCCCGACCAGACTGTAATAAACGTAGTTACGGTTGGCGTCAGGATCTCCTGAATCGTAGGCACCAAAATGTTGCGGCGCGAGTGTGCGCAGCGCTTCGTCGAAGTCTTGGGCTGCCGTGAGCCCATAGGCCTCGTCGTCGTTATCGTCGTAGGGTCCGCAATCGATACCGTCGTCGGTGATGGCGACGATGATCTTGAAGGCATCCGTCCGCAACCAATCTTGGTACCCGTTTGGTGCTAGCACGGGCCAGGTCGCGGCCCAAGCCTCGGGGCGTGTCGGGTTTTGCCCGAGTTGGTCGCTGATCTCGTCCGACGTATCGTAGGCGTCCAGTATCTTGCACCACATGTCGTGGCTTTCGATATCGGTACTGTGGTGGAAGAAGCGTGAACCGTTCACCAGCGGCGGCACGTTGTCTTTGTCGGTGCAAGCCGTCAGCCCGAGCCCGGCAATACCGGCGTCGCTGGGGGCCGGTCCGATACAAACGGGGTTGTCGCTCTCGTCAATGCGGGAATCGACGTGTCCATATCGACTGACCAGGATGACCCGGTAGTCGATTCCGCTCTCCTCGATAATGCGCGCCAAATCGTCGTTGACTCGCGTTTGCACCGCCTTGATCTCGCCGTTCATACTGCTTGAGTTGTCGATGGACACGATGATGTCGATGGGGCGAGTCACAGTGGTCGCGACACCACTGACGCTGGCGCAGGCGTTCGGTTCCCGGGGGACACCGGGATTGTAGGTGAAGGAACCGTCAGGGAAATCAGCGACGAAGCCACTGTTGCCGGCACTGCCGGCGGTGCCGCTGCTCGCTCCGGTGCCGCTGCTCGCTCCCGTTCCGCCGCTGGTGGTTCCGCCACTGCCGCCGGTGTTGGCGCTGCCGTCTGTGTTGCCCCCATCTCCCGATGCGCTGGTAGGACTGTTTTGCCCGGAGTCCTCACCTCCGCCGCCCACCAAATTCCCGTCAACGGAGGTGGACGCGTTACAGGCGAAAAAGAGCAGGGTTAGGCTGCTAAGATATAGGCTGTTACGACAGAGTGTTCTCAATGGTGCTCCAGGGCTGAACGGCGAACGACGTCACTACTGCTCATTGTGATGCCTTGTTGTAGAGCCGTCCAACATCGACGGTCGGCACCCGAATCGCGCGGACACCCGAAACCGCCGCACCTACATGTGGGCACCGGCTACCCCTGATTCGCAGCTTCCTGTCGGCAGGGTCTCGATCTGCACAGGGTCTCGATCCGCATGCCGTCTCTGCAACGCACTCGCGCCGGGCTCATCCGGCAGCACGGCCACTGGGCGTGCTTGTGGCGCAACGGAGCGGGCGAAACGGAACGGCCGTCACGCTAGATCACGGTCACGCTAGGGGAGTCGTGTCGCAGCCGTGAGGGCCGGGTTTGTCGTTGGCAGGCTCAGCCTGCGGACGGTTGCAATACCGGGTTGCAGTGCTCAGATGCAGTACGAAGCACCCGCGAGCACTGGTGGAAGCAGCGGGTTTAGACCAGTTTCAATTTGGAGAGCGTTCCGACGAGCGGTGTGGTGCGAGAGTGCACGGCTTCGATATTCGGCAACCTGGCCGGTTTGGGAGGTGAAGGATTGAGCAGTGCTTGGTCGCCGGGAGCATCAGCGCGGAGTGTGTCTCTGCGCATCACCCCGGACGGTGGACGTCGACTGCCGTTGGGCCGGGTGTCTTCTTCTTCCCAGGACAATTCGGTGATGTCCGTGTCTCGTTCTTCGAGATCAACAGCTTCGGCGCCGCCGGTCTTGGCTGCGCTTCGCGCGAGGTCCCGATCGGTATCGTGTGATCGTCGATTCATACTGTGTTCCCGTCTAAGCCAACGAATTAGAGTTCGGCCGTCGTTTGGGGCACTATGTGCCCTACGCGCGTACACCCGAATAAGTGGCGTCCCCGGGGGATGATTATCATATCGATGCTGCATTGAGCAGCAATACCTAGCCCGAACCTCGGCTTCGGCGTTCGATAAAGGGAGAAAATTCGGCAATTTTTGGCCGCAAGTTCGCGAAGCGTATTCGGTTTTAGATTACGTCTCTGACCGTATTGGCCTGCTCTTATGTACGAAGTAATTCCGTCAGCCGGCCCTCGGACACCACTCTTGCAGCGTGAGGGGGGGGGGATGCGATTCGCGGTAGCCTGCAAAATTATGACGCAGTGGTCAATGGCGTGCTGCTGCTTGGTGAATGCTGCGATGGCGTGGGACGCGGGGCGCAGCCAATGGCCGAATCGCCAAGCCTGGCGCTGAGTCACTGACCGCCGGACGACGGCCTCGACGACACAAAGGACCTCGCCTAACGCCCGATTATTGAGCCGCCATTCAGTCGGGGTGGCGAGCTGGCTGGCCGATAGCCACTGGGTCACAGAACTCGCATCGACTAGCAAGGGGGGACGCCCTCTGTTCGTCATCTTGTCTAGGGCGAAAATCAGCTGCTCAACACCCTGGCCTGTCAGCACCGGACCCGCCAGATCGATTCGGACCAGAGGAAAGAGCGAAATGTCGAGGGTCACGGTGGAGTGCCCCATGGCTAGTTTACGGTCAGACGCCGCGACCTGCGCCCGGGCAAGTGGGGCGGTATCGGCAAATGTGTTGGGGGTTTCCCGATTTGGGGCGTGTTCCCGGGCGCAGGTCTTCTACCGCTGGAGGCCGTGCTATCGCTCGCGCCGTGAGCCCTACGGATCCCCCGTCGTCCAGCGATCATGAAGAGAACTCCGAGCTCGATTCAGCGGTCCCCAAGGAGGTGACGGCCCAGGTCGCCGCTGCTGCCGACTTGCTGGAGAGCTTGATCGCCGATCGCGCGTTGTTAGCGGGGTTGGAGCCGCAACTCGTGCGCCGTCTGCTGATCGCTGCGGGTCAGGTGTCGCGACCGGAGCGTAGCGAACAGCGTCGATTGTCCCGCGAGCGCCGGCGTCAAAATAAGACTTCGAAGCGAGAGAAGTATCGCGAGGTAGTCGCAACGGCGGGCATCCGTGCCTCGCGTCGGCAGTCGCGACTCATGCTCAGCGATCAAATGCCGCCCCTTGCCTTCGGGAGCGATGATGCGGAGCTGCCGGATTCGATCCCAAGCGAGTCCCGCCCGCTCCCTCAATCGCGCAACTGCTACATCTGCAAGGTTGACTACGATTCCTTGCATCACTTCTACGACGCCCTGTGCCCCGAATGTGCGGAGTTCAATTGGGCCAAACGTTCCTACCAGGCCGATCTCTCAGGGCGCGTCGCGATCCTCACCGGTGCTCGCGTCAAGATCGGCTACGAAACAGGGCTCAAGTTGCTGCGCGCCGGAGCGACTCTGGTGGCGACTACACGTTTCCCTCGAGACGCGGCCTTGCGATATGCTGCCGAGGCGGACTTCGCCGACTGGGGAGGGAGCCTCGAAATTTACGGCCTGGATCTGCGGCATACGCCGAGCGTGGAAGCCTTTTGTCGACACATGGCCGACCGCCACGAGCGACTCGACTTTATCTTGAACAACGCGTGCCAGACGGTGCGGCGACCGCCCGGCTTCTATTCGCATCTGATCGAAGACGAAGCGCTCTCTCTCGAATCCCTGCCGGCAGGTTGTGCTCCGCTGCTCCAAAACTTCGATCGTCTTCGTCAGAGCCATCGCGACGAAACTCAAAATATTCTGGGATCTACTTCGGAGCTGGCTTTGGGACGAGAGCACCAAGGCCTAGTCGGCCTGGCTCATGCACCGGAGCTGTCACAGCTTCCTTTGATCGAGGGGGATCTGGATGCTGGAGCCCAGCTATTCCCCAAGGGGCAGCTGGACGATGACCTTCAGCAAGTAGACTTGCGCGGCATCAACAGCTGGCGGCTTCCTTTGGACGAGGTGTCCGCTGTGGAATTGCTCGAGGTTCACCTGGTCAACGCGGTGGCGCCTTTTGTGCTCAACGCACGGCTTAAGTCCTTGATGTCGCGTACGGACGCTCGGGACAAACACATTGTGAACGTGTCCGCTATGGAGGGTCAGTTTTATCGCTCGTTCAAGACCGACAAACATCCCCACACGAATATGGCGAAGGCGGCGCTCAACATGATGACGCGCACATCCGCTGTGGACTACATCAAAGCCGGCATTCACATGAACTCCGTCGACACCGGCTGGATCACTGATGAGGATCCTGCGCAGATCGCCGAAGAGAAGCGCCGAAGTCAGGACTTTCATCCGCCGCTGGACTCCATCGATGCGGCCGCTCGGATCTGTGATCCGATTTTTAGTGGAATCGAGACTGGCGAGCATGTCTGGGGACAGTTCCTGAAGGACTATCGGCCCACTCGCTGGTAGTCATGAGCCGCGGGCTCCGGCAGGGCTCACTAATCTGCAGGCTGGGGAGGGCATGGCTTTCCCTGGGGGGATCCGGACAGCCGCGTAGGAGCAAGACCACACCCGCTTACGTGTGCAACCATGTAGGCGCCGCCTGTGGGCGCGATTGAATTGTGACTGGATAGTTTCTGCAGGGTGCAATTGGTTTCCCGGGGGTCAACTGTGCCCACGGCGGTGGAGGCCCGTGGTCACGCGTGCGGCAGCTTAGGTTTGGAGAGATTCGCCTCAAGCACCCGCGCAACGCGCCGGAATTAGCTGGTTGGCGACCGCGGGCGGGGCAACCGGAAAACGCTGGCGCCCCTGTCTCTGTTGGTTGGCTGCCTCGAACAGAAATTCTCCCGGATAGCGGCTGGTGCGGGCCGGTTTTGCAACCCCCGTCGGGGGCGGCAATGCCCTTTGGGGAAAGCGTATTTCGGTCGCTAGAATGCGGACGAGGTAGGGGCCGTCTGCTATTATGCGAGAGCAGAGTTGCCCGTTCCCCAGACGCTCGCGAATGGCGTGGCGACGTCTGGCGAATGTCCTCAACTTTACTTTCTTATTTAATCAGAGGTCCCCGTGCGATTTTCACAGCTTTTTCTGCCGCTCCCCGTAGCGCTTTGTTTCGGCGCTTGTGCTGAGGCCGGAGATCTTCCGGGTGTAACTACTGCCGCATCTACTGGCGGTACCAGTTCGGGAGGAACATCCACTTCGGGGGGGGCCGGCGGCTCCGGCGCAGTCCCGTCCACCGGCGGTGTGTCGAGTGGAACTGGCGGAGGCTCGACCGGAACTGGCGGCAACGTCGCCAGCGGTGACGCCTCGGTGGATTCTGGCCAGACCGACGTGGATGCCGGTACCCCCTGGGCGGGCTGCAGCTCCCACGCCGAGTGCGATGATAGCGACGTCTGCACGGACGATATTTGTCGAGGAGACGGCGTCTGTTTTTACCAGCCGCAGAACGTCGGAACCCCTTGCGACGATGGCTTGGCGTGCACCAGCGGCGACCTCTGTGTGGCTGGTGCTTGTAAGGGCAGCAACAACTGCACGGACGGCCGCGGCTGCAGCACGACAAGTGGTGAGTGCATCACCTGCAGCAGCGATGCCGACTGCGATGACTCAGACCAATGCACCACTGACTTCTGCGGTGGCAACGGCTGCGAGAATATCAAGATGAACAGCGGCTCCTGCGACGACGGCTTTGCCTGTACGACCGACGATACCTGTTCAAACGGCGAATGTGTCGCCACCGTGGCAGACGCATCCAAGTGCAACGACACTCTCGACTGCACGATCGACACCTGCGATTTGGTGACGGGTTGTGCCAATACCCCTGCCGATCCGTTATGTGACGACGGAAATCCGTGCACCTCAGGCAGTTGCCTAGTGAACGGCGACGGCGGTGGCGGCTGCGAGCAAGCCAATACATCGGGCGATTGCAGCCTGACCTCAGTGTGCTTCGACAACCACCGCTGTGACCTCGGTGTCTGCATCGGGGACGACACCTGCAGCGGCGGTGAATACTGCTCCAGCCCCGACAATCGTTGCGTGGAATGTGTTGGCGACGGAGAGTGCGATGACGGTTTCGCTTGCACGGCAGACAGCTGCGTTAACTTTGCCTGCGTGTACGTGACGGACGACAGCGCCTGCGCCGACAGTGAGTTTTGTTCGACCGATACGTGTGTCGCCGGCCAAGGCTGTGTTTACACGAACAACAATGGACTTTGTGACGACGGCGCCACGTGCACTCCGAGCAGCTATTGCGAGAACCAAGTCTGTGTCGGAGACGGCGACCCCTGTTCCGCCAGTGGGGGAAGTTGTCGCGACGACAGCGATGGTTGTCGGCGGCCACTGTTCGTAGGCTTCGAGGCTGACTACGGTAACTTCGTGGCCAACGACCACGAAGAAGAGGACGTCGTAGAACTGCTCATTGAACTTGAGTTCCTGACAGCTGAAAAAGCGGTCACCGAGACGCGCTACTTTGATGGCGATTCCCACTTTTCCGGCGAAGAAAAAATCAGCGCTTTTTACAAGTTCTCCGACGGCCGTATTGTTCTGAGCACTACTAGTGACGGTTCTATTGCGGGGCTCTCTTATCAGGCTAGGGACTTAGTCCTAGTGAGCGCTGACAGGACTAGCGCCAGTATTCTGTTCGATGGCAGCGTGGTGTTCAAGGACTGTGGAGCTTTCGGCTGTAGCCGCCCAGGCAGCGTGGACGCCGTGCACATGATCGATGCCGATACCTTCGTATTTTCGGCCAACGACGATGGGGAATTTGTGTCACCTAACATTACGTTTAACGACGGTGACATCTTGCTGTCCGACGCCGGCGTGGTGAGTGTGCTGTACAGCGACGGCACGATTGGTAATACAGGGGACATCGACGCGATAACCGTGAATCCCGACACGCAACACTGGGCGTTGTCCTACACGTCTGACAGCGGCGGCTTCAGCGGCGGTTCAAGCTTCAAGGAAGAAGACTTGATCGAGCTCGCCTACGGACCCGGCGATGCCACTCCGACCGGAGTCTACAAACGCATATTTCAAGGGGCCCAGATGACGGATTTTGGAACCGATCTTGTAGCGGCTCACATCGACTAGCCTTTCCTGCACCTCGGGAGGATCTCGTGCGCAATTCTTTACTTAGTTGTTCAATCTTGTTGGCGGCCTGCGTTTATGGCTGCACGGAATCGCCTGATTTGGCCGGTGACGATGCGGGCGGAGCCGGAGGCGGCTCTTCGACGGGTGCGAGCTCGGCGGGGGGAGCCACGTCGGGAGCGGCGACATCCACCGGAGGCGTCGGTAGCGGAGGAACTGGCGGCGCCAATACCGAACCCGTGTTCGTACCGTGTACGGCTCATGAGGACTGCGAAGACAACGACATCTGTACCGACGACATTTGTCGAGGGGACGGGGTCTGTTTCTACCAACCTCAGAACGACGGAACGGCGTGCGATGACGGCCGGGCGTGTTCCGATGGGGACCTGTGTTTTAACCAGGTGTGTCGCGGGAGCAGTACCTGCGCCGAGGGCCAGGGTTGCAGCTGGGTCACTGGTGAGTGTATTTCCTGCGTCAACGATTCCGACTGCGACGACGGCAATCAGTGCACCACCGACTTTTGCGGCGGCGAAGGTTGCGAGAACATCAACCACACGGAGCCTTGTGATGATGGCATCGAATGCACTACGGGCGACATCTGCGCCGCAGGAGATTGCAATGGGCAACTGGCGGACAACGGTCTGTGCGATGACTCGGTCGATTGCACGATGGACGTCTGCGACTTGGCGAGCGGCTGTTCAAACACCGAGGCGGATCCTTTCTGCGACGATGGCAACAATTGCACCACCGGCCGCTGCGAGGCCATCAGTGGCTGCAGTCAGGAGCCCACCTCCGGCTCTTGTGGCGTCGGAGTGGATTGCCTGACGGACCCTCGTTGCGCAGACGGGGTGTGTATCGGTACCGATACTTGCGATGTTGGAAACGGCATGTACTGCGCTGTCAGTGCCGCCCAATGCGTCGCTTGCCTGGACGCGTCCGAGTGCGATGACGGCGTTCCCTGCACGGAAGATCTCTGCGTCAATTATGCGTGCGAGAACAACGCGAACAATGCTCTGTGCGAGGACGGCGACCCCTGCACGACCAACACCTGCAATGGGACCACTTGCGAGGTGGCTCCGAACACGGGCTCTTGTGACGACGGCGCCAGTTGTACCACGGGGGACACCTGCACCGCCTCAGTCTGCGGTGGCACGGACAATGGCTCCTGCAGCCATTCTTTGTTCTTAAGTTACGTCGACGGGTTTGGATTATCGGCGGCGGACACCTTCGAAGATGGTGACGTTGTCGAATTTGTTGTTCCGCTTCTTTATGGGGATACCGCCAGTAGTGAGAGTGAGTTCTTCAGCGAAGATGGCTTCAGCGGCAATGAAGACATCAACGCGCTGCACGTATTTGCTGATGGTCGGATGATCCTATCCACCGACTCCGACGCGAATGTGTCGGGCTTGGGCTTTCAACATGAGGACTTGGTCGAAGTGGCTGCAGATGGTGGCAGCGCTACGGTGTTCATGAACGGTAATTCCACGCTGGACTGCAGCGGGATGATGTGCAGCGCACCAAGTGTTGATGCCGTACATGTCGTTGACGGTACGACTTTTGTGTTTTCGGTGACCGGCAGCGGGCGATTTTCTTCACCCAACATCAGCATCGCGGATGGCGACATCCTGCAATCCAAAGACGGTGTCTTCAGCGTGTTGCTCTCCGAAAGCGCCATCGGCTACGGCGGTAATATTGATGCCATCACTGTGAACCCGAGGAACGGCCACTGGATGCTCTCCTACTCCAATAGTGGGGAATTGGCATTCAATGGCGGACCGACGTTTTCCAATGAAGATATGATTGAATTGCCATTCGGGCCGAGCGGTGTCCCGTTCTCCGGGCCGTACCGACTCGTGTTTGACGGCAGCGCAATGACCGATCTGGGCGGCGATCTGTCCGGTGATCTAAACGCAGCGAGCGCCCGCTAGTCCTTTGCTGTACTCGCTGACGCTCATTGGTTGAACTGGGGCCGCGCATCGGGTGACGCTGGCTCCGGAGGGCGCTGGGGCCAGCAGCTAGCTGCATAAGTGCTTAGTTGGCTAGCGCGGAGCCGGGCAGAAAGCGGAGTCTCCCGCAGCGCCCGTTGCCGATTCCGGTCGCCATGGGACCCAGCTGAGAATCGGAGTAAGCTCACCGATGATTCATGTCTCGGCTGACCGCTATCATCAATTCCGGCGCTGACCCGGCCGCTGTCAGTCAGCTCCACCTGCGGCGACTGCGGGTCGTCAACATCGCGTCCCTGGGCATGGTGGCGGTGGGTGTCGCGCTCACGGCTCAATACTATCTGCTGGGTTTGGCGGCGATGGCTGTAGCGGTGTTGGGGACCATCGCGGTCACCGGGCTGAACATGCTGTGGATGCGCCGCACGCTGGAGCCGGCACGCCACGGCATGGTGGCGACCTTTGCGCTGTGGTTGCTGCTCGTGCTTAGCTGTCTGTATTCCGGAGGTTTCTACGACCCCAACATGGCCTGGCTGTGTGTGTTGCCTGTGGTGGGCACTCTCGTGGGCACCGCTCGGGTCGGGTGGGCATTCACGGCGGTTGTGCTGCTCACGGTGATCGCCTTTTGGATGGCACCGACTTGGGGTTATGAGATCCGGAACCTGATTCCAGAGGAGAACCGCCCTCAGTATGCGTTGGCGAATCGTTTGTTGGTCGTATTTGGGATCGGGGTACTGATGGCAGCCCTGACCGACGCGCAGCGGGTAGCGGAGGCGCATCTATTGCAGGCGAACGTCGAGCTGAAGGCCTTCGCTGAGGCGAAGACCGCGGCGGAACACCGGGCCCAGCAGGCGAGCCGCGCCAAGAGTGATTTTGTCTCGAATATGAGCCACGAAATTCGCACACCCCTAACGGGCATGATGGCCGCGAACGATCTCATGATGAAGAGCGGGCTCGGCGAGGAGCAACGAGTGCTGGCTCTGACGATGCGCTCATCTGCGGAGGTGTTGCTGAGCCTGGTCAACGATGTTTTGGATTTTTCGAAGATCGAAGCCGGTAAGCTCGAGATCGAATCTCGGGTGTTCGATGTGCATCGGCTAGTCAAAGACGTGACGGCTCGTTTCGCCCCCGTTGCTGAGGCCAAGGAGCTGAGGCTGGGCTACAAGATCGAATCCGACGTGCCCCGTTGGCTGGTAGGGGATTCCCTGCGCATCCAGCAGGTGCTGTCGAACATCGTCAACAATGCCGTGAAATTTACGGCATCGGGCAAGGTCACGCTGGCTGCCGCCGTTAGTGGCAATGACGGGGACGTCGTGACCGTACGTTTTGATGTCAAGGATACGGGCGTGGGCATCTCGGAGGAGGCGCGGGAGCGATTGTTCAAGTTTTTTACTCAGGTGGATGCATCGACGTCGCGGCAATTTGGCGGCACGGGCCTGGGTCTCGCCATCAGCCAGCAGCTTGCACAGCTGATGGGTGGGGGCATCTCCGTGGATAGCGAACCCGGTACGGGCAGTTGTTTCCACGTGGCATTGCCTTTCGCCATTCCTTGTGCAGCCGACGCTCACTCGATTCGCCCGAACACGCGCGATCACGATATCAAGCGTGTGGCGACGGAGGACTCCCCGGCGGTGTTGTTGGCAGACGACAATGCGACCAACCTCAATCTATCTGCGGCGCTCATCCGCTCCATGGGATATCGCGTTACCGGTGTCGGCGGCGGTGTGTCGGCGGTCGCGGCTCTGAGCGGGGGGCATGACTATTCCGCGGTACTACTGGACTGGCAAATGCCGGACCTAGATGGGCTCAGCGCCGCTCGACAAATCCGACAGGCGGAGGAGCAGGCGAATTCAGCTCGGGTCCCGATCATTGTGGTGACGGCTCGCGCGCTCAAGGGAGACCGTGAGGAGGCGATGCATGCCGGCATGGACGACTATCTGACGCGTCCGTTTCGCCAGGAGCAACTGTTCGATGTGCTGCAGCGCTGGGCGCCCTTGGAATTGGAGGACCGCGATTCAGCTACCCTAGTTAGCCCTCAACGCTCCCCGGGGAAGCAAGAGGAGCCCCCACCGAGCTCCGAGGGGTGGCCCGTGATCGATAGCGTTATCATGGGAGAGCTGAAGCAACTAGATGCGGAGAACGGCCATACCTTTCTCGGGACATTCGCGAAGAACTTCTTGGACGACGCCGAGCGTGAGCTTCGTTTGTTGCACGAGGCTGTGAAAAATCAGGACATGTCCGAAATCGAGTCCATGGCTCACAAGATCGCCGGCTCTAGTGGGACCATCGGAGCGATGAGCTTGCACAAGAAAAGCAAGGCATTGGAGGAGGGGGCTCGCGGCGGGCAGTTGAACAATGCGGAAGAACTGGCCACCGGTCTCGACGGCGAATTTGCGGCCGTACGGCAGGCATTGGCCCGGGAAGTCAGCCTCGACTAGTTGCCTGGCTAGGCGGGGAAACCCGCTGATTCGTACGATCAAGTGGGGGGCGGATACAGTGCTTTTCGCACGCTGTCCCGAAGCATGGCGATGCGGATTGGCTTTTTCAAGTAGTTCACGGCCTTCAGCGCGATGGCGGCTTTCACGTCGTCAGGAGTTCCGCGAGTTGTGAGAAATATCACTGGAATTCGTTCCCGGCCGGGCGTTTTGCGGAGGAGCTCTACCATCTCGATGCCGGTCTTTTTCGGCATCATGATGTCGCAGATGATCAACTGGATGTCGCCATCTCGTCTGGCTATTTCGAGGGCCTCGTCGCCGTCGCTTGCCGTGACGATCAGGTACGTCGCCTGCAGAGCGGTACGGATCAGCGTCTGGGTCGTCGTATCGTCTTCGGCTACGAGGATCCTTTTCACGATCTTCAGATCCTAAGGGCATTGCCTCAGGCGGGCAAGCCGTGAATCAACCGACGGCGATGAACTCGTCGTGCTTGAGGCAGCGGTAGATTTCGACGTAGCTCTGCCAAGGCGTGACCTCGTAGTAGGGCAGCTCGTACTTTTGGCAGACAGCTTTGAGGGCGACTTCGATTTTTCGCCAATGATGGCGGGGAACGGTGGGGAATACGTGGTGTTCCACCTGCCGGTTGAGACCGCCGTAGAACCAAAACGCGAATGCGCCGCCGCTGAGATTTCGGCTCGACCGTAGTTGGCGCTCCAGCCAAGACATGTCCTTTTCCTCTTCGGCCGTGAAGGGTTTCAGGCCGAAATGGTTGGGCATGAAGATCATGTGAACGAAGAAGCCTGACACGGAGAGCTGAATCGCCCAAAACAGCAATCCGGGACCCCAACCGAAGACAGACACCAGGTAGCTAGGCCAGATAAGCAGAGTGGCTTTTCTCACTACCGCCAGTGCCCGGTCTTGTGGCCCCATCTTCTTCCAGATCATCTCCAGCGAGTCCTTGATGAACACGGGAATGATGAACGGGAACAGCACCCAATAGTAGATGTGTTGAAACTTCATCACCGCGGCCGGCCAGGTCTTCACCGGTGAAAAGGCGCCGCCGGCAGTTTGGATGTCGAGATCGGTGCCCACGGTGAAAGTGTGCATGTGATGCAGACGGTCGTGAAACTGGTGCCAGTAATAGCTGCCTACCCCGCCCCAGACGTCCATCAGGAGCACGGCGAATAACTTGTTGATCTTGTCGCTCTTGAAAAAGTATCCGTGGGAGGCGTCGTGTCCCAGGATCCCGCATTTGTGGACGAGAAAGCCCATGAGAACTGCCGCCAAATAGAAAGGCAGATCCTGCAGATAGTAAATGGTCGCGGTCAGTCCAACGGCTAGGGGGATGCCATCCAGCCAGAAACCGAGGGAGCTGCGCTTGAGCAGCCCCTGGTCGCTGAGATCTTTTCGCAATTCCTTGAACGCCAGCCGATAGGGATCGACCGTGTCCGCGCCGTCAGTTTGAGGGGGCATATTCGCGGCGAAACCTAGCATAGCTACTGGCTGCGAGCGGGCTAAAGCGGTCTGCGCTCTCGATCACCCGCGGCTGTTGGAGGCGTGGAGGGTGTTTGGAAAGACAATAATGATGTATGGGGGAGAAGTGAGTGTGGGACACACAGGAAGTGCAAAATGGACTGGAGAGGGTGCAGAAG
>JABSRN010000123.1 GCA_013214025.1 Polyangiaceae bacterium
GGGCATCGACGCGCACGATCGCGGCGACGTCACATAAGCGAAAGGCCCGGGTCACAACCGAGCCTTTCAAGTCGATCGGCGAGATCAACGTAGGATAGAGATCGCCCATCGACTTCTGGAAGGCCAAGAAAGTGACGGTGGGCGGGGAAGATCGGCGACGTATATCGACTATTCAACTGCGAGAGATGGCGGCGCCAGGTGCGCATCTGCTCGCGTTGCGACACGGGGCAAGTGTACTGCGGGAAGGGCTGTTCGGTCGCGCGGAGGACGGCGACGTGCTGGCGACCGGGCTCGCAGTGGATCTCACCTCGCGCCTGTCCCAGTTACCGAATCTGTCCGTGACGGCGTGGGCTTCCTCGACTCATGTTGCGGCGCTCGATCTCACGCCGAAGGAGGCGGCGAGTCGGCTGGGAGTGCGCTATTTGGTACAGGGCACCGCGCAGTGCGACGGGCTGCGAGCTCGTGTGACCGTGGCTCTGCTAGACGCGACGGATGGTCGGGAGGAGTGGTCTGAGCACTTTGATCGCGCGCTGCCCGACCTGTTCGCGTTGCAGGACGACATTACGGGCGCTGTCATCGCCGCCATTGAGCCAGCTATCGAGCGTGCGGAAATGCAGCGGGCGCTGCTGACGCCTCCGGGCAGCCTCAATGCTTGGGAATGTTTCCACCGCGGGCTTTGGCACTGCTTTCGCTTTACTGATTCCGACAATGAGCACGCCCATCAGCTGTTTCAACGCGCTATCAAGATCGATCCGCGCTTCTCGCGGGCCTACGCGGGGCTCTCGTTTACCCACTACTCACGCGCCTTTCTCGATGCGGCTCCGGTTCCGGGGGATGACATCCGCCGAGCGCTGGATTTCGCGCGCCAGAGCATTGATCTGGATGGCCGCGATGTGATGGGGCACTGGTGTCTTGGCCGGGTGCTTTTCCGGTCCCGGGAACACGATCAGGCACTTGGGGCTGTCGATCGGGCGCTGGATATCAACCCGAACTTCGCCCAGGGGCACTACGTCCGCGGCTTCATTGGCGCACACGCAGGATTGCATGCCGAATCCCTGGCGTCGGTGGACTTGGCGGAGCGTCTGAGTCCCTTTGATCCACTGCGATTCGCCATGAAGGCATGCCACGCGGTGGCCATCACGAACCAGGGGGCCCCGCGGGACGCAGTGGAGTGGGCCATCCGCGCGACCCAGGAACCGAACGCGCACTTTCACGTTCTGGCGGTCGCAGCGGGTTGCCTAGAGCTTGCCGGTCGTTCCGACGAGGCGAGGCCGTACGTTGAGCGTGTGATGGCCCAACACCCGGGCTACTCAGTCGAGGCATTCCAGCGCGCCTTCCCGAATAAGGACGAGCCAGAGCCGCGAGCCGATGCTCGCGGCTCTGGCTCGCTCTGGTATTCCTCGCGGCTGAGGGCCATCGGATGAGCTACGCCCTAGGCTGTGTGATCATATTCTTGCTCGCTTTTGGGCATGAGCTCCTGGCTGCATGCGCTGAGGACGTTGCGTGACTTGCGTTTGTGCCTGCGTGTCGACGTCGTATCGTTCGGGGCTACGGTGCGGGGCAACTCGGGCACCCCGCATCGGGTCAACTCAGAGCCCGAGGGCTACGGAGACGTCCTCGGGGGTCAGGTAGTCACCGGGCTGAAGTGTGTTGGCGATCCACAGCTTCTCGGCTGCCGTGAACTCCGGTGTCTGATCACAAGCCGCAAGAACCTGTTCCCGGTTCGACGGTAGCTGGAGGTGTTCTGCGAGGTGGGTCTTGAGCTTCTCAGTATCGGGACGGACGGCTTCGCTAGCATCGTCATCGCTGGCGATAGTCCCGGATTGGGGCGTCGCAGGCGGGGTAGTGGAGCCCCCGCAGCCGTAGAGGACGGTGGAGCAGATCAGAGCGGATAGTAGGGTTTTCATGGGATTGTTCTCTCTTGCCGAATTGGCACGTAGGGCTTGCGGATGCCTGCCCCCTGCGAAAAGAGCTTCGCCAGCGCCGAAGTGAGTCAGCGTGGGAGTGATCGTTGAAATGTCCCGGTTCTGAGCGGCGGACGAAAGGCCGGGCTGTGTAATTACTACGCTCACTCTCACGCTCGCTCACTCCCCGGACTGTCAGCTTTGTGTTCGTCGCTACGGGGAGACCGAAGGAGGTCACTACCGGATCGCGATGCAACCTAAGGAGACATCATGAACATCGAACAGAGCGTGGAGCAGCACTACAGCGTGGACAACCTTCAGGATACCATCCTGGGAGCTATTGAAAAATCCGGTAAGGATCTGAAGAGCATCGGTGGTGTGGATTTGGCACCTGTTGACGAGTTCCACATCCGTGGCCGTGAGGCGACCCACGAGCTGGCCGACCTCGTCGAGCTCCCCCCTAGCGCCAAGGTGTTGGATATCGGCTCAGGCCTCGGCGGCACGGCGCGCTTGTTGGCTACCGAGTATGGCTGTCAGGTCACCGGGGTCGATCTCACCCGAGCCTATTGCGAAGTGGCGACAGGTCTGTCGGTGCATCTCGGGCTTGGCACTAAGACGAGCTTCCAGCAGGGCAGTGCGCTGGATCTATCGGTTGAGTCCGGCTCCTTCGACGTCGTCTGGACTGAGCACGTGCAAATGAACATCGAAAACAAACTTGTGTTCTACACAGAAGCCGCGCGCGCCTTGAAGCCAGGCGGCAAGCTGGTGTTTCACGATGCCCTAGAACGCAACAAGAAGCATGGTCCGCCCGCGGTAGGACTACACCTGCTTCTCGGCCCGACGGGCAAGGAAAAGTTCATGAACGTTCTGCAGAGCCTTAAGGAAAGCCGCGTTGTGGTCATTCAGGCGGTTCTGACGAAGTCTGCCTAGAGGCTCGCCCCTAGGCGCCCGTCTCGGGGGGATGTGCCGGCTCGGCACATCCCTCTAGGCCGAGATAGATGCAGAAGGTGGTTGCCAGTGTGAGCAACACCAGGAAGCTATTGCCGACGAGCCAATATTGGAGCGTGCCGTAGCCGACGCCGAGGGCCACAGTCATGCCGAGGAGCAGTCCGATGCCTGTGCTCTACACTGAGTGTTGGGTCCGACGACTTCTAATCGGTTGCGTCCAATGTACCCATCCGATTGTTGCTCTTCGCTACTCCTCGCCTCTTAGGATCGCAAAGGCTTTCGTAAAGTTTGCTTGTCCTGTCCAGGCCCCGAGCCCACCGTCGACAGGAAGCGCGACGCCATTGATGTAAGACGCTTCGTCGGAAGCGAGGAAGGCAACGGCAGCTGCTACCTCGTGGGCGAGGCCCATGCGCCCCATCGGCAAGTTGACCTTCATCGCGCGCATGATGGGCTCGATTTGTTCCATCGGTTTGGTCAGTCCTGTCTCTATGGGGCCCGGACAGACGCAGTTCACGCGGATACCCTCACGCGCGTAGTCCAAGGCGGCGGCCCGAGTGAAGTTGATGACGCCGCCTTTGGCCGCGTTGTAAGCGAAAAGTCCGTAGTCCGCCTGGAGCCCCGACACGCTGGCGGTGTTAACGATGGCTCCACCACCACTCTTCTTGAGGTGCTTGATGGCAGCGCGACAACCAAAATAGACCGAGTCGAGATCCACTTTCATGATGGTGTGCCAGAGGTCCGGTGTGGATTCGTCAATGGAGCCGTGTCCGCCGATCCCGGCGTTGTTGAACACGACATCCAAGCGGCCGAAGTGCGCGACGCCAGCGTCCGTAAACTCTTCGACCTGCTCGAGTTCGCTGACATCGACAGTGGCGCTGAAGGCCTGCTCGCCCAAGGACACGCTGAGCTCATCCAGTGGTGGCTTGTCGCGGTCGCCAAGGATCACGCGAGCGCCTTCTTCGACCAAGAGTTTTGCCGTGGCTCTCCCGATGCCGGAGGCGGCTCCGGTGATCAATGCGACTTTTCCTTCGAACCGTTTCATGGGTGCTCCTTCGTTTGACGCACCCGACCAACGAGCCCGGGCGAGCTGCGTCGCGTTTATGGCCCGGGGTGAGTCGCGCCGATAGCCCAGCTAAAAATCCCGGGGCTTCGGGGCATTTTCTGAAGCTCCGATGGTTCTCGGCTTGGGGCTCGCGAACGGTTGCTGGAGAGCGCCCTTTGACTCGACTCCTCGGACGCAGGGCGGTGCGTCCGGTGGGATGGCAAACCGAGCTTTCGGCCGGGTGCTGAAGTTCGCGAGGCGGGGACTTAAGATTACGGAAATTCTCCCCCCGCGGTTTACGATCGACCCAGATTGATGAGCGTCCGTTACACACGGCGCGACTTAGTCCCGATACCGGATTCCGGTGGAGATTGTCCCGCGGCGGCCCCGCCCCGTCGCAGCTCAGGACCACTGCCCTGGATGCGCCTCGCGCTCGAAGGGTTTCGTACATTTGGCGGTCCCCGTCCTGGACAAGCGAGCGGAAATTGTAGCTGCGAACTCGACTCGCCCTGCTGTACTCGTGACAAAACAGGCTAGCCAATCTCGCTCGGCCTATTCTTTGGGTAGGGGTCGTCGCCGCGGGGTTCCGATAGCCCCGGCTTCGAACTCGCCAAGTCGGGGAGCCGCGAAATGACTAGATACTGGCTCGGGCTGCGAGTTGTCCGCTAGTCACCGAAGACCCGGGTGTGCGGGGCTGATTCGGTGCATCGCTTTCGATGGTCTCACCGGATATGCCAGAACTCAGACGTCCGCGCTGGGCGTCACATCGAATTCTCCGCTCTCTGGATCCCGATGGATGTGAAAGCGAATCGCGCGGCAGCAGACCTCGCAGTCTTCGATGTATTCCTGCACGTCGCCGCCGCCTTCGTCGACTTGAAGTTGGATGGTTTCTCCACAGTGGGGGCAACGCACATCGGTAGCTTAGCGGATATCCACAGTTTCGCTGTGCGTCCCCATCTCGCCTCAGTTGCCATGGCTGGGGGTCGCTGAGTCCGTGTTTTTCTCGGAAGTTGGCCATATTCGCTCGGAAACAACACGAAATAATAGCCTGGTGCCCAGTCGGAGGTGGTCCTGCCGACGGGAGATTCCCCCGGAGGGCGTACTTGACGTAGTTTGTCTCGGCACAGTGAATACCCAATTTCTCATCGACGCAGTGATGCGCCAAACCACGATTTTGGTCGCTAAACTGGCGACCGCGGGTGGCGTGCGAGCGCCACTTTCTCGGATCTCCAACCAGGTGTTCCTCGATCTCTCGGCCGAGCTACACAG
The DNA here is from genome assembly GCA_013214025.1 of Polyangiaceae bacterium. Lineage (GTDB taxonomy): Bacteria > Myxococcota_A > Polyangia > Polyangiales > Polyangiaceae > JABSRN01. The sequence continues at coordinate 5,164 of JABSRN010000123.1, forward strand.
TCAGGGGATCAGCCGCAAGGTGAGCGCGGACATGTTTGGCATGGCCCTGCGAGCCTACCTGAAGAAGATTCAGCGGCTGAGCGAGAGCACAACGGATCAAGGCCGCTCCCTTTGGCAGGCCGTGTTTGAGTATGTTTCCGAGCGATGCGTCACATCACGTTCGGAAGTCCAGCGTCGCTTCCACAACGACGAAGAGGTTCTGCTGAGGGGGATCTTGCACGACCTGTGTGAGAGTGCATTGCTGTCCGCAAGTGGTTCGGGGCCTTCGACCATGTACCGGTCGATCAGCGACGACGAACTGGGCTACATGCGTGGAGCCCATCCCGACAGCGGAGCTGACGAAATGCTCTGGGTGATGATTTATCGCGAAGGTCCGCTGAGTTTGGAGCAGTTGGTCGCGCATGGAAATGCTGAAGAAAGTGCGGTAGAGATTTGTCTTGAGCGACTACTCACCAACGGGCGGGTTCAACAGGACGATGCCGAGCGCTACACCGCGACCCAATTTCATGTGGCGCGGGATGCTGAGGTAGGTTGGGAGGCCGCGTTCTTCGACCACTACTTGGCTCTCGTGAAGACTCTCTGTTGCCGGCTCAATCCCGAGCCGGGACTCGAATTACCTGAGGGCAGCATTGGCGGCAGCACCTATACCTTCGATGTCTGGCCCGAACATCCGCTCTACGGCGAGGTGCTGTCGGTCCTGGGGCGGTATCGCGAAGCCCAGGACGCATTGGGTCAGCGAGTCGACAGCTATAATGACAAGCACGGTCTGCCCGACGACCATCGAAAGGTCGTCGTCTATGCGGGGCAGTGCGTCTTGCCGGTGACTCCAGACGAGGACTCCGACTGAGCACACGCTGTCGCTGCCGATGAACGATCGCGACTATGGGGGCAGGCTGACTGCATGAGCGACGACCCCGATCCGGAGCGCTCAGACTCGTATTCTAACGCCGGACAGGACCACGAGCTGAAATTTCGGCCCGGATCCATGAGTTGGGCGTAGGGGCTAGGGCGCGGCAACCGATGGCGTGCGAAAATCCGATGCGCTATCGCGAGTTGCCGGAATTGGCTTCACGCATCAGCATGAAGATCACACCCAGGGTGCGATTTCGCTGTGTGCCGCCCCGCGGCAGGTGGGTTCGCAGAAGAGCCTGCCTCTGTGGCAGAGCGAATTGCAGGCGAGCCGCGCGAAGAAAAGTACAAGGGCAAACAAACTGTAGACACGGTGTTCGTGCGATTAGGCGATTTGCTATCGCTCTCATCACGGCGGGCATCGAGTATCTGAATTTTACGACTCGTGATTTTGGGTTAACGAATCTCTTCATCACAGCCCTATGGGGCGCCCCCGCTGTGCTTCTCATACGCGAGTACCGACGCCTGTCGCGGACTTTTCCGGCGGCCGACTCGAGATAACCTACCGCCGAGTAGGGGCCGGCGAATGATTGTTCCACGATGGTGCGTTGGGATCGCTTTTCGTCGAATTGGCACGTTTTGGCTAATGCCCGTCCATTCACCGCCGTTCCTGGAGCTGAGGCATTGTGGCAATCGCATCGAGAGTCGAAAATTTAGCTTCCGATCAGCAACCGTCCGGGGAACTAAACGGTCGAAAATACGGTCGAGTTTCGCTGGGCAACCGGCAAATATTGGTTTGCGCGCGGCAGGCGGACACTCAGGTTCCAGCATATCTAACGGACCTGGGAGTTGGCGGTGGGCGAATCAAATTCGCGGAAGACGTGGATGCTGAGATAGGAACCCGGCTGGAGATTTCCTTCTACGGCACGCCGCTCAAGTTGCTGGCGGAGGTGGTGAGACGTGGGCAAGGAGGTTGTGCAGGCATCTTCTTCGCGGGAGGGCCCTACGGAAAACAGCGCTGCGTGATCAAGGAATTCTTGTGGCATGCGAGCGCAGCTAGCCAGCGCTCGGCGATGGGCTCCCAAATGCCCACGGCCTTGGGCCGGCTTACGCCGCTGTGTGATGAGGTTTTCCGTGACTTCGTACAGGAAGAACAGCTGGCGGCTCTGACGCGTCTCGCCGTAGCGGCTGAGCTCTGCGCAGCACCCGCCAGAGACCCTTGCCGGCTAGGGTTGGCGTCGGTGATATGTTTTATCAACCCCACCTTTATGGGTTCCCTCGACATTCGCCTCTCGCGGGATTTGTTACGCGGAAGCTACCCGGAAAATGATTTCACTTCGGCCGATCTTCAGGACTGGATTGGAGAGCTGGCGAATCAAACCCTCGGGGCGCTGAAACGACGGTTGCTAGGCTGCGAGATCGACGTGTCGTCGGGTTCGCCATTCCGTCTCAGTGCTGGAGAGATCGCAGCTCGGAACGAAATCAACGGAGCGCAGGAATGGACTCACATCAAGGCGGAGCATGGCTGTTTCGCGATCATGATGAAGGCTGTCTCTGCCCGCGGCGTTGAGCTGTTGGAAACGCTGGGACCGTCGGACGACGATATCGCCGCTGATGGCGAGCTCGAGTTTTTCTAGTCGCTGATGCCTGTGATCCAGCACAAACCCGGCAGCGTGTTTCGTTCATCGGGACGGGGGGGGCAGCGAGAGTGGGCGTGGGCGGTCCTCAGTTGCCTGTGGCTTTTGGCGTCTTGTAGTTTCGCCGAACGCCGCCTGGATTCGTTACAGTATCCCCTCGAAGGTTACGACGGCTGCAACGCCGCCGGTTGCGACCAGTGCACTCTAAACTACCACCGGTGTCTCTGTGACATCGGCCCGGCGCACACGGCAACAGACCAGATCTCCTGCCTCGAAGGCACGCCTGCCCCCGGTTGCAGGCCAGGGGATTGTGGGGGCTGCCCGAGCGACCCCACATCGTGCTGGTGTGAAGGGGGAGCGTCCGCCGACTGCGCTTCGGAACTTACGCCGTCCTATCCGCCCGAAGGGTACGAAGGCTGCTCGGGCGACGACTGCAATAATTGCATCGAGGCCTATCACGAGTGTATCTGCGAATCCGATAACCCGACTAGCGAGATCGTTCAGCTGACGTGTCTGGGCATGAACCCGCCGGACGATTGTATACCGGGCGGTGACTGCAGCGGCTGCCCAGGCACCACCGGCACTTGTATTTGCGAGGGGGGCAGTCCGAGCGATTGCTCGAGCGAACCGGTCCTATGCGATCCCTCGCCGACTGCGGTCGGTGGCAGCTGTACTGACTGTGGGACGTGTTTCGAAGGTTGCCTGTGCGGGGTTATCGCTGACGGTTCTCAAAGGCCTGAGTCGGGGAACTCGGACAGCAGCGGCGGCGGCGATGTCGTCAGCGCCTGCGTCAGCGGTTGTGGAGACGACCATTGCACGCCGGGAGGTGATTGCTCCGAGTGTAACACTTGTCTGGGCAGCTGCTTTTGTGCGGGCAGCGACATGAATAGCTGTCTCAGCCTGTGTGCCGGTAGCGATGGTTGTCTGTCTGACGACTGTGGCACCTGCGTCAGTTGTCAGGAACGCTGCATCTGCGAGGGCGGCGACGAGAACTATTGCGCATCCGAGTGCGGTGGCCCGCGTTGCACGATGGATCAGGGCTGCCAGTGCAACACTGAGTTTGACGCGTGTGTGTGCCAGACGGGCGCGGCGTCCGAGTGTCGAACGAGCATCAGTTGTTCGGAGCCGAGCTGCGACTGCAACGGTGATTGTTTTGCCGAATGCGGTTGCCAAGGGGATACCGAATGTTTCAACAGCTGCGTTTGCCCCACGACTATGCCTCCAGCTCCGGAGGGCGGCGGCTTGCTGCCCTACGACGAATGTATGACGGACTGCATGTGTTTCCAGTACAAGGACGCCTACACTTGCGAGAACCAATGTAACGATCCGGGGAACTACGAGTGCGGCGGAGGGGGCGATTGTGTCGGCACGTGCATGTGTTACGGCGGTGACGGGATCTACTGCCAAGGTGTGTGCGACTATATCTGCGGTAGCGGGGGCGGGCCGAACAGCTTCGAGCAATGCCTCTGCCAAACAGGAGACACAGCCAACTGTCACGGTCAATACGCCGGCAGCGTTAGTTGCCCGGACTCGACCTACGGCTGTCTCGCCCAGTGTACCTGCGAAGGCCTAGATTCCTACGAATGCGCGAGCTCTTGTACGGGATTTTGCAGCACTCTAGATAGCTGCGTGGATCGCTGCCTGTGTAGCGGCAATGACGTGTACAGCTGTCAGGATCAATGTTTCGGCTGCCAACCCGGCGTCGCGGGTTGCACCAACGAGTGCCTGTGCAATACGGGCAGTTCATTCAACCAGTGTTCGAGCGGTGCCGGTTATACGCTGATTGGTCAGTACTGCAGTTCTGCGAGCGAGTGCTGTTCGGGCATCTGCAACGACAACCAGTGCGACGGCATGCAGTGTGCGGCGGAGGGTAACCTTTGCAGCAATAACGGCGAGTGCTGCTCCAATTTCTGCGATGGCACCGGCTACTGCATGTACAACGGCGCAGACTGCACTACCGATGCTGGCTCTTGCGCCTACAACGGCGATTGCTGCTCGGGTTATTGCGCCCCGTCCGGTTATTGCGAATCGAACAGCTGTCTGATGGACGGCAGCAATTGCTTATACGACACGGATTGTTGTTCGGCGGTGTGCAGCGCGGGTTACTGCATGGCTAGCGGTCCCGTGACCTGCGATCCCTACTTCGATCCTTGTATACTGTCCGCCTGCGCCAGCAATTGTGGTTCGGTGGTGTTCGATTGTGCGGGCATCAACGGCTGCATGAACCTCTGGAGCTGCTTGGTCGATAATGATTGCTCGAGCGTGAACGGGTGTTCCCAGTGCTCGACCATGGCCAAGCCCTACTACGACTCCGGATCCAGCGCTCCCAGCATGGCCGACAGCATGATCCGTTGTTCGCCTCCTGCCGCTGCCTGCGACGGACCTCCGGCAATGGCCTATTGCGACGCGGACACTCTTTGCAATGGCGTGCGCAGTGCCTACGGTGGCTCCTTCGGTGGCTGCTGTATCGATGTCAGCCCGCCGCTAGACTACCTTTGCGGGCTCGATTTCTACGGCTCTTGCCTCGCTCTGGATTATGCGTCAGGCGCCGCCTACGACGCCAGCTGCCCGTCTCTCGGCGCGGAAGCGACGATTACGCAGACTCGGATGGGAGGTTGTCGCGATGGCAACTACAATTGCGGCGTCTGGGCGGGCAGCATCGGCTTGGGTTGCGTGGACAGCTACTGGGTGACGGGGATCCCCTCGTGCTCCGCGACAGGTGAATCGTGCGCGGTAGCCGCCGACTGTTGTTCGGCGAACTGCGTGAGCACCTACTGCGGTCCGTAGCGCCCTAGCCTAGCCGCAGCGTTTGGCCGGGCACAAAACAAATCTGGTCTGGCCTAGGCTGTAGGGATCAAGCCAGCGCTTTCCAGGTGATCTTGTCCCAATCGCCGGCGACCACCGGCGCGAGAGCTTCTTCGAAGATGGCGTGGGCGCCGGTCTCTACCTCGGAGTTGAGTCCCGCGTGAAAGTCGGTCATGCGATCGACCTTCCACCCCAGTAAGGCATTGACGCTTTTTTGCAACGCGGCTTTGTCGAAAATAACGTAGCTGCCACCGGGCTCGGTGCACATTTTGTTGGGCTGCATGTAGTCGAAGCTGACGCCAACTAGCGTCTTGAGTATCCATTTTACGAACCCGGGGGCCTTGAGTACCTCAGCGTTGGATGCATCGTGGTACCACATGTGGTGTCCGCCGTTGCTGATCGTGCCGCTGGGGCGGTGAAGAAAACACTGGGGCTGAATATCGCCGCACTCGTAGGAGAAATGGACTTCCATCTTCGCGAACTTCTTCGATATCGGTCCTTCCCACATGCCTTCCCACATGCCTTCCCACACCAACACGTCGAGACCGGCAGCCGCTAACTCGGGGGGCACGGTGTTTGCCGTGTAACCTTCGATGTTGGCGATCTTCATCAAGTCGGGGTTGTGCCGATCGATGCGTCCGGTGGGTATGCAGATTCGGGCGTCCGGGAAGGCGGCGGCGTACAGATCGAGACTGAGGTGATGTCCGCTGCCAGGAGTGAGCACAAACTTTACGGGCGCGCCGAGCTCGTCAGCGAATTTTTTCAGACTGGCGATGGGCTTGTTGCTGTCGGTACGGCGTTGTATCGACGAGAGGGTGCGGGGCGAGCGCCAGAACGCAGAGCGGCAGACTGAGTCTGCGTGCATGTGAGAGCAATCGACACATGAGGATCCGCATTCCAGCTTCTCCTGGATCATCCCGGCGGCACCGATTCCGGCAGCAGCACTGCAGGCTCGTCCAATGGCGGCACCAGCGCGGGTGGCACGACAGCTAGCGGCGGCACTAGCAATAGCGCTGACAGTGGTGTTGTCCTGGATGCAGGGGGCGACGCTCCGCCGCCAGCGGCAGGCAACATCTGTTACGGCACTCCGACCGGGTCCCAACAGACCACCTGCTCGGCGTTCACCGAACCAATTGATTGCAGTCCCATGTTGGGTTGCCGGAGTGCGGGCGGTTGCCAGGCGAAACAAAGCTACGGGGACTGCATCGTCAAGAGGCCGCCCCACAGCTCCGGTTTCGGTTGTTACAACGACCCCTACTGTGAACTCGTGTATGTCGGTGACGAGCCGAACAACGGCTTTCCCGTCTATCGTTGCTTCCAGTCAGCCGGCTCCCAGGCGTGTGGGGGGCTGCAGACAGAAGGCGAATGTCGTGGTTACACAGACGGTGTGGAGACGAACCACGATGACAGTGGTCCTTGCGAGTGGATCTCGCCGGAGCCCTTCGAATGCATTGCCGCGGTATGTGACAGCAATCCCCCGTTTCAGCAGTTTTGCGGCTATATCGACGGCTGTGAATGGGGCGTGCCGACGGAGTAACTCGACCGCGACGCGGCGTTTTAGCGTGCCATGTCCTACGGTCATTAACGGCTACTGGACCGTAGGAGAACTTAAATAGGCGCGTGGGATGTGTTCGAGCAAGTCAGACTGATAGTCTGCCGTCCCTAGGAACGCTTCGACTTGATTCAAACTTCAGGATGCGTTGCCACGACAGTGGCCAGCTTTAGGCTCTCTCGCAGCTCGCGCTTGGGCGGTGTCGAGTTGGTTTTGAAGTACGAGATGCATCCGCCCCGAACACCTCATCGCCGAAGACACGCCGGGGCTCGCGACGGGCATGTTCTACACTCCTGTCGGCGGCGAGATCATGTTTGTGGAAGCGTCCGTACGGGGGGTATCCCAACGCCTAGCTGACGTCCCCACGATGCCGTCCCCACGATGCCGTTGATTCTCACGGGGTAGATCGGAGACGGGGTGAAAGAGTCGGCCCGAGCTGCTCTCACTGGAGAAGTGACGCTTCTCGGACGAGTGCTGCCCATTGGCGGCTTCAAGGAAAAGGCTCTCGGGGCCCCTCGTGCTGGGGCAAAACGGTCATCCTTCCCCAGCAGAACGAAGCCGATCTCGATGACATCCCCGAAGAGCTCCGAGCCGAGCTGACGTTCAAACCCGTCAGCACCCTCGACGAGGTCCAGGATATCGCGCTGGTACCGCCGGTTGGAGCTCAAAGGGCGTTTCAGGCTCGGATCCGCGGGCGAAGCGACGCGACCCAGCAACACTAGTCCCGCTGTGAGATCCGGCGCTACCAAGACCGCCCGTCCTTGGTTACCGTGGTCGGATCGTTTACAGTGGTCGGATCGTGCCGAAGACCACTGAAGCCTACGAAACAAAAACGAAGATCGTCGCCACGCTCGGCCCGGCCTCCTGGGCTGAGCCGCGGCTCAGCGATCTCTTACGCCGCGGCGTGGACGTCTGTCGCATCAATTGCTCCCACGCCAATCACGATTCTATTCGGAAACAGGTGGCGGCGATCCGAAAGGCATCGGAGAGCACCGGACTCGGTGTCGCGATTCTGCTCGATCTGCAGGGGCCGAAAGTCCGAACCGGTCCTGCAACTAAATCCATTGAGCTTCAGAAGGGCGATGTTCTGACCATCGTGATGGAAGAAAGCTTTCAGGCGACTGGCAAGCGGGTGGGCACGACCTACCCGAACATGGCGAAGGATGTCAGCGTAGGCACGGCCGTGTTGTTCGCCGACGGCGCCCTCTCGGGCGAAGTGAGCGCGATACGTCTGGACGTCACGCCGGCGGAGGTGGACGTGCGCATGGACGTCGGAGGACCCCTCGGCTCGCACAAGGGCATCAATCTTCCGGGCATCGAGCTCACGATCCCATCGCTGACGGACAAGGACAAGGGGGACCTGGCAGCGGGCCTCGAGGCCGGGGTCGACTATGTGGCTATGTCCTTCGTGCAACATCCGGGCGATGTGGTTCGTCTCAAAGACGCGATGCGAACTCTCGGACACGAGCTGCCGGTCGTTGCGAAAATTGAGAAACCCACCGCGGTCGAACGCATCAAGGAGATCTGCGCGGTCTCCGAAGCCATCATGGTGGCCCGAGGCGATCTGGGGGTCGAGGTCAGTCTCGAGAAGGTGCCCATCTATCAAAAACGCATCATCCAAGCCGCCTTCGAAGCAAAACGTATCGTCATCACGGCAACCCAGATGCTCGACTCCATGGAACGTAGCCCTCGGCCCACTCGCGCGGAAACCACAGACGTCGCCAACGCGATCCTCGACGGCACAGACGCCGTCATGTTGTCCGGCGAAACGGCCATCGGAAAACACCCGCTGGAGGCCGTTCGCGTGATGGACCAGATCGCCCGAGAAGTGGAGAGCTCGGAATTTTTTGGCCCGCGCCCCCTTCTGGCTGAAGAGAACGAAACGGAAACTGAAACGGTTTTGCGCGCCGCTAGCTTCGCCGCCCAAGAGCGCGGCATTCCCCTGGTGATCTTCAACTGGACCGGTGACTCCGCCGTGGCCGTATCAAAAGCCCGCGGGACTCACCCGATCTACGCCCTCACGGCCGACTCCCAGGTTTACAATCGACTGCAGCTCGTCTGGGGGGTAACTCCGCTACTGACTGCTGGCGGGGAATCCCTCGACGAACTGATCGCCGCAGCGGAACGCGCCCTACTTTCGACGGATCAAGTAGCGGTGGGAGAGTGTGTAGTGATGGTTACGGGGCACGCACGGTTGGAGCGAGCGCAGAACGTGATGAAGCTACACGTGATGAAGTCAAAGTAGAACTGCGAGTTCAATCCGCTGCTTCGCCCATGCCTTCTACCCGTTTGCACGCACCCTCAACGCCAACAATACGGTTCGGCTGGGCGGGAGCACCACGTCTTGGGAACTAAGCGGGGCGTCCTCCAGCCGGCGGGCTGCGCCGCGCCGCCCACCTGCATCATCCCCCGATGTGTGGCGGGTGTCTGCGAGGTCGAAGTCTCTTACGACAACTCAGCGATTCGAATCTGCCGTGACCGCGGGCTCGTGAAGGGCCGGGGGCTGGTCGAACACGGGATGTATTACGGGACGTGGAGTGCTCGTTCTGCCTTAGGATCGCGGTAACTCGACTTGGCGCACTTTCCGTCCTGGCATTCGCGTTGGCGATGGGCTGTACCGACTTTGACAGCGGCGATTCGGTTTGCACGCCCGGTGAGACGAACGCTTGTGTGGCCCTTGGGCGCGACTTTTTCTTTATGCTGTCGGGGGAGAGGGTCCACTTGGCGCAGCCCCTGAACGAATCTCTCGGTTTGGCGATGCTGAAACCCGTGCGATGCTTGGCGGATACGCCCGGCAGTTACGATCCCGGCTTCGTCAAATGGCTGGACCGTTCGCGGAGCTTCAGCAACGCGGATCGCGACGCCGATGCCCTTGACATACGGGCCGAGCTGCGTGTTCTGGGAGAGCTGCTGGCCGCCGAGCTCTCTACCCCCAGCGAGATACCTCAGCCGGGCACCCTGCCGTCCTGGGCGAGCCGCCCCTCGGGCATGCGGGAGTCACTGCGCTCATTGCGTCGAGATATCGCGACGTCGGACCCGCCGACGTCGCGTAGTGGTGTCGCTTTGCGCTCGCCCGCTTCCGTTCCACCTAACGCATCCTGAGCTCCCCAGTGCTTCCGCTTGACGCCGATAGCGTGATGGGTGCCGGCGTTGTCGTCGACGAACCGCACGTTAAGATCTGATAAGTTCGGGGGGCTGTGTCCGACTGCTGGCTGATCACGAGCGGGATATGAAATTCGAAGCAGCTACCCGCGCCTGGCTGGCTGGTCGCGTGTAGCGCGCCACCCCTCAGGCCGCATAGATTTTTGCCGAGGCCCAAACCGAGGCCCGTGCTGCCATATTGACGGGTCGTGGAAGCGTCGATATAGGTAAAGGGTTCGAATACGGTGCCTAGAGCTTTTGGCGGGAGATCGATCACACTATCGCTCACGGCGGTGGTCAAGCGCAGGCCCTCAGGCGCCGAAGGGTGTAGTTCCGCGCGAACTTCGATTTGTCCCTGGCTGGTGAACTTGAGAGTATTGCCGATTAAGTTCGTTAGAATTTGACGCAGCCGACCCGGATCGCCCTTCGCCCAGCACCGATCTAAGTGTTCGGTGTCGAGGAGCAGCTCTAAGTCCTTGTTCTGCGTTCCGATCGCTATTACTTCGGCGAAGTCGCCCAATTGCGCTTCCAGAGCGAAGTCAATTCCCTGCATCTCCAGTTTGCCGGTGTCCACCTTGGAGAAATCCAAGATGTCGTTGATCAAGGTGAGAGGTCCCACCGCACTGGATTGCGCGAGGTGAGCAGCCCGTCGCTGCTCTTCGTCTAGCGGAGTGTCGAGCAGGAGTGTCGAGCAGGAGTTCGAGCAGGCCTAGCACCGTGTTCATGGGCGTGCGGATTTCGTGGGTCATGCTCGCTAGGGATTCGTTCTTTTTCTCGGCTGCATCTACCGCTCTGTGTTTGGCGGCCACCAGCGCATCCAAGGCATCGGACAAATGCTCAGCGTCCCTAGCGCGCTCCTCGGCGATGTGGGCATTGTCTTCGCGGGTTTGTCCAACGACTTAGCCGTACCGCGTCAGCAACGCGATGGCAGACGAACTTGCCATGCCGAATAGCAGTCGTTTGGGCAAATCTCCGGGGAACTCGTTGACCGGCAGTGCAGCCTCCGTCAGTAGAGTGAGCGCCACTACCGCAAGCACCGACAGAACCCCCAGCACGATCGCTGGGTGCTTGCCGAGTAAGGCACCGGCCATGAACGGCGTCGAAGTGAGCCAGATGACCAATGGAGAGTACAGCCCCCCGCAATGAAGGCAGCACCAGGCGGGGTGAGCCAGAGGCTGGTGCTCAACGTACGACTGGCGGCCGTTTCTCTGCCTATGCGTTGAAAGAGGAACGCTATGCCGCAACTGAGAGTGAGGAGTCGCGGGCCGGGCGCGGCGGTATTGGATGGCGAGAGAAGAACCGATATTTCTCCTGGCGCGTCTCGGAGCGGGGGCCGTCGCGGCATGTCGACAGTGCTTATTTGGTCGTTGCCCCACGCCGAGGGCGCTCCGTCGCCCTGCCAAGTTTTTGGAATCGTGGAGGTGTATTCAGGGAGCGAAGGCTGCCCGACAGCCGCGTAGGTGAAGACCGACATGAGGAATCAGTATGGGATAGCCGAGCTCCACGTGAGAGATCGATGTGTCGGGGACGAGGTATTGTCGCTTAATTTCCGGTCCTCGCTAGGCTTCGAGCCGGATGACCCATCTGCGCTGATCGCCTCTCGGGGGTAGCGGTTGTGTTCGGTGAGTACATGGGGGTGGCTTACGCACTCCGGCTGGACGGCGAAGGCGGTTGGTTGGAGGATGGCTGCGGTTCAAACCCTGTCGTTTACCGTAACTATCCAGGCGCTGACGCCCCTGCTATTCCTCCGGGCAAGGCGGTTCGACTCATCGATGGCACTTGGCAAGTTGTGGAGCCCGAACCAGCTCCGGGGGCTTCTCTCACCCCTCAGTGTGCGCCGGCCATGCCTGATGCAGCGTCAGCTGTTGGTTTGGACAGTGGTATGGATGAGGTATCCGACGCAATTTTCGTTGACGGATCGGTTGCGACGTCAGACGCGACTTTGGATGCCCAGGGTGAGTCGACCGAGGAGGCAGAAGCGGTTGTTTACGACAGTGGCACTTCGACTCCCGTCACTGACGAGCCCAACGCCATCGGCGACGCCGAGACGGAGTCACCGCCGCCGACGGCTAGTGGTCCTGTAAGCAGCCGTTCTTTCTCCGGTTGCAGCGTCAATCGCGGCCGCGGAAATGACTCGGCAGCCAGCGTCGTGGCGCTGATGATGTTGGGCATGTTTGCCCGACGGCGTAGACGCTATGGTCGTCTGCCACGGCCAGTGGGAGTTTGTTAGTCGACGTTATTGAGGCTCGTGGGTTATACGTTCCGTCGTGAACCGCGGGGATTGTGGAAATTTACGACTAGGCTTCCTAGTGTTGGGACTACTGGCGGCATCGACTGCTCACGGTCAGGAAGGGCTAGCATTGGACTACGATGCGCCCGCAGCGTGTCCTAGCCGCGATGTGTTCCTCGCCGAGCTGCGGACGCGCTGGGGAGAAGTTGGTTCTCGATCTGTCTCGGTACAGGTGCAGATCACGAAGGCCGTCTCGGGGGGATTCTCAGGCACGGTGGTGACCCAGTTCGGCACTGATGACCGTAGTCAACGCCGTATCCAAGAGGACGACTGCCAGGCGCTGGTGACGGGCCTCGCGTTGATTACAGCTCTGTCGGTGGAGGCGCAGGGTCGCAACGAGCCTCCGGTGCGTCAAGCGAGCGTTTCCGCGGCGCCACCGGCGCCACCGGCGCCACCTCTGCCGCCACCTCTGCCGCCACCTCCTGACGATGTTGGCGAAGGATCGGCCGAATTCAGCGTACAGATCGGCGTGGGCGCTCACATCGCCTATGGCCAATCACCGGGCCCGGCGCCGGGTCTTGCGGCTTTCGTTCATCTCGATGCGCCAGCAGTCGGGCTGCGGGCGTGGGCGCTGTATCAGGCGACCTCGGTGGACTCGGTTGGGGCGACCGCTGATTTTCGACTGCTGGCAGGGCAGGTAGAGGCGTGTCTCGCCCGATTTGGCTGGAGCGAGCTGCGCACGGAGACTTGCGCCGGTGTTCAGATCGGCCAGTCGCGTGCGGCAGGCAGCGCAGGGCTTGTACGGAGTGAAGAAGACACACGACACTGGGGTGCCGCTTTGGGACTGCAGCGGGCGAGTTTCGAGCTGATCGCACCATTTCGAATCGAATTATCCGCGGGGTTGCTGGTCCCTTGGGTGCGGCGAAACTACGAGTTTCAGAACCCTTCCCGGCAGTTACACGAGGTACCCGTTTTGGCGGGTTTCGGTGGGTTGGCCATCAGTGCGCAAATAGATTGATCAATCTGGGCATCCGCGGGGATTCTTCGGTGATGCAGGTTGGTTTTGCTGATCCCTCCGCCCTCGGCGGTCTTGAGTCGGCGGAGTCTGTGTCCTCGGAAGCGTCGGCCAACTCAGCTTTAGGCCAATCAGAATCTCCCCGAGACGTCGAGCGGCTCAGCCAACTCGTGCAGGCGAACTTTGGATTCGTGTGGCGCTCTTTGCGGCGTTTCGGCCTATCCGAGGCTGACGCTGACGATGCGGCCCAGCAGGTGTTCCTGGTGTGCCGGCGACGGCTGCACGACATCGAACCCGGACGCGAGTCGGCTTTCTTGTTCGGCACGGCTCGTCGGGTGGCGAGCAAAGTTCGTCGTGGGCGATCTCGTCGTCGAGAGGTGGATTTATCGGCAGCAGCGGCCGAGCCCTCTGCTTTGCCTAGCCCAGAAGATCTCAGCGACGTGGTTCGGGCTCGCGGCGTGCTCGACCAAATTCTCAACCACATGAAACCCGGGCTGCGAGACGTGTTTGTGCTGTTCGAAGTGGAGCAGCTGACCATGAAGGAAATAGCCGGCGTATTGGAGTTAGCTCCCGGTACGGTAGCGTCGCGCCTTCGGCGAGCCCGCGAGATATTTCAAAACGAGGTGGAGCGCTTTCGGCGTTCCGGAGGCAGCCAAACATGACCGATCCGATTCGTTTACTGGCGGGCGACGACGATGTCGCTAAATCATTGCTCCGTGCGGCCCGCGCTGAGGAACCAGCAGACGGCGCGCTGGGCAGGAGCTTGGCGGCTGTTGGAGCGGTCGGTGCCATCGGCGTGCACAGTGCAGCCGCGGCGGCGCTGACCGTGAGTGGCGAAGCGGTGGGCGTTGGCGGATCCGCTACCACGGCACCCGCGCTCGGTGCGGGCATAGCGAGCGCGGGTGCCGTGGGCTCAGCTACAGTGGGCTCAGGCGTGGCTGGCGCTGCCATTACAGCTACGGGAGCCGTTGCATCGGGTACAGCCACAGGAGCCGCCAGCGCTAGCGTCGTAGCTGCCCAGGGGGTCGCCGCCGCCTTGAGCACGCTGGCAGGAAAAATCGTGGTAGGCGGCCTCGTGGTGGCAACAGCCGCATCGATTGCGGGGGGGGGGGGCGACTCTGACGGAGCCCAGCCGGAAAGCGCTGCTACCCAACAGCGATCAGCGGCGTCTCTCCCCGCGCTAGCGACACCCACCCAGGACCCACTTGGTAAGGCTCTCGTGTCGTCCAGCGGCGAAACGAGAACCGATCTGGCGCCTTCCCCCTCGGATCCTGTCGTCGTATCGCCGGATCCCTCACCAATGCTCAGACCCTCTGTTATCGCCAAGCCACCAGGACTAGCAGACAACTCGCTGGATACATTTGGGCCTCGTTCGGCGTCAGCACGAAATACCCCACTCACTCCAGCCGACGGCGAGCCGAGCGGGAGCGCAGCGTCGCCGGCAGTAACGCCCGGCCAAGCTCCGCCGACCGCCGTCTATGAGCCGCTGCCCTCGACCACGGTGGTCGCCGATGTTCGCGGTGTTGCGACAGAGGCCGCCGCGGGTGCCGTCGCCGAGACCAAGCCAGCGTGGGGCGCCGAGCCTGTACCGGTCCGTAACGCTTTGCTCGACGAGGTGCACTATGTCGATCAAGCGCGCCAGGTCTTGCGTGGCGGTGACGCGACTACGGCGAGTCGCTGGCTTGCCGGCTACGGGACACGTTTTCCCGGAGGTGCGCTGGCCCCAGAGGTGCAGTACCTAAAGATGGAGCTCGCCCTCAGCCAGCGTAACAACGGCCGTGCGCGGGCCATTGCCCAGACCATTGTCGCGAGGTACCCCCATTCACCCCAAGCCCAACGAGCAAGGCGGCTAATTCGCTGACTCGGAGTACGTTTTTTCGATCAATCGCGGCAGACGAGGGTATGGCCCGATCGAACAGCTTCAAGAACCCTTCTTAGAGGACCTATGCACAGCCTTTCCCGCCAATATCTTTCTGTATCTTTCGGTAGTGCCTTGATGTTAGGGGGCCTTGTCGGCTGTGGCGCTGGCACCAGCGATCTGGGCGAAGGCGCTGGCAATCTGAACGGCGCCGACGGCGGTGTCGGCGGGAGTGGAAGCTCAGTGGGGGGCAGCAGTGGGGGAACGAGCGGCGGTGGAACCAGCAGCGGCAATGGCGCAGCCATTGCCCGCGGCGGGACGAGTGCAGGCGGGACGAGTACAGGCGGGACGAGTGCAGGCGGTTCCGGTGGTTCTGGCGCTGGAGTCTACGAGCCCTGTGGCGGGAAGAGCTGTGGCGACTCTTGTAGGATCTGCGACCCCGCGGCTCTCGATTGCGCTGAGACCATGGAAGAGAAGTCGTGTCAGACCGATGGATCTTGTTCGGGGCAAGCCCCCGAGTGTGAAGACTCGCCATCGTGCGAAAATGTATTTTGCGAGGCTTCGATGGGAGCCTGTTTCGAGTGCGCGGATGGTTCCTATGCGTGCCCGTCCTCCGAATGCATCGAAGGGGAGTGTTACGCGTCGGCTGCCGTGTGCTACGAGCCCTGCGCTGGGAAGAGCTGTGGTGATAGCTGCAGTATTTGTGATCCGGCAGACCTCGACTGTATGGAAACAATGGAGATGAAGTACTGCGATTCAAACGGTGGTTGTTCCGCCATGGGGATCTGTAGCGGCTGAGGGGCGGGCGGACGTTTCGACCCAGGTCGCGTCCGGACGGCGTTGAAACCCAGATTTAGCGTGTACTATGGTGCCAGGCGTCTCGGACTGGCGGGGGATTGAACATGAACAGCAAGGAAGCCCGGATCAAACTGTTTCTGGCTGAGGGAATAGTCTCCCTTCCCCGCTATGATGCGCCTAGTCCTCATGCGCTTTGGAATGAACTGAAGTCCACCCAGACCCCGATGTTGATGTTTGACTTCGACACAGCTCTGATCACCCATACCAACTTGGCTACGGAGTACATGCTCGAGAAGAGTGCCTCCGAGCTTATTCAACAGACTGGCCGAATGCTGACTCCACCCGACTGTGACGTGCTGACCGATGTGATCTCTGAGTCCCTGAACCAGAGCGAAGGGTACTCCGGTCCGCTCTCTCTCATGCACGGGAAGCTGCCCACCATGTGTTCGTTTGTCGCCATATCGGTCGTGAGTCACAGGGGCCACCGCTACGGTATCATTGTCTATTCCTCAGAACGGCTGACACACCCGGTCAGCAATCCTCCCACTCTCCTCATCGTTGACGACAACCTGCTCCTCCTTCGAGCGATGAAGCGGGTCTGCAGTCGGTGGCACCCTGTCCGCATAGCTGCGAGCGCCCACGAGGCGGTGCACTGGCTGAGCACAGACGCCAACATCGCCGCTGTGCTCAGCGATGTCGACATGCCCGGATTCAGCGGCGTGCAGCTCCTGCAGGCCTGTCAGCTATTTCGCCCCGATCTCATGGGACGATTCATCCTGCACAGCGCACGCCCCACCCCACCGCTAGCATTACCCGATGTGCCATTTCTCCTGAAACCGACCCCCGTCGCGCTCCTCCGCAGCACTATTTCCCAGGCGATGAAGCGGTGACGGCAGTGATACGCTCCCCAATGTTGACGCCTCGCAAAAGGCCTCAGGTTTCCTGCTGGGACTTGCTTTGATATCGCGTCGTGTGATCTGAAGTAATGTACCGTCGGAGTTCCCCCCCCAACCTCGCTATTGGAATCGCACTTTCTGATCCCGTCGGAGAAGCGATCGCGGCTGGAGCGTTCGTAGGCACACCACTTCAGGATGATCATCCTGCCCTTATCGAAGACAGTCGCCGATGCCCGTCATGACAGAGCCCCCCCCGACAGAGCCCGTGGTGTTTGAGCTAGCTACGGCCGTCACTGACGAAATGATCGATGAACTGGGTCATGTGTCCAACATCGCGTACCTGGCTTGGATCCAGCAGGTGGCGACGGCTCATTGTGCGGCTGTAGGTTTTGATCGCGAGGCCTTCGAGCGGTTGGGCGGGATCTGGATGGTGCGCAAACACGCACTGGAATACCTCCAGCCCGCCTACGTTGGCGACGAGATCGTACTTGCCAGTTACATCGTAGATTTTCGGGGTGCGAGCTCTGAGCGCAAGACGGAAGTTCGCCGTGTCTCCGATGGGGTTGTGCTTTGCCAGGCATCGACCCTGTGGGTGTACGTTTCGATTCAGTCGCGTCGCGCGACCCGGATCCCCAAAGAGATTGTGCAGGCCTTCGCGCGTTCCTGAGCTGCTTCCACGCAAAGTCTCGGCAGTTTGAGCGATGCCCGGCGTACACACGCCAACGCTTCCGTCAGCTATTGGGTAGGGAACGATATTTAGAATCGTTACAACCCGCCGCTACCGGCAACGCGAAGACTGTCAGTACATAACCACGCATCAACTACTCCGCCGCTGAATCGGCGCCAAGCTACCGCAGGCACCGGTGGCAATTCTCCTCGCGCAACGTTCAGCGCACCCATCCTCTCTGCGCTTATCCCGCGCGGTGTTCTTGGCTCACTGTTTTTGGGTACGCACTCGCCGATCCCCGTCGGCGTGCCCGTTGCGCCAATATTTAGCGAATATTTACGCTTGAGCGATTTCGTGCGGGAGCGGTATTTCGCGGCCGTCTAGCGCAGCGTCGACGGCTTGCCGGATGTAGGCGTGCGGGTTCACACCAGCCAGCTCTGCTGACTCGAGCAAGCTGTAAAAGATCGCTGCAACCTCAGTTCCGCGCTCCGAGCGCGAGCCGTAGTGGTTTTTTCGTCCAAGGACAACGCTGCGCATCACGCGCTCGGTCGCATTGTTGTCCGGAGCGATCTTCGGATCGTCCAGGAAGCGCATTAGTCCTTTTTCACGCAGCTGGATGTAACGGAGCGCTTTTCGCAACGAGTTCGACGGTGGGATCTCTTGAGCTGCGATCCATTTGAAC
>JABSRN010000124.1 GCA_013214025.1 Polyangiaceae bacterium
CATCGACGGCTTCTACAACCCGACCCGTTATCACTCGACGCTTGGCTACCTCAGCCCAGTGCGCTACGAACAAGAACAGAGGCTCGCTCAGGCGGCCTAATCCTGACATGATCACTGTCCGCTAGAGCGGGACCACTCCAGTGCGACACGGACGATTTCGTCGGCGAAGTGAACGGGGAATTTTTCGGATCCGGCGGCAGCACATCAGGGGAAATGGCCGGCGACCTCCCAGTGTTGACGGACCTCTCGGACAATGCCTCCGGTGGACCGGAAGCGGCGGAAAAAGCGGGCGTTTCGCGCTAAGCGACAAGTTGCATGGCGCTCAAGGCACGAGGCGAAACCCCTAGAAGTAGAGGAGCACTTGAAGGGCGGACTCGACGACAACGTACACGCCTGGGTGAAGCTCGCGAAGCAGCGGGGTGCAAAGCTGTGAAGCAAACACACGGGAGTATGTGAGGCTCTTGGGCCACCCCTGACGCTGTTTGTTCGACTCTCGATGAAAGACCAACTCCGCAGGGTGGGCTTAAAGCTGAAGATTACCGTCGAGGTCGCCTGGCTACGCCCACAAACGGCTGCCACGCGCGCGCGTGTTCAGCCGCCGGGTTCGCCCTCGAAGTTTGCGCAGTACTCGGACTTGGTAGCGACCCTCGCGTCGGCTCTCCAAGAAGAGACGGCGAGGTTGTCGAGGTAGAAGCCCAGCTTGGATCCGTCGTAGTTGGCGTGCCGAGGGCGGAGCTTCATGCGCGAACTTGACTCGTAGTCGAAGCTGAACTCGTCCCGGGCGACGCTGTAATAGCCGTCCGTGATGTCGCTGAGGACGCCGTCCACGCGGTACTGCCAGAGGTCGACCACCGCGCCGGGGTGGTGCTTCATCACGGCGACGATTTCGTGCCAGGTGTCGTAGGCGAGGCCGTCGGCGATGTCGGTGTAGGTTCCGTCCCATCCGCCCCCAGGGGTCTGCACGAGTACACGCACACGCATGCCTCCGGCGCCGTCGTTGGCGACCTCCAGGTAGTTGCTGGCGTTGTCGTTGCCATCGATCTTTCCGGTCACGATGGCCAGGCGCGAACCGTCATTGTTCTGATGGGCGCGGATGCGCAGGGAGTAGCGGAAGGTGTCGCGGTAGGCTCCGTCGCCTCCGGTCGCCGTGCTGTCGGCGTCCGATCCCAGGCCGGCGGGCTCGATGTTGGGGCTTTGCGGGGTGCCCGACCCGGGGGAGTCGTAGCCTCGCTTGAACCAAACCGCGCGGCTTCCAGCGAACACCTGGCCTGCCTCCTCCAGACCATCACCGCCCGCGAAGGTGCCGACCACGGACAGTCCTCGCGCGGGCTCATCTCCGAGAACCTGGGTCGTTCCTAGGAAACTGTCCGGCTGGGCGTAGTCGTTGGTGACCGCCGTCCAGCCCGCCTGCCCGCCGAGCGTGCCGTAGACCCACTCGCCGCTGCATGCCGTGGGCTCGTCGTCGAAGTCGGCGGAGTCGAACGGATCGACGGGTCCGGCATCGGCATCCTGTGCATCGGCATCCTGTGCATCGGCATCCTCCCCCACGTCCACGTCCCCGGACCCAACCGCGCTGTCCATGTCTCCACCGTCGGCTCCGCCTTCACGGTCACCGCCATCCATCCCCACGCTGCCCAGGCTGTTTCCATCGCTGCCGCAGCTGCAGCCATTAAGCAACCCGAGTGCGGCGAAGGCGAAAACTTGCAGACAAAATTTCATGGCGGTTCCCGGCGATGCTCAGTTGGCTCTCCATTGTGCCAGTTTTCGCGGTTCGTGGCGACCCCGAATATTCTGCATACTTCGAGCCCACGGGCCCGAGCCCAAGGGCTCAAATCCCGTTGGGGACGCTGGCCCCGGATCACGAGAGTGATTCGGGGCTTCTTTTATTTGGCGGCGTCGCCGATGACCGGCTGGGGTGCGGGTGCGGGGAAGAGGGAGAGGGAGAGTCAGAGGGAAGGGGAGGGGGAGGGGGAGCGGGAGGGTGCACGACATGGTGCAGGTGCACGACAGGACATCGCTTAAAGATCAGCTCCCGTGCATTCCACACGTGCGCTTCGCGCCGTCTCGCCAGCGATTCGAATCTGCGGTGACCGCGGGCTCGTGAAGGGCCGGCGGAGGGAGGGCACGTCGTCGAAGGTGAGGTGCGGAACGTGCGAGATCTCCTAGGGCGCGGATAGCGATCGCAACGACCATTGCAAGGTGATGAGCC
>JABSRN010000125.1 GCA_013214025.1 Polyangiaceae bacterium
CATCGACGGCTTCTACAACCCGACCCGTTATCACTCGACGCTTGGCTACCTCAGCCCAGTGCGCTACGAACAAGAACAGAGGCTCGCTCAGGCGGCCTAATCCTGACATGATCACTGTCCGCTAGAGCGGGACCACTCCACTTCCGGGTGGCTCGCAAGTGGCTACCGGGCGAGGCACGCGAGATAAGTTTTCGTAACGACGCCGACGCGTGTGCCTATTTTGACCAGTGCGCATACCTCGGATCGCTGTTTGCCTTCATCAGCTCATTGATTGTACGGCGTAGCGCGTGGGACGCGGCGAGCTACGATATCGACTTGGAGGACAGCTACTACTCGCATGTATACAAGATCCTCCGGATGCTCGGGGATGCCGAGGAGGGTCGACTCCAGTATGTCGATGAAGCGCTCGTGTTGTGTCGGATGGGCAATGACTCTTTTGCTCATGACGGTTTCTTCCGCCGCTTCGAGACCGACATCCAGGGTTTTGCCCGCGTAGGTCGTGCGCTTTACCCGCCCGGCGCTGTGCGCCAGAGTTTTTTTGGCGTGCTGGTTCGCAACATTCCTTGGTATCGGCTGACCAGGCTGAAGTATGAAGCGCGGGATGAAGAGCAATGGCAGAAAATATTAGCCACGCTTCGGGAGCTTGGGTTCGACCAACGTATGCTGACTGCGGTCGAAATTATCGGCGGGAATCGCCTGACCATGCGCGCTCTGTTGCGTACACACAAACTGCGCCAGAGACTGATAAAGCGCTTTGTGTGGAACACCTAGCCTATGCAACTCAGTCTGTTCAACTCAGTCTGGCGCAGGCTTTCTGAAGCTGTTTCGGGTCTGCCATGATCGCATTGGACAACATCATTTTTGAGCTACAGGGCGTAGGGGGCGTGAGCGCGGTCTGGCGAGCGGTGATCGAGGCTGCGCTGCGGGATAGCGACTTGTCCGGCCAGCTTCGGTTCTATGATTCGGGCCGCGGCGTGACGAATCGGTTCTATCCCGAGGCGATGCGGACAGCATCGGTCATTGTCGACGACAAGCTGCCGCTACGCTTGCGGCGCTACACGCATGTATTCGCGCGCAACGTGGACGTGTTCCACTCGAGCTATTTTCGGGTGCACAATTCCCGATCTGTGAAAAATGTCGTGACCATTCACGACTGTATCTACGAACAGTTTGATACTGGACTGGCCAAGCTCGTGCACCTCGGGCAAAAACGCCACGCTCTCAAGCGGGCTGCGGCCGTGATTTGTGTCTCCGAACACACTCGGCAGGATCTGTTTCGCTACTATCCCTGGTTGGATCCGGAGCGCGTTCGAGTCGTGCACAACGGTGTCGCGGATGAGTTTTTTGTTTCGGCAGACGCGCCAGCTGGGGGCTCTACGGGGGAGGGTGCAGCGGAGCCCTACTTTCTTTATGTGGGAGGGCGCGGCATTCACAAGAACTTCGCCGCCGCCCTCCATCTGTTGGCGAGTCGCACAGCTAAGCAACTGAATCTTTCGCTGGTAGTAGTCGGCGCGCAGCTGTCCCCCGAGGAAAATCGCCTGGCGAGCCAGCTCGGGGTCACGCATCGAATTGCGGTCCGCGGTGGCGTCGATGTCAGCGAGCTAGCTGGGCTGTACAGCGGAGCCTATTTCTTTCTCTTCCCTTCTCTCTACGAGGGGTTCGGCATCCCGCCGCTCGAAGCGATGGCGGCGGGCTGTCCGGTGATCTGCACAAACGCCGCGTCACTACCGGAAGTTGTCGGGGACGCCGCGTTACTGTTCCCTCCAAAAAATCGGGAGGCGGCCACCGAGCAGCTCGACAAGCTGGCGGATAGCGAGTTTCGGAAGGCGCTAATCGCCAAGGGGCGAACGCGAGCGAGAGAGTTCTCTTGGCGACGCACCGGGGACGAAACTGTCCGGGTCTACAAGGAACTCAGCTAAGTTCCGCCGACGGCGGGCTAGTACAGGGACTCGACGCGTGGCCCAGAACTGGGCCTCTAGTGCGCGATTCACTTCTCTTGAAGGGAATCGCGACCATTAAAGACATGCGTCAGATACGATCTTAGGCAATCGAGTTACTCGCACCCAAGGTGAGCGAATAACTCGAAACCCCTTCAGTGTATCTGAACCCCGCACTAGATTAGTTCGAGCAGCTAAAGTGCTGACAGAAGGTGGAGCCAGGGTTGGTCCCCTCCAGGTGAGCCACTGCGTCGTGCAAGGCCGGTCCAATCGCCAATAAGGTCAGATCGGCTGTCGCGGACGCTGTGTTTTCGATCCAAGACACGGTCAGCCAACGGTTCCACCAACGACTGTTGTCGAGGCTCTTGGCGTTGAGCCAGGCGCCTTCTCGGGCGGCGGCAAAACCAACCGCCAGAATCAATTCATCCAATGGCCCGAGGGCGGCATCGATCTGAACGAAGTTGGCGCCGTAGATCTCTGACATGGCGAACATCATCTCGTCGGCGACATCCCCCAAGACGTCGTTGACCAAGGTGTGGTCCTGATGTTTGGCCCATCGGGGGTTGATGTCCACGTCTTCTAGGGCGTACGGCAGGTCGCGGGTGATGTGGGCGGTCATGCCGAGCAAGATGTCTTGGACCATCAGTGTCTCGCCGGTAGCGGCTGCGTCAAAGGCGGTCATCCAGACGTTGGGGACAGCTCCCGTGTTGCCGATCTCGTAGTTGTAGAAGGCTTCCCGGTAGTAGTTGGCAAACTGGATCTGGTAGCTGGTCATCCAGACCGTGTCCTGGAAAAAGCCAGCGTCAATGGCCTCTGCCATGCGTAGGGTGGTCAGTGTGTACCCACTGGTGAAGATGGCGCGGCGGTCACCTCGAGCGATCAAACTCTCCTCCAAACATGCCAGGTTGTCATAGGCTTCCCAATGGTCCGTAAAAGACTGGGACATGATGTCGTCCGGTTCCATTGTTTCGCACTCGGTGGCGCTGGCGGTTCCAGCCCACGACATTCCGAGCACGATGGCTGCGGCGCCCAATGCTTGACTGCCACGGGTTGTTGAAAGATTAGGTGATTTTTTCATATCTGTCGGTCGTCTCCCTCATGGTGGGTGCGGCCCGACTTTGAACAAATCCGGAACCAGACCGAATCTACTCTCGCGGTGCCATACCCCCTGGGCGCGAAAGCTATCAGTTTCATCTTGTTCCATCATTAGGCAATTTCTCCCACCGTCGCTCAGGGATCAATTCTTCCGTCCGACCTGTCCTAATCTTAGGAAAGGCGGGAAGTTTCCGGAGTTACCGGAGACAAGGAATGAACTTTTTCTTGCAGTTGTTGTGTTTTGTCTTCACAAGGGCAGCGGCATCAGCTGGGGTAGCCAATGCAGGCAGCTACACGGGGCCACCGGGGGGCGCGGCTGCGACCTGCGACAGAACAGGTGATGTCGACGTCATTCGGGGGCATGCCCCCCAGGGATTCGCTCCGGACGCGGGCATCGTCGCTGATGCCGTCACGGCCAAGTAAAACAGCCTCAGCTATCAGTCCACGACGGTCGCATTGAGGCCACGGGACGCGCGCGCGGTTGTCGCGCGGCGTCGTCGATATTCCCGCCTCAGTACGTTGATCAAGTGCGGCTGAATTTCGTCGGCTATCTGAGGATGAATCTGGCGCGAAGAACGCGATGCCTTCTTCGATCAAGGAGGATTCTTCTGCATACTGGATGGGACATAGTACAATTCGTTTTTCTTGACGCTTATTCGCACTAGTTGCATCGGCGTCTTTATTGAATTGAGGAGTAGGCGCGATGGCGATTATCCGAAGAGGCACCTGGTTGAGAACTTCAATGATCGCGGTCGTTGCTGCCGGTTTAGGCGGCGCAGCTTGCGATTCCACCGGAGAGATGGACGCTACGACCGGTGGCGTGGCTCCCTGCGTGAGCCCCGTTGAATGTGGCGCGGACGCGGGCGCCGACTGCGAGAGCGCGTTCAACGATTTCTGTGGGCAGCCGTGCACCGGCGATGCTGATTGCGGCGGAACACTTCTGTACTGCGCTGACGACGGTATGTGTACGGCGGACTGCACCGCTGGCGGTGACCAATGCGTCAGCGGCGAGACTTGCACCTCGGTTGGGCGTTGCGACGATACCGGCACCTCGCTGTTCCCGGATTCGGGTCTCGGAGCTGGCGGCACAGGCAATGGCAACAACGGTGGCGATGGTTGCATCTCTTTCGCTGTCGGCTTTGAGCCTCAGACGCCGACGGTGTTGGTTCTTCTGGATCAGAGCGGCAGCATGGACGAAAACTTCGGCAACGGGATGGACCGCTGGGACACGATGAAGGACGTGCTGTTGGCAGAGGCTGACGGAGTCATCTATCCGCTGCAGAATGACGTTCGTTTTGGACTGATGCTCTACTCTAGCGAGAATGGCTTCGAGGACGACGGCATCTGTCCGATGCTGGCGTCGACGCCCCTGGTGAACGGCGACATTGACTACAAGTTTGGAAATTATAGTGCCATTTTCGACCTCCTAGATCCGGCAGAAATGATCGAGGACACCCCCACCGCGGAGTCTCTGCGCGCAGCCGCCGAATCGTTGGGTGGTTTCAACGCCCCGGGCCCGAAGATCATCATCCTGGCGACCGACGGCGATCCGGATACATGCGAGGTCCCCGATCCGAGTACCGACGAGGCCAAGGCGCTTTCTGAGGCTGCTGTTGCCGACATTTACGACGACGGAGTTCAAACTTACGTCATCAGTATCGGTAACGATGTGACCGAGGACCACCTGACGAATATGGCTCACGCCGGTGTCGGCCAAGGGCCGGATGGTGACGCCAGTTTCTACCGTCCGTCTCAGCGATCGGACATGATCGCGGCCTTCAATCAGATCATCAACGGCGTGCGTGGTTGCATTTACGACCTGAATGGCAGCGTAGCGGCGGAGGACCAAGAGAACGGAACCATCACTATTGGCTCCGGCGATCCGCTCGTCTTCAACGACCCCGACGGCTGGAGAATGAACACTCCGAGTCAGATCGAGTTGGTGGGCCAGGCGTGCACAGATCTCGAAAACGGGGTCGGCGCACTGGGTATCGACTTTCCCTGCGGCGAGTTCATTCCAATCAACTGAGCAGCCGCTTCAACTGAGCGCGCTGCTTCAACTGAACGGGCCCAGCCAACTGACCGCGATCAGCTGAGCCCAATCAGCTGAGCCCAATCGGCGGAGGCTGCGAGCACGGCCGTCTCCCCTGTGGGGCGGCGGCTCCCTAGGCTCTACTTCCAGCTTAGATCCGCATAGAGCGGTTTGTGGTCGGATGCGTCGTCGGTGTAGTCGGCCTCGTCGTAGGCGGCTCCAACGATGTCAAAGTCCGCGAGATCAACAAACACATTGTCGATGCCTTGAACGGGTCGGAACGCACCGGCTCCTGCTGGGTTCATGTACCACCAGGCTTCGGTGTAGCCGGCATCCGTTAGCTCCAGCATTCCGGGCAGGTTGACGTCGATGGTCTCAAGATCGCCGAGGATCACGACGCCGTCCGCGCCGTGTTCAGCTCGCAGGGTTGCGGCGAGAGCTGCCACCGTTCGGCTCCAGTAACCAAAGGATGCGTTTACCACGCTGGTGAACTCTGCGAAGTCATCGTCGAATTCGGCACCCAGGTTGTTGTTGCCGATGAAGGTCTCGTAGTGAGTATTGATGAGCAACACACGTTTGTCTGTCGTCAGGTCGTCAGCCACCACCCAGTTGGCGTGGCGCTCGGAGCTCATGCGATGAACGAAGCCGCCTTGGGCGTGAAAGGTTCCATGCAAGTCGTGGTAACGCTCCCACGCGGTCTCTCCGATGTCGTCGACTAAATCCATGGGGTGGGTGCCGTTTGCCACCGGACTGAAGCGATCTGTGTTCACCGCGATCACCGACATGATGTTGCCGCCCTGCACCTCCCAGGTGAGGTACTGGTACTGGGTGCCGTCGAATAGCTGACCGAGAGCGTCTTGCTGGGTCACGCCGTCGCTGTTGGAGACCATGGTGCTGGCTTCCTGGAAGCCGATTAGGTCAGGCACATTGTTGACGACAGTCTGGAATAGTTCGTGACGTCGGGTGTCGATGAATTCCGGCATGTTGTCATCGGAGCCCGCGATCATGACGTTGTAGGTCATGACGCGAACGGCTTCCGCGTTGTCCCGTTCCGCTGGGATGACCACGCTGCCTCCGCTGGTGCCGCCGGTTGCACTGGCGCCGGTCGAGCTGGTGCCGCCGGTCGAGCTGGTGCCGCCGGTCGAACTGGTGCCGCCGGTTGCACTGGTGCCGCCGGTTGCACTGGTGCCACCGGTTGAACTGGACCCGCCGCTGGTGGATGTGCCGCCCGTAGTCGTGGTCCCCCCATCGCTGTCGGCGCCGCTGCCGGTCGCGCTGTCATCGGAGCTGCCGCAAGCCAGGAGAAACAATAGGCCAAGTAGGGATACGGACTTCGACATCGGACACCTCGCAAGAATCAAGACCCCGCCGGAGCGGCGGGCTGTCCGGAGTGTGGGTGGTGGCAGCCTAGATGTCCAGCTAGAGGGCCGCCCGCTCTCGGGAGATGTTAGGCTTTCGCCTCCCATGCCAGCGTCCTCAGTCGAACTTCTAGAATACAATCCTGCCTATCCTGAGCGCTTTGAGTTCGAGCGCATCCTGTTGACTCGTGCCCTCGGGCCGTGGCGGTCAGGCCCGATTGAACACGTGGGCAGTACAGCGGTACCCGGGCTGATCTCCACACCAATCGTCGACATCATGGTCGGGGTTGAATCGCTGCAGGCGTCGCGCCCCGCTGTGCGTACGGCGGCCCAGCTCGGTTACTGTTTCTTTCCGTATCGAGCGGAAGAGATGCACTGGTTCTGCAAGCCCACCTTTGAAGTGCGTAGCCACCAGCTGTACCTAGTTCCTGTGGGCGGCCGGGTCTGGCAGGAGCAGATCGCACTTCGAGATGAGCTGCGAAAAAACCAAGAGCTGGCAACCGAGTACGCTGCGCTAAAACGACAGCTGGCGGCTACGTTTCCAAACGACCAAGAAGCTTATACCGAAGGCAAAGAGCCCTTTGTGAAAGGGCTGATGAGTCGACTGCTGGGACCCGCCGCAGTGGGAACGGTTTCGGGCTAATACTGGCCTCGCTAATACTGGCCTCGCCAATACTGGCCTCGCTAATACTGGGCTACTGGGCTGACTCCGTATCGCTGACGAACCACGTCGATAGGATCGTTCCACATGGTTTCCCAGTGCGCTGGCAGCAGCGGCCGGCAGGAATGTCCCATGGAGTAGCTTTGGAATAGGCTGTGCCGAATTGCCTGCCAACGTGCTTCGAACACCAGGTGCTTGATGGATCCGAGGGATGCGATCACGCCTGCCACCGGCAATCGGAGCTGGCCCCAGCAAAACGCTGCGAGTAGCACTTCATCGTGGCCTTCGACGCCGAGAGCTAGCAGGCAATGCCACACGTCGTGAGTTTGGCGGTAGCGGCGCATGACGTATCCCACGTCGGCGTTGTCGAATTCTCGCATGGGCGCCGTCTGGTCCATCAGTTCGTGGCGCAACATGTGGCGGCCGTAGACTCCACCGAGGGTGTCTTGGGGTAATTCGCTCAGGGTTAGTAAATCGATCTGTGGCTCGCAAAGCTCCGGGCGCAGTCGGAGCAGGTCACAGGTTTCCGGATCGGCGACGTTGCGCCGAAGGAAGCGACCGAAGGGAGTGACCCCCGAGATTTCGGCGAACTCGTGCACGGCCTCGATGTCCTTCGAGTTCATGAGGACTCGGGTCACTGCCCGGGCCATCCGGTAGCTGTTGGTCGCCCTCTGTCCCATTGCCTTTCAGTATATCAACTCTCCGGTTGGCGCTGCTCGGTCGATGTAGGTGCGCGGGCACTAAGTGTTGGCTAATGGCGACATTTCAGGTTGGTGGTTGTATCCAACGCGCCTTAGACGTCGAGGTGTTCCCTAAGCGGACGCCTATGGAGGACGCCTGCGCGTGGCTCGACGCGACACAGGCGCCGTTATCGAAGCGGATCTCGACTATCTCGTCGGACATCTCAAGGACGAGTTCCGGCAAATGGCCGGGAAACGGCTGTTGATAACTGGCGGAGCCGGCTTTCTCGGTTACTACCTCGTGCCGTCTGCTCTGCACTGGAACAAAACACGGCCGAGCGACGAAGCGATCGCGGTGACCGTGTTCGACATCTTCATGCAAGGTATGCCGTCGTGCATGAAGGCGCTCGAGTCCGATGTCAGCTTTACGTCACGGACGCACGACATGTGCAGGCCGCTCCCGGACGACATGCCGGACTTCGAGTACATCATTCATGCCGCGTCGATCGCGTCGCCGCACTACTACCGCAAACACCCCATCGAAACGATGGATGCGAATATCAACGTTTTGCGCAATCTGCTCGACTACAGCTGCAAGCAAAAGTCGGCCGGACACCCCGTGGAAGGCTTCATGTTTTATTCGACGAGTGAGATTTACGGCGACCCGGTAGCCGACGAAATTCCGACTTCAGAAGAGTACCGTGGCCACGTTTCCTGCACGGGTCCACGCGCCTGCTACAACGAGTCGAAACGCTACGGCGAAACGTTGTGTGTCAATTTCGCGAGACAATTCGACTTGCCGATCAAGGTGACACGTCCATTCAACAACTACGGTCCCGGGCTAAAAATTGGTGACAAGCGCGTCCTTCCGGATTTTGCGAATGACGTGCTGCATGGACGCGACATCGTCATGTTGTCCGACGGCGCGCCGTCGCGTACTTTTTGTTACGTAGCTGACGCCGTGGTCGGTCATTACAAGGTGCTGGTCAAGGGACAGCAGGGCGAGGCCTACAACATCGGGGCCGACAACCCTGAAATATCGATCGCGGATCTGGCAGAACGCGTCGTGTCCCTCGCCAGGGAGCTGTTCGATTACGAGGGCAAAGTCGTTCGGCAGATCAGCGATGACAAGGACTACCTGGTTGACAATCCCAATCGACGTTGTCCGGATATCGGCAAGGCGCGGCGGGAACTGGGTTACGAGACGCGCATCGAGCTGAATGAGGGACTGCGGCGCGCATTGATCTGGTACAGCGCAGATTGATTTGGGACAGCGCAGATTGATTTAGGACAGCGCAGATTGACTTGGAACAGCGCAAATTGATCTGGAACAGCGCAGAAACGGACAGGGTGGCATGCGAATCTCAGTAACAGGAACGGGTTATGTCGGCCTCATCTATGCGGTGGGTCTGGCGGACAAAGGTCATGACGTTGTTTGTGTCGACATCGACGAGGACAAGGTCCGGCGTATCAACAGCGGGCAGTCCCCGATCCACGAGGACGGACTGGATGCAGTGCTCACGGCGCATATAGGGTCGGCGTTGCATGCCACGACCGACCTCGTTAGTGCCGTCATGGATTCCGAAGTAACGATTATTGCCGTCGGTACGCCCTTCGACGGCCAGCGCATCGATCTCTCGTACATCGAAGGCGTGGCCAGCGAGATTGGTTCCGTACTGGCCGATAAAGACGAGTATCACGTCGTCATGGTCAAGAGTACCGTGGTGCCCGGAACGACCGATGACGTTGTGCTGCCGTTGCTGGAAACGGCCTCGGGCAAAAGGGCCGGTCAGGATTTCGGTGTTGGCATGAATCCCGAGTTCCTTCGCGAAGGCGTTGCTGTCGCGGATTTCATGAATCCGGATCGCATCGTACTGGGCGGCATCGACGACAAGACCCACGGCGTTATGCAGCAGATGTATGCGGCATTCAGTGACGTCGACATCGTCCTGACGAGCAACAAGACTGCCGAGCTCATCAAGTACACCGCGAATTCGCTGCTTGCGACGATGATTTCATTCTCGAACGAGATTGCGAACCTGTGCACTGCCGTCGGCGACGTCGACGTCGTGGACGTCATGCGGGGAGTGCACCTCGACAAGCGGCTCACCCCGCTTAAGAACGGTACACGCGAGTGGCCCGGTTTCGGCGGCAGCTGCTTCCCGAAAGACGTCAAGGCGCTGATTGCTCACGGCGATTCGCTTGGTCAGTCGATGGATCTGCTAAAATCCGTCATCCGGATCAACGACACGCAACCTCTGCGCGTCATCGACCTGCTGCTGAATCATTTTGACGCGCTCGACGGCCTTCGCGTTGCCGTTCTCGGCCTCGCTTTCAAGCCGGCAACCGATGACATGCGGGAGTCGCCGGCCATCACGATCATCGAGGGGCTTCTCGAGCGCGGTGCCGACGTCAGTGCCTTCGATCCCGTCGCGCGGCACGAGTCCGAGAAACTCTTTGGCACGGATGTGATCCACTATGGTAATTCCGTCGCCGAAACCATTGCCGGTGTTGATGCCATCCTGGTGCTGACGCGCTGGGATCTGTTTTTGGAGTTACCGGAGCTACTGAAATCGAGCGCCACGCAGCCGCTGGTCGTCGACGCGCGGCGGATGCTCAACAAAGACAGCACAGAGCGCTATGACGGGATCGGTTATCCGTCCGTTGCCGGTGGCAAATAGGATGAGTGCACCGCCTGCCTGTTTCGCAGGCTGACGCTCGTGTGTTCAGACGTGCCACCGGACAGCAATTGTTCGCGCATTCAAGATCGCGGCGACACAACGGACGATGTGATGATGTCAGCCCGTGTGTTGTTTTCTGCGACATCGGAATCTCCTCTACATGTTGTTAGATTCATGATGTTGCAACGACCCGTTGAATGCACAGCCGTTTTTTTAGGAAGTCGCGCTCCATAGTGAGCTGCTTGAGCTGCTTCAGCTCCTTCCGAACCTTCGCTAGCTCCTCGCGTTCCTTGGTCATCAGTTGACCACTTGGCACATCCTTCTTGTCGATGTCCGCCTGCTTCGCCCACCGGTACAGCGACTGCTCGCTGATGCCGAGGTCCTCCGCCAGTTGGGCAATCGGCTTGTCGCTCGACCGCATCAGTTCGACGGCCTCAGCCTTGAACTCAGGTGTAAAC
>JABSRN010000126.1 GCA_013214025.1 Polyangiaceae bacterium
CCACCGTCACTTTCTTGGCCTTCCAGAAGTCGATGGGCGATCTCTATCCTACGTTGATCTCGCCGATCGACTTGAAAGGCTCGGTTGTGACCCGGGCCTTTCGCTTATGTGACGTCGCCGCGATCGTGCGCGTCGATGCCCCGGTTGGCCCAGTAACTCGCGATAACTGACATATCGATCTTCTGAGCAGATCCCCGGATAGACGCGCTTTTCGAGCCCCGCCGACACCCCGGCAGCTCAACCCGAGATTCAACGGTAGCGACTACGCGGACTACTCTGATCTACTGTCAAAATCGTTTCCGTTCCACGGTAACGATGCCAGCCGGCATTCCTCGGCCAGCGACACGGAACCGGTTAGTTCCCCAGAATGATACTACAAGTACCTGTAATTAATGTTGTTCCTGCCTCTCCGGGCAACGACCAGCCCGCAGGCCTCGCCCCAACCAGCCTGTCAGCCATGAATTCGCCACAGAAAGCGATCCGACCATGACCCGATACCAAAATATCACGGAAACGATTGGGCGCACTCCGAATCGTTCGCCTGCACGCGCTGGCTCCGAAACACGTCGAGCTGTCCGTGAAGGTCGAGGCGCTCAATCCCGGGGGCTCGGTCAAGGACCGGCTCGCCCTGGGAATCATCGAAGCGGCGGAAGCCAGCGGCGAGCTGAAACCCGGTCAGACAGTGATCGAGGCAACCAGCGGCAACACCGGGGTGAGCCTCGCGGTCGTCTGCGCGCAGCGCGGCTATCCCCTGGTGCTCGTTATGGCGGAGAGCTTCAGTGTCGACCGACGCAAGATCATGCGCTTCTTGGGAGCCAAGGTCGTGTTGACCCCCGCCGCTTCGAAAGCCACCGGCATGCTGGCCAAAGCCGACGAGCTGGCGAAGGAACACGGCTGGCACCTCACACGACAGTTCGACAACGAAGCCAACGCCGACGCACATTCCCGCACCACCGCCCAGGAAGTCCTGGAAGACTTCCCTGACGGTTTGCACGCCTGGGTCACCGGAATTGGCAGCGGCGGCACCCTTAAGGGCGTCGCCCGCGTGCTCAAAGAACGCTCGCCAAATACCCGAGTGGTGGTGGCCGAGCCCGACAACTCCGGCGCGTTCGGTAGCGGAACCCGTACCCCCTGGCCCGACGACGGCTTGCCCACGGAAAGCCATCCCGCGTTCCAGTCCCATCCGATTCAGGGATGGTCGCCGGACTTCATCCCCAAATTGGCCGAGGACGCCCGAGCGCTAGTGGATGAGATCGTCCCCGTCAGCGGAAGCGACGCCCTTCGGCTTTCCCGCGAGCTCGCCCGACGCGAGGGCATCTTCTGCGGTATCTCCAGCGGAGGCACTCTCACCGGCGCGCTCAAGGTAGCGGCAGACGCCCCCGAGGGCTCGCGCATCCTGTGCATGCTGCCCGATACCGGCGAGCGTTATTTGTCAACACCGCTGTTCGACGACGTGTCCGGCGACATGAGCACCGAGGAACTGAGCATCTCCCATTCCACGCCGAATGCGCAGTACGGTATCGAGAGCGACTAGCAGCTTCAACACATTGCTTCGCGGATTCCCTGGATAGAGATGCTGGCGCCATCCCCGTTGCGACTGCGCCATCCCCGCTACTACTGCGCCCAATGATCGCGGTTGTCGGTCACGTGACCCGCGCGCCTCAGCTTGGCACGGAACGCGGAAATGGCTCCCGCGTAATCGCTCTCAGCGTAGAGACGCTCGCCACATAGATAGAGCTCCCGCGCGCGCTCGTCTCACGAGGCCTCTTCGCGTTGGCTCAGTGGAGGAGCGACCTGAGCGGCTCCCACCTTGGGGAGCAGGCCGGGTGAAGCTTTCGCCTCCCAGGGCCCCCTGCGCAGTTGATGATTCCGCCGCCGTCGCGAACTCCCCAGCAGCGCTGCCAGCCAGGCTCAAGCCGAACAGCAAACAGCAAACAGCCGAGACCCGCCGCTTTCATGACTGCAAGCACGCCTAACCCAGAGTGACTGCCCCAGTCACCACCGGCTCTATCCGGCCCGGTCCTCTACGCTGCCAGAGAGCCGTTAAAGGCCAGAATTCCCCCGACTTGCGCAGAGCTGGGGCCGGACCTATGTCGCCGAGGGGCGCGTGTGCACCGTTCTGCGGGTTGCTCCGTCCAACTTTCCGCCTCTCGCCATTCCATCGCTCCGCCACAACTCATGCTTTTCCGAAGCTTTGCCAACCCGTCCGCCACCTCACGTCGAGCGCTCGCCCTGATCTTCGGGGGCCTGACGGCGTTCATACTCGCTACCGCCACCGCGTCTCCCGTAGCTGCCACGCCGAACAAACCCACGCCGGCACCTCTCCACATCGTGTGCGATCGGCTCATTGACGATTTTAGAACCGAAAAGCCGGGCCAGCTGCCCCGAAGCTGGGACGCCCGCAGCTCCTCCGATCAAGATAGGATCCGCAAGCGCCCGCACTTCAGGGTTCGAAGGAACCGCCAAGCTCACGTCCTACACGCGCGCTTTCAGGATCAAACCGTCACTATCGGGCGTCAGGTGAAAGCTTGGAGCCTAAACGAGTACCCCATCTTGCAGTGGAAGTGGCGCGCCATCCAGCTGCCAGCCCATGCGAAGGAAACTGACTCTTCCCGCAACGACACTGCGGCGGCGGTGTACGCGGTTTGGGAAATCGGCCTACCGTTCAAGGTGCGATCCATCAAATACACGTGGAGCTCAACGCTCCCGACCGGGACCCGATACGAGAAAGGCTTTGGACATTTCCAGCTCTTAGTTAAAGAGAGCGGCAAGATTCATCTGGGCAAGTGGCGTACAGAACGAGTGAACATTCGGGATCACTACGCGAGATTTTTTGATCGCCGGGACAACCAATCGCCAAGCGGGATTGCCATCATGACTGATGCGGATTCAACGGACGGCCGCGCCGAGGCAGAGTTCACCGATTTTCGGCTCTGCCGGCTGATCCCCGTCGCGGTAAAAGTCGCCCGCTAGCTCGCACTCGTAGAGTCAGCAAATACGAAGTCCCGGTTTCCCCGATGGGTCCAGGTCGCGAATACGACGAAGCGGGCGATCACCCAAACCACAACATAAGGCGTACCACTGTGCATGCCGCCCCAGACCAGAGCCACATTGAGCCCGGCGCTGGTGACACTCAATCCCACGTAGCGCCATGCTTGTCGCCCGTAGCTTCCCCCCGCGCCGTAAGCCCAGTGTCGATTGATGAGAAAGTTCGTCAAGCCGCCCAGGCAACAACCGAGGAATGTCCCCACCGAGGGGGAAGCGACACTCAACATCACCAAGGTGGTCGCGAGAATAAAGTCAGCGCTCGTCGCGATACCGGCAGATATCGCGCCCCGACCTACGGCCCCGCGCCGCAACCAACCCTTTCGGTCAGCTCCAGATTTCCCCGCGCCCGGCGCGCTTTGCTCAACGGCATCGTCGCTCACGCCCTCCTCATAGCTCCCTCTGCCCACGAATCAAGCGCAAAAAAGCCGGATCGTGGCGCGCTCGCGGTAGCCCCTTTTCCCCCGACCACCCCACTAATCGCGTCAGACTTGTCCGGAAAGTCACGATTACGCATATAAAATCAGTATCGACCACCAAATCGGCAGCCTCCCCTTGCGGAATCCCCCCCGCACCCGATGTATGCCCTCCGAAGCCCAAGCCATGATCGCCGCAACGTCCCCCGCTGATAAACTTTCGAGTGCCTTCGAACATCAAATGCCGACGTCTCCAGACGAGCTCAAGTCGGCACCCACGACCGCCTCCGGCTCTGATCCAGGCGAACTCGCCCGTCAACGCCTAGCTGGGATGTTCTGGGAACAGTCTCAAATCGCGCAAATATTTTATCGCTCCGTGATTTGGTTAGGACATCGTTTGAGCTCCGTTGGCATCTCTCCCGACGCCCTGACCTACGCTTCCTTGGCATTCGCCGCGCTCAGTGGCGCCGCCGCCACCACCGGTTTCTTCGGCTGGGCGGCACTGGCCGTACTGCTCAGCGGCGTCTGTGATCTGCTGGACGGCGTCGTCGCTAGAGTCACCAATCAGACGAGCTCCTGGGGTGCTCTGCTCGACTCCACGGTCGACCGCTTTGGCGATGCGCTTCCCATGCTCGGCATCGCCGTCTTCTATGTAGACTCCGGACGAATTGCTTTCATTGTACCTCTGCTCGCCATGCTGGGCATGTTCAGCCTTAGCTACACTCGGGCCCGAGCCGAATCTCTCGGTGCGAAACTCCCCCCTCTATTCATGCGACGAGCCGAGCGATTCTTCCTACTCGTCGCCAGCCTGCTGCTCGGCATCATCGAAATGGACACGGCCATCGCCGCCCCGCTCTTGTTCGGCGGAATCGTAATAATCGGAACGCTGAGCTACGCGGCGACCATTGAGACCCTGCGCCGGGCGCACCAGTCTCTCGTCTAAGACTCGCACTCTGGGAACGCCGCTGGCCGCGCCAAATGTCTTTTCCCCCTCGACGGCAGCGATTCGCGAAATGGCTCGAATCACGGCTCGCCGCTCTCGCAGCACTATGTTTTCGGCAGGCCCGCTGGGCCTTGGCGCTCACTGCCCTCTGGGTCGTCGTGAGCCTCGCCCTCGCCCGAGGCTTATCGCTCAACGCCGATCTTGCTGCGCTACTCCCGGAGTCATTTGCTAGCGTACAAGATCTAAAGACCCTCGAGAAACGATTGGGAGGCGTGGGTTACGTCGCCGTCATGGCCTCGGGTGCGCCCCCCATCGAGCTGCGCCGCTTCGCCGATAAAGCCGCAAGCCAGCTAGTTCATCTGCCCGAAGTCGCCCGAGTCGACTATCAGCGGCCGGGCTCCTTCTTCTCGGATCGTGCGCTCTACTATTTGGATCAGGAGGATCTCGAAACTATCAAGGAGCGCGTCTCCCATCGAGTCGACTGGGAACTCTCCCAGCGAAGCGATCTCTTCCTGAGCCTCGACGATACCGAAGAGGGGCCGCCTCGTATCGACATCTCGGATATCGAGGAGAAGTACCAGGCCCAACGAAAGGGCCGCTGGCTCGATACTCAGCAGGGCGGCAGCTACTACGCGGATGACGAATCACGGCAGTTGGTTCTGCTCGTCAAACCCAACGGGCCCTCCACTGATCTACAATACGTCCGTAAAATCACGGTTCAAATCAAACACGAGATCTCCACGCTTGACCTTGCCTCTTTTCACCCCGATTTGCGCGTAGACTTCGGTGGAAGCTTCACCAAAAAAGTCGAGCAGCAAGAAATAATCCAAGCCGATCTGTTGCTCGCCACCGCTACCGCCACTGGCTTAGTGCTGCTCTATCTGATCGCTCACTTTAGGCGGCTCAGTGCGGCGCTAGTCGTCCTAGCGCCGCTACTGGTGGGGCTGACCGCCACGCACGGGCTTGTATTCCTTGCCTTTGGGCAACTCAGCATTCTCACGGCGTTCATTGGCGCCATCCTACTGGGGCTCGGGATCGATCAGGGAATTCATCTGCTCGGCAGCTTCTCTCAACGGTGGACCGGCACGGAGAATGCCGAGGCGGCAGTGCGCACAACCTTCGCCGGCACCGGGCGGGCTGTCACCATCGCGGCCATTACGACGCTATTCGGCTTCGCCGCCCTCGGCGTCTCCGAGTTCCGGGCATTTCATGAGTTTGGCATCATTGCCGCCCTCGGTATCGGCTGCATCGTTATTGCCTACAGCACGTGTCTGCCGGCACTGATCGGCGTACTGGTCGCTCGGGGATGGGAGCCTCATGCCGTCAAGAGTCGGCTGACCTCCCAGTACGGTCTTCTGATGGCGTCGCGCCCAGCCCTACCCATGGCTCTATTTCTATTGGTCGCGGTGCCGAGCGTCGCTCTCTCGGGCGATCTCGGCTTCAACTTCGATTTTCGTCAGCTGTCCCCCTGTCACTTGCCATCCTTTCGCATGGACAAGAAGATCGACAAGCTGCTAGGCCATAGCCAAACGCCGATCGCGGTGCTCACCGAAACGCCCGAAGACAGCGCCGCCGCGCTAGCAGAACTCCGAACACGCCAACGCCAACGCGGCAAAAAATCGACTATCCATCTCGTGGCCAGCGGTAGCGAAATCGTACCGGACGAGCAAGAGCAAAAATATTTCGTAATAGCCGAGCTTGCACGGCAACTACGCCGTATTCGCCCGACTGATCTCAGCGAATCAGATCGAAGCCGTTACGATCGCCTGAAGAAGCTCGCTCAAGCGAAACCCTTCGGTCCGAAGGACCTGCCAGAATCAGTTCGGCAGCGTTTTTTTGGCTCCGGGGGCGACTCCGGCAGTATGGCTCTCGTCTTCACGGCAGTCGACTTGAGCGACGGAAAGAACGCGAGTCGGTTTGCCCGAGAGGTCCGAGGATTGAAGCTGCCAAGTGGCAAAGCCGCGAGCGCCGCTGGGAGTCAAATGATCTTGGCGGACATCGTCGACCTCGTTCGGCGGGAAACGCCTCGCGTCTTGACCGGTACTCTGGTGCTCGTATTTCTTTGTCTCGTGTTGATGCTCGGACGCTTAGATCTCGCACTGCTCTCCTTGCTCCCCGCTGTCCTCGGCCTAGCAATGACCTTTGGGCTCAGCTACCTTTGCGGATTCGAACTCAACTCGCTCAACATCGTGGTTGTGCCTGTATTGTTCGGGCTCGGCGTCGACGGTGGAGTGCATCTCGTCACTCGGATGGCAGACACCAAGAATTTGGAGACCGCTGTCGCGGACACCTGCGGCGCGGTAACCGGCGCGCTGATTACCACGGGCATCGGATTTGGCACGCTGCTCTTGGCCGACCACCGGGGGCTCAACTCACTGGCTCAAATCGCAGTACTGGGGCTAGCCGCCAACCTGCTCTGCAGCGTATTGCTCCTGCCCAGTGTGTTGCTCTGGCTCCAGCGCTCCGGGCTTCGATTTGTGGAGCGTGGGCCGGTTCCGAGCCAGCCCACGCTCCACCACACCACCAAGAGCAAAAAGCGGTAGCAAGAACCCGTCTGACTCTGGCCCGCTGGAGGAATGCCACCATCCCTGGCTAGCCCGGCCCGAACACTTACGGGGCATCAGGATGGACGTCGAAGCTCCCACGTTGTGGGAAGCTCCGCTTTCTGCGTTGGGTGCATGGACCGCTGGGACCGCCACCCACATAAGAATGCAATGACGAACAGCAAGAGCCAAGACGGCTACGGATTCTGCGTGACCGTAGCTGTGGCCCTGATCGCTCCGCGCTGGCACAGGCGAAGGCCGAACCGAGCTCCCCCGCTAGCGGGTCGACGGTATCGCCCGTAGAGCTGGCAAGCGCCCCAACCCAGGCACCGCAGAATTACAGCGACATGTCGCTCGGAGAGCTGATGGATCTTTAGGTAGATGTGGCATCCAGCCGGCGGGGCGTCTCGCGGGAGGCACCCGGCGTCGTGACTGTCATCACCCGAGAAGAAGTCCTCAACTCCGGGCGCGGAATCTCGCCGCTCTGTTGATGCTCGTGCCCGGGTTCGGACTGCATGCTGGTACTGGGGGCACCCTGAGGCCGTCCTTTCGTGGCATCTACGCTGTATGAGGAAAGAGCCTCATACGTCTCGATGAGCACATGCTCAACGACCTGTCCTACGTCTCAGCCCCCCACGGACAGCGAGCGAGCCGCGAAAGCGACCCCAGCGAGTTAACCGCGCTGGCGACGCCGCAACCAGGCGGGCACGCCGAGGCTTGCGAGTATCCAGGTAGGCCACGTCGGAGCGTGTCGGGTGGGACTCAACTCGCAATACAGCCCGCCTCCTCGGATAATTGCGGAGTTGCGAGGCGCAGGGACGGGGGCGGCGTCCGGCTCCGGCGCAGCATCGGCTCCAGCGTCCACCGGCTCGACTTCTTCCCAGGAGCCCGCCTACGGCCCCTCGGACGTGCACTTTAACTCGCCAGCACAACCATTACCCTGCTTGCCGCGGCAGCCTGGCACACACTTGACCGCCTCGCAGATGCGCCCGCTCACAGCATCGCCACAGTCGACGTCGAGCCGGCACTCAGGATCGTCAGCTCCGTCATTGGGATCGAACTCGCCTGTGTCGATGGCGCCGTCGAGGTTCAGGTCCTCGTCGCCGTCGGTCACGCCGCCGTCGTCAGTGTCGGGATCGAGGTGATTCGTTACAGTGTCGCCATTGTCAGCGTCCGCCGTGCACATCTCAACACTCAAACCGATATCTGGCGCAGAGCAATCGTTCCCGACCTCTGTACCGTCAAAGAGCCCGTCATCATCGCTGTCGGCGTCGTTGATATTAGTGTCGCCGTCACCGTCATGGTCGTCACTGGGGTTAGCCTCATCGCCGTCCGGCAGCCCGTCGTCGTCACTGTCTTTGTCATTCGGGTTGCTACCAATGAACGTCTCGAGCTCGTCGCTCAGACCATCGCCGTCGCTGTCCGTGACAGAGCCGTCGTCCCTTCCGTTGCCTGCCGCCGGAGCCGTCTCGCCTAAGCTGACCTCGCCGTCGAGGTTAGCGTCCTCGGAGCCGTCTGATACGCCGCCGTCGTCCGAATCCGGATCGAGCGGAGATGTCGTGCTACTGGGGTCGGCGTCAGCGCGACAGTGGCCGAGGCTAGTATCCGTATCCGGAGAACTGCAGTCACGGCCCATTTCGGTGCCATCGAACAGTCCGTCGTTATCGCTGTCGACGTCGAGTAAGCCGATCAAGCCGTCGCCGTCCATCTCGAGACCCGGATTGGGCTCGTCGCCGTCCAGCAGGCCATCGTCGTCACTGTCGGCGTCGTTCGGATCGCTACCTAGGAAGATCTCCAAATCGTCGCTCAGGCCGTCACCATCAGAATCGATAACACCTGTGTCGTCAGCGCCGTTGCCCGCGGTGGGATCAGACTCGCCGTCGTTGGTGTCGCCGCTAAGGTGTAACCGTCCGACCGGCGACGCCTGGCGTTCCAGTTGCCGTCATGCCTCGCTAGAATCAGTGGCCGCTGCCCGGTTTCCACTGGTCGGGCAGGAGTTCGTCGATGCGGGAGGCTGGGTGCGTGGTCACGCGGCGCATTACG
>JABSRN010000127.1 GCA_013214025.1 Polyangiaceae bacterium
CTCTGGCGACTCTGGCGACTCTGGCGACTCTGGCGACTCTGATAGGGTCCCGCCATGGCACTGCGATACGACACGGAAATTGAGATCCAGGCGAGCCCGGAGATCGTTTGGGGACTGCTAAACGACCCGGCAAAATGGCCGGAATGGAATTCAATCCTCGTCAGCCTGGAAGGCACGCCAAGCGTGGGCGCCCAGGTTCAACTCGCGATCCACGTGGCCGGATGCCTCACCAAAGCGAAAGTAAAAATCCTCGAGTACGAAGCCAACGCCGCCATGGGTTGGCAGGGAGGGCTCCCAGGCCTCATCGCCGGCAAACACGGCTTCCGCATCGAAAAATTATCGAACGGCACCGTGAGCTTTGTTCACTACGAGCACTTTAGCGGTCTGTTAGTCCCGCTGCTGGGCAAGGCGCTCTCGAGAATCGAACCGGACTATCATCGCTTCAATCAAGAGCTAAAGACAGCCGCCGAAACTGTGGCGAACTGACGGCAGCCCGCACGAGACCCCATGCGGGACGGCCTAAAGCAGCACGACCTAAACCGCGACCGCCGCTAACAAGGCATGGACAAACGACGACGGAGAGTCATCGTGGCGTCTTCGGATGCAAACTGCATCACGTCGTTGATTACGCGCATCTTCCCCACCACTGCATCGCCCCGGGCATCGCCACTCTCCGCCATCAGAACCGCCAGACTGCCCGCAAGATCATCGGACAACACGACGGCGGCGCGCGCGGCGGTCAGCTCGGTACGTTCACTCCAGCGACCGAACTGAGGCTCCCCGGCGGCAAGAAATCGACGGACTCCGTCCTCGAAGCCCTTCTTCGATAGCCAAGGCAAGGCTTTGCTCACGCGCTTCGATTGCGCGCTGATCTCATCAACGTCCAGGGTCGTCGTACCAAACCCGGCGGTGACGTTGCGCGCGGCTCCCAGCAAGGTCGCTTCCAGCTCCGCGGGCGCCAACTTGGACGCCATGGGCACGCCTCGGGCGATATTGCAGAAGGTACGCGCTAGATGAAACACCAGCTGACTGGCGCCCAATCGCGCAATGCCCTTCGGTACCATCAGAGCGATCGGATCAGCGAACTCGACTTCAATCGAGCTCCCGTCGCTTTCGTGCACATAAATATCGAACTGTTCCACGCCGAATGACGCTGCAACCTGTTCGGCGACCACTCGCAACTGGTCGGTACTGCGGGGGCCCAGCCGTTCTCGCGCGGTAACGCCGTAGGATTCAATTTGCGGAGGCCAGAGCTTCGCCAGCAACGGCGCGAAACTGGCGACCAGATCTAGTACGTGGCTGTCAGCCGGGGCGGTCGCGTCTACCACTCGGAGAGCGGCTTCATCGAAACTTCCAGCTGGTGCTGCTGCCGGCTGCAGCGGTCGCATATTGTAGACTTGAGTCTCGGTCTCGGTGGCGTGCCCCAGGCCGACCACTGGCGCCAAAGCGAGCCGTGACATTTCTGTGCGGCCCATTTCGTCGAATAGTTTTTGCAACGCACGCCACGGCGCCACGAGGCGGGGGTCCTCAGCGATCAACTCGCGATAAACGACGATGGCCTCATCATCGTGCCCACCCGCATGCATGCGCTGAGCGAGCTCCACCCGTAGGCTGGAGTCACCGCCGGAAATGGCAATGCCACGCATGAGTGCAGCCAGGGCCTTGTCCGCCTGACCCATCTCGTCCTGTAAAACACGGGCCAATTCCACGTAGGCGGGGCCACGCAGCACCTCGCTCACGTTGCCTTCCAGGTAGCGAGAAAGGGCCGCAGCGTATTGCTCGAATCCCTTCCTTCGCGATGGGAGAGGTTGCTCCATCAACAAGCTAACGAGCTGCACGGATGAGGATTGCCCGCCATCCGCCGCGTCCAAGCCTAGGATCTCGATGGATTTGGCGTAGGCTTCCGTAGCGGCGTCCACATGGCCTCTCCGGCGTTCCAAGGTAGCGGAGTAACCGAGTCCTTCGGCTCGTTCCGCGTCGGTGTGACTCGCTGAGACGAGCAGCTTCGCGGTGTCCGCCGCGCCATCCATCTCGTGAGCGAGCTCGACGTCCAACAACGTACGGATAGCTTCGCGATTGTCCGGGTCCGCTTTGATCGCGTCGTTCAGCGTCTTCACCGCGCCCGCCGTGTCGTCTAGGTGCAAACTCAACAAGCGAGCGAGCGCCACCTGGGCCCGGGCCTTAGCCGTGTCCCCCGGCGAAGAATTGAGCGACGCGCGGTACTGATCCGCGGCCTGCGGGTATTGCCCGTTTTGCTCGTACATCTGTGCGATAGCGAGCAGCGCGGGAACGCTATTGGCGTCTTCCTTGAGGGCCCGGCGCAGCGCGCTCAACCCGGCGCCGACATCCTTGCCGACCCCGGCGTTCAATTGGCCCACCGTGATCCACAGGGTGACGCGGCGCTCTTTGGTCGACGCCCTCTTGGCGGCCGCCTGGAGGGCCGCCACCAGCTGCGATGTCTCGTTCAATGCCGTGCGGATGCGTGTCAAGTGCTGGGCGGCCGCTTCGCCGTCGGGATGCGCGGTCAACGCCGCTTCCAGATCTTCGGTAGCCCCGGCGAGGTCGCCAAGCCGCGTTTCCCGCAATGACGCACTCAACACCAGAAGTTCACCGGCCCGTCCGGCGCCGCCAGGGGTATTCATCTCAAAAGCGGCGGCCTCCTTCAGCAGAGCCGGGTCGTCGGATCGGCGAGCCAACCGTGACAAGCCGAGAGCCGCCGCCAAGTTATCGGCGTCCTGGGCCAATGCCGCGCGGTAAGTCTCGAGCGCGGAAGCCTCCCCCTGCCCTTCGAGCTCCTCGGCGAGCCGGGTTTGATGGGAGCTCACGACACCGCGGTCGTCTGACGAAGACGCCAGCTTGGCATCCACGTGACACACGAGCTGGAGATCTTTGCCCGCCAGGGCGAGCCGTTCGATGGTGGACAGCGAGGCGGTATCATCAGGGACCAAACCCACGATGGCCAGATGAGTGTCCTTCACGCGGTCACTCTGATCCAAGCGAGCTTCCTGTAACCGAGCCAGTTCCCGATGGGCTGCCACCTTGGCTTGCCCGTTTTCGAACACGCGAGCCTGAGCCAAGTACACTTCCGACAGACTCTCCCAGTTGCCGCGCTCTGAGTAGAGCGACTCCAGGGCCAACAACGCCCCCACGTGATTTGGTTCCATTTTCAGTACCGATTCGAAACACTCTAGTGCTCGGACGGGTTCATCCAGATTGTCTCGCAATACCTCGCCCTGGTTAAACAGAGCTGTGATAGCAATCGCGGGGTCCGCCGCAACAGCACCATCCGCCTCCAGCCCCTCGCAAAGTTGCCGGTAAGCGCCCTTGAACTCCAGCATGCGGGTGCGCGCATCCACTGCGGGTCGGAACTCAGGATCCGCAGTGATGGATTGTTCGTAAGCGACCAAGGCCTTGTCGGCCTGGGACAAGGACTGCTCGTACACCTCACCGACTCGGTACGCCACACGCGCCCTTTCGGTACCATCAGGAACCGCGCTCAGCTCCAACTCTAGGGTGTGAACAACGCCCGCCCAGTCTCCGATAGCCGCCATCTGGCGCTCCAAGGCATGCAAAGACGGTCGATGAAACGCGTCCATGGCGACAGCCTGCTTGTAGAAGCCCATGGCCTTCTTGTTGTCGCCGAGCCTGTCGTCGGCCAGCTCGCCCATCTTGAACAGGAGAGCCGCCCCTTCGCGGATGCGCGATGCCGACTTCTTCATCAGGCCAAGCTCCACCGAATACGTGTTCAGCAAATCACCGTAACGCCCGCTCGAATAATAGATGGCTCCGATACTTGCCAGAGAAGGTTCGTGTGCCGGTTCGTC
Organism: Polyangiaceae bacterium; assembly: GCA_013214025.1. Taxonomy (GTDB): domain Bacteria; phylum Myxococcota_A; class Polyangia; order Polyangiales; family Polyangiaceae; genus JABSRN01. The sequence continues at coordinate 3,825 of JABSRN010000127.1, forward strand.
TTTGAGAACGCGCTGAAAAATCTCCAGTGCTGCGTCGGCGGAGTCCAATTGACCCGCCAGAATTTCACCCGCGCGATGGCGCAACTGACACGAGAGGCTTTTGTCCTTCGTCGTCTTTGCCTCTAGCTCAAGGGAACCGATCAACTCTTGCCACTTACCGGCACGTTCGGCGGCGCGCTGAACGGCATGAATAGCGCCAAAATGACCCGCATCGATCTCCAAAATCTTCGCGTAGGACAGCATCGCTTGAGCCGGTAGGTTCAAGGCGTCCTCCTGAAGGCGACCCACCTTGAAGAGGTAAGTGATTTTCGCATCCGGGGTCGGGCTCTCTTCGATCTGCCGTTCGTAAAGTTCAATCAGCTCCCGCCACTTGCCACCCACCGAGTAGAGCCGAGCCAGGGCCTGGAATGACGTCGAACATCCGGCTTGTAGGGCGAGGGCTTTGCGATGATGATCGATCGCCTGTTCCGGACTCTTGAGCTGTCGCTCGAACAGCTCGCCGACGCGTGCGTGGGCCGCGGCTCGCCGGTCTGCGCTCTTGGCGGCTCCTGCCTCTCCCATGTACATGGTGACCAAAGCGGACCATTGCTCTTGTTTGGTGTAGAGTTCGCCCAGGGCCTGCAAGGCCGGCAGATAAATCGGATCCGTGTCCAGCGCCCTGCGGAAGGCTGCGATAGCTTCGTCTTCTGACGCAAGCCGGTCCTGGTACAACTGCCCGACGCGATGCCAAATACCCACCGCTGAGTTTGGCTCAGAGGTCAATGAGCAGAGCCGAATCAAGGCATCCACTAGGGGTTGCCAGCGACGCCCACCCTGGTACTGGGCGCAGAGTTCTTCGAGAATCATCGTGTCGCCCGGAGCGTCCTCGGATGCCCGTTCCAGGGCCTCGATGGCCTCGTCGACGTTGCCGAGACGGGCACTCTGTAAACGCGCCACGCGATAGCGCGCCATGGAACGGACCTCAGCTTGGGCGGCAAAGTCTGCCTCTCGATTGAGCACGTCGATCAGATCGCCCCAGCGGGCTTCCGAGTACAAAAGTGCCTTCAAGGAATGCGCTACACCCGGGGAATGCGGGTTCAAGCCGAGTGCGGTCTCGTAGAGCTCAATCGCCAACTTTCGATCTTTTTTTCGCGATGCCGCTAGCCTTGCGCGCTCCGCAATCACCGCGGCTCGATGCATAGGATCAGAAGAAACAGCGTTCGCTGTCGCTTGGTAGGCGGAGTCGAGGCTATCCCAGGCCTTCGCTTGGGATGCCAAGCGCGTCACGGTCTTCAGTACACTCGTATTGTTCGGATCCAGCTCAAGGGCCGCCTGAAACGCTTTTTGCGCCTCGGGTTTTCGTCCCATGCGATCCTCAAGGATGCATCCCTTCTCGTACAAGAGCCAAGCCTTGCGGGGAGGCTCAGCAGTCAGCGCGACCTCCCGATCGATCAGCGGCAGAGCATCAGCGTATTTGTCCGCCTGTAACATCATTCGGCGAGCGCCACGGAGGGTCGGTATATGCTCCGGTGCCCCCTTCAAGGCGTCCGTGTAGCTAGCAGCAGCTTCCTCAAATCGTCCCAGCGGCGACTCCAACAGCCGGGCCATCTCGTAGTACAGCCTCGCCGCCCGACGAGCCGGGGGGGTCTCCTCCAGAGCCTCACGACACAAGGTGATGGTATTTTCCGCGTATACATCCCTTCCCTCGGCGGGGGCGTTTCGGGCGCTTTCCGCTAGTCGAGCGGCAGCTGCCACATCGTAATGCGTGGCGGTGGCATCGTTAGTTAGCTCCAACTCGACGGGAGCGGCAGGAGCGACCGGCACCACCGGGACGCCGGCTTCGCTCGAGGTCATTCGGATCGTCTTGGCAACCTTGCCCGAAGGCTTTTTGGTTTTGCCCTTACGTTTGGCCGTCTTCGGGAGCTCGCCGTCGGCAGACGCCGCTTTTGTGCCACCAGAATCCTTGCCGGCAGCTTTGCCCTTTCGTGAGCCGGCCTTTTTCGGAGGGCTCGGCGGCGCAGGCGGAATTTTCACCTGGGGCATAACTTGGGTGGACTTCACCCCGTCAGGGTCCCGGTCCTGCTTGCGTTTGCTGGGAGGCGTGGGCGGTCGGCTGGCTCCAGAAGTTGCCGATGCACGGGAAACTCGGCTCCTACGCGGCGGAGGAGGAACGGATTTGGGTAAGGGACGGTCGTCGCTCATAGCCGCCATCCTACCGCAGCTGGCGGTGCGGCCGACAGGCCTCGCGTCTCTCTGAAGGCTGGATCTGCCAAGCCGTAAAATCCCCGCGGTTTGCGACCCTTCTCTCCCCTCGGCATGCTATCTAGCCCGGCGCTGTGAGCCCTCCTGTTCTACTTGTGGTGGAAAATGTCCGTGGCATTGACCCGTCCCGTGATTTCGATGTCGTCTGCGATGTCGTCATCGAGGGCGGTACGATCACTCACGTCGGCCCCGGTGCGGGCGCGGAGTACAGAAATGCGGACGCCGCGAAGGTAGTCGACGGCACCGGCAAGTGGCTGTTGCCCGCCTTCGTTGATATGCATGCGCACTTGCGCGAACCGGGTCACGAGTACAAAGAGGACATCAGTACGGGACTCGCTGCGGCCGCCGCGGGTGGCTACGCGCACATCTGCGTGATGCCCAACACGAACCCGGTAAACGATACTCGGGCAGTGACTGACATGATGAAGCAACGCGCCCGAGAAATCGGCGGCGTCGCTCTTCATCCCATCGCCGCGATCACCAAAGGTCAAAAGGGCAAACAGCTCACCGAGATGGCGGAGCTCCGGGAGGCCGGTGCGGTTGCCGTGAGTGACGACGGCGTTTGCGTGATGAACAGCGCCGTCATGCGCAAGGCACTGGAGTACGCCAAGAACTTCGACATGCCCGTCATCCAGCATGCTGAAGATCACGACCTGACCGAGGGCGCCGACATGAACGAAGGCGCGGTCTCGACCCAGCTCGGTCTCCGGGGCTGGCCGCGCGTCGCCGAAGACATCATCATCGCGCGAGACATTTTGCTCACGGAATACGTCGGAGCTCGCTACCACGCCGCACATATATCGACACGCGGGGCAGTGCGTATCCTTCGGGAAGCGAAGAACCGAGGTATCGACGTCACCTGCGAAGTCACGCCGCACCATCTGCTTCTGACGGATAGCTCAGTCATCGGTTACGACACCTTCTGCAAGGTGAACCCTCCCATTCGCGAGGCCGAGGACGTCGCCGCCCTCCAAGAAGCGTTGGCGGACGGAACCATCGACGCCATCGCCACGGATCATGCGCCTCACTCCCCCCTCGAGAAGGACTGCGAGTTCTCCGCCGCGTCCCCGGGCATGATGGGACTCGAGTTGTGTTTCGGTCTCTTGCTGCAACTCACGGAAGGTCCGCTCAAGGTCTCTCGATTGGTGGACGCGCTCTCCACCCGGCCCGCTAAAATCGTCGGACTCGAAGTGCCTTCGCTGAAAGAAGGCGCCATCGCGGAACTAACACTCGTGGATCCCAACACTCCTTGGGTACCCGAACAGTCCGATTTAGAAACGAAGAGCCGGAACTCGCCATTCATGAAACGGCAGTTGAAGGGGCGTATCGAAATGACCATCGCTGGAGGCAACATCGTCTTCGAGCGGCAACCGGACAACGGGAAAGCTAAGGAATCAGAGTGAACGGAGCGAAGCTTGCACACCTTGCCCTAGCCGATGGCACCCTGTTTAGGGGCTACGCCTATGGCGCCGAAGGCAGCGCAGTTGGCGAAGCGGTTTTCACCACCGGCATGACTGGCTACCAGGAAGTGCTCACCGATCCTTCCTACACTGGACAGCTTGTCACCATGACAGCGCCCCAGATTGGCAATACCGGCATCAACACGGAGGACGCGGAAAGCGTCGACCTCAAGGCTACCGTCGCCGGTTTCATCATGCGTGACGCCAGCCCCGTCACGGACAACTACCGTTCCGAAAAGGACCTCCACCAGTACCTGTCCGAGGAATCCGTCGTCGCCATCACGGGCATCGACACCCGGCGACTCACCCGCCTTCTACGAGACAAGGGTTCACAGAACGCCTGTATCGGAACAGAGGATCCCGACACGCTGGTGGACAAAGCGCGTTCAGCGCCCAATATGGAGGGACTGGATCTCGCCAAGCAGGTGAGCACCAAGAAGATCTACGAGTTCACCGAAGGTCGAGGCGACTGGGGCGTCTCCTTCGACCCGGCAGCACCGACCACCGGTCCCACAACCATGACCCTCTCCTCCCCTGCCCATGTCGTTGCCATGGACTTCGGTGCCAAGCGAAACATATTGCGATGTCTGGTCGACGCCGGCACCAAGGTCACCATCGTTCCCGCCGATACCAGTGCCGACGACATCCTCGGTCTCTCGCCGGACGGCGTGTTTCTGTCCAGCGGCCCGGGGGATCCCGCAGCGGTTGGCTACGCCGTCGATACCATCAAGTCGCTGCTCGGCAAGAAACCCATCTTCGGCATTTGCTTGGGACACCAGCTACTGGCCAGAGCCCTCGGCGCCAAAACCTTCAAGCTAAAGTTTGGGCACCGCGGCCTGAATCAGCCCGTGCTCGACAACCGCAGCGGGCGGGTGGAAATCACCACGCAAAACCACGGATTCGTGGTGGACGTCGAGTCGATCCGGGGCGTCGCTGAAAGCACCCACGTGCACCTCAACGACGGCACCAGCGAAGGTCTCTCTGCCCCCAGCCTGGACGCCTTCAGCGTGCAGTACCACCCAGAAGCAGCCGCCGGCCCCCACGATTCCGGTTATCTCTTCAAACGTTTCACCGACGCCATTGAAGCCAAACGCTAGAGTCATGACCGAGAAAACACCCACCGTCCATTTCGTGAGCTTGGGTTGCCCCAAGAACCGCGTGGACAGCGAGGTGATGCTCGGCGTCGCCAAGGCAGAGGGCTACACACACGTGACGAAGCCAGAGGAGGCCGAAGTCATCGTCGTAAACACCTGCGGCTTCATCGAGTCAGCCAAGGCCGAATCCATCAATACGATCCTAGAGCTGTCCGCCCACAAACAAGGCGGTCAGTGCAAGAAGCTGGTGATGGCGGGTTGTCTCAGTCAACGCTACCCCCAAGAACTCGCCGACGACATGCCGGAGGTCGACCATTTTCTCGGCTCCAGCGACATGCTGAAGCTGGGCTCGGTACTGCGCGGCAATGCCGACCGAATGCTCGTCGGCAACCCTGCTGATTGGGTGGTCAAGGCGACGGACCCACGAACGATCAGCACGCGTGGTGCGAGCGCCTACGTCAAAATCGCTGAAGGCTGTAACCGAAGCTGCTCCTTTTGCGTCATTCCGCAACTGCGCGGCAAACAACGCTCCCGCACACCGGACGACGTCATCCGCGAAGTCGAGAAACTGTCCGCCGCCGGCGTGCTCGAAATCAACTTGGTCAGCCAAGACACGGTCGCTTATGGCCGCGATCAGGGGGGCGATCGGCACGCTCTCGCCAATTTGGTGGAACGTGTCGCCAACGTCCCCGGCATCCGTTGGGTACGCGTCTTCTACCTCTACCCCGAGAAACTCGACGAGCACATCATCGACGTCATCGCCAATCACGAACGGGTCGTGCCCTACGTAGACATGCCCCTGCAGCACGCGGCCGATGCCATGTTGCGCCGAATGGGTCGAGGTCACGGCGGTGATCGACTCCGAACCCTAGTGGACCGACTCCGCACCAAGATCACAGACTTGGTGTTCCGCACCGCGTTCATCGTCGGCCACCCCGGGGAAACGGACGAAGAGTTCACGGAGCTGTGCGATTTCGTTGAGTGGGCCGAGTTCGACCGAGTCGGAGTATTTCACTACTCCGATGAAGAGACTTGTCAGAGCCGTCATCTGGACGGAAAGGTCGCCCCGGAACTCGCCCAAGAGCGAGCCGCCACCCTTATGGAACTGCAGCAAGATATCAGCGCCGAAAAACACGAAGCGCTAATCGGTAAGAAGCTCGAAATCCTCGTTGAGGGTGTGAGTGAAGAGAGCGAATTGGTCATGCGAGGACGCCACGCAGGCCAAGCTCCGGACATCGACGGCTGCGTGTACCTCTCGGGCGGGCCGGTATCGCCAGGAACGATGGTGCACGCGACGATCTCGGATGCCACAGACTATGACCTGCTCGGCGAAGTGGAAGACACGCTGGATCCGCTTCCGCCGCCTGAAGTTTTCAGCGATCATCTAGTGCATCGCCACAGCGACGGACGACGGATCAGCCTAAAAACCGTCTCCTGATCGGCCTCGCCTTCGGCGAGTCCGCTGATCGAGCCCGATTGAACGATCGCTACTCAATTCCCCCCCTTGGGTGAGGGGGGAATTGCTTCGCTCCTTCGTTCAACCTGGCTCGGCGAACCTGTTTTCTCGAGGTCCTCGGCCTACGGCCTGCGGCGTCCTCGCGCCTATGGCGCTGCGGTTTCCTGCAGCGTGGGGCCCCGGCCTCATTTGCCCAGCGTGCCGTTTGTCGACGCTGAACCGCAGGAGCGATAGCTCCGAGGACGCCGCAGGAGCGAAGCTCCGAGGCCCTAAACAAGAACTCCGGTAGAGCCACAGGTGAGGCTGAGGAGTGGAGTGACCTGCCCTTGCCCCGACTGGGGCAGGTCACTCAGCGATCGCGGTGGCTCGTTCACTGGACTCGCCGAAGGCCAGGTTACTCCGGGCTGCTATCGCCGGCGCCGGCGTCGGTGTCCGGTGTGCCGTCGTCGGCGATAGCAGCCGTGGATTCCGGGATCACAAAGCCCACCGCCGAACTCTTTTGGCCGCCGCTGGTGTACCAGAGGGCCAGGCCGTCACCGGCGGACCCGGCCACGAAGATCTCGTAGGCACCGTCCGCCGTGTTCTGACCAAAAATTCGATCGGTCTCGTAATTGAGCACCATGACCTCCGCGGGTCCCGCCGGAACCGTCCCGGTTAAGCGGTAGTAACCCTGGTGATCGGGCCCCTCGGGGTACGGCGCGTCCGGCGGCGGCAACGGCAACGTCGGCGAGAGGCACCCCGGCAGACCGAGCGCAATCGCGCCTAGCCCGGCGACCAACAGCCAGCCACGTCGCTTCACAGATCGCCCTGAACAGACAGCTCGCGAATCGCCTTCAGCAGCATCGGTTCCTGAGCCGAACGGAGTCATGATGGGCCAGGCTAGCATGTCAGGGCGCTAATCCAGCACATGTGATGCCAACCACGGAATCGCTCAGAAATCGGGATATTCCCGTACTTCGTCGGATCCTGCTTCTCCCGTGAGCCAACACGGTTGCCGGGAGCCGACGCCGCACAACTCCGTTGGCAGCGATCGCCCTCGCCCACTGTTCGAGGAGGCCGGTCGGTGATAACTCCGGGCCAGTGTCTCGTCCTCCCGTTAGCGGTCCAGCGGTTTCAGGCAGCCGCCCCCTGCCATGAGAGGGTTGAAGCGCCCATTCCCCTGCGTACTGGGGGCCGCCCTATTGGCACAATGGCCAGCGGAACTTCAAAGCAACGATAACCGCAACCAAGCCCTGGGCCGCGCGCTGGCAAGCCAAGGGCTCGCCGTCGACGACGCGTCCATCCAGTGGGTCCGCATTCGGCCAGGCGTGATCGCCTCTCGGTCTCACTCCGCACGGGCGGTTTTGCTGGGCCATTCACCCGACGCTCCAAATGACGTCTACTTGGTGTCAGCGCAACTCACCCCCGAGGGGCAATGGTTGTCCGTCGGTACTGTTTACAATCTAAGTGAGACCCGAACGGCAACGGAATCGCAATTGCAAACTCACGGGACCCGGGCGGCGTGGGGTGTCGGCAGCAGTCAGTCCAGCTACCTCTTGCAGTACGTCGATATTAGCGCCGCCCACCCTTTCCCGGATTCCTGGACCACTCGCGCCCGCTGGCAGCAACGCATTACTAACCTGCAGGACGCCGGACAGCTCGACGGTATCCTGCGACGCTCGTTCAAGCTCGATCCTGCGGTTTCGCAACTGACGCTCGAACTCAACGACAGCGCGCTGGTCGCTCAAGCCGACGGCCATCATATCGCCATATCGACAGTCAACCCCAGCATCGAAGGCGAACGCTACCTACGGGAGAACAGCCGCGCTCGCGCAGAGCCCGGCAACCTCGTCACCTGGGCGGTGAACCGCGTCCGCGCACTGCCCTGGTTCGGGAGTGAAAAAATGCAGCTCCTGAAGGCGGTCGCGTTCAAGGCCTTAGACTGGGTTCACCTGGCCCGCGGAGGCAGCAGCCGTGCGGCTCAGCAGCACTCCGTGGCGGAGGATTTTGGCGGCAATCTAGCCAACACAATCAGTGAACACCGCGATCCGGAATCTGCTTGGCCACCAAAACCGTTCGAGCCCATCATCGAAAATGCGCTCGACAGCGAGGGCCGCTGGGTGGATCTAAGCCAAGACCCATTCCTGAATCACCCCAGCAGTGGAGCGCTCCCGCTCCTGACCAGTTACGTACGCACCGACAAGCGCCGAGAACGCGCACGGGTGTACGTGGCCATCTGGGATCCACGACACATCGAGCTGCGAATGCAGAGCGGCACCCACGAGCCCAAAAGCGCCACCGGCGAAACGGGCACCGGGCTCATCCCACGGGATCCGTCCACACTGACCCGACTCGTTGGCGCTTTCAACGGCGGGTTCCAAGGCACGCACGGCGGTTGGGGCATGATGGTCGAGGGAACCCGCTACGTCCCTCCGCAGCCCTATGCCGCGACGGTGGCGCGACTTCGGGATGGCTCCACTGCTTTTGGAACGTGGGCGAAGGACGCGCCCATTCCGGATAGCTTCGTCAGCTATCGACAAAATCTCACCCCGCTGATCGCCGGGGGCGTGTTCAACCCCTACGGCCGGCTGTGGTGGGGAGGCGTCCCATCAGATTGGGAAGACGATACACGGACGGTGCGCAGCGGATTGTGTCGCACCGAAGAAGGTTTCGTCGCGTACTTTTACGGTGCCAACGTCGATCATAAGCAACTCGGTCTCGCTATGAAACGCGTTCGCTGCGACTACGCGATGCATCTCGACATGAACTCGGGGCACACTGGCTTCGAATTTTATCGCGCGGCGCCACCGGCAGAGTTACCTAAGCTCGAAGGCTATCTGTCACGAATGTGGAAAACCCAGGGCAGCGTTCCCGATGCTCCCGGCCTGAGGTTTCGCGGGCGACGCATGATTCGCAGCATGCAGCTGATGGGATTCCCGAGATACATCAAGCGACAGAAGCGCGACTTTTTCTATCTGCTCCGTCGGCACACAATCCCTGGCGACCCGCCACCACAACCGGCGACCACCGAGCCTGTGCAATGGCGAACCCAAGCCTTAGCCCAGCACGGCTACCCCTACGCGATTGCCACGACATCTTTGCAAGTCGCCAAAGATCGACCGGAGACAAAAGCGTACCTCGTTAAGCTGGATCCCCAGGCCCTCAAGCACGGGACAAAGAATGATCGCGAGCTTATCTTCTCCATTCAAGGAGCAGACCAAGGCGGGGCTCTTTCACTCTGGCTGGGGGCAGGCGGCGCGCGAGTCGACCAGTCGCGCCCGGGACCCGGTTACGTTGCCATCGCGAACGGAACCGCCAAGGACAGCCGCGGTACGGTGAACGCTGCGGGAGTCAGCGCCCATGACGGCATGATCTATTTCGCCGAAATAGCGACGGCGCGCTCGGAGCATGCCGACAGCCAGCTACTCCGCTTACTGTTGCGCTCAGTGGGTTGCGCTGACGTGCTCTTGCTCCCAAAGACCACCCGCTTCATCATCGGCGGGGACCGGGATCTCTCGGGGCACCCGGCAAGGGTTGGGGCATCCGATATTCGCTTGGTTCGGAGCGCATACCCCGGCGTACGGACGACGTTCCAACAAACTCCTGTGGTGGATCGCCAAACTTGGTACTGGCTCCAAAAAGGCCGACGCAAATAGCTACGGTGCCCGAATCCTCCCAGTCACGCGGTGCGGCAAAATATGGAGGGCCCGATGGGGCGGTGTCGCCCATTCAGATCTAGGCAGAGCAGATACTTACAGTGTGCTCGTACTAACTATGCCGCCTCGGTTGCCCCGGTTTGCGACCGGGGGAAAATCGCGAATGCAGTGGGCGTTTCGTCTCCAACAAGCGTCCATCATTAGCTAAGAACTAGCCGGGACGCGGCTCACCTTCGTAGAGACAATAATAGCCAAATTCGCGTACCAGCGATAATGTAACATAATTCTGATACCCCGGCGGCGACCCAAGGTGGTCGGCCCTGCGCGGTTCAGAATACAAGCCAACTGCCGCTAAGTAGAGAGCAAACGAATGAGTAATGACGGTGGATCAGATTTGGACGTCTTCGACAGTCTGACCAAATCACTACCAGATGAGCCCCCGGCACCGCCCGGCTCACGCGGTGCTGGCCCCCCCGTGCAGCGGCAACACACGTTGCTCGGGATGCAATCTCCCGGAGGCGGACCTCCGCCACCCGGTGCGCCGCCTCCCCCACCCGTGAGCCGTGGAGCCACTCCGCCGCCCCCCGTGAGCCGCGGCGCCGCGCCCCCTCCGCCTACGAGTCGCGGAGCCGGCCCGCCAGTGCGCAGCATGCCACCGCCGATCAAGAGCGCGGGCCCCCCGGCAAAGACGCCAGCCCCCATTCCCGGCGCAGCCGTCAGTCGGCCCAATATGCCTCCCGTCGTCCACGCGCCAGCGCCCGTATCAACTATGGGCGGTGGCGCTGCCGGGCCCCCTGCCTCAGCGGGTGGCCCCCTGCCTCCAGTGAGCGCACCTTCCCGAGTATCAGCCTCCGGCGCGGGGGCCCCCCCGCCCCCAGCCGTCGATCTCGACTGGGAAGACGAAGACGAGAAGACTCAGATTTTCGACAAGGGCAGCACCGAAGACGCTGCCGCCGCGCTGCTCCGCGGAACGCACCGCCCCGCAGCGGGTGCGGGAATTTCCCAGCGGGCGGTAACGCCGGCTCCACCGGCGCCCATGGAGCCCCAGGCTCCCAGCGCGCCGCCTCCACCGATGTCGTCGCCGACCGTTCAGGCACAACGCATCCCCCAGGCGCCCGCTGAAGCCATATCCGGCGGCGGCAACCGAACGAATATGTACATCGGTGCGGGCCTGGTGGTCGCTTGTCTAGCGGCTCTGGTCTTCTTCTTCATCCCGCGCTCGGGAGAACTTATCGTGACCGTCGCCGGACCCGGCAACCGTCCCGTTGAGGTGGTCGAAGTGTTCGTGGACGGGAAATCCCTCTGCAATGCGTCCCCCTGCCGCCTCGAGCTAAAAAACGGCACCCACATGATTCGCGCGACAGCCGCTGGCTACCAGAGCATGGCGGACCAGGCGGTATCTATCGGTCGCGACGGAGAAGAGGTGCTCAATCTCAAGCTCACCCGTGCGCGCGGCACCGGCGTGAAAGTCTCCGCTGAAGGCACAGGGCTCGAACTGTGGATTGACGGCAAGCTGGTCGGCCCCTTGCCTCAAGAAGTCAACGACATGTCCCCCGGACAGCACAAGCTCAAGGTCGCCGGCAACACGCGCTTCGCCTCTTTCGAGCAGACCATCACGGTGCAAGCCGAAGAGGTACAGGCCATCGGCCCCCTGAAGCTCAAGGTCCTCCGGGGCTTGGCGACGATCAAAGGTGGAACAGGCGCCTCCAAGGCACGCGTGCTTCTGGTTAGCGGGACGGATCGCCGTACCCTGCCGCGGCTGCCCATCAATCTCGACATCCCGACGGACGCGCAGCACACACTGGAAGCCACTAGCGACGGATACGCGAAGTTCTCTCAGGTACTCAGTTTTGAGGACGGCGTCGCCGAGAAGACCTTCGAAGTCATCATGGTTCCCTCCGCGGACGTTGATGACGAGCGGAGCGAGAAGCCCGCTCCGAAGAAAAGCCCGCGCAAGTGGTCACCGCAAAAGAGGCCTAGCGCCCAGCGGCAGGCCCCTGCCCCAACCAAAACAGCAGCCGCGGGCACGGCCACGCTCAACATCAACTCAATACCTCGCTCAAGCGTTATCCTCGATGGCAGGCCGCTAGGTTCGACTCCGAAGATCGGCGTGAAAGTATCCGCCGGACTGCACACGGTTATCTTCATCAAAGGTGCCGAGCGGAAAATCGCCAGCGTGACGATCCCCCCCGGACAGACCAAAGCGGTCGCCGTCCGCTTTTAAAAGCGGATAAGACCTGCAACTTAGGGCTGGCCCGTACGACAAGTGGGACAGCAGTGTCTCGGCAGCAGTGCTGCGGCCGCTAGTCGTCGGACGCCAGTGCCATCCGTTTTGTTATGTTAGTGGCCCACTCCGCCCAGCTGGTCTCGCATCCGATTTCTCCAGAATGAGCGCTGCCTGCACAACTTCCAGCCTCGGTCGACGGTCCCACGACCAAAATTAGGTGCTTCGACACGAAGTCCAGATCCGACTTCCAGGCGTTCTCGAAGTCCTCGATTCTGACCCGCGCGCGCCCGCGGTCGCGAACCGTCAAGTAGGCAAGGGCTCGCTGTCTTACTGTTTGGTCGTCGGTCACTGCTAACACGCGCAACAACATGGTGGTCATCGCTTCCACCTCGCCAGCACGATTCAGCAATTTGGCGGCGACCACACACCCAAACGGCGGCTCCTCGTCCTCCCCCACCAGCTCACAGGAGCGCGCAATGATCTTGGCGCCTTCCAACTTGAACGACGCCTTTTCTTCTAGATCGATGATATGGGGCGCAGCCAGGTACGCCATGTACTGGCCCGCGGTGTGCCATACCTTTTGATCGAATGGGCGTTCGACGGTCCCTCGCCGCAAGATCCTACGCGCCGTACGGTAGTCTTCTTGGTCGGGGACAACCGCCTGCAGAGTGAGCAGGGTGTCGGTGAATAGATAGGGCTGGCGAAATTTGGGCGCCAACTCGTTAATGGTGTCGAGGTAACGGCCGGCAACCTCAAAACGTCGCTTTTCGGCAAAATGAATGCCTGACTGGACCAGGCAATCGCCGTACAGGTAGTCGGCAAAGGCGTCGCGGTAGCCGAGGCTCAACACGACCACATGCTCGGGCGACGGCAGCGTGAATACGGCCTCGCCCGTCTTGGCTAACTGAAAGGTCTTCACTAAATCGCCACGAACGACCCCGGCGGCGAGGCTCGCTCCGAGAAAAATCCCCAATGAAAGCAAATCCGCGATCTTATTCGACTTCACGACTGATCTCCATGGGGTGCAATACGGGCGCCTTGCCTGCCGCGCATTCGCCGGCGATTTGGAACGTGCTCAGCACACCGTCACCATCAAGATCGCCATTCGCCGTTGCAACGAACACGGACCGACCCGGTAACTTGCTCTGCTCGAAGGTAAAACTGTAGCTGTGTTCTGCGGTCCATTCGAAACTTAACAAACGCCACGTTGCGTGCTCCCAGGTGCCGGGCGGATCCACCACCGGGGAGCCCGCGGGCACCACCTCCGGGGTCCTACCGACCGACTCAGGATACGCCTCAGCTGCCGGTCGACCGTCAGCCAATGCCGACGCCCGGCCAGCTATCTGAGACAGGCCCTGGACTGGTTCAATGAGGCGAGACGCCTGAAAATTTTCGATGAACGTGGGTACCCCCACGCAGAGGAGCGAGCCTCCTACACACCAAATCGCGGCTGCTTCCAA
>JABSRN010000128.1 GCA_013214025.1 Polyangiaceae bacterium
CATCGACGGCTTCTACAACCCGACCCGTTATCACTCGACGCTTGGCTACCTCAGCCCAGTGCGCTACGAACAAGAACAGAGGCTCGCTCAGGCGGCCTAATCCTGACATGATCACTGTCCGCTAGAGCGGGACCACTCCACCCCGTCAGCGAGCCGTTGGCGTTTGGGGCATGCATCCACGGGTTAATGTCTGCTTGTCGTGCCGAATGGGGATTGCGCCCTGTTGATTGCGCAATGGGGAACACGACGCTCGTTGCGGTACACGCTGGGGTCGAAGTGTGTGTCCAGACGGGGCAAGAAACAAACGGTAAGGGTCAGAGTCGCCTGTTTTCTCAAGACCCACACCGTACTGCCGTTAGTACGCAGATTTTCGCGTAGGCACGTCGTGGTCGCCTAGCAGTCGCGTCCGATGTCGCGAGTGCCGGTGCTTGGGCCGACCGCGCGGAGGAGGAAACTCGAACCTAAGCTTCCGTCGTGGTGTTAGTTTCCACCCGTGGAAACCGAGCTCGTTATATTTGATTGTGACGGCGTTCTCGTAGACTCGGAGCGCATCGGCAACGAAGTGCTCGCCGCGGTCATCACCGAACAAGGCTGGGCCGTCGATGTGGACGACTGCATCCGCTTGTTTCAAGGTGGCGCGATGCCCGACATTTGGCGAACGGTGAGTGCACACACAGGTCGGGAAGTGAGCCAAGCTGTGAACGACGACTTTCGTAAGCGTCAATTGGCGGCATTGGCGGCGGGAGTCCAGGCGATGCCGGGTATTCGTGATCTGCTCGGCGACTTGACGGTGCCCTACTGCGTGGCCTCCAACGCTCCGCATGCCAAAATGCACGTTACGTTGGGTGCGACCCAATTGTTATCGTTCTTTGAGGGCAAGATGTTTTCTCGTGAGGACGTGCCTCGGCCGAAGCCGTTTCCGGATCTGTTTCTGCATGCGGCCGGGGAGATGAAGGCTCTTGCTAGCCGTTGCGTGGTGGTGGAGGACAGCCCCGTGGGAGTGCGGGCCGCCATTGCCGGGGGCATGCGGGTCGTGGGCTACGCCGGAAACAGTACGGCGGCGACTGAGGCTCTGGCTGGCGCCGGCGCGCAGCGAGTGCTGGGGGAGCTCTCGGAGCTGCTGACGTTTCTGTGAGATGGGATCGGCGGGCGTCGGTGCTGTGCGATCGGTTTTTTTCTTTAGCCGTCGAGTATCGGCAAGAGTCATAAAATCGCATTTTTGCCAGCTAGCTTTCGGTTCCGTGTTGTTTGCAGGCCTGACTTCGGCTCATCACGCTTCCGCCGTGGGCTTCGAGAATCGACTGCACTGGGGCAGACGTCATTTGTGACGCATTCGTTATCGCTAGATGCTGTCCGCGTGGGGGAACGTATCTTGGATGTTGTAGCAAGTGTTGAGCGGGCTGCTTGGGTCGAGCACGTCGCTGGCTGTGGCTTCTTCGAAAGTTCGTCCGAGTAGGTGGAAGCTTGCGGCGTTGTCGGCCTGCGGGATCACGATCGCTTTGCCGAGTAGGAGCTGACAACTCAATCCGAGGCGCCCACACTCCGTGCCGGTCACGGCTTCCGCGATGCTGTACTCCATGCGCAGGGTGAACTCGTCGGCGCCGAGGCCGGGCATGTGACCGAAGTCGGCGTCGTTAAAGTAGCTGTCCCAGTTGATTTGGATAGCGTGTCGGACGCCGGTGATGATGCCGCTGGTATTGTAGGCGATGCCGCCGTAGCCACTACCGTCCCAGTCTTCGGCCTCCTCGATGCGATCTTCAAGGCCTTCGGCGAGTTCGGTCTGGCTGCCTTGTTCGGGCAGTACGGACGCAGCCATGCCGAGCCGATTGTATTGGCGGCGGATAGAGAACTCGCAATGGTCGACATTCGCCGCGAAGGTCCCTGTGCGTCCCCGTTGGTTGTTCTTCGTCATCAGACCCAGCAGGGTTTGCGTCGTGAGCACGACAGTCGCGTTGCCGCTTGCTTCGGTGCCGCAATCCAATGAATCGAGGATCGTGAAGTCGGCACCGTTCTGCTCGATCCGAAAATAGTACCAGGCGGACGCGGGTTGAGTGCTGCCGATGGCGGTGTCTTGGGGCAGGGATAGTTTTCGGACGGCCCAGTAACCGTTCATGTCGCAGTTGGCGTCTTGGCTGGTGCCCGCGATGGATCCGCTACTGTCGCTACCGCAGTCACACGCCGAATAGGCGGAGAGGTTGTCGACACAAGTTTGCGAGCCTACGCAACCCGCTTCGCCCAGACAGGACTGAGTCTCGTCGGCTTCGCATACTTCAACGACGGGCCCCGTGTTCGTCGAGCCGGCATCGGTTGAGTTGTTAGTGTTTTCCGCGGCGTTGCCTACGGATTCGTCGGACGAGCCGCAGGCGGTCAACAGCAATAGGCCGATTAGAGGGAGTGAATAGCTGCGCATGGGGTCTCCGGAAAAGTTTCCCGGAACGCTACCACAGACAGGGGATTGGGACTCAGCGGCCAGCGAATTCCACGTTTCTAAGGGCATGGGGCAGGGCTAAGGGCATGGGGCAGGTTTTGGGTCTTGTCGTCACCAGCACGAAGGACCGTTCGGGCGGTTACGAACTGACGGCTTCCATCTTTGCGGGGCTGGCGCCGGTTGACAGCACTCCCGAGCTGCGGCTGGCACGTGAGTGGCGGTTCTGGAGAAAACGGCGTGATGTATTCACGGCGAGTCCGCTAGGAGTACATTCCGCGAGATCGTTCCCCCCGATAGATCCTCAGGCGCTGCTCGCGCTAGCTTTGACCATGCCCATCATCATGCCGACGGCTCCGGCAGCTGCGTGCCGTTGCCTGCCCTCGGCCTATGTAGAAGTTTTACCGGAGCCTTTTGCGGTCGATGTTCCGACCCATGTTTCGCCCTGGGTGATCGGCTCCGCTCCGGAGTGGGAGCTCATCAGCCTCGATGGTGTGCCCGTAGAGGTGTGAAGTGGTCCCGTCATAGCGGACACCCTGGGAGGGGGTTACTCTCCCGTGTGGAGTCCAAAATTGACCAAGCCGAAAAAGAAAAAGTCTAAGAAACCGAGGAGCCGGTATACGGCCCAATTCAAAGCTGAGGCGGTGCG
>JABSRN010000129.1 GCA_013214025.1 Polyangiaceae bacterium
CTTCCGGCGCCCCCTCATCCCACCGGGCGTGCGGATTTCCCGCACCCGGCGGTCCGGTCGAGTTCATTCATGAGCCCACGCCAGTTGCCGATCCCAGGGCGGCCTTCCTGCCCACGTCACCAGTCCGTGACGCTTTTGCAGGTTGTTCCCCGACATGAGCGACCATGCCGGCTGTTTCATGCTGTGCTTCTTCGCCCACCACCTCGCCATCCGCATCGCCGTCATGCTGTCCATACGGCGCAATGACCACCACGGGGAGAGGCAGTAGTATCCACGCGCGCCACGGATATATCGGTTCAGCCGCTCGACGACATCGTCGATACCTAGAAATAATAGCCGCGTAAATCCTCGCAAACGCAGGTGGATGTTTCGCCGGGAACGACAG
Source organism: Polyangiaceae bacterium (assembly GCA_013214025.1). Taxonomy (GTDB): domain Bacteria; phylum Myxococcota_A; class Polyangia; order Polyangiales; family Polyangiaceae; genus JABSRN01. The sequence goes on from JABSRN010000129.1 coordinate 386, forward strand.
CTCATGTCCAGCTGCACCTCCCCTTCGTAGCGAGACATACGATAGCCCAAGAAGTCGAATCCTTCTTCTCGGGTATCTACCACCTTCGTTTTGGTTGGATGTAGTTCCAGACCCAGGCGGGTCATGAACGCGCGAAGCCAGGACAGTTGTCGCCCCGGCTCCTGATAAGACAGAATCACGAAGTCATCCGCATACCGAATCAGACAACCTTTCCAGTCGCCTCGTTCAACATGTTTCCGAAAACTTCGATCTAACAAGTGCAAGTAGATATTCGCGAGCAGTGGCGAGATCACACCACCTTGCGGCACTCCCGCTTTGGGGCGGCGCGGCCCTCCCCCTGCTCCCTCGTCTATCACCGGCGCTGTGAGAAACAATTTCACTAGCGCCAGCATCGAGCTATCGACTATTCGAGTCGCTACTACCTTCATCAATCGATCGTGCGGAATTGTGTCGAAGTATTTCGACACGTCCGCGTCAATCACCCAAACCATGCCTTCTTGCATGCACGCTCGTGTTTCCACGAGCGCTTGATGCGCGCCTCGCTCAGGCCGAAACCCATACGAAGACGGATCGAAATCCGCTTCAAATATAGGCTCCAGCACCAACTTCACCGCCATCTGCACCACACGGTCCGCGATGTTCGGGATGCCCAATGGACGCTCCCCACCATCACTCTTGGGGATGTACACTCGTCGCACCGGACCTGGCCGATACGTCTTGTCCTTCAGCTGCTCAGCTAACTGGGTCAGCATCACCTCTACCCCGCTTCTCTCGATGTCCTCGAAGCTCTCACCATCCGGACCTGCTGCTCCTCGGTTCGCGCGACATTGCGCGTACGCGTGGGCCAGTATGTCCTTCCGGTAAGTCTTGTCGTACAGCGCATAGAAACGGAACGTTGGCTCTCGCTTCGCTCTTGAATATAGCGCCCTCTGCAATTTCCGAATTTTATCTGGCGTTTCTAGCTTCATCGCAATCACCAATCCTTTCCTACTTCAGTTCGCTTTCTCGATTCGTAAGGCCCCTTCGCTCCAGCGGCATTACCCGCCTTCATCACTACTATGGGCCTCGCCGACTTCTCTCAGGGCCGACGGACCTCGGCTCATCACCTTGTATCCGTCGTTGCGATCGCTATCCGCGCCCTACGAGATCTCGCACGTTCCGCACTTCACCTTCGGCGACGTGCCCTCCCTGATACTCCGGAGGAGCGCTGACGCGCATCTGTTGAGCACTTGCGCCAGCGTGCTGGTTTCGCCCAATTCCTAGAAGCTCACCCTCCCCGACTTACATATCGGAGCTACTTGTAGGTTCACACGTGTTGGGCCCGCCGCCTCGTCACTGCTCGCTTCAACGGTAGCCTCACGGCTCGCGCTGGAACAGCCACTTCATGTTTTCTCAACTTCTCTACATGGTAAGTTATCCTCCGCTTACAGGTGAAAGTGCAGCCTCGTGCCGCACAGGAATTCCAAAGTCGCATCGCCTGCCAGAACGGACGGCTACTCCTGACCGTACCGCCCGGCGGCCCTTCGGGAGGCCCGGCGGTCACCGCATCGCTGAGCTCCCGATCTGATGTTCGGCGAGTAGCTTGCGGCGAAGCTATGCCGGGGGTCGTTCGCGGATCACGAAGGAGTACACGCAGGGGAGCAAAGGTGAGGCCAGCATTATGGCGAGGCAGGCGCGACTGCCGAGCGGTGTGGGAAGCACGACCACCGCCATCATCGTCAGCACTCCCCCGGCCACCAGCGCCCAACCACCCATCCGATGGGTGCGATGCCAAACGGCTTCACTGCGGAGAGTCCACGGCGTACGGATCCCGAAAAAGTGGTTGCTGCGAAGCTTCCCTGCCATCAATCCGAACAGTACCTGCAGGCCGCCGAGAGCGATAAACAGGGTCTGCATCGACGGCCCGACGCCTGTCAGCGCGCTTTGAAGCATCATGAACGAGAGCAGGGCCCACAGCACGGTCGTTGCGATGCCGACGTTGTAGAGGTGCGGCATATTGCGCTCCACATGGGCCTTGCCGCGACCAAAACGGCGCTCCAGCGGTAATGTGACCGCGATGACGACCAAGAGGAGCAGTGACAGAGCCGGAACGACGCCGACAATGTGTTGTACGCTGCGCGCCCTGGACGCAAAACCATCCGCCTCTCCGTCCAAATTAAAGTGAATAGCCGTGCGTTCGGGCAGGCGGTCGTAGCAAAGCCCAGCGGCCAATGCGCAGACCACGGTGAGCAACGCTACCGTCATCAGATAACGCTTCATGTGGCTCTCCGCGCGCGCCGGGGCTTGGGGCGCTGTTTGCCGAGCAGGGTCAGTACCGCCTGCACCAGTTCTTCGGCGACAGACATGTTGATGCGATAATAGACGAATTGCCCGCGCCGTTCACGATCGAGCAAATCAGCAGCCACCAGCGCTTTGAGATGATGCGACAGCGTAGGCTTGCTGAAGCTGAAGTGCTCCGCTAGTTCGCCCGCGGACAGTTCGCCCGCGGCTTGCAACAGTTCAAGGATGTGCCGCCGGTCCGGGTGGCCGAGAGCCTCGAAGATTTCGTCGCTAGACATTTAGATAGTTAGGCAGTAGTCTAACTATCTGTCAACCGCAGCCGCACTGAACTAGAGCCGCCTGACCGATCTCTGAATCTCCTTGTACTGACGCCGTCAAGACACCAGTCTCGGTCGTAGGCTGCCCGATAACCCTCCCCCAGCTCGACAACTTTCGCTGAGGACAGGAATTGCAAAGTCGAATCGCCGAGCGATCGACCGTTTGCTCGTAGCGGATCTCCGCGCCGTTGAAGGCGTGAAGCACGCTCTACGATGTCGGGCGCGATGGTCTCATCGAATTGGGGACCGATGGCGGACTTGACGGCGCGCGGCGAAGCGACAGACCTCCAAGGCCTCCCCGAGGAGCACCGACGTGGGGATCCGAAGTCGCTCGGCCTGGCCGGATAGGGCCCAAGCGTGCTCGGTCCATTTATCCAATGCGTCTAGCTGTATCTGCTTGAGGATCATGATGTTTTTCTTGGTGATTACAGCAACTTGCGCATCCTTCCCGGACGCCCAGAGGGCTCTTTTGCCGGCCTCGGAATAGAGGACGGCCTGGATCTGTCCGGATCGCTCTCGGGGCGGTGCGGATCGCGTTGGTCGGTGTCCGGGACGGGTTGAGGGATGTCCGGATCGCTCTCGGGGCGGCGCGGATCGCTCTCGGGGAGGTCCCGGA
>JABSRN010000013.1 GCA_013214025.1 Polyangiaceae bacterium
CCCCCCCCCCCGCGCGACAGCAATTTGGCCTAGTACGCAATTCACTTCAGTACAAGGGAATGGCGACCATGAAAATCATGCGTCAGGTACGATCCTAGGCTTGATTCATCGAGTAATTCGCTCTCACCCAAGGCGAGCGAATTACTCGATGGCCCTTCAGCGTATCTGAATCACGCACTACGCTGAGCGACATGTCGAAACGGGCGACGCCATTAACGGACGATTTGTATGACTACCTGGTCGCCGTGAGCGTCCGGGAGCCGGAGGCTCTGCGTAGGGTGCGGGAAGAAACGGACCGCATGCCGGACAGCCAGATGCAAATATCGCCGGATCAGGGCCAATTCATGGCACTGCTGGTGGAGCTGATGGGCGCCACCAGCGCTATCGAAGTGGGGACGTTCACGGGATACAGCACCCTCTCGGTGGCTCGGGCCTTGCCGGCGCAGGGGCAGCTGGTGGCCTGCGAGCTGTCTCAGGAATACGCGGATCTTGCATTGGCCAACGCGGTAGCGGCTGGCGTCGGGGACAAGATATCATTCCGAATGGGCCCAGCGGCAGACAGTCTTCGGGAGTTGATCGAGGAAGGTCAATCGGGCAGTTTCGATTTTGCGTTTATCGACGCTGATAAAGAAGGCTACGACGGCTACTATGAAGCTTGTCTTCAGCTGGTTCGGGTCGGCGGATTGATCGCGATCGACAATGTACTGTGGGGTGGGTCGGTGACCGATCCCGACAACCCGAGTTCGTCTACCCAGGCCATCCGTGCGCTCAACACGAAAATATATAGCGATGACCGCGTGAGCATCAGCCTGGTGGGCGTTGGCGATGGGCTCATGCTGGCGCGTCGTCGACGCTGAGGTTGAAACGACGACGGTCTCAGCTGCGAACGGCGATCGCCCACGCTATGAAGTCGTCGAGATAGGCGCGCTGGGCGTCGCTTTGGTCCTTCCAGTAAGAACCGAGGTACTCATGAAAGATCTGAATAGACAACGCGAAGGCGACGTTGTCGTTGGCGGAACTGCGTCGTTCGCTCTCCCACTCGGCTTGGTCCCAGGCGCGGCTGCGTAGATCCGAGTTGCGAGCAGGACCGAGGCCGGCATGCAGGTAGGCCAGGGCACCCGCGGCTTGTTGGGGCACCAGTACGGACACACCGGGGTCGTCCACCGCGTCCGCCGTCAACAATACCGTCGACGTTGCGTAGTTGGCTGCCAGGGCAGTGTATCGAAGCACCACAGAATCCGCGTGTTCGTCCAGGGCGGTCAGCTTCTTACGTTTGCTGGCGGCCATGGATTGGGCGAGGGCGTCGACCGTGCGTTGTTCGGCTTCGGGGAGGGCATTGTAACCTTCGTTGCGCGCTTTTTTGACGTCGTCTGTAGAGCCGCCATCCAGCCAGCGATCGACCGCGTCGGAGGTATTTGAGGTAGCGGCCCGGGCCGCTGGCGGCATGCACGATTGCGCGACGTACTGGCTGATGGCACGACAAGTGCGCAGTACGCCTCGATGTTGATCGGAGCCGGGTTTGGCGGTTCGGGCAAGGCGTTCGAAGGCGATCAATGTCGCCCCGCTCAGCTGCTCGTCCTGATGCACAAGGGGGAGAGAAAACGGACGCTTTTTCGCGATGGCCATGGCGCGGGCTATACGACAATCCGAGCCGGGGGAAAGCGGAAAGCCGGACAGCGGGCGGAATATCGCTCGGGCGGCCTCAGCAGGGCTTAATGGGGGCCGCAAGGCGGCCAAACTCGAATGTACCTCTCCGGTCTGGAGCCCTAGTTACGTAAGTTTCGGCCCGGGGGGCGGCACAAGGGTGGGACAGGCTCTGCGGTGACAGAGCTCTGGGTGACGGCCCGGGGGGACTGTTCCCTCCACGTTTCATCGCTCCTTGCCCATTGCCTGCCGCCGCCCGATTGATATCGTCGGGCTTCCGCGTCCCACCAGGGTTGCGAACTACCGAGGCTCAACAAGATTGACTGCTGCTCACTTGCTGGCGTCCCCAGAGGCGGCTCCGAAAAATGAACTTTTCGGGTGTAGTTCTCTTTCGTGATTGGCCGACTGTAACGTTTTGTATCGCAGCCGATCGACCACTCATCTAGTAGCCGGATCCGCCGCATCCCCACCCCATCGGGACGCGAATCATTCCACAGGAAATCACCGTGACTGAACCGAATACCCAGAGCCTGGCCTTTATCGAGGGCATGTACGAGCAGTACATGGCAGACCCGGCTTCTGTGCCCGAAGACTGGCATGCGTATTTTCAAAGCCTGGGTCCGACGCCCAACACAGCTGGCTTCGCTCCGAGCTTCCGATCGAGTTCCATTTTCAATCCGCCGTCGCCCAACGGTAACGGGCCGAATTCGTCCCTGGCTGCGTTGAGCGGCCTGTCGAAGCACTCCGAACCGCCCCAGTTGGAGCATCCGGAAGAGGTGCAGTCTAACGGGCTCAAGCATCCCCCGGTGGGGTCATTGCGACCGTTCTCCCCGGAGTCGATGGACATTGCGATTCGGCAGGATCGGGTCGACCAGTTGGTTCGCGCTTACCGCGTTCGAGGACATTTGGCGGCGAAGATCGATCCCCTGGAGATGCCGCGGGCGGACGTTCCTGAGTTGGATCCTGCTTTTTACCGGCTTCACAACGACGATCTCGATCGCCCCTTCTCAAGCCGGACCATCTACGGCACGGAAACTCTGACCCTGCGCGAAATCATTCAGCGCATGAAGGACACCTATTGCCGAGCCATCGGCGTGGAATTCATGCACATCCACGATCTGGAATCCAAGCAGTGGCTGCAAGAGCGGATGGAAGGCACGGAAAACCGATTGGAGCTCGATAGCGGGGTCCAAACGAAAATTCTCACGGCGCTGACGGACGCGGTAATCCTCGAGGAGTTCATTCAGAAAAAGTACCTGGGGGCGAAGAGCTTCTCGCTGGAAGGTTCCGAGAGTCTGATTCCGCTCCTTCACTTGGCTATCGATCGAGCCTCCACCCACGGAGTCGATGAAGTGACGCTGGGCATGGCTCACCGAGGTCGCCTCAACGTGCTCGCGAACATCATGGGCAAGCACCCTCGGGACATTTTCCGGGAGTTCGACGATGTGGATCCCCAGCTGTATCGGGGCCGCGGAGACGTAAAATATCACATTGGTTACAGCTCGGACATGATCACGCACAGTGGCAACAATGTGCACCTGTCGCTGTGTTTCAACCCCAGTCACCTGGAGTACGTAAACACCGTGGTGCTCGGCCGGGTGCGAGCCAAACAGGACCGCGCCGGCGATACCGAACGCTCCACCAAGCTGGCGCTGCTCATTCACGGCGATGCCGCCTTCATCGGAGAAGGCATCGTGCAAGAGACGCTGAACCTCAGCGAGCTGCGCGCCTACCAAGTGGGCGGGGCTTTGCACATCATCGTGAACAACCAGATTGGCTTTACCACGCCGCCGTCCCAGAGTCGTTCGACCACCTACGCGACGGACATTGCGAAGATGCTCCAGTGCCCGATCTTCCATGTAAACGGCGAGGATCCCGAAGCGGTCGCCCAAGTCGTGTATCTGGCGATGGATTTTCGCGCGAAATTCCAGCGAGACGTCGTCATCGATATGTACGGCTATCGCCGTCACGGCCACAACGAAGGCGACGAACCGGCGTTTACGCAACCCTTGCTGTATCGCGCGATCGCGAAGCGCAAGAGCGTTCGCGAAGGTTACTTGGCGACCCTGCTCAAGCTGGGCGGCATCTCCCAGGCCCAGGGTGACCAGATCGCCACCGAGCGAAAACAAGCGCTGGAGGACGAACTCTCCGAAGCCCGCACCATGCCCAAGAAGACCGACGACAATTGGCTTGGCGGCTATTGGCAGGGCTACACTGGCGGCCCCAGTGCGGCGGTGGATGACGTGCCCACTGGCGTGGATGCCAGCAAGCTCAGGCAGCTGATGCTCTCGCTCGCTCGGGTACCGTCGGATTTTCGACCCCACAAGAAGATCGAGCGATTGCTGCAAAACCGCGCCGAGATGGGCGAGGGCAAGCGAAGCATCGATTGGGGCGCTGCCGAGGTAACGGCCTTTGGCTCATTGGTGACCGAGGGCTACCGGGTGCGCATGACCGGACAAGACGCCGGTCGCGGAACCTTCAGCCACCGCCACGCGGTGCTTTACGACTACGACGACGGCAATCACTACATGCCGCTGGCTCATATCTCAGACGATCAGGCGCCCATTGAGGTCTTCAATAGCTGTCTCAGCGAGTCCGGCGTGATGGGTTTCGAGTGGGGGTATAGCCTGGATTGGCCGGATGGTCTGGTGGTGTGGGAAGCGCAATTTGGCGATTTTTGCAACGCCGCCCAGGTGATCATCGATCAGTTCATTGCCAGCGCCGAAGACAAATGGCGGCGGCTGAGTGGCTTGGTCCTGCTGCTTCCACACGGATTTGAAGGCATGGGTCCCGAACACTCGAGTGCGCGTTTGGAACGCTTCTTAATGCTGTGCGCCGAAGACAACATGCAGATCGCGCAGCCCACGACGCCGGCGCAGTACTTCCACTTGTTGCGCCGCCAGGTGCTGCGCCCCTGGCGCAAGCCGCTCATCGTGTTCTCACCCAAGAGTCTGCTGCGTCACCCCTCGGCTGTCAGCACCGTCGAGGAGCTCTCGGGCGGTCGTTTTCACCGGGTACTTGGCGAATCCGAGCCCTTGGGTGACGGACCAGTCCGGCGGGTGTTGCTGTGCAGCGGCAAGATCTATTACGAGCTGTTCAAGCACCGAAACGACATCGGACGAAAAGACGTGGCGATTGTGCGCATGGAGCAGCTGTATCCCTTGCCCAAGGCGGAGTTGTCCGCCGCGCTGGAAGCCTACCCCAATGGCACGCCGGTATTCTGGGTTCAGGACGAGCCCGAGAACATGGGGGCCTGGACCTTCATGCGCATGAAGTTCGGGGAGCGGATGTTTGGCCGCTTCCCGTTGAGCGTCGTGGCTCGAGAAGAATCTGCCAGTCCCGCCACCGGCTCTGCCCGTAGCCACAAAATTGAACAAGCCGAACTCATTGATGAAGCGTTCGGATCCTAGCGTGCTCATCGCACCGAGACCCAGAGGAGAAATGTCGTGCCCCTAGAACTTGTAGTCCCCACCGTTGGAGAATCGATCACGGAAGTCCAAATCGGAGAATGGCTCAAGAAGGAGGGCGACGGAGTCCGTCAGGATGAAATCGTCGTCATGATCGAGACGGACAAGGTAACTGTTGAGCTGCCTGCGCCCGCCGATGGAGTGCTGACCAAAATCACCATGCCCGCAGGCACGACGGCCGAGGTCGGCGATGTAGTGGGCATCATGGAGGTCGGGGCAGCCCCAGTGGAAACCTCGGCACCCTCGGCACCCTCGGCACCCGCGGTCCCCGGGGCCGCTGCTGCCCCTCCGCCCCCACCCGTAGGCGCGGCTCCTGTTGCCGGGGGTCACGTGATGCCAGCTGCCCAGCGCGCCATGGCCTCGGCAGGGCTTTCGGCGTCGCAGGTCCCCGGCACGGGGCCCGGCGGGCGAGTACTGAAAGAAGACGTCGCCGCCGCTGCGGCTCGCCCTCAGGCAGTAGTGATTCCGCCGTCCGTCCCAGCGCCCACTGTCGAGGCTGGATTCCGCGAAGAAGAAGTTGTGCCTATGAGCCCCATGCGCAAGATGATTGCGAAGCGGCTGGTGGAGGCTCAGCAGACCGCTGCCTTACTCACCACCTTCAACGAGGTGGACATGACGGCGGCGATGGCGGCGCGCAAGCAGTACCAGGACGCATTCACTAAGCGCTATGGCATCAAGCTCGGCTTCATGTCCTTTTTCATCAAGGCCGCAGTGGACGCGCTCCAGGCCATCCCGGCGGTAAACGCTGAAATTCGCGATACGAACATCGTGTATAAGAACTATTACGATATTGGTGTGGCCGTCGGTGGCGGCAAGGGCCTGGTCGTACCGGTCATTCGCAACGTCGAGCGGCTCAGCTTCGCTGGAGTGGAGCAGACCATCGCGGACTTTGGCGCCCGAGCGAAGAAGAACCAAATCAAGCTCGACGAGCTTCAGGGAGGCACCTTCACCATTAGTAACGGCGGGATCTATGGCTCGATGATGTCGACTCCCATCGTGAACCCGCCCCAGAGCGGCATCCTCGGATTGCACGCTATCCAGGACCGAGCCGTGGTGGTCAACGGACAGGTGGTGGTGCGAAAAATGATGTACATCGCGCTGACCTACGACCATCGGGTTGTTGACGGTCGCGAGGCGGTCACCTTTCTCAAGCGTATCAAAGAGTGCGTCGAGTCTCCCGAGCGCATGCTCTTCGAGGTCTAAGTCATGGCAACAACTCACGATCTGATCGTCATCGGTGGTGGCCCCGGAGGCTACGTGGCCGCCATTCGCGCAGCCCAGCTCGGCTTAAATACAGCGGTCATCGAGGCGGACTCCGCTCTGGGCGGCACCTGTTTGCGGGTGGGTTGCATCCCCAGCAAGGCGCTACTGGAGGCCAGCGAGCATTATCACCAGGCCAAACACAGCCTGGGCCGATTTGGGGTCGAAATATCCGGGGTCGAGCTCAACCTGCCCAAAATGCTGAAGCGTAAAGACGAGGTCGTCAGCTCGCTGACTCAGGGCGTGGCCTTCCTGCTGAAAAAGAACAAGGTGACGCGCTACGCGGGCCACGGCAAATTTACGGGGCCGAATACGGTCGTCGTTCATTCTAAGGACGGCGACACAGAGCTGACGGCCAAGAGCATTATCATCGCGACCGGCAGTCGCGTCGCTCCGCTGCGTGGGGTGGAGCTCGACGGAGACCGCATCGGAACGAGCACCGAGGCGCTGTCCTATCCCGAGGTGCCCAAACATCTGGTGGTCATCGGTGCCGGGGTTATCGGTCTGGAACTCGGATCGGTCTGGGCCCGATTGGGCGCCAAGGTCACGGTGGTCGAGTACATGGACAAGATCCTCGGCGGCATGGACGGTGAAATCTGCATCGAAGCCCAGAAGCTATTCAGCAAACAGGGCCTGGAGTTCCGTTTGGGAGCTGGGGTCACGGGGGCCAAGGCCTCAGGCGACAGCTGTACGGTGGAGATTGACGGCCAGGATCCCATCAGCTGTGATCGCGTACTGCTCGCGGTAGGCAGAATCCCCAACACTGAAGGTTTGGGTTTGGATCAGGCCGGCATCAAAACGGGAGCTCGCGGAGTTATCGAAGTTGGCGCTCACTTTGAGACGAATATTCCGGGGGTGTTCGCCATCGGCGACGTCATCGCGGGACCCATGTTGGCTCACAAGGCCGAAGAAGAGGGCGCCGCCTGCGTTGAGCGTATTGTTACGGGATATGGCCACGTGAACTACGACGCCATTCCTGGGGTGGTCTACACACATCCAGAAATCGCCTCGGTAGGCAAGACTGAGGAAGAGCTGAAAGAAGCCGGAGTGACTTACACCAAGGGCAGTTTCCCTTTCATGGCGAACGGTCGCGCCAAGGGCATGGATTCGACGGACGGTCGGGTAAAGATTCTCGCCGACAAACAGACGGACCGGGTTCTTGGCATGCACATCATCGGTCCCAGGGCGGGGGATCTGATCGGAGAGGGCGTGAGCGCCATCGAGTTCGGCGCCAGTGCGGAAGACGTGGCTCGCACCTGTCATGCCCATCCGCAGCTCGGGGAAGCCGTCAAAGAAGCGGCCCTCGCTGTTGAAAAGCGCGCCATCCACATGTAGCCGCGGGCTCAGCCGCTCCGCAGAGCTTTCAGCTCCTGGGTCGGTGTCTCGGTCCGTCGACTCGCGTTCTCAATCCGAGCGGACCGCGACAAACATGTCTCGGATTGTATCGCCGTGCTTGCCCAGTGGGGGGGGCGCAAAGTTGTACTAGGTGTCCGGAAATTGTGCCCAGTGAGGAGAATATGACACTGTCGAAGGTGTCAGCTGTGACTTTCCCTTCGCGGTTGCGCCATGTTGGTGCGAACTGAGCTTCGCGTGAGTACTTTGTCGTACCAGCGAATCGAACGGATTCGCTGCCTGGGTGAGATGATTTGATTCAGCAAGGAACAGTGGCACGGGACCTGCAGCATCGATTGCTCCTAATGCCGCATCGGAACTGGAGGGCATGGACATCATGAATACGCAAACGAGACCGCTCACCATCATTGTTTTGGAATCCGCGAGCTCTTGGCCCACCTGGTTTGACCAGTCCGGACAACGCGAGGTGGTAATCCGCCAAGGGGAGGATGAGTCCCTCTCCGACCTACGACACCGCACGTTGGCAGAGGTCGCAGCCTTGCCGACCGACGAGAGCGTCGCTCTCTGCATCATCGCGTGCGCCGAGCGCGTAGACCGCAGCGCACAGGCGAATCGACGCTGTCTAGGCGCCGCGATCGTTCGACGACTCGACTGCTCGCTGACCTTTCATGCTTCTGATCGCACCCAGGGTAGGTTCCGCCATGTCTTGTCCGCGTTGGCAGCCGATGTGGGGCAAGAATGCGGGGCGCAAAACATCTGCGTGCGCTTTTCGCGACACGATTCTATCGTTCCCCTGGTCGCCCCACCTAGTCGGGTAGCCTGAGAGCAGATCTTCGCGGTCATTGAAGCCTGCTGTACTCAGGTCCAGCGGGCTGGCCGCGTTCAGGCCGGGGCGCGGTCAGGGCTGAACGCGTTATACCGGGTCGCGCCCAAACTGGGTCGCGCTTAAGCGGAGGCTTCTGCTTCGGTGGGGAGGTCGTCGTTGGCTCGCTCGACTGGGCTTGAGTCGACTGTACTGCCCATAGAGTGGCTCGCGCGGTTGACGTTATCTTCCGGTAGCTCGACCGCGGAGGGAACCGCGTGCCCACTCAAGCCGCGCACGAAGTAGTACACGATGGCGATGGCGCCCCAGATGAGGGCGAGCACTACACCGCCGTCCACGATGCCGCGCCAGGGGTACGGCGCGTAGCGCAAACTGATGATGAAAAACGTCACCATGGCAACGGTGGCCCACGCGATGATGCGATTGCGTCGATTGGCGTGAAAGAAACACATGCAATACGCCGGCGCGAGCAGCACATGCAGAGGCTGCGGGTTCTTCGCTAGGTACAGGGCGCGGGCGACCACCCGTGGGGAAAACCGCAACTGGAACGCTCGGTAGCCCTCGGTGTAGGCGCTGAACACCGCCCAGGCCGCATAGATCGCGCCTTGGTAGAGCGTGAGATCGCCGTTTTCGATCGGCTCCAGCGCTCGCGGAGCGAGTCGAGACACAGCCTGCCCCAGAAGCGCCAGGACGCCGGCGACACCCCACAGCGCGATCAGGAAGCGACCGGGCGTCAGATCCCAGGAAGAGCTAGCGCGGGCTGTCATAGGCCCGGTATGTAGCATGCTTGGGGCCGTTTTCCCTACTTCGGTCCGGTGCGCTCAGGGAAAGTCAGATCCCTCTTCGGAATCGCCGTTTTTAGCTGCGAAACCGCTGAGCTCGCCGTTGTCAGCCCGGTTCTATTCGCTGATTTGGGCGAGTAATTCATAGGCTGTACGCCAGCTCTCAGCACGCGCTGTCACGTAACGGTGCAGCCAGCCGCGGAGCGCGGGACCGTAGGCCCTGCGCGCGGCGGTGGCGATGCTGGGCTCGCCCAACTCCCCCAGCAGCTCCCGAAACTGCCCGGGCGGCGCGGTGAGCAGGAGCGTTCGGGCCAAATCCTCCTGGGCTTCGGTGCTCTGGCGAAACTGGGCGCGCAGCTCGGCGGGGTACCGGCTCCACAAGACATCCAACATCGGGCCGTCCGCCTCGGCGCACAGCTTTTCCAGTGCCAGAGCCTGCTGCAAGTGGGGTGCCGGACAGTGGTTCCAGAGTCCGGCACGCCGGCGTAATTCTGGCTGGGTCGCGAATAGAGCCAGCAGCGTTGGCCAAGCATCGGCATGCACCGCCTCGAAGGGCAACGTCCAGTCGGCCACCCTCAACAGTACGGCCCATGTGGTCTTGGGAACCGCATGCCAGAGGGGGCGGGCGCTGGTCGTCTCAAGCTGTTGACGCACGGGAGCGTCGAATCCGCGTTCGCCCGCCATATTCCAGAAGGCCGCGGCCAGGGTAGGAAAGCCGATGCGCTCCCGTTCTGCCAGTGCGATCAGGGCCAGCAGTAGGAACGGCGATTCGAGCACCTGCTGCCACAGCTGGGGGGGCAATCTGTCGGTGTCCGCCCGCAGGCCACGCAACAGAGCCGCCGGCGCCAACATCGGGTGCTCGATTTCGGCGCTCATGCCCAGCGCTTCGTCCAGTCGCGAAATCAGCGCGATGGCTTCCGTGACGATGACGCCGTCATTGTCAGATTCGCTTTTGAGGCACGATAAAATAAGCTCGAGCGCTTCCGGCAGGCGCTCAGGCAGTTGCTCGAGTTGCCAGGGGCAGAGCAGGCTGGGGCGGGTTTCCGAGCCCGGGTGGTGTTCGGTCAGAGCCCAGCAGGCCAGCAGCCAAGAGCCATGGCTAAGCAGGGGTTCGGGATCGTCGTAGCCGATGCGCGGGTAGGGCAGACCTTCGAGGTAGAGCGCTAGCTCGACCTGCTCTTCCACGAGATCGCTGGCGACATCCCCGCTGGCCTCGACCCCTTCCAAGCAGGCCCAGCCCGCCGTGCGCACGCAGGCTTCGAGCACAGCCACCTGCTGGGGAGAGGCGGAGCTGCTCAACTCCAGCACCTCTTCCATGGCGGACACGTCATCCGCCACGGTGGCGCCATACAGCCCACGGATGAGAGGCCCGGCTGACTGAGGGTGAAGAAGCGCGGCTCCGAGCTGCTGGCTGGGCCCACTGAGCAGCTCTTGAGTCGCCCGATCGAGCACGGCTCCCGCGAGCCACCGCGGATGGATCGAGAAGTTCTCGCCATCGTCCGGCACCAGAACGTTGGAAGCAATCAGACCCCGCACAATGCGGTACGCCCCGGGCGGCACTCGGCGCAGAGCTTGATTGACCTCCCGCAGGGTCGCTGGACTACTGGATTCACTGAGGGATCTCTGCACCCAAGTGGGGTCGATGTGACTGGCCGCCTCTTCTGGTACGGCCCGCATCCATTCGTCTTCGCTGAAGACTTCTGTGAAGCTGCGCGGGCTCTCGCACAACATGTGTTTGGCGAGCTCGATGAGCAGCAGAAAGCCGTCGGTTTTGAGCCAGTGCGCTCCCGCATGGGTCTTGGCAGCGGCTGTGACCCGGCGCGAAAATTCGCTTTCCGCCAACCCGATGAGCCCTTTGGCACGAGCCGTTCGCGAGCCCACATCATCCACTAGCCCGACCAAGCTGAGGCACTCGTGAAGGTTATCGACGATGCCATCCTCGGCAAACTCCCGCAGCCATCGACGCGATCCCTCATGGGCGAGCTGACCATCTTGGGGTAATCGCTCCCCCGCCCAATCGATCAAATCATCGAGCCAGATAGTCGCCGGAGGCGTTCGCAGCAGACTCCAAGCGCTGTCGGTCTTGCCTGTTGGGGGCCCTTCAGGACACGCTATACAGAGCCGATTGCCGAGCTTCACCGGCGGCCGCACAGGAGCTGCACCCTGCTGCAAGACAACGAAGAGCGGGAGCTGGGCATCGACGCTGAGTCCTTTGAGTTCTTCAGCGGTTTTCAGGCGCAGGTATCGGGCCCTACCTCGAGACTCAAGCCAGCGCCCCACCCAGTCCGTCGCGTCACCACTCGACGCTATCCAGCAGTGCTGAGACCATCGATCGGGGTGGCTCAAGGCGTCGGGAATGCCAGGTGGCAAGCTCTCGCGTGACAGTTCGATCAGGCGAGCGAGGCGCAATTCGGGGACGCGCATCAGTCCGGCATCGCGGTCGACGGATCGCTGCTCGGAGTCCACGCGATGTCGCAGACTTGAAATTGGCGCTCCGAGCAATTCGGCAAAGATACCCTGTATTTCAGGCCTATCTCTCAACCACTCAATGTCCGACTTTTTGTCTAACTTGGACAATAGGGCACTTAGTGAGCGCGATTTCATACGCGACGACTCGGGCCATGCCGAGTGAAGCAGCGCCTGGCGTGCAAATTCGTCGTAGCTGCGCAACGGCGGCACCGCGCTGCTCATCAGATCGCGTAGCCAACCCATGAATTACCTATGGGTTCCGTGTGGATGGGATGGGCACGGGGTCGAATCGGCAGCCTGGGCTCGCCCCAGTGCCCCGACGGGCCGTGGGAGACCCAATGCCGGATGCCCTCCGGAGCGGGCTGTACGGCCTGCTGAAGCCCTTTTCGCCCTGAGACAGTGCCTCGAGCCGTTTGATGGCGCCAAACGCGTGTAGGCCATCCGGACGGCCGCCGAGCGTGGGCGGAATTCCCCACGTCGGTCCCCACGTTGCCCACAGGCAGCAAGTTGCATGATTAAGCATCCTGCGTACATGTATAGTTTGTATGCAGATATAATGAGATAATATAAGGAATTTTGTTGAAAAGACCTGCTGTGCAGGTAGGTGTAGCACATGCCTACGGGGGGTGAACCTGCCCAGCTACCGACTTATGCCTGTGGAAAATCGCCCGGCCGGTGTGCGCGCGGGCGATTAGTTCGGGACTATTTCGATCGATGTAGCCGGACCGAACAGGGGTCGTCGGGGTCGTATTCTTCGTCAGACAGCTCTGAGAAGTCTTCGGTCGCGTCGGCCGCGTCGGCCGCGTCGTCGATGGCGCGAATCAACACTTCAGTCCGGGCGGTCGGAGCTTCTTCACTCAGATCCGGGTCGGAGGGACTGAACGTGGGCTCGTCCGGCGGCCAGCCCACGCCAAACTGGGAGACTTCCCATTCCTGCTCGTCGCCGCCCTCTTCGAGATCCTGTATGAGACACCGCAGCATGGCTTCTGCCGGCATATCGAAGATGTTGTGGGCAGCGTTGTCGTTCGGAGAGGAATGGCGCGTTAGCACCTGTTCTGCAGCTGCGAACTCCAAGAGGAGGTCCCAGGCCTCGTCCTGACAGTCGGCTTGGCTAGCCATTCGCTGCAACAAGTTGAACATGAGTCCCTTCACATAATCACCTCGCCGGCCTCGAAACTCTCGGCCTTGATGGACCCGAACGGCTCCGCCAGCAGACACTTGAGTGGGGGAGACAAAAATCGGCCGGATCTACCTCTTTGGGACACTTCCCAGGCGCCGTTGCGAGGCTGGGAGGTGTGAACTCCTCAACTCAGCGCCTCAATACGGTGCACCTCGGTGCGACTCCGGGCTGTGCGGTAGAGCGAGGATCTTTTACGTTTCCGACAACGGCATTGGCATCAAAGAGAAACATCTGCAGGATGTTTTTCAGATATTCCGGCGCCCCCTCGGACAGGGCGAATACGGCGGCGGCACCGGCGCGGGGCTGACCATCACCCGCAAGATCGTCGAACGCTATGGGGGCAGAATATGGCTGGAATCCGTGTTCGGCGAGGGGTCGACCTGCTGCGTCACGCTGGAGCCCGAGCCCGAAGTGAGCGTCGCGGCCTAGCCCGGATTGCTTCCCGGCCGGCTGGGAGCGTTTCAATCCGGACGGGTGTGCTGCGACCGGGGCTCAAGTCTATGGGCAAGTGGCCGATCATCAGAGTGTCCCCCCACCGGCTCCACCATGCATCGCTGCGATAGAATTCTATTTGTCGACGACGAACCCTCCGTTCGGAGCGCCTTTGCGCGATGCATGCGCCACGACGGCTTCATTATCGACGTAGCGAACAACGGCGAGGAAGCCCGCACCTTGGCGGCGAACTACCAGTACGCCGTGGTGGTCACGGACCTCTGCATGCCGGGTATCGACGGGGTGGCCCTGATCGCTGAGTTGCAGGAATTGCGACCTGAATCCGCTTACATCTTGCTCAGCGGGCGAACCGATCTTGACACGGTCAAGACGCTCCAGGCGAAGCGCTCGCTGGAAGCGGTCATCCTCAAGCCCTGGGACCGAGACGAACTGTCGGAGCTGCTTCATCGCGGCATCCAGTCATTCCGGAGTCGACAGACCGTGGGCAGTCTTTTGCCGGGGGCGGAGGACCGCGGAGTGCGTCTGTTGTTGGTCGAGGACAACCCTATCGACGCTGAGATTGTGTCGCGCCAGCTGTCTCACTCTGCCGCCGACCGTTACGAGATCGACCAAGTGACGACGCTGGATGCTGCTATTGAGGCGATTTTGTCTTCGGATTACGACGTGGTGTTGCTGGATCTGTCGTTACCGGACTCCAGCGGCGTGTCTACGTTGCAGGGCATTCAAGCCGCGTCTTCGTCGTTGCCGGTCGTAGTCCTCAGCGGAACGGATGACGGCGCGACTGCCATCATGGCGGTGAAGGCGGGCGCACAAGACTATTTGCCCAAGGGGCGAACGGGCGCGAGGTTCCTCCACCGCTCGATTCGTTACGCTATCGAACGCAAGCGCAGCGAAGACCGTCTCGCCTATATGGCGCGATTCGACCAGTTGACGGGCTTGGCCAATCGCACCCTGTTGCGGGAGATATTGCCCCAGGCTATCGCCCGGGCCAATCGGCGCAAGCGCATGGTCGGCCTGTGTTTCATCGACCTGGACAAGTTCAAATCCATCAACGACACCCTCGGCCACGATGCAGGAGATACCCTCCTGGGGGAGGTCGCTCAGCGATTGCTCGGGAGCGTGAGGGAGACCGACACAGTGGCCCGACTGGGCGGTGATGAGTTTGCCCTCGTGCTAGAGGATCTCAATGATGAGTCCGACGTGAGCCCGGTGATCAATCGCATATTGAACGCCTTCGCTACCCCCGCGCGTTTGGGCGACCAGGATGTCGTGGTCTCACCGAGCATTGGCATCGCTTTCAGCCCGAACAATGGCCAGACGGTGGACCAGCTGCTCAAGGCGGCCGACACGGCGATGTATCGGGCCAAGGAGCTCGGTGGAAATACGGCGCAGATTTTCTCCGAGAGTGTTCACGCAGCCATCATCGCGAAAAAGAAGCTGGAAGGGGAGCTGCGGATTGCCGTCGAAAAGAAGCAATTTGTATTGTTCTATCAGCCGCAGCTCGATCTAAAAACGGGCCTCGTGATGGGGGCCGAAGCGTTAATTCGTTGGCAGCATCCGGACGGCCACTTGGTGCCGCCGCTGGATTTTATCCCTCTCCTCGAAGAGAGCGGCTTGATCGTTCCGGTGGGGGCGTGGGTGCTAGACGAAGCCTGTGCCCAGGCTCGGGTGTGGATCGAACGAGGGCAGCCCGACTTTCGAATGGCGGTCAACGTTTCGGCGCGGCAGTTCGAGCATGCTGGATTGGTCGAAGACGTCAGCTCTGCCTTAACCAAGAACGGTATCGCGGGCCGCAATCTCGAGATCGAAATTACCGAGAGCGTGATGATGCTCGATACCGAGTCGACGCGCTATTCGCTGACCCGCCTCAAGGAGCTGGGCGTCGGGGTAGCCATTGACGACTTCGGTACCGGTTACTCCTCTTTGGGCTATCTCAGACGGTTCCCCGTTGACACACTGAAGATCGACCGGAGCTTCGTCCGCGAGGTCTGTGTGTCAGAAGACGACGCGCGCATCGCGTCGGCCGTGCTCGGTTTGGGCCGCGCCCTAGATTTGGCCGTCGTGGCCGAGGGCGTGGAGACCCAGGAGCACATCAACTATCTCGTTAGCGAAGGGTGCGACTTTGTGCAGGGGTACTTTATCGGCAGGCCCGCCCCGGCCCCGCAGATGACCCGGTGGAAACACCGGGACGTGCTGCTCGCTGCGTCGGCGGCCGCGCTGGGCGAGAGCGATATAGAACTCACCGGGTAGGCTCAACGTGAGCAGGCGCTTACGTGTGAGGGGGTACCCTGAGACCCTTTTAGCATGGGGCGAAGGGCCGTTTGGGGTGTCAGTATTTTGACGGGTCACCTCTGCCCCACGTTCGCCCGATCAGGAGTGAGATGTGCTCAATCTGCTGCGCCGGCCGCCGGCCGGAGGTGTCGCAAAACGGTAATCCTGGGAGCGGCCTCATAGTCTTTCTTTCTGTCCTTGACCGCAGCCGCCACCGAGGCAAACTGAGTATCTGCCCGCGGGGGGTGGTCGCCGGAACTGTGGGTACCGGCGACGGTCATTGGGAAAACTTTTGGGGAGGCTTGTCATGGACAGCCAGCATATGGGGCCGCATCGGCTCAAACATCGAATCGCAGCGATACTGCGGCAAGCGCGCAACAAAGTCATCGGCTACGCGCTGAATCACATTTAGATCGTACAGCGGCTTGGGGGGAGTGGCCCTGCGGCATTGCCGCGGGCCGCATTGCTTGTGTTGTCCGCGCATTGCTTTTGCGATCGTTTCCGCGGATGCGACGCATGCGATGTGAGCGACGCATGCGATGTGAGCGACGCATGCGATGTGAGCGACGCATGCGATGTGAGCGACGCATGCGATGTGAGCGACGCATGCGATGTGAGCGACGCATGCGATGTGAGCGACGCATGCGATGTGGGTAAGCGATGTAGCCGTCATGAGCTGCGCCGGCCTCGACGCCGATGGTACCTCAGGCTTCGAACGCGTCTCATACGACGAAGTCGCCAGTTTCCTTCGTCCCTCGCGGTGAGCCGCGATGCTGCTGGAAGGCGGGACTACTTGAGTTTGCGCACGGTCATCCAGGTGCCGCGTTGTGCGCAATTGGATGCTTGAGTTTTGAGCGACTGAGCGTGTTGCTCCAACAAGAACAATGTGTGTGCGCCCAGCTTTCGTCGGTGGGCGAAGACGGGGGCGGCCTCGGCGCTGGCGCTCGCTTGAAGCGTCAAAGTTCGGTCCAGTGTCGCCAACTGCGCGCGAGCGAGACGACGGGTGGACCCCGCCTGATTGAGCATATCGTTGAGACAACGGGTGGGGATTGTTCTGCCGTCTTTTCGGGCGCTTCGCAGCTGTTGGTGGATCTCCACGTTGATGCGCTCAATCACATTCACTCGCGCGCGCTCGGCTCGGAGCGCGGCGCGGCTCTGGGAGTCGGCGGTCGCCGGGAGCGCCCACAGGAGCCAGGGGAGGACTAGGCCGTATCTGATCTTGTTCACGGGGGCTTGGATGCCAATGCCGCCTTGGATGTTCAACGGACTGGCCGAAGGAACTCCCTTGAATTTTCTCGGCCGCCTCAAAGCCTCGAATTGACGGAGAAAACGCCGCTTACTGGAGGTACTTGAATCCGACGAATACTTGATCTGTCGTTGAGTATACCCCGCCGATGGCGGTGTTTGGCGTGCCCAGCTCGGCCGGCGCCTTGCCCTCGATAATGACCGCACCCGCCTCTAGAATCAGGTTGTCCGAGTACTCGTAGCTGACCCGCGGGGTCAGGAGGATCGTCTCGGGGGACTCGAATCCAATGTAGGTGCCGCCCAGCTCGATGTTGATTGGGTCGAATTTGGTGATCTGGACGATGCCGCCGATTCCCATCAGCGTGCCTGCGGTACTGAATCCAAACCACGCTCGCCGGTCATCTGCTGGGCCGCTGGTGGTCTTCATGTAGAAGCCTTCGCCAATGATTGTCGCGACTTCGTCCTCAATCCACTCCATCCGGGCGGCGAAGTGCAGCAGGTTCGTTGTGCCGGCGAGCGGGCGCTCGTTGGGGCGAACGGCGTTCATCGTCTTGTTGATGTCGACGGCAGCCTGAAAACCCACCTGGGTGGGTCCGACGTCGGTGGCGACATCGGCGGCCGCGACGTAGTAGCGATTGTAGGTAGCTTCAAGCGGGCGCCCATTGGCGGCATCCGCTTTCATTTTAGACGAGGGGTTGTCCGCGTTAATGTACGCGTAAAATTCCCGGCTGACTTCGATCACGGGGATTTTCGCGATGGTGGTCGCTGCGGTGATCGCAAGCTCCGCTGTGGGGGAGCGTATCTCCACGCGCGCTAGAGCCTGGGGATGTCGGAAGTCCGCGGTGGGCCCTGAGTTTCGGGCGGTATCCATGGATGAGGTGGAGAGGCTGGAGCGTCCTCCCATCTTGGCTTCGATTTCCCCGATGTCTTTGCTCTCGTTATCCGCCATGTCCATCTCGGCGATGGCCAGCAAGGCGTAGTCAGTCCCGACGAGATTGACCTTGTGGGGCTCGAATAGGGGGACAAAGTAGAGCTGGACGCCCATCCAAGGCTGGGGCTCAAAATCTAGTCGCGCTGCCAACTGACCGATATCGGTCATGCCCGGAGGCGTGAGGGGTCCGCTGCGCATGTCTTTAACACCCAGCGGGTTGGCTGACTCGAACACATCGAACCTGCCCGTGGCGATGACCTGGTAGCCCCCACGTAGATGCAGACCGTCGGCGACCGTGTGGTCGATGTAGGCGCTGATGGGGACGATGTCGAAGCTGTAGCGCTGGGGAGGATCACTCAGCACGTTGTTTTGTCGCTGACCAAAGTCGAAGCGCCCTCTTACGGCGATTGCGTAGCGAGTGTATTCGCTGGCTTCGTGCTCCACTCCGATAGATGCGGTGTGGACGGTGCCCAGTACGTCCTCGCGATCGTTGTCGCGAGAGATGTGGGTCATCACCCGCGCGGCGTACTCCATCCAGCCGTTGGAGATGCCGTCGAACGCTTCTTCCTCGTCGTCGAATTCGCCATCGCCGAGTTCCGGGTCGTCGAAGATCTCGCCGTCCTCGTCGCCGCCGCCCTCGTCGTCGTCCTCGATGTCCTCGTCGTCGTCGTCGTCGTCGTCCTCGATGTCCTCGCCGTCTTCGGACTCAAAATTTCCGTTCTCTTCACCATCGGCGCTCACGTCGACGACGGTCACCCCGTCGGAGTTGGCAGTGGCTTTCTTGCCCGAACCGCCCGTATCGTCGAGCACGACGACGTCGGGTTCCACGTTTCGCCTACGTTGCGCATGAGCGCTAGAGACGATCAGGAGGATCACGAATGGCAGCAGGGGGAGGGGCTTCGCTAGTTTCATAGACTATGCGAGTACCCAATTAACACAACGTGTTGGGGTTCTGCGTTTTTTTGGTGGGTCCGCGATGTCGCCCGGGGGAGCATTGACTGTTGGTGGCAGCTACAAAATTGCACAGAGGAGGACGTATGTCGTCCTCCTCTGTTGTCCCCGCTAATTTTCTAGGATGACCGCTGCTCGGCCCTGGCGCTCAGTGCTCGATGGCGCTGGGGGTGAACTGGCTGTCCTTGAGGTTCTTGCGGATATCAACGTCGTCGATAATTAATTCGGTCGAGTGACCGTTCTCACTCTTCATCAGACTCTTGGTGATGGTTTTCTGACCCTCGATGGTTTCGACCTTCTTGGTGTACATAGTCTTCATTAGACGGCCTTTCTTATCGAAGAACTTGGTTCGCATAGGAACGAAGTCATTCTTACGAACCCAGGTCTGGACCTTGGAGTAGTTGCTCTTGGCGGACGGCTTCATCTTCGAGACGATGACGTAGGTCTTGACCGTGCCGACCTTGTCGTCCTTGAGGCGCTCGTGAACGGCTCGGGTGGCGTCCATGCCGCGCAAGTCGGCGTAGGTGAAGTCGCTTCCCATGAAGCTACCATTACGTTCGCGACCGGAGATGCGGCGACGCTTCTTGAGGCCGGGCAGGTAGATGTGCTGGTGGTCTTTTCCGCTCTTCGTTTCGAGCATCAAGAACGCTGTACCGGCGATTTTCTGCGGCGAGGTGAACCGGATGACCGTTTCGCTTCGGCCTTCGACTTTTCGCCCCAGCAGTCGCATCTGGCGGACGCTCTTACTCTTGCCCTTCTTCAAGATCATTCGGGTTTTGATCTTGGCGCCTTCCCAGGAGAAGCCATTGGACGACTCCATCTTTTCGGCGATTTGTTTCCCGGAGAGCCCAGCGTGCGCCGGTGCGATCCACAGTAGGGAGATAAGGAGAATTGGAACTAAGCGTGAAACAGACATATCTAAAACCTCGACGCAACATCGTCCCCATTCATTCACTGAGTCAAGCACGAAGGGCGGTTGCAATTGTTCTTACGCCAACCTGGCTAGGGAGCTTCCCGCTTTGACGCACTGTGCTGACAAAAATATTCAATGCTCGCCTATGACCTCATCTTCGTGGAGGTTTCGGGGAAAATCGGGCTGTCGTCCCCTACTCGGGACGATTTCGAGCTAAGTCGTCCCGAGTACGGGACGACAGCCCGCCCGTGTGGACTGCCGTCTGATACCGCTTCAAAATTGGTTCCTGGCTTTATGACTGAATTTGCTGCTTCTCCCGGTGTGAGCGCTTTGAGCGCCTACTTTCCGCCGTTCCGAGTGTCCCTTGAGGACTGGTGCGGCTGGACGGACAATTCGTGGGAAAAAATTCGGGCGGTGGTCGGGAAGAGTTTCCGGATTTGTGGCCCGCAACAAAATGTCTACACCATGGCGGCAAGTGCCGTTCTGCGGCTTATTGAGCAGAACGATATCGATCCTCGCACGATTGGGTTTTTAGGACTCGGTACAGAGTCCAGCACCGACAACGCCGCAGGAGCTGTGATTGTGCGTGGAATGGTCGACCGTGCCCTAGACGAATTGGGTAAGCCGCGGCTGCCCAGAAGGTTGGAAGTCCCGGAATTTAAGCACGCCTGTCTGGGCGGCATGTACGCCCTCAAGGGCGCCATGCGTTACGTCGCGACCGACGGCGCTGGGTCGAAGGCCATCGTTGTGGCATCCGATGTCGCCGAATACGAGCGGGGAACCAGCGGCGAACAAACCCAAGGCGCGGGTGCTGTGGCGATGTTGGTGGAGGCCGAAGCTCGATTGTTCGAGGTGGATCTCGCACACTGTGGGACCGCGTCGGATTATCGCGGTCCCGATTTTCGAAAGCCCTTCGCGCGGCATTTCTCTGACGGTTATGCCGCCCGCACGCAGCGTGTCAGTGATTTTCCCATATTCAGCGGCAAGTACTCGACCTTTTCCTACCTCGACGAAACGGTGCATGCCGTCGAGGACATGCTGAGCCGGCTGAACGTTTCCGCCGGTCAGTATTATCGTGACGTAAGCTATCTGTTCTTCCACCGGCCGTACCAGATGATGCCCATCCAGGCGATGAGCTTCCTCTATGTTCGTGGTTTGGTGCGAGGGGATAATCATCAGCGCGAACTGTCCGAGCTCTGCGCCGAGGCAGGGGTGGACCTGCAGGAGTTGGCCGAGGAATGTGCCTCAACGCCGGATCTTTACGGAGCCGTTCTCGCGGGCAACGCGGAAACCGATCCCTATCGTTCGACCAGCAAGCTCGCGAGCTTGGTTAGGCGCCGGCCGTCCTTTCGAGAATTGCTCGCCGAAAAGATGAGTTTGGGGTCCGCCGCGGTCGCCCATATCGGCAATCTGTACACGGCGGCGTTGCCTGCCTGGTTGGCGGCTGGGATGGAAGCCGCGGAAGCCTCCGGACAAGAACTATTGGGGGCCCCGATGGTTGCTGTCGGCTACGGCAGCGGTGACGCCGCAGAATCGTGGCCGTTGCGAGCGGTCCCAGGTTGGCAAGAGGCTGCCCGTAATATCCGATTCCAGGAAGCTCTAGCGGAGCCTGTGGCTCTGACCCGTCAACAGTACGAGGCGCTTCACGACGGCGGGCAGTTGCCGGATCTGAATTATTCCCCTCGCGGAGAGTTCGTGATCAGCCGGGTCGGGGAGACCTACGAGTCGAGTTTCCAGGATCTGGCCGTCGAGTATTACGACTACATTCGCTGAGCTTTTTCTCCTCGAGGGGGCGTTCTCGGCGGCGCGGACGGCAATGAACTTCGCCTGTCTGGTGCGATTGACTACATTGCCCCACCTGATTGGGGCCCGCGTCGACAGTGTCTCATGGCCCCGATAAGGCCAGATTGGGGGCCGTTCGCGATTTTAGGCAGTCCAACATATGGCTACAAAACGGTGTTATTTCGGTGGGTTGACTTGCTTAGCGCTAGCTTGACTACGAAAAGAAGCACAGACTACTTGCCGGGTCGACGGCGTCGATCCATCCATTCGCCGCAAACGGGCTTCCGCGCCCGACTCTGGCACCCGAGCATCGGGGCTTTCTTAGCTTGATAGAGCAAGCAATTAACGAGGTTTTCGTGGGAACAAAGAAGTCGGACCGCACCACCAATCGCAAGACCGGTACGAAGGCGCCCAGCGCAAAACCGAAGACCGCTGCTAAGATCAAGGCGTCGACCAAGAAGGCCGAAGCAAAAGCGTCGGCTGCGGATAAACCGGTTGCGGCAAAAAAGAAGGCTGCCAAAAAGGCGGCGGCCACGCCCAAGGTGAGCGAGCCCAAAGCCAAGGCGACGCCGAAGGCAAAGCCGAAGGCGGCACCCAAAGCCAAGGCGGCACCCAAAGCCAAGGCGGCACCCAAAGCCAAGGCGAAAGCGGAGCCAAAGGTAAAAGCCAAGGCCGTACCGAAGGCGAAGGCGAAAGCCGCTCCCAAGACTATGGCCGCGTCGGATTCAGCACCGCCCACAGATAGCGGCTCCGCTAGTTCGATGAAGGCAGCCAAGAGTAAAGCCTTCTTGACCTACGCGCAGGTTAACGATGCTCCGACTGAGGGCAAGAAGCCTGCAGAGGCAGCGCCAGCCCCCAAGCCGAAGGCCAAGAAGGTCGAGCCGTCTATGGATGCGGCCTACGGTCGCAGCAACGACCCGGTCCGCATGTACCTACGTAAGATGGGTAGTGTGGCCTTGCTGACTCGCGAGCGGGAGGTGGAGATCGCCAAACGCATAGAAGCGGGTGAAGAATACGTACTCGAAGTCATTCTTCAGAGCCCTGTCGCCCCCCGCGAGATCATCGCCGTAGGTGAACTGCTCCGCGCCCACAAAGTGCGGGTCAAAGATCTCGTCCGTGACACGGACGACGAGGAACAAGAGTTTGACGAGGAGGAGGCGGATCGCTCTGCCATCCGGCTCATCGACAAGGTCAAACGCCTCGACAAGAAAAATTCGGCACTTCATCAGGAAATGAAGACGGCGGTAGACGATCGCAAGAAGCAGATCGGAAAAGACCTGACGAGCAACCGTGCCGACATGGTGAAGACGCTGACGGAAATGCGCTTGAACAAACCCACCGTTGAGCGCCTCGTTACCCAGCTGAAGGCGATCTACCAGCGCTTCAAGGATGCGGACCCTGCGGAACGAAAAGAGCTCGAAGAGGAGTTCTGCACCGATCAAAAAGAACTGCGCGATGTCTACAGCGATGTGCGTAAGGGCGAGCGGAAAGCGGAGCGCGCCAAGGCCGAGTTGGTCGAGGCCAACCTGCGGCTCGTGGTGTCCATCGCGAAGAAGTACACCAACCGGGGCCTACAGTTCCTCGACCTCATTCAAGAGGGCAACATTGGGCTGATGAAGGCCGTTGATAAGTTCGAGTACAAGCGTGGCTACAAGTTCAGCACCTACGGCACGTGGTGGATCCGCCAGGCGATCACTCGCGCCATCGCGGACCAAGCACGCACCATCCGAATTCCGGTGCATATGATCGAGACGACGAACAAATTGGTTCGAACCTCTCGCTACTTGGTACAGGAGCTGGGGCGTGAACCCACTCCCGAAGAAATCGCTGAGAAGATGGAGCTCCCCCTCGATCAGGTCCGGAAGGTCCTGAAGATCGCCAAGGAGCCTCTGAGCCTTGAGACGCCTATCGGTGAGGAAGGCGACAGCCATCTCGGTGACTTCATCGAGGACAAGAACGCTATCAGCCCTTCGGATGCGGTCATCAACTTGAACCTGAGCGAGCAGACGCGAAAGGTTCTCGAGACTCTCACTCCGCGCGAGGAAAAAGTCCTCCGTATGCGTTTCGGCATCGGCGAGAAGAGTGACCATACCCTCGAAGAGGTCGGTCAGGACTTCGAGGTCACCCGCGAGCGAATCCGGCAGATCGAGGCAAAGGCCCTACGCAAGCTCCAGCACCCGAGCCGATCTAAAGAGCTGAAGAGCTTCGTCTAGATTATCCGCCCAGCAGCCGAATTCCAGCCGGCCGGGCTAGAACGGGGCGTGAGCAGCACCGGCGCGTTGCTGTCCCTTTGTGGTGGGGCGCTGTCCCATAGAGGCTCGCCCTCCGCGGACAGCTGCGTTTCTCGACCACTGAGGGTGCCTCCGGACTATTCGTCCGCCACGGGGCTGGTTACACTCCGAGCTCACCTTTGAGAGTGGGCGGCGGGACATGCAGATAATCAATCGGAAGCGCTTCTGGCAGACCGCCAGCTCCCTAGCGGCAAACACCAAGCTCCGCTCTGCGGGCATGGCGTTGCAAAACGCGATGGAGTTGTATCGTCTGGGTCACTTGGCCAAGCCTTACAGTGCGCCCTACTCGGTCGTCGCGGAGTTTCGCATCTTTCGTTTGCGGCGATACGACGCGCGGGCGACCCAGAGCCCTGATCCCAGTCTCGCGCCGATCCTGCTCGTGCCGCCGCTGATGTTGAGTTCCGAAATATACGATGTCGCCCCGGATGCGAGTTTCGCTGCCACCATGGTGGATCACGGCTTGGACGTGTGGGTGGTCGACTTTGGTGAGCCGGCGAACCAACCCGGTGGCATGTCGCGTACCTTTGACGATCACGTGCGCGCCGTAGTGGAGGCGGTCGACGAAGTGCGCCGGCGCACCGAGCGCGACGTGCATCTCGCGGGGTATTCTCAAGGCGGTATGTTCGCCTATCAGGCGGCCGCGATGCGCAAGTCCGAGGGGATTGAGTCGGTCATCACTCTGGGGGCCCCCGTGGACATTCACGCCACTATCGATGGCGTCAGCCCCGCCGCGATGGCGCGTGCCTTCGGTGCCATCAGTTCCGTGGCTCGCGGCCGGATGGAGCGTATGGAGGGCATCTCGGGTACTTTGCTTGGCAAGGGCGTGAGGTTATTCAGCGTCAAGAAGGAGGCCAGTCAGCTGTTGGATTTCGTCCGCAAGTTGGCGGACCGCCAGGCGCTAGAAAAATCTGAGACTCGACGTCGCTTCTTGGCTGGTGAGGGCTTCACGGCTTGGCCGGGACCCGCGCTCCGTCAGTTCTTTGATGATTTTATTGTTCACAATCGGATGATCTCGGGTGGCTTCGTGATCGATGGTCAAACGGTCACTCTCTCCGATATCACCTGTCCGGTTTTATACTTCTTGGGTACCCGGGACGCCTTGGCTCGTCCCCGCGCGGTCCGTGCCATCAACTCAGTGCTGACGGATGCGGAGGTATTTGAGGTTCAGGTAAAATCCGGACACATCGGCTTGGTTGTCGGCCCCATCGCTTCGGAAAAAACCTGTCCGACGATCGCCGAGTGGGTGCGCTGGCAGGCCAATGAAGGCCGCCGCCCTACGTCGCTGCCGCGGCACACTGCAGAACCGCAGCCGAAGGCGGCAGCGAAGGACGAGTTTGATTTCGACGTGCAGTTTGACGTGAAGCTTGCGGTGGATTCCGTCGGCGATGCCGTCGGCAACGCATTCGCGCGACTGGGTGAGGTGTCTCGGGACGTGGGCGATGCTTTCGATAGCCTGCGTTACCAACTTCCGCGGTTGAGCACTCTGGAGAAAATTGAGAAAACCACTCGGATCAGCTTCGGAAAATCGCTGTCTGATCAGGCCCTCGCCATCGGTGACGAAACGTTTTTCTTGTGGCAGGGCAGAGCTCTTTCCTACGCAGACACCGACCAACGGGTGGGTTATGTCGTCCGTGGCTTGATTCAGTGCGGTGTTCGCGAAGGCCAGCGTGTGGGGGTAATCATGGGGTCTCGCCCGAGTTATCTTTCAGCGGTCGCCGCCCTCAACCGCATCGGTGCGGTGGCGGTCTTGCTCGGTCCTGAGATGGGCCGGGTTTCTCATGCTCGGGCGCTAGAAATGGTTCCCTGCGAATACGTAATCACCGATCCCGAGAGGGCGGAAAGTACCCGCGCATTGGTAGACGTTGACGTGCTGGTCCTGGGGGGAGGCGCTGAGGAACGCAGCTTGGCGGCTGGGATCACCGATCTCGAAGCAATCGATCCGGAGGAAGTGAAGCTGCCGGATTGGTACAAGCCGGACCCCGGGCGAGCCGCGGATCTCGCGATGATCATATTCACGGCGGGCAACGATGACGAACCCCGCTCGGCGCGCATCACGAACCGGCGTTGGGCATTTTCCGCTTACGGTACCGCCGCGGCGGCCACGCTGACTCCGAAAGACACCGTCTATTGCAGCATGCCGCTTCATCACGCCGCCGGCATGCTGGTGAGCGTCGGTGGTGCTCTGGTGGGCGGCGCGCGGCTGGCGCTGGCCGAATGCTTTGAGCCGGAGCTGTTTTGGCACGACGTACGCCGTTACGGCGTGACCGTCGCCTTCTATGCAGGTGAGATGATGCGCGGACTGACACTGGCTCCCCGTACGAAGAGTGATTCAAAGAATTCCCTGCGGCTGTTTGCCGGGAGTGGCATGCGGGCCGACGTTTGGCGCCGCTTGGTGGAACGTTTCGGTCCCGTCGGCGTGTTGGAATTTTACGCCTCCACCGAAGGCAATGCCGTGCTGGCAAATGCTTCCGGAGAAAAGCTCGGATCGCTCGGTCGTCCCCTTCCGGGCAGCACGGACATGGTGGTGGCGCGCTACGACTTTGGAGCTCGGGAATTCATTCGCCGCGACAATGGTCGATTCATTCGCTGTCAGGTGGACGAGCCCGGCATGATGATCGCCCGCGTGGACGAGACCCATCCGTCCTCGGCCTTTGACGGCTACACCGAGGAGTCGGCGACCGAAGGCCGGATCCGGCGGGGCGTCTTCGAAGACGATGATGTCTGGTTTGTGTCCGGGGATATTCTCCGTCGAGACGAAGACGGCGACTACTGGTTCGTGGACCGCGAGAGCGATGTGGTGATCTCCGAAGACGGCGTGAATTTCTCCGTGGAGGTCGAAGACGCACTGTACGAACTTCCCAGCGTTGCTCGTGCAGTGGTGTACGGCGTCTCGGTCGACGGCATCCCCGCGCACGTGCTGGTCGCCAATGTGGTTCCCAAGTCGGGCGAACACTTAGAGCCGGCAGAGCTGACCGTGGCGCTGGCGGCTCGTTTGCCTGTCGACAAATGGCCCAAGGTTGTGCACGTGGTGCACAGCATCGATCTGTCGGACGGCTACCGCTCTGTGAAGTCCCCATTGCGCGCGGGTGGCCTGGGGACCCCCGGCCAGGGCACACTGTGTCTGGACGCCGAGCAAAAGACCTATGGGGCGGTTCAGGCGGATGATTACGACGAGACTGTTCGTCGGTCTGTGAGCGTATCGGTCCAAGCCGCAGTCGTTCACTGAACCGGAATTCAGCGACAATTTTTAATTGTCCGCCGTATCACGCAGACATCGTAAGAGTTTTCTTTCATTCGAGCAGGGAAGGTTTTTCCTCCAACTGACGGATAATTCGTGTGAATATCCCGGCGCTCGAACGCGTCTGGTTGGTTCAGATCATTCTTTTTTCTGCGCTACCTCGCGCCACAACCCACTCGAGACGGAAAGCTATGAAAGCCACTCGATCCATTCCCGCGCTCATTGCGCTAACTCTAGGTATGTCCGCTGCGACTGAGGTGTCTGCGAAGACCACCCTGCGTATCGCGACTCTCGCTCCGAAGGCTTCTTCGTGGGGCAAGGTAGTTAAGGTTTGGCGCAAAGCCGTCATCAAGAAGAGCGGCGGAGCCTTGGACCTGAAGGTGTTTTACAACGCCGTTCAAGGCCGCGAGAACGCCATGGTCGGCAAGATGAAGGCTGGCCAGTTGGATGGTGCGCTTCTATCGACTCAGGGGCTCTCGGCCATCAACCCGGACGTTCGAGCTCTCGCTCTGCCCGGTCTGATTTTGGACTGGAATAGCCTTGAGAAGGTCCGCAAGGCTCTCACTCCCGCCTTCAAGAAAGCCTACGAAGAGAAGGGCTACATCCTCTACGGTTGGTCGGACGCTGGTCTCATGCGTGGGTTCTCCAAGGGTGTAAAGGCCACCAAGCCTTCTCAGCTTTCGGGCAAGCGCGTTGTGTTGTTCAACGATGACGCGATGAGTGCTCAGGCAAACTCGCTCATTCCCGGCCTGGTGTCGGTCCCCCTCGATCCCTTCGAGACCTTGCCGCAGATTCGCTCTGGTAACGTGAACTACGTCACCGTGCCGGCCATCGCTGCGGAGCAGCTGCAGTGGACACCGCATCTGCAATACACCTACGATCGCATCTCTGGCGCAGCGACCGGTGGCACTCTCTTCAAGAAGGCCCCCCTCGACGCCCTCCCCGCCGACGTGCGCGCTGGCTTCATGAGCATCGCGACTCGGTTGATTCCCTACAACACCAAGAACAACCGCGCTGAGGACGATGCGTCCTTCCGACGCATCGCCAAGAAGCTTGAAGTTGTGAAAATTTCCGGTGCTGATAAAGCCGCCTGGGAAGCTCACGACAAGAAGGCTCTGAAGAAGATTGCTCAAGGAACCATGCCGCGAGCGCTCGTATCTAAGGTCGCGAAGCTGGTGGGCAAGTCCCTCTAGTTTGGCGATACCAGCGCTCAGAATCGGCCCTGCGGGGCCAATTCTGGAAAAAACCACTTCGATTCGAGGTGGTTTTTTCGTTGGTGAAGAGCCCCAACAGGCTGCCAAGGGCTGGAGTACCTGCGCTGGCGGACCCCCAGAGCCGGGGTAACGCCGTCGGGTCTGCGAGCGGGGCACGCCTTCGCGACTAAATCCTGGACCGTCAGCGGGAGCTGTGGTTCTTTAGCCAAAATTACGGTTAATCGGCGCGTTCGCCGGAGGTAGCAAAATGAACTTGAACAAAGCTTGGTTTTTGACGGTTGGACTTCTTGCGACGGGTGTTGCGGTCACAGCCTGTGGCGACGACGACGACCCCACAACGACCTCCGACAGTGGCGGCGCTGCGATGGATAGTGGTTCCGGCACCGGCGGCACGCCTGGCACCGGCGGCACGGCTACCGGCGGCACGGGCGGCGCCGATAGCGCCGCCATGAGTCCCGCATATGAGGAGGTCGTGGCATGTCTCGGTTACGCGGAGGACCCCCAGGCGGAGACTGTGCAATGTGGCGATAACACCTGCACCGGCGGGGTGGTATTTGGCGCGCTCAAGCTGGACGCTTGCTGCTCTGACACCGATCCCAATGTTTGTGGTCAAGACACCGAAGCCGTCGCTACAGTCGCGAACCTGCGTGAGACCGGAGCCCCTCCGGTTGAGGTCGGTTGCTTCAATGCTACCGAAATTGAGGAAGCACTCGTTGCCAACGTTGACGTGGCAACCTTCCCCTGCGTCGGCGAGTAAACAGCTCCAGGTGAGCATCGCGGTCTGCTGATCGCTAGCATTTAGCGAGGTCCGTTCTTGAGAACGGGCCTCGTTTTGCATTTAGCGAGGTCCGTTCTTGGTAACGGGCTTCGTTCGTTATTTCGAAACACCAGGAGGTAGGGCCGTTCTCGCCAACTCTAGGCGGGACCGCGTCGAGTTGGCACGCTTCTGCATCGACTCGGTATCGCCGTTTTAGGGGAGGCGCGGATGACTAGCCGGCGAGGGGATATGGGGACTCAGGGGGCAGCCAAGAAAGAGGAAGTGGACGAGATGGAGCCCGCGTCAATGGTGGCTGCTCCAGTCGTCGAAGCGTGATCTGCGAGAAGACGTTTCTCTGATTCAGCTCGGGCAGTTGGCCAAGCGCGAGCCAGCCTTCGGAATCAAGTTGCTCGCCTAGGTCAACAGCAGCGCGCTTGCCGAGAGGTCGAGAGCTCGAGCGACGCCACTGATACTACGCTCACCCGTCGTACATTGCTTGATCGCCTTCGCCTTAAACTCTTCCGTAAATACTCTTCTGATTCTTCGTTTTGCCATTGGACTCTCCATTCGCACTTTCGCGCATATCTGGGTGTCCGCCAAATCGGGTCAGGTCCACTCGTGGAGTTGCGCGATCGTGCGGGCGCGATCGTCCTGATTCGACACGTCGTCCCAACGGGCCGCCAGTTGTTCGGCTCCGAGAACAGTCTTGTCGGGGGTCGGATAACGTAGCGCCACAGTGCTTCGGCTCTGATCAACGGCTCTCGGCGAGCTTTGTTAAGCGCAGGATTGCAGCAATTCATAGTTATTTCAGTGGCTTATGCCTGCGCGCCGGCCGTTCCGACTGGGAGTTGGCCCTCGGACTCGCCGGCGAACGGTGGCCCCGGGTCCCGAAGTTTCGAAAATCGGAGCAATTGCGATGGTTCGGATCTGGCGAATTGTAGCGCGCCCACACTAGGATGCGCGCTGTGCTCAGCCGCTTGGTGAAGGTCGGTTTTGAGGCCGTGGTGTTGGCGTTCGCCTTTTACGCTTTCGCGTTCGTGCCCCTGGGCCAGCATACGGCGCTCGAACACATTCGTCGCATCGTTGCCACTCCTCCGGCTCAGGAAGCGGGCCAAGAGGCGAAGGCAGCGTTCCAACGGCTAGTGAAGCGAGTGAGTGACGGCGGGCTGAACGCCCCCGAACGCAATGCAACGAAACCGCTGACCAGCGCGGGCACGGCCATCTTGCCTCCCTTGGCTCCGGGGGCGCCTGGGCCTGCTGATGCGGCGACAGTCGCCGTGACCCCAGCCGAAGGGGAGCTGGCTCCAGGTAACGGCTCGACAGCGACGCCCTGACTCTGGGGGCTTTGAGGATCGGTTCTAAGCAGCCGTGAGCGACTTGGCGAGGCTGCGCCACTCGTCGAGATGGTCCAAGCTATGCCAGCGCTCGAGCATGTGGCTCCGGCTATGGTCGGACGCGTCAGTGAGTTCCCCCTCGGGGTTCTCACTGAGTTGCCATCCGATGAAGGTCGCCCAGGCAACGCCAAACTCCTCGTGCTCGGATTCTTCGGGGCACTCATGGTGGGCGACGGCGTCGACAATGTTCATGGGCAAGCCCCACAGCCCCAAGAGGTAGGCACCGATTTGTGCGCTGGTCACTCCGAGCAACTCTTGTTCGATTTGACTACGAGATAACTCACCGTCCATCAACCGACGAGAGATGGCGAGGAAGCGAGACGGCGCTCGGGCCGCCAAAATCAGCTGTCCGATGCCGTGAAACATACCTGCCAGAAATGCGTCGTCTGCGTGGGGGCTGTTTCGGAGCGTTTCTTGAGCGAGCTTGGCGGTTGTTAACGAGCGTGCCTGCAGTCGCTCCACTTCCCCCGCGATGCTGGGCGGAATGGGGAACAACGCCCTGATTTCGTCCGCTAGCACCAAGGCGCGGATCGCGTTGACGCCGAGGTAGGCGACGGCTCCTCCTAGGGCACCCATAGGTTTCGGTAGAGCGAATAGGGCAGACGAGACCAGGTGCATAATACGGGCGGACATGCCGACATCCTGCTCGATGATTTCTGTGACCTGCAGGATGCCCGTAGTGGAATCGGCGAGGGCTGAGACAAGCTCCGAGTAGGTCTTCGGCACGGCGGGCATGGCGTTGGTGCTGCCGATGAGTCGGCGCACATCGATGCAGGCCATGGTCTGGCGCAGTCGGATGGCGCGACTCAGACCCCGCGCGAGAACGTCCCCATCGAAGGGATTGTCGATAGCGCTGTGGGCGAAGGGCACGGACAGCAGAGCCGTGACGGCATCGGAGTAGTGCGAACACACGACCCGGACGATGTCGGGTTTTTCATCCTGAACGCAACGAACCAGGCTCTGGCGCTGGGCCAGGCTAGCGCTGTCGGTGACCACCAGAATGTCGAGACTAGTGGGGCTCTTGATTCGCTCCCGGGTGGCGCCGTCAGTCGTTAGAAACTCAAGGGCCCACACCGAGCTGTAGGGCGCCAACAGCGTTCGCAGCGCCTCCCTCAGTTGCGCATCTGCCTCCCAAATGGCGATCCTCCCAACGTGACCGTTGACGTCGGACTCGGGGGGCTCGGATTCCGGATTCATGGGGACAAGATCCTGACGGGTGTCGATGAGCGCGGCGGCACAGGGGCAGCTCAGCAGCCAAGACGGCACTTCCAGCCGTTGCTTCAGGGGTTGTTTGTTGCGGCCTCAAAACGCCGGGGCGAGGCGACCGCAGAGGACGGAGGCGATTCGGCCCATGGCTAATCTTGGTCATTCCCCTGCAGCCAAAAATTTCCGACGTTTAGCCGCACTGCGTCGCGAATTTTTACTGGAATCGGGACTCCGATGACTCAATTTGCTGCTGGTCCCCCTTGCAGATGTTTGTGCGCGGCGGACAACCGCCTAGACTGTCGCTCTTATGAATTCGGCCCCCCGTTTTGTGCTTCTTGGGCTCTTGACTCTGCTCTCCCTCGGCTGCGCCGAGGACATCGTGGATAGGGAGCCGGTGGTGGTGAAGGGCCGGGTGCTGATGTACGAGGACGGCGTCGCCGTGGAACACCTCGGGCCCCGGCCTGGCGTTACGGTTTGTTATCACCACGATAGCGAATCCGTTGATACCTACCTGGGCGACTGCGTCGTCAGTAACGAGGACGGGTACTACGAACTAGGCTCGGTTCCCTACAACTCACGAGTTTTGCTCAGCTACTGCGACGACGAAAACTGCGCCTACAACTACAGCGCAGAGCCGGACTCTGACGCTATCGTCCCGACGTTGCGCATGCTGAGCACCACCGACAGCAAAGAGCTGTTCATGGCGATCCAGACTCCGGTGATGTCGTGGCGGGATATGCATAGCTTGGCGGCAACCATGAAAGAGGAAGGCCTAGACGATCTGTCCGTTGCGAACTTCTTGCCGCCCACCAAAGGTCTGGTGCAATTTTTTGCAGTCGATGCCGGCGATTCACCACTGTCGAAGGTAAGAGTCGAAATTTACCTGGACCAGGACCGGGGCGAGTTTTTCGCTGGCGATGAGTTCGAGGTGGACGGCGAGATGGTCACGTTGTTGGAAGGGGTCGTGTACACACCTGAGACGGGAGAGCCTCGGGACGGACTCGAAGAGACCTCGTCCAAGGGTGTGGGCGTGCTCGAACGCATCGTGCCGGGCAAATACGGGCTCAAATTTTACCACAGCCGTTTGACTGAGCAGTCGATGTTTTCGGACACCGGCTGGGACGCCGGCGAGTACGTCGAAGTCAAAGTTGTGGCGGGGTTCATGACCGCGATGGTGGGAGTGCAGTTTCTGTGAGTCGCTCAGTGAGATACTCGAAGTACACCGTGGGCCCTCTGGTGGCGTCAGCTTTGGCAGGCATCACAGCTTTGGGCACTCCCAGCTGCGCCGAAGACTTGGTC
Source organism: Polyangiaceae bacterium (assembly GCA_013214025.1). GTDB lineage: Bacteria > Myxococcota_A > Polyangia > Polyangiales > Polyangiaceae > JABSRN01. The sequence goes on from JABSRN010000013.1 coordinate 32,924, forward strand.
GACCGAACGCCGGTGTTAGTGCGGGGCGTGGTGGTAGACGCTGAGGAAGGCGTGCCTCTCGAAGAATCAGAGGGCCTCGAAGGAGTGGTCGTGTGTGTGCACCCCCAGAGCGAAAAGAGCAACTACGGCGACTGCGTAAAGACGGCGGCCAACGGCGAGTTTGAGCTGCCCAATGTGCCGCACAACGCCAATGTCTTGATCAAATTCTGCGCGACCGAGCAGTGCAAGGTACCCGGAGTCGGTTCGGACGGGCTCATCCCGACGATTCGAATGATTCACACGACGGACAACGACGAGCTCATCATGGTGATTCGCACTCCCATGCTGAGCGAGGGCGATCTCGGCGAGGTCTCCATCGCCAACGTGGTGACTCAGGCAGATACTAACGCCGGCATCAAGCCTTCCGGTTCGATCGCATTTTTCGCAGTCGACAAGGGCGATGAGGCCCTCGAGGGATTCGCCGTGAACATCACGACGGCTGCTCGCTTCCCCACAGCTGACGGCGGTGAGCGACGATTACCGGTGTCCCAGCTTTCCGAGCCGACGCCAACCGCGTTGGAGTACGGCGTTCCCGAGTCTGACGGCAGCGTGCCCGGCGGTCCCCCGCGCCATGATGGTGGTTTAGACGACACCATCGATAGATCCACGTCGTCGGGCAATGGCGCTCAGCGAAAGCTGGCGCCCGGCGACTACCTGGTGAGTTTTCAGCACGATCGCACGCCCTGTACCATTCGTTTCTCCGAGACCGGTTGGGCACCTGAGTGGGGATCTGACGACGTGCCGAGGGACGACACCGTACGAGCCCGTGTGGTGACCAAGTTCATGACCGTTATGGTGGGCATGCAATGTCGAGAGACCCAGCCGGACGAAGAAGAGCCGGTACTCACGACTCGCGGACTCTTCGCGGCACCCGCGCTCGACGCTACGCCGCCGCCCCCTGTGGATGCCAGCGTCGCCTCCCTCGACGGCGGTTGAACGGTCACGATAGCCCGGGGCCCTGCTCCGGCGGATGGAACGCTGAGGCGGCGCTACTCGTGGCGCATGGGCTAGACCCTTGGAGGCCAGCGGCGGCGCCTACGCCGGTTTGACTTCCGAGGCTTTTTCGCCGGACGGCATGGGCGCAGTCATGACACGGTTTTTTCCGTTGGCCTTGGCAGCATAGAGAGCGGCATCGGCTCTTCGCAGCAAGGTGGACGGAGTGTCGGTGATGGGCGCGAGTTCGGCGACTCCGACACTGACCGTGATGGGGATGATCTTGTCGGCGTCGGACTCGCCCGCGTAGCTGAACCGATAGGCCGCGATGCGTTCCCGAAGGCGATTGCAAACGACTTTAGACTCCGGTGCGCCCGCGTGAACCATCAGGATTGCGAACTCTTCGCCGCCGTAGCGAGCGACAATGTCTGTGCTGCGGACGGAGGCAACCACGACATTGGCCATATGGGAGAGCACCATGTCGCCGGCGAGGTGACCGTGGCCGTCGTTCACTTGCTTGAAGTTGTCGATATCCACCATCGCGACACATAATTGATGGTTGTAGCGCTTGCCCCGCTCGACTTCTTGCTCGATGCGGAGCTTGAAGAAGCGGTGGTTGAAACAACGCGTGAGACCGTCGCGGATGGCCATCTCTCGCAGGTTCGACAGTCGTTCCAAATGGGAACGCACCCGGGCGATCAGTTCCTGGGGTTCGAACGGCTTCGAGATGTAGTCGTTGGCGCCGGCTTCCAAACCTTGCACGCGCTGTTCGACGTCTCCCCGACGAGTGACGAAGATAATCGGCGTGTCCTGCAGCGACGGGTGACTACGAATACGCCGGCACAGCTCCAGCCCGTCAATCTTCGGCATGATGATGTCCATCACGATCAGATCCGGCAACTCGCTCTCGATGACATGCAGGGCGCGCTCGGGTTGGCAGCAGTAGCGACTCAAGAAACCTGCCGCGCGTAGACAGTTGTCGATCATCCCGGCGCTGAACTCGTCGTCGTCAATAACGAGAATTTTCGACAGCTCTCGACCTTCGCCGAGGCGAGCCGGTACCACAACACCACCGCGAGGAGCGATGGACTGCTTCATGTCGTCCGTGATGGCGATTTCGACACTGCTGTCGCCGGTTTCCTCAGCTTTTAGGGCCTTCGCTTCCGCGTACCGTTGAAGTTCGACGGTGACCGCTTCCATGGCGTCCGAAAAAATCAGAGCGGCGGTTTTGGTATCGGTGCTCCTGCCGAGGTTCAGCTCGTTGGCGACGCGTTCGGCCATCACGGCAACGTAACCCAGCAGCGGGAGCCCGACATTGCGACTTGTGCCAGCCAGGCGGTGGAAGAAATCGAAGATCGCTTCGAGGGCTTCCTTGTTGGTGGGGTCTACGGAAAATTTATCGAACTGGATTTTGACTTCCGGAAATAGTCCTAAGATGTCCGCTAGGAACAGTTCCTTGAGCTCTTCAACTTGCTCTCCAGAGAGCCCGAGCGGTGTCCCCATCCCTTCATCATACGCGGGCCAGACGTTCTGACCACCCCAAGACTCGATGGGAGTTCTCAAGACATGTGGGGGTGGATTTGCCGGCGTCGCCCCTGCGGGCGCAATTGGCGTTTTTTTTCGGGGATTCCGACTTATGCGACGACCGAAAAGCACCCAGACGGGATTCGATACAACTATTTAAGAGGGCTCACTTACATAGTCGCCGGCGGAGGGCATTTTTTGGCGGTTGCCCGGGGATAAGGGCCGGCGAGGCTCCCCCGACCTATTGGCGAGGGTCAATGGCGCGGTCGATCACCCGCGTGATTCGGCGGCTCCGTTCTGGCTGAGTCGCCGATGCCAAAACATCGCCGGCACACAAACACTCAGCGACACGCCGCCGTAAAGCAGCACCACGAAGATGGCGCCGTCGGCTATGGGATCCACGACGCCCGGGATGGCGGGCAGGATGGAAGCCTTGATCAGGATCCCCAAGCTGGTGTTTCGAAAGCAGCTTTCGATCCCGATAGCGATACGGTCGCGCCGGGGCACGCCCAACAGGGAGCCGGGGAAGAATCCGATGGCGAAGGCAGCGAAGCCGAAGCCGAAGATGAGGGCGGGGCCTATCCATCCGAAGGCTGCGGGATCGATGCGACCGGCGGTACCGATCCCCACGGCCATGACGAGAACGATGACGAGGCTGGCGCGCACCAATGGTTTGGCGATTCGCTTGGCAATGTCGGGCCGGTGGCGGCGGATCAGCATGCCGGTGGTGAGCGGAAGCAGCAGCAGCACGAATATCTCGAAAGCGATCCGCTGCACGGGGATCTCGGCGGAGGCACTCAATAGGCCTGCGGTCAGGCTGTGGAGGATCAATGGGGCCGTCACCAGGCAGATGACGGTGGTGACCCCTGTCAGAGCGATCGACAGAGCGATGTTTCCCCGCGCAAAATAGCTCAGAATGTTCGACATGCTGCCTCCGGGCACACACGCGACGATGGCAAGGCCCACGGCCAAGGACGCTGGCAAGTCGAGACCCCGGATGATCAGCCACGCGAGCAGGGGGATGCCCACCACCTGGACGAGCAGACCCCAGGCGATGGACTTTGGAGAACGGATGAGCTCATGAAAATCGCGGCCCGCCAGGGTGGCGCCCATGCCGGTCATGGCGAGGATCAGTTGCAGAGCTGCGACGTAATACTCGTACTTCAAAAACAACTGGGACACGGCTGACCAGGTTAGGTGGGGAGGGGCACGGCGCCCCCGGCGACGGAACCTATCCGCCTGCGGGCCCCCGCGGAAGCCGTGGAACCGGCACAACACTAACTGTTCTTGGTCAGGATGGGCTACGGTGCCGATGCAGACGGCAGGGATCGGCACTGAGATGGACCGGGAAGTCCCTTAGCCCGTCCGTGGGCTGTCGGCGCTGGCATTGCTAGCGGTGGTGATATTCTTCGGCGCGGCAGTCCTCTCGGCGAGTAGTTCCGGTCAATACTCGCTGATGGACGCGGCCTACTTTGCGGTGATTACGGTGTAGACTGTGGGCTATTCGGAAATGACGGAGGTGGAGACACTGATCGGCTGATCGGCCGGCGACCGATGCCCATTGGGTGGATGGTTTGCGGCGTGGTCGCAGTCGTTTATTTTCAGTCGATGCTGACCGCGGTGTTGGTGGAGGGCGCCATCGTTAAGGCGCTGAAGAATGAGGATCATGGACAAGAAGATCGCTGGCATGTCGGGCCATATCGTTGTTGTCGGAGCAGGGCGAGCATGACGCCGCCCATCAACCTTCCGGCTCTGGAGCGCCCCTTATGCGGCGCCACGAGCGTGGCGCTTGCTGCTTAGATTCTTGCTACCCCATGTCCTATTCGCGTTGACACATTCCGGATCGTTGCCAAAGCAAACGTGGAATCCGCGGAGGCCAAACTAGAGAAAGCCGGCGCGGACGTAATCGGTGAACGCGCACCGTATCGGTGGCATGCGCATGCTGAGCGAGATGGTACGTCCCCAGGCCGTTGAATTCCTGGACAGCATGTTCGGGCGAAGTGGCGATAACCTGCGTTTTGATGACGTAATGGTCCCCAAAGGCTCCCGGATGGTGGGACAGTGTCTGTGGCAAGCTCTGATTCAGGAAGAAACGAATCTTTTGGTGGTGGCAGTCCGGAACGCCGACAGGGAATACATCTACAATCCGGCTTCCAGTTTTGAACTTCGTGCCGGAGTTCGCCCAATTGTATTGGGCGAAGCGGGAGACATCGCCAAACTGAAGAAACTCATCGCAGTTTAGTACCGGTCGCGACTAGTATGCGCGCCGTGACTGAGACCAACGTTTGGCGCCGATGCAGTACCTGCCGCAAGGATTTGGCCTACAAAAGCGGGTATTATCGCTGCAGTGTTTCCACCTGCAACAAGAAGCGTACCGCCCTCTACTTCTGTTCTGTTCCTTGTTGGGACGCTCACCGCGCCGAGGCGAACCATCGGGACGCCTGGGCGGAGGAAGAAACCGCCCCTACGGAGGAGGAATGGGCTGAACAGCGCAACGCGACCACAAGAAAAGCCTCACCCAAAGCCAAGTCCGGCCCGGCGGCTAAGCCTCCGATGGTGCCACCTACGCCCCAGGGCAAGGTGAAGACCGAGGTGCTGGTTGTTGCGTCGCGATTCAACGCCTACGTGAGCCAGCGCTCCCGATACAAGACCACAGAGAGCGTGTTGTACCCACTCTCGGACCATCTGCGAGAGGTCTGCGACGAGGGCGTAGCCGCTGCCCTACGTTCCGAGCGACGCACGTTGATGGATCGCGATTTAGCGCCATTGTTTGAGGGTCAGGATACCGGCGGAGAGCCCGAATCCGAGAAGCAGGTTCTCGTCGTCGTGACTCGACTGAAGGCCTACGTGAAGGCGTCTTCTGGGATGAATACGGCGGAGTCGGCAGTCGTCGTGCTGTCCGAGCATCTGCGCTACCTCGCGCGTCGAGCTATCCAAGAAGCCGGCCGTGCCAACCGTACGATATTGCTGGATCGGGACGTCACGGCAGTGCTGACCGGCGGTCGCGGAGAGGGCTAGTCCCCTATTAACAGCGCTCCTGCTCACAGCGCTCCTGCTCACAGCGCAATTCCGAAAGAGGGCCTCCGACAGGGCGTTCTAGGCGGTAGTTCAACGGACGATGGTGTCCGTTTTGACGCTCGTCTGGCGCCAAAGGCAGTGGCGTCGAAGGCAGCTGTGACGAAGCGGCTCAGGGTCGCAGCGAATACTTCATCGGACCTTGGCTCGGGTCGAGTTGGGGCGTCACCTGATCCAGCCAGTCGGCGGCGTAGACCCGAGTTTCCCGGGGATCGATCAAGTCGTGGATGCCGAAATCTTCGGCGCGGGGAAAAATGGACTGGCCCAGGGCCATTTCGTCCTCCAACTCGCGTCGACGAGCGGCTGGATCGTCCGCGCTCTCTATCTCTCGTCGGAATCCGAGGGCCACTCCGCCTTCTACGGGCATAGAGCCAACTTCAGCGCTCGGCCACGCGATGACGGTGGCGCCCGGTCCGAGTTGGATGCCCTGGGCCACCCCGAAGGATTTGCGCAGCACGATGGCTAGCCACGGCACGCGACTCTGGACCGCCGTAAACAGCGTTTCGGTTCCGTAGCGAATGGTTCCCGCCTCTTCGGCAGCTTTGCCGATCATGAAGCCCGGTTGATCGATGAAGCTGAGCATGGGGAGGTGGAAGGTGTCACAGAGCTCGATGAAGCGGCGCACTTTTTGGGCCGACTCCGCCGTCATCGCTCCGCCGTCCCGCATGCAGTCGTTCGCCATGACGCCTACGCTGTGCCCGTTGAGCCGAGCTAGGCCTGTGACCATGCTGCGGCCGTAGAACGGCGTTTTCTCGAAAAAGCTGCCGTGATCCACGATGCGAGTGAGCAACTGACGAACGTCGTAGGCACGGCGGCGACGGCTGGGCATGATTTGCAGAAGCTCTTCGTCAGCGCGCCCGGCGGGATCGCTTCCTTTGAGCATGGGCGCTAACTGACCACTGTGGGAGGGAAGGTAACTGAGAAAGCGCGTGATCTGGGCGCACAGAGCGGGCTCGTCCTTGGCGATGTTGTCGACGACACCGCTCTTGCTGTGCAGGTGCGCGCCGCCCAGCTCTTCTTTGGTGATTTTTTGCCCCAGCGCCCGTTCTACGAGAGCGGGCCCCCCGGTCATCACTTGGGCATCGCCGGTCATGACGGAGAAATGCGAGGCTACCAAGCGCGCCGCCGGAAATCCCGCAACCGCCCCGAGAGCCGCGCACACCACCGGTACGGTGGCGAGCGCCTCTACGCTCAGTAGCGTTTGCTGAGAGGCCGCCGTCATGTCGAAGCCCGACTGCCCTCGCCGCCCGGAGATACCCTGGATGCTGGCGCCACCGGAATCGAGCAATCGCACCAACGGAATTCGGCGCTCGATGGCGAGCTTCTCGGCGTAGAGCGCTTTCTTTAGGCCGGTGGTTGTGTAGGCGGCTCCGCGTAGTGTGAAGTCGTCGCCGCAGATGACGGCGCGACGTCCGCCAATCTTGCCAGTGCCGACAACGGCGTTGGCCGGGGTGAAAAGTTCCGTGCCGTGGTCGTCTTCGGTGGTGCCGGCGATACGACCGATCTCCCGGAAGCTATCGCTATCCGTCAGGGTATCGATGCGTTCGCGCACGGTGAGGCGCCCGCGATCGTGCATTTTTTGGACGGCCTCTTTGCCGCCCATTTGTTTCGCCGTCTCGCGGCGCTGATTCAGGCGCTCGACATCATCGTCCCAGGTCACGGGCGTGAGTGTATCAGGAGCTGGGCGAGCTCTGAAGCACGGCCGATTCGCGCCCCCCGAACGAAACCCCCTCCGACGCAATGCGGCCCGGACGGACGCCAGCCCCCGGCGATCGTTCGCCTAGACGAACAGTTCTTCGCTCGTTAGTCGGTCGATTTCCGCGATGGTGTAGCCGAGGATTTTCGTTAAGATCTCGCGGTTGTGCTCGCCCAGCAGAGGTCCGGGCTTATCGAAGCCGCCCCCGCTCTCGGAGAGCCGGAAACCAGGGCGCTCGAAAGCGGCGCGTCCGAGGTACTTGTGTTCGAGCCAAACGAAGTGCCCGCGGTGGTTCAGCGCCGGATCCTCGAGCAGGTCGGCTTGATTGTTCAGCGCTCCGGCTTCGACGCCCGCGGCTTGTAGTTTCGACATCAGCTCATTGCGGTCGAAGGCCTGGCTCCATTCGCCGATCGTTTTGTCGATGTGTTCCTGCGCCTCGACGCGCCCTTCGAGAGAATCGTAAGAGCTGTTGTTGAGCGCCTCTGGGTTGCCCATCTCTTTCTTGAGAGCTGTCCATTCGGTGTCGGTTTGTACTGCGATGGCGATCCAGCGGTCATCCCCGGTAGTGGGATACACATTGTGTGGGGCGGCGAACTCGTCGTGGTTGCCGCGCCGCTCTTCGGTCTCGTTGTTGGCGCTCTGGCGTACGATGGCGGCAGACATACTGTAGACGGCCGTTTCGATCTGGGAGACATCGATGTAGCGGCCTTCGCCGGTGCGACGCCGATGAAATAGAGCCGCCGCGATGGCACAAGCCACGTACTTGGGCGACAGGGAATCGGTAATGGTGCCGAAGGGGCCGACAGTTTCCCGCCCGGGCCAGCCGGTGACGTAGGCGAAGCCCGAAAGGGCCGTACCTTGTCCGCCAAAGCCTGGGTAAAGCCGGTCGGGGCCTGTTTGCCCAAACAAGCAACCCGACGCCATCACCAAATCGGGCTTCAGTTTCTTGAGATTTTCGTAGGTGAGCCCCCACTTCGGCATCACCTTGGGCGAGAAGTTTTCGCACACGAGATCGGCCCACTGCACCAAGCGTCGAACGATGTCTGCGCCTTGTTCGTGTTTCATGTTGACGGTCAAGCTTTGCTTGTCCGTATTGAGCAATGCGAACATCAGTGCGCTGTCCATACGCTCGGCCATAGTATCCGTCTTGACGGCCATCATGAGGCGCAAGAAATCGGGTCTGTGGGCAGACTCGATACGAATGACGTGGGCCCCTTGCTCCGAAAGGTAGCGGGTGGAAATGGGGCCAGCCGCGCCAGCGCCCAGCTCCAAGACCTTGAGTCCCTTGAATACGCGCTCAGTCATCAGATCACCCCCTGCTGTCGCAATGCGCTGACTTTCTCTGTGGATATGCCGGCCTCCTGCAGTACGGCGTCGGTATGTTCGCCGAGCTTGGGAGCCTTGCCGCGAATTCGAACATCGTTACCAGTGGTTTTGGCAAAGAAATTGGGGTGTTCAATACTGGCCCCCAACTCTGGATAATCGAGGGTCACGAAGAGATCGCGACTGCGCAGTTGGCGGTGAGCCAACACCTCTGCCGAGTCGTTGCAAGGAGCCAACATGATGCGCCGTTTCACACTTTCCTCGAACAACTCGGCGCGCGTCTTGGTCTCGAAGAACGAGCCGAAGGCCTCTTCGAGGGGCGCAATCTCTTCAGAAGTCATCGAGAACACGTCGTAGTTTTTCCAGTTGTAGTTCTTCAGCCACTCAGGCGCGCAACCGGTCTCGTCCATATATTCTACGGTGGCCACCAGGTTGGGGACTCGGGTCGGTCCGCCGCGCAGACCGTAGGAGATGTAACCGTCCTTGACCTTCCACACTTCTCGGGAAGGTCCGACACGGTAGCCCGCCCGGTGATTGATCACACCGTCTACCGAGTAGTTGCCGGTGTGGCAAAGCAGAGTCGACGTGTGGGTCTCCTGCATCGAGACGTCGACGAACTGCCCGCGCTGGGAGTCTTCTCGTGAATAGAGCGCCATGATGATGCCCAGCACCGCTTCGGGGGCGGCGTGATAGTAACTGGTCGGCATCGTGCAACGAATGGGCGGGCGATCGGGATCGCCCGTCATTTGCAGGTTGCCGCTCATCGCCACGATGACCAGATCGTGGGCGTTGTAGTGAGAGTAAGGGCCGTCTTGTCCGAAGGGGCTGATGGCGCAGTAAATCAACTTGGGGTTGTCTGCCACGAGTGCGGCGTAACCGAGCCCACGGTCCTTCATGAGCCCGGGCTGGAAAGACTCCAGCACGATGTCTGCCTGCTTGGCAAGAGTGCGGAAGACGTCTTGTCCGTCTGGTTGGTCTAGATCCAGCGTGATGCCGCGTTTGCTCGTGTTGAGCGCGAGCCAGGGGAGGCTACGCTCGGGGCCCTCCTTGCCTGCCAAGAACGGCCCTCGCTGGCGGATAGCGTCACCTGTGGGAGCTTCGATCTTGACGACGTCGGCGCCCATATCGCCGAGAATCTTCCCGGCGAGGAAACCTCGTTCACAGGTGAGATCGAGTACGCGAATTCCGGATAGCATGATGTGTTGTCCTCGCAGCGGTGCGCCGGCGATGGACCGTTTCATCGAGGGCAGCGTGCAAGCATCTAGCGCAGTTCTTCGGCTCCGTCGAGATGGACTGGCGTGCACGAAACACTCTCAGGCCCGGCGTATTTGGTTCTCTACCGGGGCCCGTCAATATTCGGTCTTGTGAAGGCTGACCCCTGGGGAAGTGCTGGAAAGGGTGATCTAGCGTAGGCAACTTGGAGTGCCCGCGCGAGCGACCGCTGTGGGCCTCAACAGTAGTCGCTACGCCCTTCAACGCTGAGCACATTGCCCCTCCGGTCTCGCTCGACTTGGCAACACGCGTCCAGCTCCGCGAGCAACTTCTTGCGGCCCCGTTGCACTCGCGTGCGGGCGCCCGAAGGGGAGAGGCCCAGCTGGCTGGCCAGTTCGGGTTGGGGCACTCCGTCGAGCTCGCTGAGCTGGAGCGCGGTGCGAAATTCCTTCGGTAGCTGGCCGATCATGGGCTCCAGCCATGACGCGACGGTAGCGTTGAGCTCGTCATCCTCGGCGCCTGATTCGGGAGCCATCTGAGCGTCATAGCTGCCCGCGGAATCGCTGTCGTTGGTTAACGACAGTTCGGTCAGGCGCCGTCCTTGGCGGCGGTACTGATCGACGATGGCATGGCGCGCAATGCGGTACCCCCAGGCACCCAGTCGGTCTTCGTCCTGCAGCTGGTCGCGTTGCTCGTGCACCTTCAAGAAGACATCTTGCACGATATCCTCGGGCAAGGCCGAATCGCGAACCCGGCGGTTGACGAAACGGAACAGGTCGCTACGTAGCGCGCTCCAGTTTTTCTTGAGGAGTGCCGCATTGCGAGGTCCTTGGTGCGCTGGGGCGACGTGATGCGGGGCTGGCTGGGGATGGATCGGCCATGGTGCTGCGAATGTTTAGGAGCGGCTGTTAATGTTAAGTTCGTTTTGGCCGGTTGCAAGACAAGAGGCTGGCGCTGAATCGAGTTCCGCGATGAACTACAGTAGAGCCCATCGCGGAATCATTCGTAAACTGCAACATTCGGGCGCGCAGCAAGCTTGCCCCTCTTCTGCTCGCTCGGCGCGTGCCTGCGTTTCTTCTTCGTCGGAGGCCTTGCGCAGTGCGGCGAATAGCTCCCATCGGTTGCCATCCGGATCTGTCGCCCACACCTTGTCCTGCTCCGAATAACAACAGACGGTCTTTTCTTCCTTCATAGAAGTCAGACCTAGTTCGTCGAGTCGTCTTGTCGAGCGCATGACGTCGCTAGTATCCGCCAGTTGGATGCCAAAGTGAGCGCCCGGGGCGGCGACCGCTGCCGTGCTCTCCAACAGACTGAGGTTCAGGGGCGGGGATTCGAGTTGGCACTTGGCGTAGCCTGGGCGGACTTTGCTGGGTTCCCGGCCGAATAATTGTGCGTAGAACTGGGTGCTTTTGTCGATCGAGCGCACGCTCAAGCTGATGTGGGCGGCGATGGGCCGGCGGAAGATGGCTTCTGACATTAGGAGACTCCTGTTGGCTGTTTTCTTCGCCAATTAGTGGTTTCCTATACAGACGCTGCCACCGGGGGATGGACGCAGCTTTTTGACCAAGCAGCTCAACATTATGGCCAATCCACTCATCCGCGACCGACTTGTCGACTTCTTGCTCAACGAGGTGCTTCATGTGAGCGACTTGTGCGACCTGCCCGAGTTCGAGGACTACAGCACCGAAACTTTTGATCTTCTGCTCGATTCAGTCCGCAAGCTCGCGCGGGGCCCGATGTTTGAGACTTACCGGGAAATGAACGACGCCCCGGCGCATTTTGACGGCAAGCGGGTGATCACGAGTGAGCGAATGAAAGATCTCTACCCGCGGCTGGTGGAGCTGGGCATGACCAACGCCACTCGTCCGAAGGATGCTGGCGGGCAACAGCTGCCCTGCGTGATCATGGGCGTCTGTGCCGCGTACCTGTCCGCGGCGAACGTGAGCGCGACCTGTTTTGCGACCTTGTCCATCGGAGCGGGCCATCTGATCGAAGCCTTCGGTAGCCATATCCTCCGGGAGCGCTACATGGCGCCTATTTATTCCGGCGAATGGACCGGTACTATGGCTCTCACCGAGCCCCATGCGGGCAGTAGTCTCGGCGATGTCGCGACCAAAGCGCTGCCCACCGATGGCGAGCATTATCTCATCAGCGGCTCGAAAATTTTCATATCCGGCGGCGATAATAGCTTCAGCGAAAACATTGTTCACTTGGCCTTAGCGCGGATCGAGGGCGCACCGGCAGGCATTCGAGGCATTTCCTTGTTTGTGGTCCCGGCCAAACGTCTAGAGGGCACAGATTTGGTGGACAACGATGTCACGCCGACGGGCACCTTTCACAAGATGGGTTGGCGGGCTCTGCCCTCGATTGCACTCACCTTTGGCGAGGCGGGGGATTGTCACGGCTATCTGGTGGGTGAGCCCCACCGCGGCATGCGGTACATGTTTCAGATGATGAACGAAGCTCGCATTGGAGTGGGCTTACACGCAGCGGCAACCGCGTTGGTAGCCTATGAGGAGTCCTTGGCCTACGCTAAAGAGCGACCCCAGGGCCGTGCTCTCAAGGGCAAAGCGGATGGCCCCCAGGTCAACATCATTGAGCACGCGGACGTCAGGCGCATGTTGCTTCGGCAAAAGGCGATATCCGAGTCGGCGTTCGCGCTGGTGCTCATCTGTGGGCAGTACATGGATCTGTCGCGTTATGCCACCGAAGCGGCCGAGCGCGAACGGGCGGAAAAGTTGCTGGAGCTGCTCACTCCGGTCACCAAGACCTTCGCTGCTGAACAGGGTTTTGAGAGTAACGCTCTGGCGGTGCAGGTATTGGGTGGCGCGGGCTACACCAGCGAGTACTTACCGGAAGCTTGGCTGCGGGATCAAAAGCTCAACAGTATTCATGAAGGCACGACGGGTATTCAAAGCCTGGATCTCTTGGCCCGCAAGGTGTTCGGGACTGGCGGTGCGAGCTTGGTGGGCTTCGCCAAAGAGATTGCTCTCACGATCGAGGCGGGCAAATCGGCGGGGGTGGAGGAGAGCTGGCTGAAAGCCTTGGAGACTGCTACCGCAGACGTTGGGGAGTTGAGCCAAGTGCTTGGAATGCGCGCCATGGCGGATGCGGAAGCGGGCATGCGCCATAGCCACGACTACTTGGACATGTTCGGTACTCTGGTGATCGGTTGGGTGTGGGTCAGGCTGGCGACGGCAGCGAGTCGTGGCATCAAGAACGGCGGCGCACGCGCTGACAAAAGTTTCTATGATGGTCAGCTGCGCTGCGCCCAGTACTGGTTCGCTAACGAAATGCCGAGGGTCAAAGAATTGGCCCGCCGAATTGAAGTCGGCGACGATAGCTATGCCGCGATGGACCACGATAGTTTCTAAGCGCGGAGATCGGCCGTAGCGATCGATAAATTCCGGGGGTTTCTAGGGGGCCGTAGCAGACTCCGGTGATTCCCGGCCGAACTCCGCTATTCCAGGGCTGGCGACGAGCGGGCAGATGAACTACCTAGCTGGAGCGGGGTTCGCTTTGGGAGCCTTCAATCAATCAGCCATGCGTGTATCTCCGGAAAACTTTCGTGCCGCCCTTGGGCGTTGGGCTAGCGGTGTGACTGTGGTTACTGCCCGCTTCAAGCAGGGTGCTCACGGCATGACCGCCTCATCGTTGGTGAGTGTGTCCCTGAGCCCGGCGCTCATCTCCGTGTGCATGGCAAAAGATGCCCGCACCCTGGAGTGGATGACCGCCTCCCAGGCCTTCGCGGTGAACGTTCTCTCCAGCGAGCAGGAATCGCTGTCTCGCCACTTTTCATCTGCGGAAACCGATCGGGACCGGCTCAAGGATGTGGCCTTCGGCGAGCTCAGCACCGGCAGCCCCGTTCTCGACGGGGCGGCTGTCGTGCTCGATTGCCGGATGCACGCTATGCATCCCGCGGGGGATCACGTGTTGTGCATCGGCGAGGTCGTGCAGACGCGAGTGTCCGACAAGGCCCCGTTACTTTTCTATCGGGGCGAGTACCGGCGTTTGGATCCTAAAGTCTGAAGTGCTGCAAGCGGGCGGTAGCGCTGTCCGTCTCAGCATCTGAACTCATGACCCCGACTCAGAAAGGCGTTGTCCTCACTCTCCTCGCCTCCACGGGCGCAGCCGTATTCTTGTCGGTGTTCAAGCTCGGCACCGAGTACGGCAGCTTGCAGCACGCCGTCCTGTTTCTGCTCGGTTCGGCTGCCGCCTTCAACACGGTGGCGAGCATCGTCTCCACCCGGTCTCTCGCGGTAATTCGTCTCGACCGAAAGAGCTTCGCTATCTCGGTGGTGTTTGCTCTACTGACTCTCGGCGGCAATCTGTGCGCCACCTTAGCGTTGCAGCGCATCTCGGCTCCGCTGACGAGCGTCTTTCAGCAAACCCAAGTAGTGCTGGTGGCGTATCTTGGTGCGCGTTGGCTAGGAGAGACCCTGACGAGCCGGTTTTGGATAGGGGGGCTCCTCGCCGGCTTCGGACTGGTGTTGCTGCGGTTGGATGCCGCTCGAATTTCGGAGTTCAATGCGGCTGGTACCACCTACGCTACCCTGTCGGCACTGTGTTTCGCTCTCATGGCGGTCATCACCAAACGCTACATTCATGAAATACAGCCGATCGCCGTCAACGCTGTGCGGCTCTGGATGGCGGTATTGATATGGGTGCTTTATCACGGGCTGCCACAGCTGGCCGAGCTTCGCTGGCAGCTGATTGCCTGCTGTGGGGTGGCTGCGTTCCTGGGGCCGTTTCTGGCGCGAATCGCCTTGATGTATTCTTTGCGATATATCCCGGCGAGCTTGACGACATTGCTGGGGCTGATCACGCCGGCTTTGGCACTGATTCCAGCGTTTATCGTGTTCGGCATGCTGCCGACCTCCCGTGAGCTCCTCGGCAGTATCGTGATGATCGCTGGCATTGCCCTGCCGACACTGGGGGCCCTGCGCGACTCGCCGACAGCTGCTCCGGTTTAGGCGCTGGCGGGCGCGGGGCCAGGTTCGGGTCGCTGGGCGGAACTGGGAGGAGGCTCGCTCTTAGGAGATCGGTCTTTAGGAAAGGCATCGAGCCCGTGGGCAGTCGTTCCCGAGTTGGGTCCGTCGGGTTGAACTCGCCTCGACGTTAGCGTGCGGTCTGCTCGGAAGAAGGAGCGCAGCACGGCAGGCGTATAGATGAGATCCACTAATAGGGCGAAGATGACGGTCACAGCCACTAGAGCGCCGAAGGCGGAAACGTTTTGCATCTCAGCCGTTAGAAACACGCCGAAGCCACAGACCAGAACCACGCTGGTGCTGATCATGGCACGGCCACTGTGCTGGAAGGCGAGACGGATTGCCTCGTCGATGTTCTTTGTGGCGATCAGATGGGAGCGAAACTGATGCAGAAAGTGAATCGTGTCGTCGACCGCGATGCCCAGGGCGATGCTAGCGACCAGCAGCGTACCCATGTCGAGGGGGATGCCGGTGAGGCCCATCATGCCGAGGGTCATGAGCACGGGCAGCAGATTCGGAATCATCGCTAGCAATCCGAGGCGGAGCTCACCCAACAGCAGCACCATCAGGACGGTGATGAAACCGAAGGCGATACCGAAGCTGCGTACCAAGTCCCAGAGTAGTGCTTTCATGATGACGGCGCCGGTGTAGAGGCCGCCCCCGGGCTTGATGGTGGCCAGCGTTATCGTATGTGCTTGGATTCCGTCTTCGACGTGTTTGAGAATGTGGACATAATCTGTAGTGCCGCGCCACTTCACTCGAAAATTCATGATGGCGGCGCTGGCATCGACTGTCATCAATCGCTTCAGCTGGCTGGGGGAGGAACTCTCGAACATGGTGAACATATCGTTCACGCCCTCTTGAGTGTCCGGCAGCCGGTAAGACGATGAATCGGTGGAGTGAAGCGCACGGTGGCTCTCCCGAATCGGATCCAGAATGCTCGTGGCATTTGTCACGAAGGCTTCGGATTCGCCAGGTTGTTTGAAGGCGAGAATATGCTTCTCTAGCTTTTGGAGGCCCACCAGGATGCCCCGGTCTTTGAGTGTTTTCCCGGGGGGCGCTTCCACGAGCAGGACGAGGTTTCGTGACCCGCCCATATTTTCGTCCTGATTGGTAATCGCTTGGATGATCGGGTCGTCGTCGGGGAAGGCATTGAGATCGTTGTGGCTCGGCCGAATGGTCCAGGAGCTGGCGATCGCAGAGATTCCGATGAGACCGCCTACCGCTAGGGTAACGCGCCGCCGTGTCGGCGTGGACGAGAAGCGGTCGCACAGCGCCAGTCCTCGGTCGATGAGATCGGGCCCCAGTCGTTCGGGCTTGGCGCCGAGTAGGCTCTTCGTGTTGAAGCTCAACACGATAGGCAGAAATACAACAGAGTGGATGAGAGTGGCGAACACCCCGAAGGCACCCGCCAGGCCAAAGTCCGTGATCGCTCGGAGATACGCGAAGTAGAACGAGAGCAGACCCAGACAGGTAGTCAGGGTCGTGTACATCACCGGTTTGCCCGTGCTGGCGATGGAATGCACGATGGCGTCATGATTGCTCATGCCGTCCCGCCGGGCGTCTCGGTAGGCAGATTGCACGTGAACCGAGTCCCCGAGTCCAACGCAGAACAAGAACGCCGGCAGAATATTGCTGATGAGCGTTACCTGGGAGCCAACGACGGCGATAAACCCAAAGGTCCAAATCGTTCCCTGCCCGACTACCAACAGCGGGCCGATCACCCCTAGCGGGTGTCGAAACAGGATGAACAACAGAATAATCATGACGACGGCGGAAGTGCCGCCGAGCACGCCCAGATCTCGCATCGTGGCGCGGATGGTCGCAGCGCCCAGGGCGGAGTGCCCGCCCACGGTGATCCGAAAGTCGTCCGACCGGTGTTTTTCTGCGATTCGAACCACTTCGTCGTAGACCACTCCGAGATCTTTTTCGTCGACGTAGTCGAGATTCACCAATAGGGCCGAGTACGTTCCCTCGGGATTCACTACCTGCCCGAGAACGGTGTCGTCGGTACCCACTCGCTTGCGGATGGCGGGAAGCTCGGCCGCTGAGGGCCACTCATCGAATAACCCCTCCACAACCAAGCCGTCATTTTTCCAAAGCGTCTGACGAACGTTGAGAATAGACGTGATGCGCTGGACGATGCTGCCGCCGGCCTCTTCGCCCCAGCCCTCGTCATCCAGATCGGCGAAATCGTCGTCGCCCATCTCGTCGCCAGCGGCATCGCTGCTCTCGCCGAAATTTCGGTACCGGGGAATGATTTTAGACTTACCGACGGCCCTTCGCAGCCCAAGGCTCTCGAGTTCGAGATCGACAGCTGCGAGCTCAGTCTGGAGTTTTTTCAATTGTTCCAGATAGGGCAGGGAATAGACGTCGCCCTCAACCAGCACGATGAACAGCGAGTCGTCACCGAAACGGTCACGAATGTCTTCCAGCGTGGCGACCGCGTCGGATCTATCCGAAATGGTGGCGGCCGCGGTCGTATCGACTCGCAACCGCGTGGCGGCCGCGTGGGCGAAAAATGCGGTTAGCCCCAGAGTGAGCAGCAGGAGCGGAATGCGAAATCGCAAAACGAAACGCGCCCAGGCTGCGAACCAGGGGCTCTTGGGGTCGATCGGATTCTTGGTATTCGCGCTGGTCATCGGCACTTTTCCACTGGGCCCCCCTCAGCCTTCTATTTGTGGCTCCTCTATAGCAGAGACAGGGGGCCTATTGCTGCCGCGAAATGCTAGAAGCTCGCGATGCCCGTCCTTGACGCAACACAGCTGAGTAAAGCATTTGGTGGGGAACCCATTCTGACGGACGCTACCCTGACGATTCGGCGCGGAGAACGCGTCGGTTTGGTCGGAAACAACGGCACGGGAAAAAGTACACTCGGTAAGATCCTGGCCGGCGTTTCCGAAGCAGACGGCGGCGAAATTCGGCGCAGGAGGGGTTCGACGGTCGCCTATTTGAGTCAGGTTCCCGATCTGCCGGAGGACTTGAGTGCAAAAGACGCTGTCTTGCACGCCCTCGTGGATTGGCGCGCTGCGCTAGAGCGGCACGAGTCGCTCAGTGCCAAGCTGGCGGAGACCAGCACGGACGCTCTGCTCGATCAGCTGCAAGAGGCATCGGAGGATGTGGAGAAGCTGGGCGGTTGGGATCTTGCCCATTCCGCTGAGGCCATCATGCATAAGCTGGGGATCTCAGACACTGAGCAGATGATCGGAAGTATGAGCGGCGGGGAACAACGTCGCGTTGCTCTCGCTCAGATCCTCGTGTCTCCGCCTGATCTGGCGATCCTCGACGAGCCGACCAACCACCTGGATCTGGACGCTATCGAGTGGCTCGAAAACCATATGGTGACGGCCTACCCGGGTGCGCTGCTACTCATCACCCATGACCGAACTGTGCTCAATCGCGTCGTGACGCGGACTCTGGAGCTGGAGAGCGGCCGACTGCATTCCTACGAGGGAGGGTGGGAAGCCTATCTCTTCGCCAAAGCGGAGCGGGAATCCATCGCTGCACGGACAGAGTCGAACCGTCAGAACTTCCTGCGCACGGAACTAGAATGGTTGCGTCGTCAGCCCAAGGCGCGCACCGGCAAACAAAAAGCGCGCATCGGTCGGGCGGAAGCCGCTATTGACGCCAAACCAATGGCAGCTACCGGCGAGGTCAAACTCGGAGCAGCCGGGGAGCGTCTAGGCTCGACCATTGTGGAGCTGCGGAACGCGACGGTCAGCATTGGCGATCGCGTGCTCATTCGAAACTTCACCATGGGTTTGATGGCTGGCGAGCGCATCGGTATCGTGGGGCCAAATGGTGTGGGCAAGACGTCGCTGCTGCGCGCGCTGATGGGCGAGCTAGAGCTCAGCGGTGGCGAGCTCACAGTCGGCAAGAACACGCGCTTTGGCTACTTCGATCAGACCCGTTCGGGACTGGACGACAACAAGACTATTCGTGAAAATGTCGCTGACGACAGTCAGTACGTGACGTGGAATGAACAGCAGCTGACGGTGTTCAACTACCTGGAGCGCTTCCTGTTCACCGGTGAACGAATTCGCCAGCCTGTGGGTTCGCTTTCGGGTGGGGAGCGGGCGCGGGTGGCCCTGGCCAAGATGTTACTCGGAAAAATGAACGTGCTGCTCCTCGACGAACCAACGAACGATCTCGATGTGGCGACCCTGGGGGCGCTGGAACAGCTGTTGCTGGGCTTCAAGGGAACCGCCTTGGTGGTGACTCATGACCGCTACTTCTTAAACCGGATCGCCACCAGTGTGCTCGCCTTCGAACCCGGCGGAAGAGTTAGCCTGTACCGAGGCAACTACGATGCCTATCTTGCGAACCGCCCGGCGCGAGCGGCACTGGAAGCGGCGGCAAAAAAAGCGTTGTCCGAGGTCCAACAGCCGTCACCGTCAGCGAGTGCCGATCCGGTAGCGAAATCAACGGTGAAGCTCGGCTACAAAGACAAGCGGGAGTTGGATGGCCTGCCCGCACAAATCGAGGGTTGGGAAGCCAAAATTTCTGCGGTGGAGGCGAAACTAGCCGATCCCGATCTGTACACAAAAGACACAGCGCTGGCAGCCGAGCTAAACACCGAATTGGCACAGCTCACGACAGAGTTAGATTCCAAAATGGAGCGCTGGGAATTTCTAGAAACCAAGCGCGAAGGCGGTTGAGCCCAATACGGCGGCACCGACAAGCGGCCGACTGACGACCGCACACTAGTGGGCGTGCTGGGCCGGCGTACGGAGTCGGCGCCCCGGCCCGATGGCCTCGCCGATCGGGTGCTCTGGATGCTGGGGCTCACTGCGCTGCTCGGGGTCGGGCTTGTGTTCTGGCTGCATCGCGAGCGAGAGCGCAAGATCGTGGAGACCAACGCCGTTCTGACTACGACGGTGGCTGAGTCTCTCTTACTGGGCGAAGAAGCCACAAGCGCGAGAATTGAGAAGGAGAAGGCAAAGGCCGAGTAGATATCAGAATTAGCGGAGGCGGCTAGCGTGCTTGCCCAGGCAGCAACCTCCGACGCTGAGAATGCGAGCCGTGCGCGGGGCGATTTCTTGGCGAAGATGAGCCACGAAATTCGTACGCCGATGAACGGAGCCATCGGCATGATGGCTTCCCTTCAGGACACCCAGCTGACCGCCGAACAGCAAGACTACGTCGACACGCTCAAATCGTCGGCGAACATACTGCTAGCGATCATCAACGATATCTTGGATGCCCGCAAGCTCGACGCGGGTAACGTCGAGTTGGAGGTCCTACCCACGAATCTCACCGATGTATTGGATGGCGTTATCCGCTTGTACGCGGGGCAAGCTAAAGATGCGGGGCATCTCTTTGGGCATCTCGGTAGACGACTCGGTGCCGAACTACGTGGATGCCGATCCGACACGCCTTCGCCAAGTGCTCAACAATCTCGTGTCGAACGCGTTGAAATTCACGTCGAAGGGTTCCGGGAACATCCGCTGCGAAATGTTAGAGATGAAAGAAGACGCTGTTCGGTTACGACGGCTTGTCCTCGATACCAGAATCGGTATCCCGGAGGGCCGCCAAGCGACGATACTTGAAGCTTTTGGGCAGGCGGATGTGTCCACCACGCGGGAGTATGGGGGGACGGGCTTGGGTCTGAGCATTGTGACGCGCCTGGTATCCTTACTGGGGCCAGCGTGTACCTGGCGAGCACGGTGGGGGAAGGGAGCCGGTTCGGCTTTGCACTCAAGTTCCCGATCACTCAGCCATCCGCCGTCGTGAGGGTGCTCAGCGAAGCGCCCGTTCGTGAACGCTTTGAGGGCATGCGGGTGTTGTTGGTGGATGACAACACTGTCAACATCAAGGTGGGCAAGCGATTGCTGGAAAAAATGGACTGCGAAGTCACCTCGGCCGTCCACAGACAGCAAGCCGTTGATGCCTGGAAAGAAGGCAACTTCGATTTGATACTCATGGATTGCCAGATGCCGATCATTGACGGTTTTCAGGCGACTCGGAGTATTCGTCGAGCTCGAGCTCGAGCTCGAGCTCGACGAAGAGCACGCGACCATCATCGCATTGACGGCGAGCGCCTTGGTATCGGACCAGCAGCAGTGCACTGACGCGGCAATGGGCGGATTCCTATCGAAGCCCCTGCAAAAAACGCCTCTAGCGAAGCTGTTCACGCGGTGGGCGCGCGACAACGATCAGTTGTCGGCCTCGGCTGGCCAGGGCTTGCTGCTTACGCGGCGGGGGCGGACGCTAGATCGGGCGCTGACGGCGGAACCGCAGTGGTTCGGGCGGTACGCAACATTTCGGTCTTGCCGGTCATGATATTGAGCGTCTTCCGCACGCGTTTCCACACGCCTTCTTGCACGTAGGGAATGCCGTATTTTTCGCAGGCTGCCTTCACCTTGGGTTGCAGCTTGCGGTACTCCAAGGGAGTCATGTCGGGCCACAAGTGGTGCTCGATTTGGTAGTTGAGCCAGCCGTGTAGCCAGTCGTTCAGATCGCCACCGGTGCGGTAGTTTGTGGAGCCCAAGATCTGGCGCAGATAGAACTCGGCGCGACCCTTGCTCTGGGTATCGAATCTGTAGAGGTCTTCGCCACAGTGGTTGGTGCCGATGATCGCGAAGGCATGCGCGTTGGCGAGGATCTCGCCCATCATACTATTGGCGGCGACGCTCGCAGTAGCCCAAGTTCCCAGCGGGCTGAACATGGCGGGAATGGCGACGAAGTGCCAGGCAGCGTAGGGGCCGAGGCAGGTCTTCCAAAGTTCGGCGCCGCGCTCTCCGCGAGGATCCCAAACGTCTTTTCGTAGGATGCTACGGGGGTCCGGCTCTTGACCGGCTTTTTTCGCCCGCACGGCCCGGGCTTCCATCAGAGTGGTTGGGGCATAGTAGCTCCATTTCCAAGTCGTAGCGATGATGAAGCTGGAGAGGTAACGCAAGGGCCGGGAGAGTTTCATCTCTTCCAACCAATACATGTTTTCTTCGACCAGATCGGGGTCAGCGACTTCGCCTAATCGATAGTGATGAAGTTGATTGTGTTCGACATTCCAGCCTTCGGGGGAGATCCAGTCGAACCAGTCGATGTATCGTCGCCAACCCTGAGCGAATACCGCGCTGGTGTATCGATCGGGCACGTTCGATACTTTGTCGAAGCCACCGTGATTGATGTGGTGAGCCACGATGGCCCATCGCGTGTTTTTGCCCAAAGCGATGAGGGCCGGAGAGATCGGATTGGGCGCGATCCAGGCAGTCCCGTAGCCGAGCGCCGAACAGGCGCGGCCCCAGCGCTCGATCTTCTTGAGATGCGTGAGCTCTTCGCCGGTACGCGCTGCCCGGGTTTCTTTTGCTATGGCCGAGAGGTCTTTGGCCAGGGCTTCTACGTTTTTTCGCGGAAACCCGCAGATCGTTTCAGATTTCGACTCGGCCATCAGGGCAGGGGTGATGGCACACAGCGCGCGCTGATTCAAGAACCCGGCTGATTACTTGGCAGTTTGTGCCAATTGCGGATGTGCCCGGCGGCCATTGAGCCGCCCGCAGGCGGGCAAGCTTCAATAGTGAGGCGGCTTTTCGTGGGGCATATCCCCCCGTTCTGCGCCAGCGCGCATGTAAGTATCCAGCTTTTGTAGCTCTGCCTTGAGGGCGTCGATGGCACGTGCCTGGTCGACGATCACGTCACTCAGTTCAGAGATCGTCTTGTCTTGATAGGCGAGTTTGGTTTCGATGATGATCAGTCGCTCGTCCTCGTGTTCACTCATGGCGTTCCTCAATCGGCGTTGGTCGGTCGGCGTTGGGCACCGGTTGAGCTCAGCGTTTTCCGCGCTCTAGATCTTCTTGCAAACGGGTCCACTTGGCGGTCTTCTTTTCCACTGTGGAGGCGTCTCGCTGGTAAGCTTCGAGCAGCTTGTTCCGCCGCACCGGATCATCATACAGCTTCGGATCACCGAGTTCACCATCGCGCTGGGACTGCAGCTTCTCCAAAGCGGCGATCTCGTCTTCTAGCGTCTCCACTTGCTTGCGAAGGGGAGCGCCTTGGCTCTTTTTTTGCCGCGCCTCGGCTTCGGCGCGCTTGCGTGCCTTTTCTTCTGCTCGACTTCGTTTTTTGGGAGGAACGGATTCATTGCCTTGCCTGCTAGCGGCGGTTTGGGAATTTCGTCCCGAGCCCCCCGAGGCCTGCCCCATAGCCGGCTTCCCTTTGCTGGTGGTGGGCTCGGCTGCGGCTTTGTGGACGACGACATCGCCGTTTTCGCGGGTGGCGCAGGTTTGCAGGTATTCGTCGAAGGTACCTGGATACACTTCGACCTTGCCGTCCTCGACAGACCATATTTGCGTGGCCAGGGCGCGAACGAATCCTCGGTTGTGGCTGACGAATAACAGGGTGCCGTCGAAGGTCTCCAACGCCTCTCCGAGTCGTTCGCTGGACACGAGATCCAAGTGATTCGTTGGCTCATCCATCAGCAAGACATTGCCGGGATTGATCAACAGCTGGGCCAGCGCTACCCGCGCTCTCTCTCCACCTGACAGCACGTCAATTTTCTTTTCGATCTCTTTGTCACCGAACAACATGGCGCCCAGCACCGCGCGGGTGCGCTGCGGACTGCCGTCCTTCGCCCGGTGATGAACCTCGTCGTAGACGGTACTCTCGCCGTGCAGGGACTCGGCGTGATGCTGGGCGTAGTATCCGACCTTGGCATTGTGCCCAAAGGTGAATTCGCCGCTACTGGCTTCCAGTTCACTGGCAAGGATGCGTAGAAGCGTTGTCTTGCCAGCCCCGTTCTTGCCAATGATGCCGATACGATCCCCCCGGCGTATCAACAGCTCAACATTGTTGAGGACCTGGTTGTCGCCGAAGTTCTTGCACAATTCTTCGGTTCGCAAGACATCTTGACCGGCACGCTCTGACGGCGGAAAACGGAAATTGATGGTCGCGTGCTCCTGGTAGAGTTCCACTTTCTCCATCTTTTCGAGGGCGCGCACGCGGCTTTGCACCTGGGCGGCCTTGGATGCTTTAGCGCGAAAGCGGGAGATGAAGCTCTCCAGGTGTTCACGTTCCTTCGCCAGATTCGCTGCGCGGTTCTGGAGCAGCACTCGCTCCTCTTCTCGTTGCTTGAGGTACTTGTCGTAGTCGCCCGGGTAACTTCGCATGCCTTCCGGTTCGAAGCTGAGGACCCGATTGATCTGCTCGTTGAGAAATTCCCGATCATGGCTGATCAAGATGAACGCGCGGTTGTAGCGTTTCAGAAAGCTGGAGAACCAAGCGACTGATGGCATGTCCAAGTGGTTGGTCGGCTCGTCGAGCAGCAATAGATCGGGACGTTGAAAGAGCAAGGCGGCGAGTACCGCCCGCATCATCCAGCCACCGCTGAACTCCCCCAGGTCGCGCGCGTGGTCGCTATCAACGAAACCAAGTCCGGAGAGAATGCGTTTGGCTTCGAATTCGGAGTAGTGGGTGTCGAAGTCCGAGACCTCTTCGTGCAGTTCGGCGACTCGACCGGCTAACTCCATGATGTGCTCCTCCTGGCAAGCAGCGCCGGGACCGGCGGAGAGCTCTTCGAGCTCGGCAGTCGAGGAACTCAGAGCTGCGTCCAGTTCCTTTCGCCCCGGTACGCTCGCGAGAACGAAATCGAGCAGCTCGTTGCCGCTCTCGAGCACGACGTCCTGTCGGAGGTAGCCGAGGCGCATCCCGCCTGTTCGCAAAATCTGCCCGCCGTCCGCAGTTTGTTCCCCTGCCATCAGCTTCAGCAAAGTGCTTTTACCGGAGCCATTGGGGCCGATCAGGCCGATCCGATCATTGTCGTCAATTCTGACGGACATGTCGTCGACGATGGATTTGCCCCCGAGCATGAGGGAAATGTTTTGGAAGTCGAGAAGGCTCACGCGGCGCTCATAGCACTGCTTGCCAGGAATTCACCCGGGATTCGCTATTCCAACAGTGCCAGGAGTTCATCCCGACCCAAGCTCTGGCTCTGAGCGGCGTCCCCGAGGGCGGATCCTGCGAGATCTCGCTTCTTTTCCTGGAGAGCCAGGATTTTTTCCTCCACCGTGTCGGCCGCGACGATCCGGTGAACAAATACCGCGCGGTCCTGACCAATACGGTGCGCTCTGTCAGCGGCTTGGTCCTCGACGGCGGGATTCCACCACAAATCCAGCAGAAATACGTGATCCGCGGAAGTGAGGTTGAGTCCAGTGCCGCCAGCTTTCAGGGAGAGCAGCATCACGGGGACGTCTGCATCCGTCTGAAACTGTTCGACGACCTGACCGCGGTTTTTTGTACTGCCGTCCAGCCGACGGAACGCCAGCTCTTCCTCTTTTAGCGCCGGCTCAACCAAGTCCAGGAGCGACGTCCACTGGGAGAACACGAGTGCCTTGTGCCCATTGTCAACACAGGCGCGCAACATGCTTCGAAGTTGGGACACCTTCGACGAGCTTTCGGCAGTTTGCCCAGGGATCAGTTGCGGGTGACAGGCGGCTTGTCGGAGGCGTAGTAATGCCTCTAGTGCCTTCATGACGTTGCCGCCTTCCCGCAGTCTGTCTACGATTTCCTTCTGACTGGCGGCTCGAAGGGTGTCGTAGAGTTGTCGCTCGCTTTCACTCAGCGTTACCTTCACTACGTTATCGATCCGCGGAGGCAACTCGGCCGCGACCTCGGCCTTCATGCGGCGGAGGATGAAGGGACGGATCTTTTGCCGGAGGATCGCTGACCGCTCGGCATTGCCATCGGCTACGGGGATGGCGAAGCGCTCGCGAAATTCGCGACGGCTGCCGAGCAGTCCAGGATTCGTAAAGTGAAACTGGCTCCACAGTTCCTCTAGGCGATTCTCCACGGGAGTGCCGCTGAGGCTGATGCGGAAATGGGCTTTGATTTGGTAGGCGGCCTGGGCGACCTGGCTCTCGGGGTTCTTGATATTTTGGGACTCGTCGAGCACGGCGGTGTCCCAAATCACTTCAGACAGTTTGTCTTCGTCGATTCGGAGAAGGGCGTAACTCGTGAGGGTTACCGCCGCCTTGGCGTTCAGTTCGCGGCGCGCCCCGTGATATCGGCAAATACTGAGCTCGGGTCGGAAGCGGCGAATTTCTGCCGTCCAGTTGTCGATCAAGCTGGTGGGGCAGACCACCAGGCTACGGCCCTGCAACGCGCAGATCGCTTGCAGGGTTTTACCGAGACCCATGTCGTCAGCGAGCAGTGCGCCCAGATGGGCATCTCGCAGGAAGCAGAGCCAGTTGACGCCGTGGTGCTGGTACGGGCGCAATTCGGCATTCACTTCGGGGGATTTTGCTTCCGGGATCTCCGTGAAGCCATCCAGCAAAGGACGCAGGCCATCGAAGCTGGGAGGGAGAGGGGCGTCCAAGGATTCGCACAGGGCCGCGACCGCCGGTGCAGCCCAGGCTGCCACACCCTTGGCTGCCCGATCGGCGTCAGCGGCGGTCAACAGGTCCTGTAGCTCGTCAGCGTGGGCCGACAACCACTCCACAGGCAACGGTGCCCAGCCCCCGCCATCCAGCGGTACAATTTTCAGCCCGGCGTTCCACGCCTTGGCTACAGATTCTGCCGAGCTGCCTTGCCCCTTGGCACCCTCGAACTCGACCCGCAGTCGGCCCTCGGTTTCGACCATGCGCGGCACCAGTTCAGTCCTCGACAGTTTTCGACCCTTCACGGAGCCTTCGTCGAAGCGCGACAATTTGTCAGCGAGGGTTGTGGCTTCGGGCCCCGCAACATGCAGGCGATTGCCGGGAAGCATGTTGAGCTCATTTCGGAGTCGCTCTTTCAGCTTTCGTTCGAGCTCGAGCTTCCGGATGGGCAAGACACCCAAGCCGAGATACGTTAGGATCTTATTATCGACACGGGCACAGGGAGGCTCGCCATAGACCACCGTCGCCATGGCGCTCAGCGTGTGACCCTCCTGCTGGATTTCGATGGCGATTCGGGGAACGAGATCGGGGTCTGTTCTCGGTAGCTTTGTGGTTCGGATCTTGAACGGAATCCGGTGTTGGATTTTGGGCAGGACCTCTGAGGTCAGCTCCGCTACCTGTTCCTGGCTGAACTTTTGACTGCTGGGGAGTTGCTGTAGCCGGAGCCCAGAGAGATCGGTCTCACGCAGTTTACGGACCTTGTCACCACACATGACAAGATTTGCCGCGAGCACCTCCGTCACGCTCGGGTCTCGCTCAATCACGAGTTCGAAACCGTCGCCCGAGTCTTGGAGGTAGCCGTGGGGGCTGATTCGTTTGTGCTCGATGATGACGCTCTGCCCGTCGATTTCTACGCCGCTGGCCCCCTCGAGCAGTTCGAGGATAGCACTCAGCATCTCAGGAGGGAGCAGCCCGCGTCCGCGAGTAAGTAGCAGCCGATCGATGCGCAAATCTTCGTCGCGGAGGGGGACTTCGTCGCCGCTTTCTCTGATGTGTGAGTGGATGGACCCAGCCAGCTCTGCATCCGGCACTCCGGGCTTTCGAATGGCTCGGAACAACAACAAGGCGGCATGTTGTCGGCGTTTGAATTGGTAGATTAGCTTGGGCTCGTCGGAGGCTGTCTCAGGCAGGCGAGTGCCCGTCTCCAGGGCTTTACGAATGGCGAGGATCGCGCCAACTACGTGTTCGCAGGGATCGATCTTGCCTAGACAACTACAATCCCATTCCGCATCTTCGGGGTAGAGCAGCACTGTGGGCGCCACCATTCGGCCTGGGTCCTTGACCCGACAGCTGAGTTCCCCGTCCTCGCCGTCCCGTTGATTGGTGACGGCACCGCTCCGCGACAGTTCTACGCCTCGCGACCAAGTGCGTGCGGCGCAATGAGCTCGAACGGCGCGTTGGATCTCCTCCACGTCGCGGATGTACATGAGAAGGAGCCAACTTGACCAGCCCCTCTGTGGGCATCCGGCAAATTGATACCGCTGCGCGACCGGGTCTTCGACCCAATTTTTAGGGGAATATTCGGAGTTCTCGTGGCGATGGAATTCGGATTCTCATGTCTTAGGGACGATTCGAGTCGATTACGCTGAATCTTCGATGGTTCCCGTCGTTGACTAATCAACAGGGCTCCGGGATGGCCCTCTCGATTTGATGCGCGGTCTTAAGCTCGAGCAGGTTGGGATGCCTTCAAAACCGGCTATCTGTGCAAGAAAGTTGAACATGCGAATGGGGTTTGCCTAGCAGTTGTGATACCTAGCCCTGCCGAGCCCGCCCCCAACTGCGAGCCCGCAATATCTCTTAGCGCGAGGAATATCGAGTGAAAGCACGACCTAGTATCGAAAAGCGCCGCAAAGAACGAGCACGTCAGGACAAGAAGCGAGAAAAGAGCGAGCGACGCTCGGATCGCAAAGTCGAGAAAGCTGACCGCCCTGCCCGAGAAGACGGCGCCGATCCCGATATTGATCACATCGTTCCGGGCCCCCAGCCGATAGAAGTCGACACTTCCCTCGATCGCTACGTAGACCCACTGGCCGAAGTTAATTCGGACGAGAGTGGCCAGGACGAAAAAGCCGAAGCCTGAATTCGGGCCCTTGTGTTTGGCCGGTGTGCAGCTTCGGAAACCGCCGAAAATCTGCACTAATTGGCCCCCTGGGCACAAATTATCCCTTTGCTCGCTCGCCTCGCGGACGGTAGAAGTCCTCTCGTTGGTCGCGGTGTGTAACCGAGGCCCCTGCCGGTCCCGCGGGGATCGAGTTCCACCTACCGAAAAACCACAGGAGACATCACCATGGCAACAGCCAAAGAAATCATGGACGGCGCGAACACCAAACTGACCGCAGATCCGGCACAGGCCGAAGGCATCGGCGCGGTTTACAAGTACGTCCTCGAAGGGGACGGCGGCGGCACGTTCGTCATGAACTGCAAAGATGCCCCCGGCGTCACCGAAGGCGAGGGCGACGCCCAGTGCACCCTTCGTATGAATGCCGCTGACTTCGTGGACATGGCCGAAGGCCGCGCCAACGGTCAGCAGCTGTTCTTCACGGGCAAGCTGAAAATCGAAGGCGACATGGGGCTAGCCATGAAGCTACAGCAGCTCACGAAGCTCTTCACGAGCTGAACGAGCCCCAGCAGCGTCTGAGATCAGCGTAAGCTGACTCAGACCAATAACAGGCAGCTACGGCAACGTGGCTGCCTGTTGTGTTTTGTATCAAGCAGGATCTGTTTACTTACCGCCGGGACGGTAGGTGCCGAGACTTTATTGTTCGATCGGTGGTCCTGGTTGCAGCTGGCAAATCGCCGGGGCTAATCTGGCTCATGCGCTTCGACCCTTTTTCTAAGACGTTCTTCAACGACCCCTACGAACTGTATGGGCAGCTGCGTGACCACGAACCCGTGCACCACAACCCTGAGCTGGGGTTTTATGCTTTGTCTCGCTTCGACGACGTGCTGGAGGCCGCCATGGACACCAAAGTGTTCAGCTCGGCATGGGGGGTCACGGTTCGTCCGATGAGTCCCGAGCGCATCGCAGCCATGCCGATGATCATCATGATGGATCCGCCGAAGCAGACTCGTCACCGACGTCTCGTGAGCAAGGCCTTCACCCCTAAGCGCATCGCGGCCATGGAGGACGTGGTTCGAGATTTGACTCTGGAGTATCTGAATCCGCTGTTGGAGGCCGGAGGCGGCGACTTCGTCCGGGACTTCGCAGGCTGTGTGCCAGTAGAAGCCATCAGTTTATTGCTCGGCGTCCCCAAGGCGGATCGACAGTGGTTGCGGGATGCCGTGAACGATTCGTTGACTGTCGAGGAAGGCACCGGAAATCCTACCGCCACGGGGATTGCGGCATCAAAAAAGAAGATGGGATACTTCTTTTCGCTGGTGGCGGAGCGCCGAACAAAACCTCAGGAGGACTTGATCAGTGCGCTGGTAGCCGCCGAGGTAAAATCCGACACGGGCGAGATCGAGAAGTTAACGGACAAAGAAATCGTCGGCTTCTGCAGCTTGTTGCAGGCGGCCGGTAGCGAGACTGCGACGAAACTCATGGGGGCTCTGTTGGTGTTGCTGCATCGCCACCCGGATGCCCTGCAGGACCTTCGAGCCGACCCGTTGGGGATCCCCGGCGCGGTCGAGGAAGCTCTGCGCTACTGGCCACCGTCACAAATCCAGGGGCGGACGACCACCGAGGAGATAACGCTCCACGGCGTGACCATGCCAAAGGAATCGCGGGTGCTGTTGCTGACAGGCGCGGCTTGTCGCGACGGGCGGCAGTTTCCGGAACCCGACCGATTCGACATCAAACGTCAGTTCCCGATTCAGCTTTCATTCGGTCATGGGGCTCACAAGTGCATCGGCGCATCCCTGGCTCGCTTGGAGACACGAATAGCCTTCGAACTGTTGTTTGCTAGCACGAAGGAAATCAGTATCGATGAATCGCGTGCTGAACGAGTGCAAATGTCGAACGTCGCGGGTTACTCGTCGATTCCGATGACAGTGGTGTCCTGAGTCATTCCCAGACTCGACACTCCAGCCACAGTACGGGGTTGTCTAGGGAGCTGGCGGTGCAAATACTGTCGAAGCTGTCGGCATTGAGCACCCCAGGTCCCCCCCCCTCGCGTGGACTCTGCCAAAGGCAGACTTCCCCGGTTTCGCAGACGAGCCCGGTTTGTCCCGGATCGCAGTTGTAGTCGGGGGCCGCGAGCCCCAGCACTTCCATCTGAGTCGGGGTGGCGCACACGAACACATCGTCGCAAAAAGTCCCGACCTCCAAGTTGCCGCCACGCACGAAGAACATCGAGGCGTCGCATTGTCCGGGGGCAAAACCCGTTGTTGAAATGGCGCTCTCCGAGCCGCCTCCGCCTGAGTTCATCGCGCCGGCCGTGCCAGCGCTGTTTGGGCTTCCTCCCGCGGGCTGTCCACCGCTAGCGCTGCCGCTGATGTCTCCGCTGCTCCCGGTGCTTCCGCTGCTGTCAGCCGGGCTAGTAGAGCTGAGGTCGGAATCTTGAGCGGCATCAGAGGCTCCATCCGGTGTTCCGGAATTGGGACCCACAGCGGAGCTCGAGCTGTCGCTGCACGCCGGTAGCAGCGTCCCAATCACGATCAGCGCGCGGGAGAGGTTGAATCGATATGAACCATGGGGATGACGCATTGTGTCTCACTAGGTGCTGGGCGCTATTCGGTCGGATTCGCTGGGTGGATGTATGGGTGGTAAATTGGGATTCGCTGACTTTCCCGCAGTCGCAAAAACCTGGTCTGGCGGCGCGGGTTAGCTCTTCACCATAGCGATTCAGCCATGCCCAGTTCCATTGGCGGGGGAGCCGATGTCGCATCTTGGGCCAGAACGTCGGTCTCTTGTATTCCTTTGTACACCTAGTTTGATAACCGATGAATAGGGCCCACAGGAGAAGAGTCTCCTAACTAACGATTTTATTGGGCTATGCTGAAAAATAGTGCGGTCGAAGTGAAGTGAGGAATTGGGGATTTGTTGAATAGGGCGAGCGTCGTAATGCGCGGTCCGGGGCGAAAGTTGCGGCGAGGGATACTTGTTGTCGCGCTGTTGCTCTTGTGTTCCGTCGTGGCGCTCGCTGACCGAACTGTCCCCGTCGAGCTTCAGGTCCGACTCATGGCGAAGGTCGCCGCCTACGATCGGAACATGCCCAAGCGCGTGCGAGGTGGCGCGCACTTGGTCGTGATTCATCGGAACGGGGATGTCGAAGGCTCTCGACTCGCCCGCCGAATGAGAACCGCGCTGGCGAAGGAATCCAAGTTCGCGGATTCCAAGCCCACTGTGGAACTGTACAGCTACGAAGGAGCGGCCTCCATGGCTGAGATGATTGGGAAGCGCAAAGTAGCGATAGCCTACTTTGCGGGTAGTTTTGATGGAGACGCCAAAGAGATCCGAAGGGCTCTTGAAGGCATGAGCGTCCTCACGGTTTCCTCCAACTTGGATGCAGTCAAGGGGGGAATCGTACTGGGCATTGGGCTGAGTTCGGGCCGACCGAAGCTTTATCTAAATCTGCCTCAGGCACGGAAGCAGAAGGTTCAGCTGGCTCCACGATTGATCAAGCTGATGGAGGTGTATCGGTGAAGCATAGCGTTAGCGCAGTATTATTGCTCATGGCGGTGAGTCGTCCGGCGATGGCGGATCTTGAACTAGACGCCTTGCTCAGTGAAGAGATCATCACTACCGCCTCACGTACGCCGGAGAGCTCGCGGACGGCTCCGGCCCTGTCCACGAGCATCACCGCCGAGCAGCTCCGAATCTATGGCATCCGTACCTTGGCGGAAGCGATCGATTTTCTCGCACTCGGCGTGGCGTCGTCGGGGCCGAACCAGCACGGAGGCGAAGTGGAGCTGGGGTCCCGTGGCGTTCTGCTGACGAAAGACTCTGGGAGCCACTTTCTGTTGATGATCGAGGGTCACGCTATCAACGAGGTGTCCTACGGGACGGCACGCTTCGATCGCGGAGCGGGCATCCCCCTCGAAATGATCGATCACATCGAAGTGACCGTCGGCCCGGGCTCGGTGCTCTACGGAAACAACGCCATGTTGGGAGTGATCAACGTGATCATCAAACGCGGCAGCGAAGTAGACGGCGGTTATGTGCTGGCCGACGGAGGTTCTCTGCGGTCCTACCGAGTCGGAGCCGGCGCAGGACAAGCCTTCGAGCTGTTCGGCGAACAGGGCGACGTCGTTTTGGCGTTAGAGTACTACGATCGCAAGGGGCCGGACTTCATCGTTGGCCCCCAGTATCCCGATCCCGATTTCGAAACGCGCACGTCTCGAGCAATCGATACGTCGCTCCCTTGGGGAGGCGCTACTGGCGACACCAACTACACCCGTGTGCCGGCCGTTATCTTTGCGTTGGAGTACGGCAACGTTCAAATCCATGGTCAGGCGAAACACTCCACCTTCGGGCAACCCATGAGTCAGCACTTTTTTAACGAGGTGGACGCCCAGGTCCTCGACAAGTCTTTGTGGTTCGATGTTCGCCATCAGCTGGTTCTCCCCCACGGTGTGGACATCGTGAGCCGAGCCTACGTGGATGGTTTTACTCGCCGAGAAACTTGGTTCGTAGATTCTGCTCAATGTGGCCCGGAGTTGAACGGAACCTGTCGTCAGGAGCAGGTTCGGCTGGCGCACTGGGGTGGCGTTGAGTTTCGCGGCAGCGTGGACTGGTGGGAGGACCAGGTCCTTGTGTCCTCTGGCGGAGTGGATTGGCGACTTCGCCGAACCGGATCAAAAATCGATCGGTTTAGCGAATCCACGGACCAACCTTTGACGTCGAGCATTGGTGACTTCGACGTCGATGACACGGCCTATGGCGCCTACTTTCAGCAACTGTGGAACCCGACGCCGACTCTCGGAATCAACGCGAGCGCGCGCCTCGATCAAGACGAACGATACGATCCGGTCCTGTCTCCCCGCGCGGCGGTGTCCCTCGGGCTGTGGGATGGCGGAGTGAGCAAGTTGGTTTACTCTAAAGCGTTTCGTGCACCGGGTCGATTTGTGACGGATCTACAATCGCCCGAACGTATCAGTCCCGTTGATCTGCGCCCGGAAACGGTTCAGTCGATGGAATTCAGCGTTGAACAAACCACAGGAGCTCATCGCGCCATCCTCGGTGTTTTTTACACCGCGTGGCGTGACATGACCGAGGTGCACGTGCTGACCGGAGACGAGCGCCTGGCAATCGGTGCCTTCACTCAGGCTCTCGATTTCGAAATTGAGCAGGTGCGTAACGTCTCACAAATCACCAACTACGGTTTCAACGGCGGCTATCGGGCTAGCTTCCTCGACCGTCAGCTGACGGCGGGTGTGAACCTCACCTACGCCCTCACGCAGGAAGAACGTGACGAGGGGGATCGAGATTTGACGGTGGCGCCGTCGACCAGCGGCAATGCGCGAATCTCCTATACGTTCGGCGAAAGTCTACCCACATTGGGCATCGCGGGTGCGTTCCAAGGCACACGTCTGGTAGATGGAGCCTACAGTGAAGGCACTAACAGCGACGACACCCCCGGGCTCAGATTCAATCCTTTTCCCGATGCGGCTCCCCAGCTTGATCTTCGGATGACCCTCAGCGGGAAGGTGCTAGGATTTTCCTATCGGCTTACGGGGGATTACGCTGTGGTAGATCACGGTCCCTACGTGATCGGCCCGGTGCAGCGCCCGCTGCCA
Source organism: Polyangiaceae bacterium (assembly GCA_013214025.1). GTDB lineage: Bacteria > Myxococcota_A > Polyangia > Polyangiales > Polyangiaceae > JABSRN01. The sequence goes on from JABSRN010000013.1 coordinate 66,757, forward strand.
ACGGATACCACGGCTGAACTCAGTCCAATCAAGCAGCTAACGGGTTACGGGGAGCTGAGTTATGAGTTTTAAGTTGAACCGCTTGCGTGAATTCTGTCACTGGGGTCTTGGGACCACTCTGCTCGTGGGGGCGGCCGGCGCTTGCGACGATCTCACGCCAATCTACGTAGATCCCAATTCTCTCGCCCTGCTGCCAACGGATGCTGGAGGTGCCGCGACTGACGGGGAAGGTGGCACTGTCGGGCCGACTACACCCTGCGCCATTTGCATCGATGACCAGGTTGCCAGTGGGGCGGAGGGTTGCGCCGAGACCAACGCGCCCTGCTGGGAAGATTCGAAGTGCGAGTCCATGATGATGTGCATTTTGGGTCGTGGCTGTCTGGAGCTCAGCGCTGAGCTGATGATCGGCTGTTCCACACCGTGTTCAGCCGCAGTGGGCATCTCGGAGATGACGGATCCGGCGGTGGTCAGGGGCTTACCGGTGATGACATGCGCCCAAACAGAGTGCGCCGACGTTTGCGAATTTGAGTGACCGTGGTTTGAATCGAGCTGACGTGACGCTGAGCTGACGTGACGCTGACGTGAATGTACGGGTACTGCTGAACGCACTACCGCAACGGGGGCTCGTGCCCTATCCTAGAGTTATGAGCATTGAGGCGGCGCCCCGTTCCGACACAGAACGACTCTTGGACATCGCCCCAGCGAGCTGGGAGCACCCCGCAGACAGGATAGCTCTCCAGACGCTACGGGCGATTCCCGGATTTGATCTGCTGATATCAAAGTTCGTCGGTGCCTGGGGCGAACGCAACATCCGGCTGATGTTTTTGGCGAACGCGGTGCTGGTGGGACCCAAGCAATATCCGCGGTTGCACGCTGCGGCTGAGCGGGCCCGGCGCTCGCTGGATATCCAGCAAGAGATCCCCCTATTCGTTTCCCAAACGCCGTTCTTCAACGCTGGAGCCTACGGTGTGGATCAGCCGTTCATCGTGATTCATTCGGCGGCTCTGGATATATTGAACGATAGAGAGCTGTGTGTACTGGTGGGTCATGAGCTGGGACACGTCGTGAGCGGTCACGGGCTCTATCACACGATGCTAGCGGTGGTGTTGACCGTTGGCATTCGGCGCTTTCCCGTAATAGCGGCAGCTGGGCTGATGCCGATTCGACTCGCGCTCTCCGAGTGGTCGAGAAAAAGCGAGTTGTCGGCGGACCGCGCCGGCTTGTTGGCTTCCCAGGATCCTGACGACTGTTTGAGCCTTTTCATGAAGATGGCGGGCGGTGGGAGAAGCTCGGAAGGGCAGTTGAATCTAGATGCGTACATCGAGCAGGTGGACGCCCATATGGCGGAGCACGGAGTCAATTCGCTATTTTCTTTGGTGAGCGTGATGGACGCGAGTCACCCGTTTCACACCGTGCGGGCGGCGGAGCTCAAACGCTGGCATGACTCCGGCGAATACACGCAGATTCTCGAAGGGCGATACCGCCGCAGAGAAGAGAAGGGCGCGGACGAGAGTTGGCGCCACGACGCTAACGACGCCCGCGAGTACTATGCTGCCGAAGCGAAAAAGGTCGCCGACTCGGTTTCGGATGCTGCGCGGGCCGCGGGAACGGAAGTGTCTGAGGCTGCGAAGGTCGCGGTGACTGAGGTGGCTGGCAAGTGGCGCGATCTTCAGGGAAAGCTCGCTGAGAAACTGAACCGCAAAGACTGAGAACGAAATCCGGGCGACCGTAGAATCGGTTTTCTATCGTTGCCCTCGACTGGGTTCACCCGCATTGTCGGAGCGCTTGCGTGTGGCTCAGCGATGGGCCATGCCCCTCGCGATGACTTTTCAAGAGCAGCTGACGCAATTAGTGGAGCACGCAACGCAGGCGGGTAAAGAACGCATCGCGACACGGCTTGAGAGCTACACCAATACAGTTATCGCTTCGCTTCGCGAGGACTGGGACGACTTTGAACTCGCGGAGTTGACGAGCGATGCGGAGGAAGCCGGCGAGGGCGCCATGTGGCTGGATGCCGCAGAGTGCGTCCGCAACCAAGTCTTGGACGGCAAAGCGGCCTTCGCCGACGTGTCGCTACTGAAAAGTACCGCCCGCGACGTCGCCAGTGAGGTGGAGCAGCTCTTCGCTTCGAAGACTTTGCCCGGCAAAGGTCTGGTCTACGTGTTGTGGAGTGAGGCTCCGGAACACTACGCCTACGTCGGACGTGTCAGCGGTCCAAAGAAGCTGAAATTCAGCGGGAAAGGGCCCTTGGCGCGAGCTCTAGAAAGTGCGGATACCCTGAGCCTGGTAGTACCGGTCAAGGGGGGGGAAGCGAACCTGAGTTCCATCAGCTCCAGCATCATTCACCTCAGCCGCTGTCAGACCGAGGCCGATCCGGAATTCAACGACGATGTCGATGCGGACATGCCGGATTCCGACGCATGGAAACCTATCGTGGCCCTCTCCGACTTGCTGGAACATGCAGGCGTACATTTAAACAACCGGGCCAAAACCGGTGAAGACTGAAAACTCATAGGCGCGTTAAAGAATCGGTACCTCCTATGTCAGACAATCCACTGCACAAGATTTCGATGCTCCCGCCACGGGAGCACGAGTCCCTTCATCACAGCTTGAGGCGCCTGATCGATCTCAGCTTACGTTTGGAAACGGTGCCGGCCGATCTGGGCGAGCGCATCGATGGCGTCCGAACACAAATCGACGCGTTGTGTGAAGTGCTGGAGCCGAAGGCCCTGAGCGATGGCTTTCCGCGCATGGGACGCGACACCGAGCCAGACGGCAGGCGCCCCTACTACGTGGAATCGCCCTTCGTGGGAGACCACAATGCGACCATCGCGCCAGTAAAGGTGGAGTACGTGGATGGCGTCACGCGGGGGACCGTGACCTATGGCGTGGCCTATGAGGGGCCGCCCAGTTGCGTGCACGGCGGCACGGTCGCTCAACTGTTTGATCAATTGTTGGGTTATCAGAACTGGGCAGCGGGCTTACCGGCACCGACCGCCAGCCTGACGATTCACTACCGGAAGATGACCCCGTTGTTCGAGGAGCTGAATTTCAAGGCGTGGCGCGAAAGGCGCGATGGGCGAAAGCTGTATATCTGCGGCGAGCTCAGGCATAAGAACGAGCTGCTAGCAGAAGCGGAAGCCCTTTTCATCGTCTCGGCGTCGGTGGCGGATAGCTAGCCGCTATCGCAGGTGGCGTGGCTAGAAACTGCCGACGAGGTGCAGGCTGGACGGTGTCGGCACCAGTGACCATTGGAGGCGTGATTCCGGGGTGGTAGCCCGAGCTAGATCACCGGGACGGAAGCGTACGTGCAAGTTGTTGTACTTGTCCCACGCGTCGAGCGCGACCCGGGGTGCGATGGCGATGCGAAATTCGTTCACCACGATGCCGCCGAAAAAATGTTGGTACGCCGAGGCTTTTTGCCCGTAGTGAAAGTACATCAAGCTCGCGAAACCTGCGGGCACAACGACGCCGCCAAGATGGCTAACCAAACTCTGAATGTGCCCCTCGGCCTTGGCCTGCCCCTCCAGCATGGATTCTGCGAAGGCTAGCTTTCGCTCGCGTTCATAGGGAGTGCGGCCCGGGAACGCGCGGAGCTTCTTGTGGCCGTTATGCCCCGGAAAGGGCAGCAGTAGTGTCGACCAGAATCCGAGATTTGAGGCGAAGGAGTTGATGGCATTGGTGGAGCGCTGCCCGCTCATGTTCATGAACTTGGAGTCGTCGTATCCGTCCGCCAAGGGCGCCAAAACGCCTTGCACGGTGATCGACAGAGTGTAGAAAGTCATCCAGCCGTTCCACCAGCGGGTGGCCGCGGGGGCGTCTGCGTTCATGATCATTTGAATGTCATGAATCCGTTCGGCGACGTTGTTGTCTCGCTCGACAGCTGCGATCTCCAGTTGCCACGACTTATGCTTTTCAAGAGTCCGATACTCGAGCCAGCTCATCGTGCGTTTGGCTGCAGCGGCGTGTGATTTCGCGGAGGACGAGGCGGGCAGTGCCGTACCGCCCACCGTGCCCGCCTCGTCCTCCGGCGACTCGGGAGTGCCCTGGGGATGGTTACCTGCTACGGGAGGCATGAGCTCGATTTTAGCTTCCAGGGTTGCGCTGACTTGGGCGCGCAGTGGATATGGCCAAACGACGGCACTCGCTACGATCGCGATCGCCAATGCGCGAGGGAGAGCACTTCGCTGGGCTGAATTGCCGGTGGGCGTTGTACGGGGGGGGGGCCGAGCGAGCATTGTACCGGTATCAGGCGCCGAAGCGCGCTGGCGCCACCGTCTTACTATTGTTGCGAAGTCTTGCCGAGACCGCTGAGCCCAAAGCGTTTCGAAAAAATCGCCCCTAGGGTGTCCTTGGGTAGGCGTTCTAAGATGGGAAGGAAGGCGATGCCGTTCCCTAAGCGCACTCGGGCGGGTGGTCTGGCACACAAAAGCTTCGGACAGAGACGCCGGGCGAATTCTTCGGCGGGCATGGGTTGGTCCTGGGACAGCGATGCCCGCTGTTCGATCTGATCGGCTACGGCTCGGAAGAAACTTTGAGGTGAAGCGTAGCGGTTATTCCGCGGCGCGCTTTTGCTGGCAACTTCGGAGCGGATGGCGCCGGGCTGCACCTGAATGACGTGGATCCCCAGGGGACGAAGCTCCATGCGGAGTACATCGCTCATCATGTGCACGGCCGCCTTGCTCGCGCTGTAGGCACCGGTAAACGGCGTTCCGATGACGCCAACCATGCTGCCGATATTGACGATGATGCCACTGTTGCGCGTTGCCATTTGTGGAAACACCGCTTGGGTGAGTGCGAGAGGACCGACCACGTTCGTCTCGAAGACGTGGCGAACTTCGGCGAGGGGAAGCTCTGCTAGGGGACCGAAGTTCGCAACGCCGGCGTTGTTGATCAACATGTCGATTCGCCCCTCCCGCTCGAGAACTTCCGCAGTGGCGTCGGCGATAGACTCCGCCGAATTCACGTCCAAAGTTATCCTAGTCACTCCCCTCTCCAAGCCCGTTAGGGAATCGATGCGGCGCGCGCTCGCGATGACGCGTTGTCCCCGGCGGTGTAACTCGAGTGCTAGGGCCCGGCCGATGCCCGAAGAACAACCGGTGATAAGAATGACTCGGTTGGGGGGGGTCATAGATCTTTGGCTCACTCCGACAGCGCCGCCCTCGGTTTCGGGATCAATACTCGTCGGCAGTCTGACTAAATATGAACCCGGTGTCAACTTGCGTCCCCGCCCGTCAGCCCTCGTTTCGGAGCTGTCGCGCGGCGCTGACGGTCAGCTCCGAAGAGCTAAGCGGAAGAAGGCGGTGCGAGTCGCATCGTTTTCACTGTAGCGCCGGGAGGGATGGACGCAGCCGGTGCTGATGAAGACGTTGGCTACTGGATCTTGTGCCCGTCCGGACGCGGGGTGGCGCGACGTGGCGCTGTAGCAGGCGCGCGGACCCCGCGGAAACACAACTGATAACAATTGGCTACTCACCGGTGGCGGCGCAGCGGGTGTTCCGTTGTGTCGCAGCGGCCCAGATCGGAGCGCTACATTTGCCTATCTCGCTGTTCCCGGAGGAGCTGCGCCGTCGTTCTATCGCACCGAAGCGCGCAGTCTACCCCTGGAGGGGCGGCGCCGACGGGGCTGCGCTATCAGCCGCTCCCGCGATCGCCTTGCGCCGGGACAGCTAACGCCTACATCAGCACCAAGGCGGCGAGTCATTCCTTAGGCGATCTCTTCTGGCGCTGCCCCCGAGACGAAGTTAGTTTGTAGCCGCGAAGCATGATATGAAGGACGCCCGTCGCGGTAAACCGCCCCCCCCTCTGCGCAGAGCGACTCCGTCGCCGGGGTCTGTCAATTTGCCACGTCCCAGCGGGTCGTCCGCCGGACGACTCTCGTCGACCGTGCCCGTGACCAGCCGCTCTAGCTCCATGCCGGCGGTGCGCTGTTCACTGACGCCCGTACCCGGGTCGCGAGTTCGGCGTTCCTCCGACAGCGGGCAGAATCTGCCTGTGGGACGTATGAGCCGCCAGGCACCGTTGGCTCGAAACGTTTCTATGGGAGCGAAGCACGCGCCGATTCGAGTGGTCGTGGTGGACGATAGTGCGGCCCAGCGGGAAACTGCTAGCGCCCCCTTCATCGCTCGGGGAGATAACGTTCGCTGCTGCGAAAACGGCATGGTGGCCATCGCAGTGTGTATCAAGGAGCCACCGGACGTTATCTTGAGCGACGTGCAAATGCCGACCATGGATGGTTGGCAGCTACTCCGCTTAGTCCGTTCCCGCCCTGAGCTTGCGGCGGTGCCCTTCGTGTTTCTGACGACGCTAGACAGCGATAGCGACCGTTGGCGTGGCTATCATCTGGGTGTCGACCTCTACATGGCTAAGCCCTATCGCCCGGATCAGATGATGGCTAAGGTGCATCAACTGGTTAAGCGGAGCCGACGTACCAAAGACGCGGCGGCAGAGGCCGTCACCTTGCGGGGTGACTTGGATCACGTAAAACCCGTCAGCTTGTTTTCCTTTCTCGAAGCGGAGAGGCAATCCGGCGCTCTCATGATATTGGGGGACCAAGTAGGTCGCGTCCTGCTTTTGGAAGGTGTGATCGTCAGCGCTGAGCTCGCCGGTTCTGACGCAGCAGTGGACCCCCGCGAGGCCCTCCGCCAAATATTGGATTGGACCACCGGACAGTTCGAGTTTTCCCCGCAAGAGGTGGAGAAAACCGAACTGGTGATCAATGTGACGCCCTTCCTACTCAATCATGTGCGGGAGCAGGATGAAGAGGGGCGTCCCAGTCTCCGTCCGCCCGGCAGGTAGCTGCGGGCATCCATATTAGTGGCAGGCGGGATCCGGCATCGTTAGAGGTAAGGCCGAGTCGCAGTAATCGACCTCTTGCCCGCAGGGCCACCAGCTGGGGAGAGCCTCAGCATCGGCGACGTAGAGCTTCAGATCATTGGCGGAGGCACAGCCGCACCAACGGCACACAAAGCTGGGTTCGAAGATGGCGAGGGTTTCTCGTTGGGGACTGCTAGAAGCCGCTGTTCGTCGGCACTCAAGCAGGGCCTGGGGACTGCTAGAAGCCACGGGATCTGTTAGGGATTCGAGAAGCACATTGCTGCATTCGCCGGCAGACAGACCGCATAACGCATCGGGAACGAATGCGGGATCTAGCCACCCGGTGATGTGTTGGTAGGGCTGATAGAATTGAACTCGCTGGGCGAAGGTCCCGTCATTAGTTACCTGCCGCAAACATTCCAGTCGGCGAGCTGCGTAGAGACTGGGGTTGCCGGTGACCACGAGAGCCTTCGGCTTGGACGCGAGCCAGATGCCATTGGTGGACACGGTTTGCACCCACGGCGTCAGCTTGCCCCCGCTGAACTCGTAGTAGCTGCGAGCCATGTTGAGGGACAGGTCGAGCACCATCTGCCGAACGTTGCGGACATAGGCGAGAGATTGTCCGGATTCCGGGTCCATGGCGACGATGCGGTCCCGCGGCGGCGCCGTCCCACCGTCAGCAGAGCTGTCCGCGCCGCCCGCATCGGTTGGGGCCTGGCTGGCGTCAGCGTGAGCGGGCGTGGCACTGGAACTGTCCAGCTGGCTACCCGCCTCCGTGCGGGCATCCGTGCGGGCATCCCTACCGGCATCTCGGGTGACTGAGCCTTCAGCTGCGTCGTCGCCGCTGCCGTCGCTGGCATCCGCCGCATCTCCGGCTTCCGTTGGTGCGTGAGATAGCGCTTCATCGATGAAGATGGTTGATGAAAAGTCGAATCGACCGTTGGGGACGGTGTCCTCATACACGATGAGTCGGGGTCGATAGATCGACCAAGGACCCACTGCACTGCCCGTAACTTTCATCGCCTCGAGCGGTGAAAGTTGTGTAATGACGTCAGCCGGGGGAATCTCGAAGCGTACGCTGAGTCGTGTTTGGTCGGGCTCGATGGCTTGGTCGACGGTGGTCACGAAGGATTGTTCGGATGCCGAGTTGTTGCGGGTCCAGACAACGGCAAAGCGCAGGGGAGCGGTGGGCTCCGTCGGTAAGTTCTTGAGCGTGACCTCAAATGTTTGAGCTTTTAGCGTGGGTTCCGCAGGTGGTCCGCATGCGGTCCACGCCAGGCTGGCTCCCGCGATGACTGCGAGAGAGCGTCGTAGGCGCCGGGTCGTGCGTTGTCGGCAGCCTCCGGTGGTTCCTTGTTGCTGATTCATAGCTCGGCCTCCAGCTCCAAAACAATGTAGTCGCCCGGATCAAATCGCCTGGAGTTGGGATCGGTCACCATGTCTCGCGAGGAGACTTGTTTATTGGTGATGAACAGCTGGAGGCGATGCGGAAGCTGTCGCCACGGATGAAAGCGCAGGCCCGCGCTATAGTAGTACTGCCGGATGCGACCTGGGGCGGTTCCTTCGTCCGGCAAATGTAGCTGAATCGCACTGCCCTGTCGGTCGTCGAGAAAGCGCACCCAATATTCCTGCGCGCCAAACACACTGAGTCCGAAGGCAACGGGGACGGTCGTTTCCAACATCACCGAGTGAGACCATTGTTCGAACTCGGAAGAGAGGCCGAGGTATTCGAAGGCGTTAGTCACGTAGCGGTCTTCGGCGTAGGGAGTGTTGAAAATGCTGGTGGCGTTCATCAGTTCACGCGCGGGCCCGAAGCCTTGCTGGTAGTAGCGAAATTGGTAACCACCATGGACCTCGAACCACGAAGTCTTGCTCATGAGGTCGGCGCGGGCGAGGGCGGCATTCTTTCCTGTATCGACCTTTCGTGAGTACTCAGCAGATACCCGCGCCATCTCATCGAGCTCGAAAAATCCGGAGACGTTCAGATACCAGGACGGCCAGTTTTCTTGACCGATTTCGACCCCGGCTGCGGAATAGCGTCGGTGGTCGATGAGCCAGTGGGTGGCAAACAATTCTAATTGTCCGTCCAACCAGCCCGCGGCCAGCGTGATCATGTCGTCGTTGAAGATGCCGCGACCCGCAAAACTGTGGCGGAGATAAAAATCATCGAAGGCGACCCCGACCATTTCGCCTTCGATGGGCCATTGCTCGAGCAATAAGCCTTGTCCGTAGGTAACGAGACCGAGATCGCTGCCAAGGATGTCGACTTGCAGCGGCCGTCCAGCGATGTAGATATCCGAGTTGCGATAGTGCAGCGCCACCCCCGCATTGATCTGCGAGGACACACGAAATCCGTCGCTGGCGCTGGGGTTGAGCATCAGTAAGTTCAGGTTTGCGTCAAAGCCCGCGAAGGGGCGAAGCGCGGCATAGCTATCGAGCAGGTACCAGCCATGAAAGCGACTCTGCTCGCCGCCGAAGGGGGTTTGCTGACTGCCCGTCGACCCGTTGACGGCGAAGGCGACGTTGTCCCAGTTCCGCCCAATTCGATACCACTGCTCCGGTCGCTGAAGTTGTTCGAACAGTTGTCGATTCACCAAACGGCGATCCAGCAAGTTGAAGTGATCCCGACCATCGCTATAAATCGCCGGCGTGGAGGCGGTTGACGGAGGCGCCGCCAGGACGGTACCGGCGCAGGTCAGGCTGACGGCGATCACCATGGCTCCAGTCCAAGCCGCCGAAACGGTCCAGCGCACTGCCGGGCGTGGCCGGGGACATTGGGAGGAAGCGCTCATGGGCAGTAGGAGTGGGCCAGACGGCGTCGCGTTTCTGTAGCCAAGCACATGCTAGCTCGGATCTCTGGGAGGGGGGGCCGGAAACGGAGGGAAGCTCACCTTGCCGGATGCGGGCAGACACCCCGACGGGCTCAATGACGCGCGAGGAAGGCCGCCGCATCGGGTTCTGCCAGCCGGGTCGCTATTCGGGAAAATGTTCTACCTAGCGGGCATGGGAGGTGAACCGTGCCCGTTCAGTCTGCTGACCTGCTCTTTACCCGGCCCGCTCCGCGTGGCTCGCTAGGCTGTGCGTGCTGTGCGTGCTGTGCGTGCTGTGCCCGTGGGGTCGGCAGCACTACTTCTTAGCCCGTCCAGCCCGCGCAGCGTGTGCCCTCTACGCGGTGCGCCTTCTGCCCCCCGTGCCCCTACTGCGGGGCCGATGCGCTGGCCGATGCGCTGTTAGCGGTGCTGGACGCAGCAGTGCCGCTATCGGTCTCGCGATGAAGCGCTACTCCGCCCTCCGGAGGTGCCCCACGGGGGACGCCATTTTCGCTGAAACACGTCTCGTAGAAATCCTCAGTCACCCTGGCGCACCCCAGCAGTGGGACCAGCTCGTCCACGCAAAGCGGTTCCCGGGGCTGGCTATTTCCGTGGACGCAATGAAAAGCGTCAGGACTCGCAGCCTGTAGGCAGCTCAGTGCGCGGTCGAATAGTTCTCGGCATTCGGGGATGTGGTTGGGCGAAATACTGTGTACGCACCCGTTCACGCATTGCTCGGGTTTGTCGTTGGGGCAATTGAGCCCCTCAGCGGCCAGGCAGTAGTCGTCGCAGGCCGTAGGCGCGATAGGATAGCCGTTGTCACAGGCGGTGGCACTGAACAGCACCGCCCTGATTAGCGCAGGTCTGAACAGCACCGCCCTGATCCGGTATCGGAACGTAGGCGAGCCGATGGCGATCAATCTAGATCCGGAGGCGGGCCGAGTCGAGTCATCTGCGACGGGAAGATGTTCGGTCCTCGGGGCGCTTTCCGTTGTTGGGACGTCGTCAAAACAAAAAGAGGAGTGAAGCGGGGACGCTGCCGACTAGTATCTCAGCCGCGAGATGCGCGCTTAGCCGAGCTGTGTCCGTGGCGGCGGTCGTGCTGCTAGGGACCCGGACAGGCGGAGCGGGGGAGTTGGATGCGTCGGCGTCTGCAGAGACTCCCGACTCTTCGCCGGGCACGCGTCGGAAAACGGATGTGGTGATCCCGCCCAAAGTGTTGAGCGATACATCGGTGAACTACCCGGAGGGTGCGCAGGGGCAGGCCACGGTGATGTTGGAGCTGCTGCTCGATGTTCGTGGGGAGGTCATGGATGTTCGGCTGTTCGACGGCGAGGCGCCCTTCGACGATGTGGCGCTCAGCGCTGCTGTGACGTGGAAGTTTCAGGCGGGGCGCGTCAACGGCGAGAAAAGGGCTGTGCGAATTCGGTTCCAAGTTCGCTTTGAACCGCCCGCGGTCGCGCTTGAGCCTGATGTCTCCGACCCGTCTTCGGTCGGACGCGTAGACACGACCCAGGAGACCACTCCGGTGGCGGAAACGATCGAGGTGACGGTGTTGGAGCATGAGCCGAAGCTTGCCCGTTCGCTCAGCCGCGCTGATGTTCGTCAGTTGTCGGGCACCTTTGGCGACCCCTTTTGCGCTATCGAATCCTTGCCGGAGGTCACTCCCATCGGTTCGGGCATGCCGTTCTTTTACGTCCGGGGCGCACCCCCCGGCAATGTTGGCTATTTCGTGGACGGGATTCGAGTGCCGGTGCTGTATCAGGTGTTTGTGGGGCAGTCGGTGAGCCACCCGGCGTTTGTGGATCGTGTGGATTTGTACGGGAGCCCCTTTCCCGCGCGCTGCGGGCGATTCACGGGCGGCATTGTTGCAGCAGAAACGGCGGCCCCTCAGTACCGCGTGCACGGAGAGGCGAGTCTGAGACAGTATGACGCAGGCGCCATGCTGGAGGCTCTTTTTGCGGACGGTCGGGGCAGCGCGATGGTGTCCGCCCGCTACTCCTACACGGCGGCTGTGCTGAGTCTGATCGTTCCCGAGCTCAGCTTGTCTTACTGGGACGACGAGGCCCGGGCTCGCTACGAGCTCAATGACGTTGATGCTGTCGAAGTGTTCGCTTTTGGCTTTAAGGATTTCGCGGGAAACGAGGAACTGGACGGCAGCGTGACGACGATTTGGGATATCGGCTTTCACCGACTCGATTTGCGGTTTGCCCACCGATTGAGCGAGACAGGAAAAGTTCGCTTCGCTGCTACCGGAGGTATCGATTTCACCATACTGGGGGATGAGGAGGCCACGCTGCGCAACCGATTGGGACGGATACGCGCGGAACTTAGCGAGGTGCTGAGCTCCGAGCTTTCCCTCCAGGCCGGGGCTGATGTTTTGTTGGAGAGCTACGACGTATCCTTAGGCGGGGAGCGGGATCCAGAGGAAGGCAACGCTGACGACCGTGACTTTGACGATGGGTGTCCGAGTCGCTGGGATACTACGGGCGGGGTGTGGGCGGAGCTTGCTCTCCAAGCATCGCGTTGCATTCGTGTGCGTCCGGGGCTGCGTCTCGATCTGTATGGCTCCGACACCAATAGGAGGTTGGCAGCGTCGCTGCGGTTATCAGCAGATTTTCTGCTGAGCTCGCGAATCACACTGACGTCGGGTGTCGGGCTCGCCCACCAGCGTCCGAGTTTGCATTGCCCGTGCCAGGCGTGCAGCCGGAGTTGGATGAACTGCAGCGAAGCGTTCTGTCGAGCTCCGGTGTGAGCGTGAATCTGCTGTCAGCCATGAGCGCTAGCCGCACGCTTTTCCAGAGCGCGCATTTCCGCTTGAATGATAGTTTTGGCATTTCTCGTTTGGATAATGGCGCCAGTGAGACCAATCAGGACACGCGAATGATGGGTCACAGCTACGGTGCCGAATTACTGCTACGGCGGTCCATGACTCGACACCTGGGCGGAATTATTGCTTACACGCTGTCTCGTAGTGAGCGTTTTGTTGGCCGCGTGGAGGGACCATCGACCTTTGATCGGACCCATGTGTTGAACGTCGCGTTGACGTACGATTTGGGACGCCGTTGGCGACTCGGTGCTCGCCTGATGACCTACTCAGGGATCCCTGCTGACGTGGCCTATCTGGCAGCGGCGCGGAACCCACCGCGAACGGAGCCCTTTTGGCGCTTGGATTGGCGACTGGAGAAACGCTGGCTCATCGGCACGGACGGGGCGTGGTGGGCCTTCGCGGCGGAGGTGTTAAACACAACGCTTAACCCCGAACAAATGGAAAAGAGCTGTAACGCTTACCGCTGTCAGGCGAGAGAGTTGGGGCCGATCACGCTACCGAGCCTCGGTGTAGAAGCGCGCTTTTAGAGTCCCTCTGAGAGCCTCTAGATCTGCGTCGGAAGCTCAAGAGAGTTGAGTCAGCCAGCGCTATTCGTGTGTCAGTTTTTAAGTTCCGTTCAAGAACTTGAGTGGCGAGCCAGAGTTGCAGAGCCAGAGTCGTACAGCTCGATTGGGCCCGCCCTAGGAGCCGTCGGAGGAGTCGGCGGCGGAGCGGCGTCGTAGGCGAGCACTCAGTTTGGGCGATAGGTAGGCGGTGGCGGCAAGTAGCGCTAAGGCTAACAACGCCGGCCGGATCCCGTCCATGGATGTTGTCAGGGCAGCCCGCCCAGCGTGGCCCACGTAGGTGTAGGCGAAACAACCTGGCAGCATGAATATGGCGGTGGCGCCCATGTAGCCTCGCGCTGAAATGCGGGTGAGCCCCAACGCGTAGTTCAACAGAGAGAAGGGAAAGATCGGAGTGAGTCGTGCGAAGGCAACGAAGCGCCAGCCGTCCGCCTCCACGCCGGCGATCAGTTTTGCGATGCCGCCGCCGAGGCGTTTTCGCACCCAATCTGCGCCCAGATAGCGGGCTAACAGGAAGGCGCCGCTCGCCCCTAGGGTCGCGCCAGATAGGTTGACTGCTGTGCCGAGCCAGGGGCCAAAGAGCGCGCCCCCAGCGAGGGTGAGCAGAGATCCGGGCACGAGCAATACTGTACCCGCGGCATAGGCGACGACGAAGAGGGGCGCTTGCCAAGGGCCGAGGGGCGCGAACAGCTCTTCTATCTCGGCAGCGTCCTTGCCACGGACGGCATAGAAAGCAATGGCGACGGCAGCCATGAGGGACACAAAGGCGAGGCCCTTCGCCCAGCGTGGTGCCGGTACTGACTCGACAGTTTCATCGAGCGCAGTTTCGTCGATGGCTGGGCCTCCAGCGGGGCTAGCTTGTTCGTCGTCCATGCCGTGTCCAGATAGCCTAGCAGTTCGTCAGCGGGGCTAGGACCCGGCGAGGTATGGCGGGCGGCAAAGGCCTGAGCACGCGGCAACGCGCAGGGGGCTCAGTGCGCCCCTCTCTCAGCGCGCCCCGCTCAGCGCGCCCCGCTCAGCGCTGAGAGGGGGGCAGGTCAACTCGACGGCGTTGCTGAGTTTCTTGCCCCAGAGAGATCCGTAGCCAGCTCGCTGCGCAGCCACTCGGCTCGTGCCCATCGGATGGCTGCCGTGTGGCTGGTGAAGGCACGCACCGGGTACTTGCGTTTGATCAGCCAACTGATGGCGGTGAGAGCGCCTCGCAACAAGGAGCTCTGCAGCGCGACGGCGGACGCAACCAACGTACCGACGCCGGGGGGCGGGTTTTGGCTGATTCGGTCCGCGATCATTTTACGGTTCGCTGCTGTGGGAAGGGGAGCATCGTGTTTGTTAATAACGATGGCGTAGGCTTCTCCGCGTCGGCTGAGGCTGGCTGTGGCGCTCAGGAACGCGTCCACGAATTCACGGTCGAGAGTCTTCGGCCAGTGCACTTGCACCAGCGGCCAACGGGAGAGATCGATGTTCGGGATTGCCGCAGAGCTGTCAGGCATAGTTGTACGCCCACGCAATAAATATACAGCCGCTCCAATGCTGGCAGTTGAATATGTGCGTGACACAATTCGGAGGGAAGCATCAGCTGTCCGGGTTGTTCAGTGTTTGTGTGGGCTGACTCGTAGTCTGTGTTCTGATTCAAGGTCAGAAAAATGAAAGCGGTACCAGCGTGGTCGGGCGTTTCGTGTTGGTGACGGGTGGGAGACAAAAGCGAAACGAGCCGCCTCTGGGGAGAGACGACTCGCGATGCCGGTTGAAGAGCGTGCTTACTTCTTGAGCGCCTCTTCGCGGGCCTTCACCTGCTCCCGCACGACCTCAAGGATGTTGCGGGGCACTGAGCCGTAGTGGCTGAACTCCATCACGAACTGGCCGCGGCCCGAGGTGTTGGAGCGTAGGTCGCCGATGTATCCGAACATTTCGCTCAGCGGTACTTCGCCCTTGATGCGTACGTTGGTCGGACCCTTTTCCTGACCGCTGATCATGCCGCGGCGCCGGTTCAAGTCGCCGATAACGTCACCCACGTTGAGGTCAGGGACAAAGACGTCGACCTTCATGATGGGCTCAAGCAGCTCGGGGCCGGCTTTGGGCATGGACTGACGGTAGGCGGCTTTGGCAGCCGTCTCGAAGGCGACCTGGGAGGAGTCGACCGCGTGGAAGGAGCCGTCGTTCAGAGTGACCTTGAAGTCGAGCAAGGGGAAACCAACGAGAGGTCCCTTACCCATCATGAGCCGGAAGCCCTTTTCGACCGATGGGATGAACTCCTTCGGGATGTTGCCGCCGGTGATGCCGCTTACGAAGACATAACCCTCGCCGGGCTCGGTGGGCTCGATGGTGTAGTCGATCTTGGCGTACTGACCCGAACCACCGGTCTGCTTCTTGTGGACGTAGACTTCGCTGATGCTCTTGGTGATGGTCTCGCGGTAGGCGACGCGGGGCTCGCTGACCGTGGCTTCGACGCCGTGGGTGCGCTTGAGGATGTCGACCTTGATGTCGAGATGGAGCTCGCCCATTCCCTTGAGGATGGTTTCGCCGCTCTCTTGATCCACTTCGACGTGGAAGGAGGGGTCTTCGGCGACCATCTTGCCGAGGGCTGCGCTCAGCTTTTCGTGGTTGGCCTTGTCTTTGGGCGTCAGGGCGACCGAGATAACCGGATCCGGGAAGACCATGGGTTCGAGGGTCGCGGGCTTCTTGGTGTCGCAGAGGGTATGGCCTGTGCGCACGTTCTTGAGGCCGACGATGGCGATGATGTCACCGGCCTGAGCTGTATCCACCATGGTGCGGTCGTCGGCGTGCATCTCCACCATGCGGCCGATGCGCTCGGTCTTGCCGGTCGCCGTGTTGAGCAGCGTGTCGCCCTTTTTAATGGTGCCGGAGTAGACGCGCGTGAAGGTCAGGGCGCCGAAACGGTCGTCCATGATCTTAAACGCCAGGGCTCGCACGGGGCCGGTGGCGTCTACGATGGCGAATTCACCAGTTTCTTCGCCTTCGAGGTCGACCTCGGGCTGGGGGGGGACCTCGGTGGGGGCCGGCAGGTAATCGACTACTGCGTCGAGCACGATCTGCACGCCCTTATTCTTGAATGCCGAGCCGCAGAAGGTCGGGAAGAAGTTGAGCTTGACCGTACCCTGACGGATGCAGCGCTTGATGTCGTTGATGCTGGGCTCTTCGCCTTCTAGGTATTTCTCGAGTAGCTCGTCGTCTTCTTCGACGGCCATCTCGATGAGATCGGCGCGGTATTTCTCCACGTCTGCCTTCATGTCCTCGGGTACGTCTTTGACCTCGAAGGCTTCCGGGTCGCCCGAGTCGTCCCAGATGATGGCCTTGCGCGTGAGCAGGTCGACGAGACCGATGAAGTCACTTTCGATGCCGATGGGCAGCACCATGACCAGGGGTTTGGCGCCGAGGATGTTCTTGATTTGGTCGAGCACGCGGTAAAAATCCGCGCCCAAGCGGTCGAGCTTGTTGACGAAGATGATTCGCGCGACCTTCGAATCGTTCGCGTAGCGCCAGTTGGTTTCGCTCTGGGGCTCTACGCCGCCGGATCCGCAGAACACGCCGACGCCGCCGTCGAGCACCTTCAGCGAACGGTAGACTTCAATGGTGAAGTCCACGTGGCCCGGGGTGTCGATGATGTTCAGACGATGGTCTTTCCAAAAACAGGTGGTGGCAGCCGACTGAATCGTGATGCCTCGCTCCTGCTCCTGCTCCATGAAGTCCGTCGTTGCGGCGCCGTCATGCACCTCACCCATTTTGTGGATCTTGCCGGTGAGCTTGAGAATCCGCTCGGTGGTGGTGGTCTTGCCCGCATCCACGTGGGCGAAGATGCCGATGTTGCGGTAGAGGCTGAGGTCCTTCATGACTGTCCGTAATCCGTTCTAGGGGGCCGCTATAACTGCGGGTATTTGGGCCGTTGTGGGGTGGTCTCGTAGTCACTAACGGGCCGCACGTCCAGTCCCCTCAAAGCCTTGGAATTCAACGGGGGAGTGGGACTTCGGGCGCGCCTCTCGCGGCGCGCGATAACGCGGCGCGTTATCGCGCGCCGCGAGCCTGGAAAACTCGACATTGTAGGGCTCGCTGGTGAGCCGCGATGGTTAACCGTCGGGTATCGAGCTCAAGAGCTGCGGGAAGCCCAGCGGGCTGAGCCGGAACGCCCTTAGCCGGTGGGTGCCAGCGACGGACGAATTTTTCGCATGACCATCATCCGTTCGACCACGTCTCGTCAGCGAACCAGTCCGACCAACTTGCTGTCCTCGTTCTCTTGTACTGCGTCCATGCCCTCCCGCGAAGGCTCCCGCGGACACCTGCGGGGGAGGCTCGCAGCCCCGGTGCTTCCTGTCCGTACGGTGGCCGAAATCCGCTTAACGCTGACCGATGGCGAATCCAAGCCGGTTGTGCAAGAGCCCGACAAATCTCGCAGTCCGTTCTCTCGCGGACTGTGCTGGGATGATCAGCGAGTGTTGGTCGTTGACGATAATTCAGTGAACCGTATCGTGGCGGACCGCTTGATGAAAAAGCTCGGTTTTGAGGTCGAGCTGGCGGTCGATGGTCAAGCGGCTGTCGCAGCGGCGACCGCCGGCGACTTTGATTTGATACTGATGGATTGTCACATGCCGGTCATGAACGGTCATGACGCGACCCGGGAGCTGAGACATCAGGGCCTGACGCGCCCCATATTGGCACTGACGGCAGACGTGGTCCCGGGCGTTGCGGACGAGTGTACGAGGTCCGGAATGAACGGCTACCTGACGAAACCCATGGTATTGGGCGAACTATACGCTGCGTTGGAGAAGTTTCTCGAAACTCCCACCGTCCCAGATGATTCACCGCCTTTGGCACGAGCGGCTTCTATTCCTTCTATCGTGATGTCCGCCCGACTATCGAAGCCGTCGGCAACGGGGGCCACCACCTGGCGCGGACGGCGAGTGTTGGTCGTCGATGACAATTCCGTGAATCGCTTGGTCGCCAGGAAGCTCATGCAAAAGTTGGGCTTCGAGGTGCAACTGGCAAAGGATGGCCGCGAGGGAGTCGAAGCGTTCAAAGAAGGCCAGTTCGATTTGATTTTGATGGATCTACATATGCCGGAGTTGAACAGCTACGACGCATCACGGGAAATACGGGCGAGCGGCGATACCGTTCCCATTTTCGCCCTCACGGCGGACACGACTGACGGGACCTGGAACGCCTGTCTGGATGCCGGCATGAACGCGTATCTCAGCAAACCTATCGAGCTGGAGCGTCTGGTCAACGCGGTCAGAATGTTCGTTGGGCCGGGCGCGGAGCAGGAAGCCGAGGCGCCTGCCGGAAAAAGCATGTCTGGCTGAGCGCTCTTTGGCTGAGCGCTCTTTGGCTGGGCGATGGGGCTCCCTCGGTCTTGGGATACGGAGAAAACCGTCCTCGGGAGCTGCTTAGCGAACTCCCCGGTTGGGGCGTTCGCTAAGCAGCTGTTCCCGGTCGGGTTGGGTAGCGACGCCCGTGGCGATCGGGGTCGCGACGCCGCGAGGGCCAGGCTAAGCTGACGCCGTTCGAGAGATCATGTCTTAGGCCGGCCTAAGTATTCGAACCAAATTGCTGGGGGTGGCCGCGCTTGTGGTCGGTCTGATTTCCATCGAGGTTTGGAGATCTGCTACCAGCACGGCAACTGATGCGCTGGTGACTCTGTCGGACACGAATCTTGCCCAGGGGGCTGACAACCTTGCGAGGAACCTGCAGTCGGTTCTACAGGACGCCCAAGTCGACGCCACGACCGCGTCGCGATTGGACCTCTCTGCTGTCGCTCTGCAAACCGGTGATCCCAAGCGATTCAATTGGTACACTGACGAGCTCTATCAGGGCAAAAACCGCTACGCGGCCGTTGTCCTGATAGAGCCGGCCGGGAAGATTGCGGGCGTCAACTCTGTGCGGCGCGATGGTCGTGAGAGCATCGAGCCGTTGATGGGGCGTGTGGTGGGCGAGAAGTGGTTGAAGCCAACCTTTAAGGCGGGCAAGGACAGCGTGCGTTGGATCCCCCCATCGCGCCCGGCGTTCGTAGAGGCATTGTTGGCGCCGACCGAGCGTGTGGTGGGCTACGCGATGCGGATCGTCGACATCATGGACGATCGCATCGGCGTGGTCGTTGTGCTGGATGCGTTGGCGCTGAGCTTGAATGGGTACTTTGAGGGTTCAGCGACAGAAGTCAGCAGTCTGGCCTACGTGGTGTCGTCAGACGGAAAGGCGGTCTTCCTCCCCAGCGCGTTGAGCACGGCGGCCGAGTGGATCAGCGCTTCGCTCCCAATTCGCGAAAACCAGAGATCGTGGACCTCGAGCCAGGGACACGATTACCATTTGGTGTTTACCCCGATCCGATCTGCGCCCCTGGGTGAGCCCTGGCATGCGGTTCAGCTGCGTCGAGTATCCGTATTTGAGGCTCTGGTAACTGGGCTAAGCCAAAACTCGTGGGCCCGCTATTTCTTGCTGTGCTCGCGACGATGGCTGCCTTCACGTTGGTGGTGGGCCGTTTCTTGACTCCTATGGAAGCCTTGACGCGGACGGTGTCCAAGCCCGTACCGGCTACTGAGTTCAAGCCGATTGTCGTCTCCACTCGGGACGAGGTGGGGGCTCTGAGCGAAGCCTTCAATCGAATGTTTGGGATTGATCCGGTTTTGTGGACTGCCGGAAACAAGAGCTAATTGAGACCGGAGTCCACATGGGAACGAAGAAGCGAAGAAAGTTTACACCTGAGTTCAAGGCTGAGGCCGTCGAACTGATGCGGTCGAGCGACAAGCCG
>JABSRN010000130.1 GCA_013214025.1 Polyangiaceae bacterium
ACGCCCAGCTCGGTGAGCTGGCCCCGCAGCTCACGCCCCGCCTTCACTTGCCGCGTCGGCAGCCGATACCCCAGCGTCCGGTTCGCAAACCCGATCTTAAAGTGCTCCAACAGCTCTGGAGAGCCCAGCCCACGACTCTGTAGGTACTCTCGAGCCTCCGGGCTCTGCTTCAGCTGCTCGTGATAATGCTCCACTACTCGCAGCATCAACGCCGCCGCTTCCACGCCGCCGTCGGCAAACGCTGGCAGCTTCGTGCGCTGGGACTTCTTCGGGTGATGCCGAGGACCGTCCTCCGCGGGGCGCCCGCCCCGCTCCGGCTGAGCAACTAAAGAGGAAAAATGCTGCTCACGCAAAAGCTCGACTGCGTGACGGAAGCTCACGGCCTCCGCTTTCATCACCCAGTCGATAACGCTCCCGCCCGTCTGACACGCTCCCAGGCAATGCCACAGGTTCTTCGATGGCGTGATCACCAGGCTTGGTGTCTTGTCGTCGTGGAACGGACAGCGGCCGACGAGGTCTTTTCCGTGTGGGGCCAGCTCAATACCCGACGCTGCCACCACTCGCTCCAACGCGATTTCACGCTTGATTCGTGCCACTTCGTCTTCGGGGATCCTGCCCATCTCGTCCTCCGCTCTATAAAAATGCTGTCAAGCGCTTTCTCAGCCCAATTGGGCCGTTTCGCTTGCCACCAAAACCGTCCTCCCGTACATACGTAGTTCGTATATCCAAATCAAGTCGATACTCGTGCCGATACAGAGAAACCAAGATCACACTCCTAAACTGGGCTTCAACATGCCCAGAAAAGTTCCACCCAGCTCCGAGTTCGGACGACGGCTAAGCGCGAGCCGCCTCGATCGTGGTCTCACCCAAGCTCAACTCGCCGAGCTAATCGATTCCACTCAGCGAGCGATCTCCCACTACGAGACCGTCGGAGATACCCCGCCCGGCAACGTCGTCGCCCAACTAGCCAAGGCTCTGAAAGTCACCTCAGACGAGCTGCTTGGTCTCAAGACCCCAAAGAAGCCTTCCGCGTCGAAGCTCACGCCGTCAGATCCCGAGACCAAACGTCTTTGGAAGAAGTTCCAGCAGATCAGAACTCTGCCCGATAAGGATCAACGTGCAGTGATCCGCCTCATCAACTCATTGGTCCAAACCAGACAAGCCAGCTAAGAGACAAAACGACTAAGCCCAGCTGCTAAGGAGTCACTTCGCAGCTAGGCACAGGTGTATCTACTCTTTAAGAAAGAGCCCTCCCCGTCACTGTAACGCCACCGTCTAATGGTCGCTGCAGCTGTCGGGCGCAACGCGGACGTCTCCCGATGAACGGCTCAGCTCATCGAGTTCAGCTCAACCAACATCGCCCGCAGCTGAGCTAGCCATTAGGCGGAGGCTCGATAAATACGATGGCGCCCACCCTCGTAAAACTGTCGATTATCCAACATTCATGCGGCTTCCGGTCGACACCATTTTACGTACGCAGCAGTCATTTGCGCCAGGGAAGAGTCGCTGAGCTAGTATATCTACGGCCCAGTAAAAATGG
This sequence comes from Polyangiaceae bacterium, assembly GCA_013214025.1. Classification (GTDB taxonomy): domain Bacteria; phylum Myxococcota_A; class Polyangia; order Polyangiales; family Polyangiaceae; genus JABSRN01. The sequence goes on from JABSRN010000130.1 coordinate 1,541, forward strand.
CTTCGACGGTCACCGTCTTCACACGCTCGCCAGCCATTCGAATTCGGAACTGGAAGCTCTCACTTACAATTCCATTGCCTCGCACGTTCCGCATGATCCCGAGGAACAGTCCTTCCTCCGCATCCCAATGGTGTTCGATTTTGTTCTCTCGCAGGATAGCCTCCACTTCCCGCCGGTCGGCAGCTTTCTTAAACCGAGCGACTACCGCCTGAACATTCTTCGGATACATCACTGCAGACTTTCCTTGCACAACCGTGTCCGCCCCTGCAACCTGACTCGCCGTTTCAGGGCCGTTACAAGCAACATGTCCGACCATGCTCACGATCAATACAAAACTCTGGCGAATGCTTTTCATCGTCCTCACCTTCTACGGATCTAGCAATCGGTCGAGGAAAGTTGGTGCGTTATAGTCAAAAAGCGCATCGTCGTGGCCTGGAACAATCATCCCGGCATCAGGTGGGCTTGGTCGCGCGAACCCAAGGTTCGCCACTAGCTCGTGAGCAACGGAGTTACTATTTGGCCCAAGCGGGTGATAGGTAATCCGCTGGTCAACGATACGGTGAGCATAAGTTACGAGCTGGTTGTGATAGCAGCGGGCCGACACATTATCGTCCACCACCGTCACTGACGGGGGCGAGCCAGTTTCCCAGTCGATAGTACCTGGGCGATAGGCCCCGATCATTAGAATGATTGGCCCGAACGAACCCCCTGGAGACGTAAGCGACTGCGTAGGATTACCGGGCCCCCCGGCAGAGGGACCACCACGATAGAATGTTCGCTCACCATTGGGCCAGTGCAGCAACACATATGCATGATACCAAGTTAGACCGCCAATCTCGCCAAGCGCATTGTAGCGCACTTCGATCTTGGCTTCCCCAAGCAGATCAATTCCGTTTACTGGATCGTTTCCAACGAAAAGGTGGATCGATTCGCTGTCTGAAGGGGTTCGACTCGCTCGTGCTCGCAAGAACTCCCACTCGTCAGCCCCAGGGCCACGCGCGATGCGCCTCGACGTCGAAGGTGTCCGGGTCGTGGCCTTAGTAATCCGGTGCCCCGGCTCAGTCTTGGGATCCCGATTCAACCAACGCCCAACCCCCGGCTGGTACTTCCGGAAATTGTAAGCAAGCTGCCCAGTCTCCGGGTCACGATAAATCGTCGAGAACCCAAACGCTCCATCCCCCGTCGAAGCTTCAAGTCGGACGCCATACGGATCATATTCGACCGTCTCCACGGCATTCCCATCATCGACAGCGATAACCTGCCCAACGTTCCCTATGGGATGTTCAGACGTGCGAGTCGTAGTTGTCTGCCCGATTCGCCGTCGTGTTCCGCGACGTTGCACACTCCGATCGCCCGGTGCGGACTGGGCCCACAAACCCAAAAGCCCCGACGTGCGCTTGGCTAATGGACGC
>JABSRN010000131.1 GCA_013214025.1 Polyangiaceae bacterium
CCGACCACCCGACAACGACACGCGCTGTCTTCCACGGCTCGACAGCTTTCGCAACCATCGCCATCTTGACTGTTGCCATCATCGCAACCTTCGAAGCCTTCGACGAGTCCGTTACCACACTCACCGATCACACACAGAGCGCTGCAGTCGACATCGCCATTGGCTCCCCCGTTGTCGCACTGCTCGCCGGGATCGACGACAGCGTCTCCGCACACAGGCTGCTCGCAGTTGCCTCGACACGCTCCCGGTGCATCAGAATTATCGCCATCGTCACAGCTCTCGCCATCATCCACGACTCCGTCGCCACAGTACGCCAGCTGACAATCGGTCCGGCAAGCGTTGAGCGCTGCGTCACTATTGGCATCGCCGTTGTCGCATTCTTCGTCGGGGTCCATACGGCCATTGCCACAGAATGGCGCCCATCCCATGTCACGCAGAGCCGCCGCCGCCATCGCCACATCGTGGGCCATATTCGGCGGAATGGTCGGCTCCATCAACAGATTGGGACGCGCGGACGGCGTCCAGTGAGATACCGAACCGCCCTGACGTAGGGGGCTCACCGTATGCAGCAACAAGCGCCCCTGCGCATCAGACCCCTGAAGCCTCTGCGCGTCCGCCGCCATGGTTGCCGTCACGCCCTCCCCTGCCCGCAAGATCTCAGCATCACTCCCCGTCACGCGATACACGGGAATGCCCAACTCGATGCCGGCCAGTACATCGGTCGAAAATTCCATGGGCCGCGGCGGCGTGGTCTCACGGCCACTGTCAAACAGTGCTCCCACGGCACCTGCGCGCTCGGCAGCCATCGCTTGATCGCCGTAATCACAACCCACAGAGTCCGAAATCAGCAAGATCGCACCCAGCGCATCGCGCACCCCCGGACAGGCTGTCGGCGGGTCAGCGATTCGCACTGGTCCCGACACAGCGCCTGAGGCAGTACGGGGCCCGATCGCGGCGTCGGCAATCCACCCTTCGAAACCAGCAAGCTCAGGGGAAAGCCTCAGCATCGGTATCCCTCGCCCCAAGTCTTTCTCTACCAGAGCCCGTACATGCTCCCCGGTCCAACTGACTCCCCCTAGATTCACCACGGATTCTCGGCGCTGAGCCAGCGTCATCTGCCCCCAGTCCAACCCCGCACTGCTGTCGAACACGTGGCTGAGAAAAGGGTTACTGCGACCGCCCAAACTTTCGCCCGTATCCAGTTGAACGAAGCTGGCGAAACCAAGGCCATGAGCCATCTCGTGGAGGAAAACGGCCACCAAATCGATCGTGATAGCGGAATGGAGGCCATCCAAACCGTAGTAGAAATCGCCGCCACTTAGACAGGTGAGCGACCCCAGGTTGCCGTTAAATTCTGCGATAATGTCCGCTGCGCCATCGTTGATTTCGCGCTCAAGAATTCGCTCCGCCAGCGGTACCGGATACAACCACGCGGGCTCCAGCCCCGGCACATCCCAGACAAACTCGGCGGCCCCCGCTTGACCCGTCACACCTCCGAACGCATCACAGTCGAGGGGGGCAAAACTCACGTCCACCACAACAGGCACGACACCATCCAAGGTCGCCCCCCAGATCGAGGCCGCATGCTGAACCGCTAGGAGGCGCTGCTCCCCCACGGTGGTCCCGCGGTTGCCCCCTACCGGAACCGCAGGGCTCTCATCGTTCAAACCGACACCCGGCAAGTCCGTGTTGACGATGGTCACAGGCACACTGGCCCAGCCCCAATGGGGTCCCCCGATGGTCACGGCTCCCGCCACGAAACCCGCGAGTAGTTGGCGTCGCCCCGCGTTCATCACTCGACGCCACCCATGACTTCATGGTCGCTTCGCACAGCGGTCGACGAACATTCTGTACTCAAGTGGCCGACCGACGAGCGCCGAGCCACAGCGCGGTGATGTCGTTCCGAGCCGAGGCGAATGCGCCACCCCCCTCCCGGGATCTTCACTGGGGCGGACGACACTGCCGAATCAGCGCCCGACTTCTCCGCCATGTCCTCGGTTCCCCCAGGCCATGCGCTCAGAACAGGCGATGACCCCAGACCAAGCCTTGTAGCCAGGTTGGATCGGTCGAGCTTGTCGCTGCTTTTTGTTTGCTCGGCGTCTGACACATCCCCTAACGACTCGCCCTCTACGACCCGTGAAGGCGTCGTTTCACTTTTCGTCTCCGGAACACGACCACAGCTCATGAGACACACGAGCCCCGCACAGAAGCTCACCACGCAGGCCGTCGGAGAGCACTTCGGAAGCCAACGACTGACACACCGCGGCGCAATCCGGAGCGCGTATCTTGCATCAGGAGGGGGCGCTGCCATCGCTCAGAACCCTACGATATTTTACACTCAGTCAACTACCCCCAAGGCGCTTCCCGGGCTATGAATTTTGCTATCGGAGGGCCGACAATTGCGGCCCAGCCCATCGAAATAGGAGACCCCCCCATGCGTGAAGCAGTCATCGTAGAAGCTCTACGAACCCCCCTTGGTCGTGGCAAAAAAGGCCGCGGCGATCTCAGCGGATTTCACCCCGCCAGCCTACTTGGCACCTTGATTGACGCAGTCAACGAGAAGTCTGGCCTAGGCCCCGAAGACGTAGAACAAGTCATCGGCGGCTGCGTAACCCAAGCCGGAGAACAAGGCGGCAACATCATCCGTCACGGCGTATTAGCCCGTAACAAAGGCTGGAGCGTCGGTGGCACCACCGTCGATACCCAGTGCGGATCGAGCCAACAAACCAACAACATGGTGCGCGCCCTAGTGCAAGCCGGCTCCATGGATATCGGCATCGCCGCGGGGGTCGAAGTGATGAGCCGCGTGGGCCTCGGCATGAACGTGATGAACGGCCCGGGATTCATGTGGCCGGATGACTGGAAGTGGGACAGCCCCCCCGAGCAATTCACCGCCGCCCAGCGCATCGCCGACAAACGCGGCATCACCCGCAAAGACGTGGACGAGCTGGCCTATCGTTCCCAGAAGCTAGCCAAAGCAGCGAGAGACGGCGGACGATTCAAGCGAGAAATCGTGCCGATCAACGCTCCTATAGTGGACGAAGACGGCATCCCCACCGGCGACAGCAAGCTGGTCGAACAGGACCAAGGCATTCGCGACACCACGCTGGAGAAACTCGGCGAGCTGAACTCTGTGTTCGATGAATACATTCACACGCCGGGCAACTCGTCCCAGGTAACGGACGGTGCTGCGGCCGTGTTGTGGATGACCGTCGACAAGGCGAAGGAGCTCGGACTCAAACCCCGGGCGCGCATCCTGCAAGACGTCGTCGTTGGAGCCGATCCCTATTACCTGCTGGACGGCCCCATCAACGCCACCGAGCGCTGCTTGCAAAAGGCGGGAATGAGCATGAGCGATCTCGACCTTTACGAGGTCAACGAAGCCTTCGCGTCAGTGGTGTTATCGTGGGTGCAAACCATGAAGGCCGACATGGACAAGCTCAATGTCAACGGCGGCGCGATCGCGCTGGGTCATCCCGTGGGCGCGACCGGCGCGCGCTTGATCATCACCGCTCTTCACGAGCTCGAGCGACAAGACAAGAACACGGCACTCATCACCATGTGTTGCGGCGCCTCGGTGGGCACCGCGACGATCATCGAACGACTGTAGTTCGCTCGACGCCAACCGAACACGCTGGCCGAGCGCAGACCCGAGCCCGCCCCGATGAGGGGGGGGGCGGGTGTCGCGATCGCCGCCAATTAGAAGAGAGCCAGCACCGAATCTTTCGGCGCCGTAAGATTCGATGAGAACGATATCGCGCGGCGCTCGCTGAGCAGGAGCAAGCCATCGCCGAAGCCGCGCGTCCGAAACTGCGTGTTCAACACCGCGCGCCAGCTCAGAGAGCTGGCGACGATTCAGAAAGCCGCGCCGAGGCTGCTCAGCAAGCCGCCCCGAAAGGCCACCGCCTTGCTTCACACAAAGCGACGAATGATTTTCTCTTTGGTCGGCGTGTACGGCGGATACGCGATCGGCGGGTCCATCATCGTGGGTTTGTTCAACACGCCGCGACGATGGGTGAACGTGTCGAAGCTGTGTTTGCCGTGATAGGCGCCCACACCGGAGGGGCCCAAACCGCCAAAGGGCAGCTCGGGAATCGCCAAGTGCATGAGCACCTGATTGACAGCAGCGCCGCCAGAACGAGTCGAATCGAGAACACTTTGCGCCGTGCTGGAGTCACCGGCAAAGACGTACAGGGCGAGAGGTTCCGGGCGATCATTCACGATGCGAACGGCCTCATTCATGTCGGCAACTTTGATGACCGCTAGAATGGGAGCGAAAATTTCTTCGTTCATGACGGGCGATGCCAAGTCCACGTCCACCAGGACGGTCGGCGCGATGTAACAGTCCGCCTCATCGACTTGCCCACCGATGGCGACCGTCTGCCCCTCCAGTAGTTTCGCCACGCGCGCGTGGTGACGCTCGTTGATGATGCGCCCAAGATCCGGGCTTTTCTGTGCGTCGTCCCCGTAGAACTCCAGGATCGTCTTCTTCAGCTGTTCGACGAAGCGTTCGTGAATGTCTTCGTGCACCAGAGCGTAGTCCGGCGCGACACAGCTCTGGCCAGCATTGTAACACTTGCCCCAGATAATACGCCGCGCACTGACTTCCAGGTTCGCGCTCTTGTCGACGATCACTGGACTCTTGCCACCCAGCTCGAGGGTCACCGGCGTGAGGTGTTCGGCTGCCGCGCGCATCACCACCTTGCCCACGCTCGTGCTGCCGGTAAAAAAGACATAGTCCAGGCGCTGCTCTAACAAGGCCGTGGTTTCGGGAACTCCCCCTTCGACTACCTTGATGCAGTCGGTATCGAGGTACTCCGCAAAGAGCCGCGCCATGAGGGCAGAAGTCGCCGGGGCGAGCTCACTCGGCTTAATGATGACGACATTGCCCGCAGCGATAGCTCCCACCAAGGGGCTCATGGCTAACTGAAAGGGATAGTTCCAAGGCGCGATGATGAGCACAACGCCTCGGGGCTCCTGACGGACGCGAGCGCTGGCGGGTTGCAGCAACACCGGCGTCGAAACCTTTTGCGGCTTCATCCAGCCGGCGAGATGTTTCTTGATGTATTCGATGTCCGAACCAACAATCGCCACCTCCGCCGCAAACGCTTCCAGCGCCGGCTTGCCAAGATCGGCATGAAGCGCATCGCAGATCTCTGTCTCCCGTTCGGTGATGAGCCGGCTGAGCGCGTCGAGTTGTTGACGACGCCAGCTGAGGGGGCGGCTCCGACCGCCTTCAAAGGTCTGACGGGAGGCGTCGACCAAGGCTGGGATTTCGTCGATAGCCGTCGTGGGGTTGGAAACGGGCTCGGGGGAAGTAGCGGTCTGAGTCATAATTTTAGCTGGGACTTTCACACTGGGCACCAGAACTAAACGAACGTTCGTTTTTTACGGCACGAAGGTCAAGAACATATTGTCTGCTCGTAAACTTTGAATATAACGCCAACAAAAACTACATCTCTGACCCTGAGTCAGCAAACTGACTACGCGGCGACAGCCAGGCATACCCGTACCCAGCCCAACAAGCCCCCTACGCAGCAGCAGCAGCAGACTGGTCAGCTTGTGCGCTATGTCTCCGCCCCGGGCCCCTAGCGGGACGTGTACCACCACAGAACCACCACGCCGACGACGCCGAGTAGCAGTATCCATTTCAGCACGCCGCCGGACTCCTCTTCGTCCAACAACGCACTGAGATCGTCCGGCATGGGTAGGGATGCGGGGGGCGTACTCGACATGCCGCGCGATGGGGAAGGTTCGCTGAACGAGATGGGCGCCGACGACTCCACGCCCGGCTCGTCCAGAGTATCCAGCAGAAGTCCCCCCTCGCGACTCGTGCTTTTGGCCTTCGGCAGCCCGGCATCGAGCGAACTCGGCGGCGAACTCGAAAGCGGAGCGTGGTCGAAATCACGCCCCTCAGAATCAACAATCTGGATCGACCGACGAGTGGTGGGCGCCGGTTCGGAGTCTGGGGCTGATGGGGGTTCGGGGTTCGGAGAAAAGTCAGAAAAATGGGCGGCAGGAGGCGCACCAATGTTGAGCGTGCCGGAGCGCAATGACATCGCCGGGGCAGACTCGGGACCGCCGCTGTCGGCGAACTGCAGCAACTGATCGCCTGCTGGATTCAACGCTTCCGGGAAGGCGGAGTTCTCGATATCCGCGATGGTATTTTCCCGTTCGAGCAGCGCTTCCCGCGCGTGCTCTCGAATAAAGTCACCCACGTCGCCTGCGTCCGCCACCATGCCGGAAGCGCGGACCGCTGCCGACATCTGGGTTGCGCTGTGGTACCTGCCCTTCAGATTCACGCACAGGGCGCGGACCAATACCTCCGCCAAAGAATCCGGGATCGTCGGATTTTGACTCATAGGATCCCGGAGGCGGTTCGGGTTCTCATTCGCGAAGCCGCCACAGGCCAGCTCCCACAGGATGCCACCGACGGAGTACACATCCCCGGATGCCGAGGGCCCGCTGTGAAAGCGTTCGGGGGCTGAGAATACGGCGAGGCTCTGATGGCCGTCATAGGTCCACTGCACCGAAGATACGCCTAGATTGAGCAGCTTGGCGGCTCCGTCCGAACCCACCACGACGTTATCCGGGGACAAACAACCGTGCGCCAGGAACAGGGGCTGCCCAGCGTGATGGGCGTTGGTCGCGGCTTGCAGCCCCGCCAAGATGTCGCACACAATGGCTCGACAAATACTTAGCGGGATGCCCGTCAATTTTCGCCGCACCGATCGGACCACACGCGACAGAGCCTCGCCTTCGACGTACTCGGAGACCCACATCAGATCGTCGTTGGTCTGAACAAAATCGATGAAGCGAACGAGATTGCGATGCTCGAAAGCCCCGACATGGTTTGCCACCTCCCGCAGTGAGATCGCGAAGCTGGGATCCGCGCGCAAACCGTCGTCGAAGCTCTTGCCCACGACAATCCGTGACGCCCCCATCAGATTACGGCGACGACCGATGTACGTCGTCGATCGCTTCCCGGTCGAGATCGAACCGTGAAGTTCGTAACCTGCGACGTTTCGGAACTCAGACATGGGGGGACGCGCTAGTGACTAGTTTACACGACGAGCCGGGGGCACAACGGCCTCACTTTTTCAGACCGTGCCGAATAATCGACAAGTGTTCCCAAGACTTACGGAAGACTTACGGAAGTCTTCCACAAGCAGAGAACAGGGCAGCCGGCGGAACTCGGCCCGGGGGCGCATCATAGCGAGGCCGCGCCGGTCACCCCATCACTGGCCCGCCAGCGCAATAATCCGCAGACAGCGTTCGGCAGACCCCGCGGCGGCCCTATCTGCCCGCCGAGTGGCGACGGCCGCCTGCCCCCACTAGAACCTCTGGGTGTCGCGCTTCGCCCCCCCCCCGCAATCGCAAAAGCTCCGTCTGCCCACTGGGATCGACTGCCACTACCTCGAATGGGCCTCAACCAACCCAGGGCCACCAGTTTTGATGATTCACGGGTTCTTGGAACATGCTTGGGGTTTTGCCGGCGTCGTGGACGGCGAGCTCGCCGAGCGCCATCACGTCGTGGCACCCGACGCCCGCGGGCATGGCGACTCCTCCCACGTCGGCCCCGGCGCCACCTACCACCCGATGGACTTCGTCGCCGATATTGCGGGCCTCGTCGATCACCTCGACTGTGACACCGTCAGTTTGGTCGCGCACTCCCGCGGAGGCATCGCGGCTGCCGCCTTCGCCGGTGCCTTCCCGGAAAAGGTACGCCGGCTGGTACTCATTGAAGGTCTCGGACCACCCCACGATACAACGCCTACGCCCGAACGCGTCTCCGCCTGGATCGCCCGCTCGGCAGTGCTACGCGCCAAGCCTCAATCTCAATTTGCCTCCCTGGAAGACGCCGCACGCAAATGGTGCGAGCGCGACTCCGAGCTCCAGTACGATCTGGCACTAGAGCTCGCGAACAGCGGCACACGACGTCTGGACGACGGTCGCTACCAACTCAAGCACGACCCACTCCTGCAGGCACCCGAGGCAGACCCTTTCACCATCGACTTCATGGAAGGCTTTTGGCGGCGAATCACAGCCCAGGTCCTGTACGTGAGCGGTGACCGCTCCTGGTACAACGCCGTGGACAGCATGAGCCGACGACAAGCCGCCTTCCGCGATCTGCGGACGGTCGAAATAGCTGACTGCGGCCACATGCCCCACCGGGACAAACCCCAGCTATTGCAGCCGATATTGTTGGACTTTTTGAGCTGAGATCGCCCTCCCGATCTCGCCATGTCCCGAACGCCATGATACGAGCAAGCGCGGATCCGCAGCCCAGGTGTCCCGCCTTGGCACGCCCCCCTTGCGGGCAAGCGCCACGGATTCCAGGATTAACTCATCGCCCCTGAGGACATCGAAACCATGAAAACAGAGCCGGTCTACATCGCAAGCGCCACCCGAACTCCCCTGGGATCCCTGCAAGGAAGTCTGTCCTCCATGAGTGCGCCCAAGCTCGGCGCGGTGGCTATCGAAGCTGCCATGAAACGAGCTGGCCTGGATCCCGCGACCGTGGACCAAGTCTACATGGGCAACGTCCTGTCTGCCGGCGTCGGGCAAGCGCCAGCTCGCCAAGCGGCTGTGTTCGGCGGCGTTCCGAAGTCCGCCCCCTGTACGACCATCAGCAAGGTATGCGGCTCGGGCTTGGAAGCCGTCGTGATGGGTGCGCGCCAAGTTGCCCTGGGAGATTCAAATGTCGTTCTCACGGGGGGCATGGAGTCCATGTCCAACGTCCCCTACTACCTGCCAAAGGTTCGCACCGGTCTGCGAATGGGAGACAGCCAGGTCCAGGACGGCATGATCCTCGATGGGCTGTGGGACCCGTACAACAAATTCCACATGGGATCGGCTGGAGAAATCTGCTGCCGGGAACACGATCTGACCCGCGCAGCGCAGGACGAATACGCAGCGGAGAGCTACCGCCGCGCGCGGGAAGCCCAAGCGGCCGGCAAGTTCAAGGCAGAAATCACTGCAGTGAACGTGCCCCAACGCCGAGGCGACGACCTGGTCGTGGCCGAGGACGAGGAACCGAATAGTGGCGACCCCTCCAAGTTCGGAAAGTTGCGCCCCGCCTTCGAGAAGGACGGCACCATCACGGCCGCCAACGCTTCGACTATCAACGACGGAGCCGCTGCCGTCGTGCTGGCCAGCGAAGCCGCCGTGAAGGCCCAGAAGCTCACCCCCATCGCTCGCATCTTGGGCTGGGAGGGAGCCGCCCAGGAACCCGAGTGGTTCACCACCGCCCCGGTTAAGGCGATCGATCGGCTCATGGCGAAACTAAGCATGACCAAGTCGGATTTCGCTCTCTGGGAGATCAACGAGGCCTTTTCCTGCGTCGCGATGATTTGCAATCGCATGCTCGAGCTCGATCCGACAACGGTGAATGTCAACGGCGGTGCGGTCGCATTAGGACACCCCATCGGCGCCTCCGGCTGTCGCATCCTGGTGACACTGCTGTACGCCCTCGAACAGCGAAAGCTCCAGCGCGGAGTCGCCACGCTGTGCATCGGTGGCGGAGAAGCCGTCGCGGTGGCGGTCGAGCGACTTTGAACTCGACCGCCAGCTGACGCGTGTCCGATCCGGGCGCCGGTCGGTCAGGTCCGACGACCACGCTAAAAAGTCCGTGTTAATTGGCCGCATGCGGCACGCTGCGAGAGCCCGCACGGCAGCGCCCGGCGGCACGGCAGCGCCCGGCGGCACGGCACGGCCGGCGCCGTGCCATGACAACACTCGCGCCCGGTAATTCGAGCCGGAACGCGTGTAGGGCATCGTGGGTGAGCGAGCCAACGGAACACGCGAGAACGACGCTGAGAAACCACGCAGGGACACATAGCGCATTTAATCGAACGTAAATGTCACAGCCGCGCCTCAAGCCGGCTACACTCACACGGTATGAGTAGCTCCACCGCAGCGGCCGAGTGGAGGGGGATCCGACCGACACCTATCGACGCGATCGATATTCGTAAGCTTCCGTTGAAACCCGAGGAAGCCTATGTGTTGTCGCGTGCGGATGGCTTCCGGAGCGTCCTTGAGATTGCAAACGAGACTGGCATAGGCCCGGAAACCGTACGGGATTGTTTCGTGCGTCTGGCACAACTCGGCGCCGTCGGATTCCCGATCTCGGGCGATCCCCAGAGCGGACTTCGAGATCTCGACGAAGGCGACTCTAGCTCACCACAACCGACTTCTCCCCGCCCGCCGCCGTCCGCGACCGCTTCGAGCGACCGCGGCAGGATCTGCCGTGACGAACCCGATGACGGCCCGACCGCGTCCTCTGCGGGGGGGCAGCACGCGCCGCTGGGTTCGTCCCCATCTGCTGTCTCGGAATCCGTAGCGATCAATTCCGACCTCGCCGCGATGAAGCGGGAACGCTGCATCGATTTGTCGGCTTTGGCTGAAGAAGTCGACTTGAACGAGCACATCAAGCGCACGATTCTCGAACTCCAGACGCGTTTGGACTTGCTCGACCACTACGAAGTCCTGGGTGTGCCTCGCAGCGCCAGCGCCAAGGAAATCTCCAAGCGTTACTACGACGCCGTGCACATGTTTCATCCTGACCGCTACTACGGCAAGGATCTAGGCAGCTTCGCGGGGCGCATGGCCCAGGTGTTTCAGCGAGTTTGCGAAGCCTACGAAGTCATCGGGCGCCGACGACCCCGCAGCGAGTACGATGGCGAAGTCGCCGAACGCCAATCACGTACGACTCTGGTGTAGACGCGCCCGGCGTAACCCTCACCCGCGCCAGCTGTCGTCAGCCAGCAACGCGGTCCAGACACTCATCAGGGGACAGCCACTGGCGTTCTGCGCAACGTTGCCAAATTTGCGCCACTCGATGCTCGAGTACATGAGCCCTAGTCACCTCTTCGTAGCCGGCTTGCGCTACTTCATCGAGCAGCTCCGGCTCTTCCAGCGATTCACCGACCCGGTCCGACAACGCCACCGGATGGATTCCGTTAACACCACCGACCGGGTCGCCGCGATATCGAAGACGCGTATGGTGATGATTTCTCGTTGATACATGCGCGGGATATCCAGATTCAGTCGAGTCCCCGCATAGATGCGCGGGAGCTGATCGCCGTGGGAAGCGAGGGCACGAACGTCCTTCGCCACTCCCCGCCAGCCATCTTCGCCGTAGACAACAATGCCCTGACCAGCCAGCTGCCTAATGCAGTCAAGGCGGTGCATACACGCGACATGTCCGTTCAACAACTCGATGAACTCGTCCCGCCGTTCCAGAGCTGGCTCCGGCAACCAGTCCGAAAGCTCAGCGGTTTTTGAGAGCCCCACGAAGTCCGGCTCGTCCCGGGTCACCGACTTCTTCGAACCACTCCGCCACCCAGATGCATAACGGGTTGTCTGCCCCGCATTGTTTCAGCGCCTGAGCTAAGCGCTCCGGCTCCGTTACCATCGAGCCCCCCCCACAAAGCTGAGTTCCGCACCTTCGCCGCCCTGACGCTCAGACTAGCTGATGGGCACTCGGCGGTCCGACGCCGCCGCCAATGGTAAATATTCGGCGCCCGGCAATCCCGCCCGGATCAGGCGCTGGACCATCGCGCGATGATGCGCGTAAACGAGGCAGAGTTCCGTACGGGTGCCCGGCATCAGCGTCCAGCGCTCCTTAGGCAGCGGTCGAGGGTCCAACTGACGTAGGAGAGGCCCATGTAACCGCAGAGGGCGGCTATGGGAGGTGCGAAGTTCATTGAGAACACGACGTGGGGCTTGAGCGCGACCACGGCTTGACGAAACGACTGGACTGACAGGCACGACGGCTCGATCCGATCTACCCACGCACCACGCGCGCGCGAAAGCGGACAACGACGTTGTCGAGCAGTAGATGATATTTCAGCGCAAGAATTCGACTGGTCACAGTTTCTTAATAGGAAGGTTCTCCCCCTAGTCAAAACGACTAGGATCTCGGTAGAGCTAAGACGCCAAAGAGAGCAATCACGCTACAGCGTCATTGTTGAACGCCCCAGACAGCTCATTCCGTCCGAAAGATACCACGCCCCGCCAGCCAATTCCGTGCTGTAATATAGCGACCTACACACCGACCTACACACCGACCTACACATTGCCCGCGGATGGAGGCTTTCCTGGCCGCTGGCTTCATGGCAGCTTCAGAAGCTGCCCTCGGAAGATCTCCTCTGTGACCCGCGTCCTTCTCTGCATTAATAACGCCGAAGACCTCCTGCTAACCGCCGCGTTCCTCGATGAGGCGAGCGTCGGCGCCTACGTTGTGGAGAGTGAAGGCACCTACGACCGCGCGAAAAGCGCGATGACTGACGGCTCCTACGATATCTTCATGGTCGACGAAAGCTTCGCCGACGGCCGGGGCCTCACGCTGTTGCGAGAAGTCCGCCTGGAGGGGCCCCGGGGTCCCATCATCCTGCTGACCTCCCGCAACGCCCATGATTTTGAGGCTATGGCAATCCGCGACGGCGCGGCAGATGTGCTCCTTCGTAAGGAAATCACAGCGCTGAGCCTCGAGCGAGCTCTGCGCCACGCACTGCTGCGAACTAGTCAACATCCCACCGCCGTCCTGAATCAGGACAGTCCCGAATCTGTTCGCAAGACGGTCGAGGGTTGTCTCGCACGGCTACGCAGATCGCCACTCGGCCTGGCGCTCGTCAACATACACATCGAAGACTCCTCGGGCGCGTCCGTAGACTCGGGCGTGGGGCAGCGCGCCGTTCGAGACCGTTTGCAGAGTTGTTTGCGGGAGGGGGACCTGCTTATCCCCGTCCGAGACAATTTCTTAGTTCTCGTTGAAGACGCCGAACCCGGCCCCATCGCAGCACAGATATCCCATCACGTACTCGATGCCATGGCGTCCCCCTTGTCCGTCCGGAACAAGACGGTACCGATGTGCACAAGCATCGGCATTTGCCTCTTTCCAGAAGACGGAGACGAAGCCGAGGAACTCCTCTACAACACCAGCATCACGGTGAGAGATGCCCGAGCGAGCGGCAGGAACAAGTTTCAATTTCGTTCGACACCGATGAACGATTTGGCAAAACGCCGCCGTGCCCTCGCCCTGGCACTGGACGGCGCAGCGGAGCGTGGAGAATTCACGCTCCACTACCAACCCCAGCTCGATATGACCAACGGGGACCTCGTGGGTGCAGAAGCCCTGATTCGCTGGGAGTGCGAACACCTCGGACGCGTGAGTCCCGGAGAATTCATTCCTATCCTCGAGAGCAGCGAAGGCATCAATTCGGTCACCCACTGGGTCACAGATACGGCGGCACAGCAGGCCCGCCAGTGGGAAGACAGGGGCATGCCTCTGGTGGTCAGCGTCAATATTTCCGCCCGCCAGTTCGAGGAAGACGACGTCGAAGGCATGGTGAACCGCGCGCTGAAGGCTGCGGGGCTCTCCGCCAAACGGCTGGGCATCGAGTTGACCGAGGGACTGTTGATTCGCAGTACCCCTGAGATCCGTACTTGCCTGACCAACTTACGCAACGCGGGGATCAAGGTGAGCGTCGACGATTTTGGCACCGGTTACGCATCCCTCGCCTACGTCAAGAAATTCCCCATGGACACGATCAAAATCGACCGGGAGTTCGTCTGCGGTCTGCCCGTCGACACCGAGAACGCAGCCATCTGTAACTCGATTGTCGCGCTGGCTCACAGCTTAGGAATGTCCGTGGTCGCCGAGGGGGTCGAAACCGAAGGAGAAGAAGAGTTTCTCCGCAGCATCAATTGCAATACCGTTCAAGGCTTCTTGCGCGGAAGGCCTATGCCGCCGGAGCAGTTCGAAGCATGGGCTAAAGAACGGGAACGCGCCGCCACCCCTGTCAAGAAGCGACACGATAGCGGCCGAGTCAAACGCGCGTAGTTCAGCGAAGGGGCGCCGGTGGACGACGGTGCATCCACGACCGAGCCTCTTCGAGCTGAAACGCGAGCTGAAACAGCGTTGCCTCATCACCAAAGCGACCGGTAAACATGGTGCCGATGGGTAGGCCGGCCTCATTCCACACCAGGGGCACGTTCATTGCCGGCTGCCCCGTGATGTTCGCTACCGGGGTGAACGGAATAAACTCAAACACCTTCGATGCGACGGATTCCACGACTGCCGGGATGCGGAGCACACGGCGGAGCTTTCGTTTGGCCACCATCCGATGCATTCGTTTTTCAAATCCCTGGGACCGGAATCTGCCGTGGGGGACGGGGGGAGAACCCAGAGTAGGTGTCAGCAACACGTCATAGGGCTCGTAGAAGCGCAACACCTCCCGAGCTCGGGCTTGCAGCTCCACGTGAGCTGCTATGGCTTGGGCACCGGTGGTGGCTTCTCCCAGAAAACGCAACAGCCATGTCGCCGGCTCCAGGTCTTCGAAGGAGGCACTCCGGCCGATCTTTCGCTCCGCTAGCGCTAACTCCGCCGCCACAGACGCGCCACTCACCGTTACATAATCGCGCGCAAAACTCTGAGCGTCCATCACTGGTCGAGCTTCTTCGACGTGATGGCCAAGACTCTCGCAAAGTGATGCCACCTCTTCGACAGCACGGCGACAATCCGCATGGGGCGTCCCCGGTAACAAGGGCTCCGTGGTGAAGGCGATGCGCAAGGGACGCAGTGTCTGATGCATCTCAGAGGCGTAAGGCCGGGCTAAGGGCGGGGCGTGGTAGAGCGAGGTCAGCTCCGGTCCTTCCGTGGCGTCTAGGGCCACGGCACTATCCCGAACGCTCCGGGAGATGACGTGTTCGACCATCCTCCCCAACCAACGCTCGCTGGCCTCGGGGCCCTGAGGAGTGCGAGCGCGGGTCGGCTTGAGTCCAAACAACCCACAACAGGCGGCCGGGATCCGAATAGATCCCCCACCGTCACTGGCGTGAGCCATCGGCACCATTCCGCTCGCCACGGCTGCCGCAGCGCCTCCGCTACTCCCGCCCGCCGTGAGACGGAGATCCCATGGGTTTTTCGTCGGACCGTGGAGCACGGGTTCGGTGGCCGCCATCAGTCCGAACTCCGGCGAATTGCTGCGACCGATCATTACCAGGCCCGCTTCCAATAGCCGGTTCACTAATTCCGAGTCGGCGCCACAGCGGTAATCCTGGTACAAACGACTCCCCATGCTGAGTGGGGTTCCGAACAGTGCTCCGTGCAAGTCCTTCAGCAAGAACGGCACACCAGCGAAGGGCCCTTCCGAGTTCGTGCGCTCGATAGGCGGGTCGAACTGATGGACAACGGCGTTCAATTCCGCGTCAAGAGCGGCGATCGCCGAGGTAGCGGACTGCCACAGCTCCACCCGCGAAACTTCTTTGGCCGCGACCAGCTCCGCGAGACCGGTCGCATCGAACTGAGCATAGTCCGGCAGCATCGGCCGGTCATAGCACCACTGCGCGGTTTCCAGTGTTCGCAGATTCCAGTGTTCGCAGGTGGCAGCGCGAGCCCCCGAGATAATCAACGAGCGCAGCTCTCTGCCCCGCGCTAAAGTGAGGCTTCTTTCCCTTGATTCCCGAGCCCTCGTGACCATCCGGTTCTCTTTCTGTCTCGCCGCCAGCCTGATCGCCGGCGCCACATTCTCCTGCACACCCAACAAGCCGATCCGGGAACGCTCCTCAATCACCGACGTGGACGGCGGATTCGACGCGGCCAGTCCTCAACGGCTGCCGGCAGTCCAGATCCCTTGCGAAGAAATAGTGGGCAGCGCCGCGAGCGCCGATCTTGCGTGCGAGCCAATCGCCATTCTGCCCAGCAACGGGCTAGCCGTCGGCAACACGACGGGGCTCGGCAACCGATATAGTTCCTCTTGCGGCGGCGAGAACGGTGCGGATCAAGTCTACCAACTAGCTCTCCCCGGCGACATGGTGGAGCTGCTTCTGGAAGTCACCGCCAGCAGTTTCAACCCAGTGATTCACGTCTACGGCGACGAAGGCTGCGGCCCGCCGTCCCTATTCGGCTGTGGCGCAGCTCTGTCGGAATCAGCCAGTGTAGTATTGCACAACGTCTCTACGCCAAGCATTCACATCATCGTGGACGGTGCCGGCAGTGCGGGCGCCTACGATCTGCAAGCGACGGGAGTTATTGCCGCGGGTCAAAGTTGTATCCCTGACTCTCAAACTTTCACCTGCGAATTTGGAACCTGTTCCGGCCGAGAGTTCCCCACCTGCCCGGGCATTTTGGACTGCGCGGACGGTATCGATGTGGACAACGACGGCTCGGTCGACGAAGACGCTGCTAGCTGCGTCTCGCCCCCCACTGTGAACTGCACGGCGGACCAAACTCTCGACGTACTCGCTTCAGCGACGCTCGTGGGGACTGACTCAAACGCCCCCGACCGCCCTCGGGGGCGCTGGACGCTTGAGCAATCCCCATCGGGCGCCACCAGTCGACCAGGCAGCTCTCCCGACGAGCTGCTTTTGGACGACCGCCTCGCCGGGCTCTATCGCGCACGCTACACGGTGATCGATGACGCCCGCCAAGCGGTAGCTTGCGAGAGCACCGTAACCAACCTGATCAGCGACGTTTTTCGAGTAGAACTCTTGTGGAACGTCACGGTGCCAGAGCAGGCCGACCCCAGCGACGTGGATTTGCACTTACTGCACCCGAACGCCACGGTGTGGGGGGACAATCTCGATTGCCATTGGGCCAATGGATTTCCCAACTGGGACGGTCCCGATCAAACCGACGATCCGCGACTCGACATCGACGACGTGGAAGGTCGGGGCCCGGAAAACATAAATATTCTGAACCCGGTCCACGGCGAGCCCTACCGGGTCGGCGTGCACTACTTCTTCGAAGACGGTTTCGGAGCCTCTCAGGTGGAGGTGCGCATCTTCTGTGGTGGCAATCTGGCGGCTAGTTTTGGACCGGTCCGAATGGGTCAAGACGACCTCTGGCGAGTCGCAGACGTAACCTTCGACGCCGACGGCTGTTCGGTGGTTCCCATCGAAAGCGGAGGCTGCGCCTACTCGGTTTCCAGACGATCCGGACTGTGGGATCAGCCGCGCTAGGCCACCACCCTCCGAAATCTCGGAGCCGGATCTAAACGGATGCGCTCGCTGAACCAGCGCTCTTCTTGGAGGTCTTTTTCTTGGAGGTCTTCTTCTTGGAAGCCTTCTTCTTCGTCGCTTTTTTCGCTACGGCGGACTTCGGCCCGGCTTTCTTGCTGACGGCTTTCTTGCTGACGGCTTTCTTGGCGACTGCCTTTTTCTTGGTGACCTTCTTTTTGGAAGCCTTCTTTGCAGTCGCCTTCCTCTTGGAAGCCTTTTTCTTGGTCACCTTCTTTTTCTTCTTGCGCGTTACGGGGCCGCGCTCTCGACGCATCTCCAAGAGTTCTTCGGCGCGCTCAAGAGTGAGCGAGCCTTCTTCGTCCCCCTTGCGCAAGGATGCGTTGATCTCTCCGTCCGTCACGTAGGGACCGAAACGTCCTTCCCGGAGGGTGATCATCTTGCCGGACACTCCGTCGAGCCCCACCTCTTTTATGGGTTTCTTTGGCGCTCCGCGACCGCGCTGTCGCGGCTGGGAGAACAAGAACAGGGCTTTGGTGAGGTCAACGCTGAACACGTCCTCTTCCGCCTCGAGGCTCCGGCTATCCGTGCCCTTGGTGATGTAGGGGCCGTAACGTCCGAGTTGGGCTGTTATTTTCTTTTCGTCCGCCGGATCGACACCAACAACCCGAGGCAGAGCCAACACCTTGAGCGCATCTTCCAGCGTCATCGTAGCCGGGTCCATGCTCTTCAAGAGGGAGCCGGTCTTCGGCTTGTTCTTTGGCTTGGGCTTCGCCTTGCCCTTGCCCTGGGGCTCCAACTCAAGTTCACCAAGCTGCACGTAGCTTCCAAAGCGGCCGTTACGCAACAATACGGGCAAGCCGGATTCGGGATCTGGGCCCAATTCTCGATCACCGCTGGGGGCGTCGAGTAACTCAATGACTTTTTCGACGTTGAGTTCGTCCGGGGCGATCTCGTCGGCGATGCTCACGGTGTCTTCGCCGCGCTGGAGGTAGGCGCCGTAGCGGCCGACTCTTGCCAGTAGCTCTTTGCCGTCAGCGTCGACTCCCAGAGAGATGGAGTTCACGGCGCGAGCGTCAATCTCACCGATTCGGTTCGCCACCATGGCTTGCAGGCCGAGGGCGGCGTCGTTGGCGATCGAGTCGTCGGAATCTGTCGGGCCACCGGTGCCGAAATAAAAGCGGTGCAGCCACGGCGTCGCTTCCTGCTTCCCGCCAGCGATTTCATCGAGTTCGTCTTCCATCTTCGCTGTGAATTCGTAGTCGACGAGCCGCCCAAAATGCTTTTCTAAGAGAGCGATCACGGCGAAGGCGGTAAACGATGGCACCAGGGCCGAGCCCTTTTTCCACACATATCCGCGGCGCAGAATGGTTCCGATGATGCTCGCATAGGTCGACGGGCGACCCACGCCGAGCTCCTCGAGCCGACGGACCAGAGAAGCCTCCGTATACCTCGCCGGGGGTGCAGTTTCGTGACCCTTGGGTTCGAAACGCTCGCCACTTAGAGGGTCTTTCGCAGCCAGTTTCGGCAGATGCCGTTCGCGATTCCCTAAATCTGCATCGGGATCATCGCTGCCCTCGACGTAGGCGCGCAGAAATCCGGGGAACAGAATGGTGTTACCGCTGGCAGCGAATTCGAGGAACTCCTTGCCATCAGTCCCGACGATCATCGCCTTGACGCTTTCGCCACGGGCGTCTTGCATCTGAGAGGCGACCGTTCGCATCCAGATCAACTCGTAGAGCCGAGCCTCGTCGCCCGACACATCCTTTGCCACTTCAGCGGGCAACTTGAATCGATCGCCGGCCGGGCGGATCGCCTCATGCGCTTCTTGAGCGTTCTTGACCTTCTTCTTGTAGCTCCGCGGCTTCTCCGGGAGGTACTCCTTGCCGTACTTCTGCTCGATTTGCGCGCGCGCCGCGGCAATCGCAGATCCGGACAGCGTCGTGCTGTCTGTACGCATATAGGTGATGTGACCCGCCTCGTAGAGCTGCTGGGCGGCTCTCATGGTCCTAGCAGACGAGTAGCGAAGCTTCCGTCCGGCCTCCTGCTGAAGCGTGGAAGTCATGAACGGCGGCGACGGCGAACGACGATTGGGCTTCGTCTCCACAGATTTTACCTGAAAATCGAAACTCCCCAGCGCCCCTCCGAGGGCTGTCGCCCGCTTCTCGTCGAGTACGAGAAGCGCAGGCTTGGTCAGCTTGCCATTTTCGTCAAAGTCCTTGCCAGTAGCCAAGCGCTTGCCGTCCACAGTTTGCAGCACAGCGTCGATGGGCGCGTTGTCTTTGGTCTGGAACTTCGCCTCGATGCCCCAGTAGCTGACTGAAGTGAAACGCATACGCTCCCCTTCCCTGACCACGATGATACGAGTCGCCACGCTTTGAACCCGCCCTGCCGACAGCTTCGGAAGCACCTTCTTCCATAGTACCGGCGACACCTCGTAGCCGTACAAGCGATCGAGAATCCGTCGCGCCTCCTGAGCGTCCACCAAGCGCGTATCGAGCTCGCGGGGTTCATCCAAAGCCTTCTGGATCGCCGACTTCGTGATCTCGTGAAACACCATGCGTTTCACCGGCACTTTGGGCTTGAGCACCTCAAGTAAATGCCACGCTATGCTCTCTCCCTCGCGGTCCTCGTCCGTCGCGAGATAGAGGACGTCGGCGTCTTTCAACAAGCCCTTGAGCTTCTTTATGTGCGCCTTCTTTTCCGAGTCGACGACGTATAACGGCTTAAAATCGTTATCAACGTCGACACCCAGCCTCCCCCAGCTGGTTTTTTTGTGCGCGGCTGGAACATCACTGGCGTTCCGCGGGAGGTCTCGGATGTGACCGATGGAAGACTCAACAACGAAGCCTTTGCCTAAATAACCGGCAATGGTTTTCGCTTTGGCGGGGGACTCGACGATAACTAGGGATTTCGACACAGAAATACGCTTCAGCCCCCAGGATTCGTGACGGTCATCGAACCGCCGGCCGAGGGCCCATGGGCGGTCGGTTACGATGCCAATCCATCACTGTCAATCTCGCCGAACTCGTCGGCCGTCCGGAATGCAACCATAAACACATGTAATTGCTGCATGTTTTCTGGAATCGAAGGAAAAGCTGCGGGCCCCTCCCCAGCCCCGGCTTGATGGAGAGACTCCCCGAGTCGGGACGTCTCCGAAACCAGGCTCAAGCCCGATGCCTCGACAGCAGTTGCCTCCACTCCGGCGAAGGCGAACAATCAAAGCGATGATCGTAATCCTCAAACAGGGAATAGGAGCCGATACACCTGAAGTCGATCGGCTCCGCGAAGTGGTCTCTCGCTTCGGAGACGTCCGGTTGGAGAGCCACAGGATTCAGGGCGCTAGTCGTCTGGTCACGGAAATCTATCTCCTCGGAGATACGAGTGAAATTCCTCTGCGAAACGTCGAAGAACTGCCCTTCGTCGAGCGGGCGTTCAAGGTCAGCGAAAAGTTCCGTCAGATTGGGCGACACGACGGTGAAGCCGAACCCCTGGCGACCGAATACTGCGGCGTCCGAATCGCGGCCGATAGCTTCGAGCTGTTCCTGGGTCAGTGTTCCGCTGACACGCCGGAGTACGTCGAACAAACCTTCCGAGCCGTTACTCAAAGCGGCGTCCACAATTCTCGTATCGGAGCCTACAAACCTCGAACATCTCCCTACGATTTTCAGGGTCACGGCAAACAATGTCTGCCGTGGGTGTTCGAACTCGCAGGCAAACACGGCATCAAGATCTTAAGTATGGAAGTCTGCGAAGAGCGTCATGTGGACGAAATCGCTGAGGCTCTTGACGCTGCCGGCAACCCCGTCGGAGTGATGCTGCAAATCGGAACACGCAACGCCCAAAATTTCGCATTACTCAAAGCGGTCGGACGGCAGCAAGAACTGCCGGTGCTCTACAAGAGGGGAGCCGGAATCACGCTGGCAGAATCCTTGAACGCTTGCGAGTACATCGCGAGCGAAGGGAACCGCCAGATCATCTTCTGTCTACGAGGCATCAAGTCTGGACTGGGCGAGCCCCACCGAAACTTCGCCGATTTCGCTCAAATCCCTGTGGTGCGTCGACTGACGCGTCTGCCCGTATGCGCTGATGCTTCCCACGCGGTCGGCAAGAGAGAGCGCTCCAGCGACGGACTGATGGACATCTTTCACGTGACCGCCCAGGGCGTGATCGCCGGCGCGAATATGGTGATCACCGAAACGCACCCCGAGCCGAGTCGGGCCCTCTCTGACGGCGCCCAAGCGTTGCTCCCCACGGAATTGGCACACTATGTCCAGGACACCCTCCTCGTACGGCGGGCGTACGAAGACCGTTTGGCCCTCGCCAAAAAGCACGAAAGGGGCAGCGAATAGTCGCCCGGCACGGTGTACCCACGCGGCGCCGCCTCTACGGTCCAGCGGCAAGTATTTCGAGGCTGTGCTGTCTTGCTGAGAGTGACCACTCTTGTATCCAACCTGGAGATGCCCAACGAAAACGATGAGCTGCTTCGGCTGTTTGATGGGCCCACCGTCCACCCATCGCCGCTGCCAAACCTCGCCGTTCAGCTACCGGGACTCATCAGCGACCCACATGTGCGCTTCCCCCATATCGTAGCATTGCTTGAACAGGATAAAATGCTAGCCGGGGCAGTGCTGCGCTCGTGCAGTCGCCCCTCTACGCGGGTCGTAACGAGCTCGGTTCCCTGCACGACGCGGTGGAGGCCTTCCTTTGCGGCTTGCTACATCACGTCGGCTTTGCCGGATTGGTCTACTCGGCCGCCGTCTATCCGTGACCCTCAACGACGCCCCCGTCGGCCGTCACCGCCAATATTCGACCCATTTCCGCCGAAACGCTGACGAACGGAGCCTCCCATCCCGGATCTTTCCAGACCGATGTCCACTCGGTGTCTTCTCCTGCAGACTGGAACCAGATTTGTCCGGCCCCCGCAGCCCATGCACGACCGCTTCCGTCGACGGCAACAGCGCTAATATTCTTGCCGTCTTCGACGAGGCTGCCCGTGGAGCCGGTCGGATCAAAGCGCATCGCCACTCCGTCTGTCCCGACAATCACCACCAGCCCGAGCCCCGGCTGGCCCGCGCAGGCGAGGTACGTACGCCCCTTGGTCGAGGGGACGAGCAGCGCATCCCACGCCAACGGAGAATAAGTCGCCATGAATGCGAAGTTGTCTCGGGTCCGGCCGATCACCAACCAGCGTTCCTCGTCTAGTCGACTGATTCCTGTCACCACGCGGGCTTCTTTGAGCATCACGGGGCTCAGCCACCGGCCGCCCACAATAGCGTGAAGCTGCGGCGGGCTATCTGGCGCGGACGCCACCAATACGGCCAAGTCGTCCGGATCTCCGGAGCCCCGCTCGAAGGTCAGGTAGCGGTCTTGCCGGTGTTCAATCCAGCGCACTCCGCGACGGGAATAGAACGCCAAACCGGCTTGCGATCCACCAAGGAACCACTGCCCGGGAGCGTATCGGTTGACGAAATTGATGCTGTCCAGCTTGTCGAGATCCGGAGCGTCCACTCGAAGCCATTCGAGGCCATTGAATATCTCCAGGCCGTTGGTAGTGGCCGCGAGACACATGCCATCGCTTTCCCATGAAACATCGCGCAGTACCCGAGGGCCGCCGGGGTTGTTGAGCACATTCCATTCCCACTTGTTCAGAATGTCATCTGGCTCAGGGCCACCCAATCGCTCCCGACGGATCGGAGCACCAGTACCGCCCTTTACCGTATTGAGCTCGCTGAGCACTAAGCCCAAGAAACTCGCCCCCGAATCGGGACGCGAACGGGGATCGGCCCGAGTCGCCAGCGCGATAGCGTTGTCGATAGCCTGGCAGACCCAAGGGCGCGCTCGCAGATCTTGGTGCAAGCCGATGGCGTCCCGAATCCCGCGGCGCTCCTTGGAGTTCACCATGGCGAGCGCCTCGCCCACGGACTGGGTCTTGAACAGATCTTCGCCCGTCAGGATGCGGTAGGTCAAACACCCCACGCTAAAAATGTCGGTGGCCCGCCCGATCTGTTTGCCGTCGGACAGTAGCTGCTCTGGCGGAGCGTAACCGGGCTCCCCCAGGCGCGTGCCGTGGAAGGTCGCCTTGGCACCTTTCGGCCGGGCCAGCGCGAAATCTGCGATCTTGAACAATTCGCCCTCGGCGAAACCGCTACACCGAATTGAGCTAGGACGGAGATCGCGGTGAAGTACACCGGCCTCGTGAATCGCATCCACGCCGTGACAAATACACGCCAGCGCATTGGCGGCACGAGCTGCGTCGAAGGCGTAACCTGATTGTTTGATGCAGTAGGCCACCCGCGATCCTAGAGAGGTCCCCTCGACCCCGCCATGCACGTACTCAAGGGCCAACCACGGGATGGTCATCTCTTCCACGCCGAACATTACTTGGAGCGAACCGGTCTCGACCAAGCGAACAACAAACGGAGTTGGCGGCACCCGTTGTGCCAGGCGAGCCAAGGCCAGACCCTCTTTTTGGACGAGCAAATTCGCTTTCTCACGACCCGCCTTGATGATCGTCGGCCGGATCACCTTGATCGAGACGGTTGACGTCGAATCGTTAACTCGGCGATGCGCCAGGTAGGTCACAGTGGTTGCGTCCGCATCCGTCGACTGCGTCAACTCGTAGGTCGCGCCTTGTAGAAGGCTCGACGACTGAATCGTGATGCCCCGGAGATCGGAAAGGGTGTGATCGTCTTGACTGATAGTTAGCAAGTGTTGGTCCGCGTTGAGCCCCGCCCCGGGTTTTGAGCCGTGAGCATACCTCAAACTCATAGCAGCGGTGGGGATTCCGAGCTGCCGGGACGGTGCCCACATCGGCGCCATCCGACTCTTAACAAACGACCGGGCCCGAGCGCCGGCCGTGACCCTGGCACTGTCTGGAGCGCCGCCGTATTTACTCTCCGGCCGTGGAACTACAGCGCGAAGCCCAGCTCAATGCCGAGGTTCACGGAAGAGACGGTGTGGCTTCGAATCAGCCAAAGCATGCCCGCCAGGTCAACCACTACGTCGACGGAGTCCGAAAGCGCGAAATCGAGACCCAGACCACCGCGCATGACAGGGCCGTTCTGCGGTAGGTAACCGGAACTCACGCGGAACGGAATTTCGAATCGGCGGGCATCGTCCAAACCAATGCGCTTCTCGAATTGAAGCTGTGGCAGCAAATTCCCACCCCGACCGGAGCGGTCTTTCAGATTCACGTAAGCCACGGATGCCCCAGCGCTAATGCTGAACGAGAAACGGCGATCCAAACGGGCCTCCAGGAGATGATTGTAGAACGATCCTGCCCCCACACCGATAGCGCTTTCGCTCCGTGCGGCGAGGCGCCAAAGGGAGTATTCGCGGTCCGAAGCATCATTCGAACTTGATGCGCTCGCGCGAGTGGAATGATCCGGCAGCGCGGCACCCAGGGCAGCCTCAAATTGTTCACCGAACTCGTCGGCGGCGCTGTTGACGGTCGGCGACAGCGCCGGGCGCTGGTCGGCGTGAATCATTAGCAGCTGAACGCGGTACGCCCCAGGAGCCCCCGCCAAGCTGGCATACAGACCGATGCTGGCGCCCCAACGACCCACCAATTCGTGTATCTCCGCCGGGCTCATGGCGGCACCGAATTGCCCGCCGGGAGCTCCCACCTGACTCACCTGATAGCCAAAGGCGCGGCCCAGCTCCGCCAGCGCCTCCGTCGCGCGCGCAGCCCCAGGCCCGGCGCCTGGCATGAACGCAGCCGAAACCACCAGCAGGTGGGGGTGGGGGGCGATGGGTGCGCCCAAGCGCTGAGGGATCGGAGCTCCCGGTGCACGCAAGGCCCCCACTGATGGTGCGGGAACGGACGGTGCCGCAACAGCCGGTGGAGCGGGTAGCGGCCTAGCTGGCGCGGGCATAGGCGGCGGTCCCGCCTGGGCATTGACGCTCGGCGCCAGCAGCCAAAAGGCGAACGCCAGGGAGCAGAGGGAGCGATTCATGGGGTGACTCCACCGGTCGGGGGTGTGGGAAGGTGCTTCGAGAGGGCGAACTCTGACGAGGACACAACCCACTCAGCAAACTGCGGATTATGCACGGCGGCGGCGGCGTCAGCCATCAGTAGCTGCAGGTTGCGAGCGACGCGGCTGATGACAGCACCGCGCTCGCCGGGAGCGAGCTTCTTCGGGACGGGCGGTCGGTGGGGCGATTGCCCTGGCTCCGATTCCGGAACCCATCCACCCGATGCCAAACGACTCCAAAGAACGCCCGCCGTTTCCATCAACTTAGGGTTGACTGAGCGCCCCTCGTGGCAACCGGAACAGCTGCGAGCACTCGCCTTGAAACTGTGACCTTCTCCCCGAACTCGGCCGCGGCCCTCGTGACAGCTCCGGCAGCCATTTTCCACCCGGCGATGGACCCCGATTTTTTCCACGCTGTCCCCGCTGATTGGATCCACCGCCCCGAGCCCATACCACACAGCCGCGCTGGTCGCGCGCATCTGCTTCGTGTCGCCATGGCAGGAAACACAGAGCTTGTCCGCCTTCGGCAAGACAACCCCGTCCCAAGCTTCAGCCAGCCGCACATCACGGAGCAAGGGTTCGCTATGGAAGCCGTCCGCTGCGGGGGGGCCGGTGCCGTGAGGGGCGTGACAGGTGACGCAACTTAACCCCTGGGACTCCTCCGGATGGGGGCGATCGGCAGAGCGAAGCCCTTGGGATACCAAAAAGCCGTGTGTGGAGTGACAGCTGGCACACTCCGGGTTTGCGCGGGTCCGTGGATCCCGATCCGCCTGTGCCATCGTCGAACTACGCCACGCTTCGACGTGACCGTATCGCGGTGGCCCATCGTGACAAACCGCACACACATCCGTTCGCAGAATGTCGGCCCGTTCGGAACGCTCACCGATCGCCCCAGGGCCATGACATGCCAAACATCCGACTCCCCCGACTCGACGAAGCTCCCGGGGCAGGTTGTACCAAGTGTCCGGGTGGGGGCGCAATGTGGGCACGCCCAGGCTTCGCATCATGTGCTCGAATCCGCCGTCGTCAATGCCTGGCTCGCCCGTGGTGTGACATGCCATCGTGCAGCTGGGATCGTAGTCGCGCCCCAATAGACGCCCCAAGCCACGATGAAACACTGACGTCATCTGACTGTGGGAAACGGATTCTGCGATCTCCCGGTGGCACCCCGATCGCCCACAATCCAGCGGGGTCGTCTGATAGTCGTGCGAACGCAGTCTCAGCATGCGTCCCGCCTGGCCCTCTAGTGTCCAACTGCCGGACCGGTCAGGGCTCAAACTCTGCAGATCGCCATGGGAATGCAGCTCTGCCTGGGAGCCTTCCGGGCGCTGAAGGATCTTCCAGCCGCCCGCTAGGTAGCTCCGTTGGTTCATCGGTAGGCTCGTGAGTCCGCGCGAGCGAGCAGCCGCCATCACATCGATGCGTTCCTGAACCGGGCCGTTCCCGGGGGCGCCCCTCCAGGTTGCCTGCAGCGTCACCTTGCCTTGAGTGGTCGGCGAAATGGCCACCACCCCATTTTTCGACACCTGGTGGAGTCCGGCGGCCACTCGACTGGGCATTCTCGCGATCAGCACAGTGCCTTCCTCGGACACTTTGAGTTCCCTAAGCTTCGGGCCTTTGACCTGCCGCCAACTCAACGTGCCCACGGAAGGCGTTCGTTGGGCCCGAACTTCGATCAACGAATCGTAGCCGTGCTGCGCCCGATCGCCGACGACGGTCAGCTCCAGTTTGGGCTTCACAACTTTCGGCGGCGTCTTATCACGCCGCTCACCACAGCCCGTCAAGACCACGAGACACAGAACCGCACACAGACTCCTCGGGAACCCTGTCAAGGCGCCCCCCCCCGGCAAGTTCCGAACTCGCAGCGTCCACTCGGGCAATCCCGCGGCAGGTAGCAGTTGGGAGTGGGGCGCGGAGGCAGACAGTAGGAGGACACGCAGCGAGTCCCCGCGATGCAATCAGCGGGCGACTGGCAAGCTTCGCTCACGTACTTTTCTTGACCTCGGCGACAGACTTTCCGGATACCCTGCTCCGCTGAGAAGTGGCAAACCCAGCCGCCCCCATCGTTGTCGGGAAACTCTGGCGACAAATCTAGGCAGATCTCAACTCCTAGGGTCCCGCTGTCGCCAACACCGCTCCGTTTGCCGCATAACCATCCGGGAGTCTTGCCCGTGGGCATCACCCCGGCGGGGCGTTCACCACCGACGCAGACGCTGATTCCACCGAGGACCGCGCAATCCCACTCCCCCTCGTCCGGCAGATATGGCGAACGCTGCACGCAAACGTCCCCTTTACACTCAAATGCTGCCCCAGGTCGTTGACGGGAAGCACACACCCGCTCCTTGCCTAGACCTACGCAGCGAAAACCCGCTTCGGCGCCGCCGGCATCCGAGGGGATCGTCCGTGGGACAACGCAAACACCGCCAACACAGGACTTGTCTTCTCCCCAGCAGATCCGCAGCTTGCCTACATCCGCACACCACTCCCCGACGTCGGCAACCGGCGCCGGCAGGCGTAGCTTGGATTCCCTGATGGGAACTACATCGATCACCGAATCGCGCGCGGGCGGTGATCGGGACACCAACGACGGCCGCGGGCTCGTGGTGGTGTCGCAAGCGAGCCCCCACAACAGGAAAATCCCGCCCCACGCAAGCTGCCGCACAAACATCGGTCCGACTAGCCTGCGCGCCGTCTGCGTCGAAAGCCCAGCGCGATGAGCCAGCCAAATCCACATGACAGCGGCTCGAGGGATGAGCCAACGGGCAGCGCCATCGGCGATAGCGAACAACCGTAGAAAAAAGGCGGGCCGACTGTGGTCACGCACACTTCTTGGCTCAGACTCGTCGATGTTTGTCCGCGTAAATCCAACACTTGAGCCGCGAAACATACCTCACCGATGGCATCGTTCAGCGCCAGATTCACGATGGCAGGGTCTCCGGATGCAGGCAAGGGCAGGTGGCCGAGAGAAGAGGGACTCCTGATGCGCGGCCCTCTCGACTGAAAAATTTGCAGCGTCAAATTTTCCCGACCGCCATCGTCATCAGCCGGGGACAGAGAGATGAGAAATTCGTAGCGGTCTTGATCTGACTCCGTACAGGGGTCCCGTTGCCGCCGGAGATCCCACACGACATCGCTTACTCCCACAAATTCGGGAGGGTCTTGATCCAAGGCGCCGCTCACGTCAAAATTCAACGTGCGCCCTTCGCCTCGGGTAGCCGTGCCAAAGCCCCGCAGTTCAGGCCAGCTGAGTGTGTAGGCCTTGCCCTCTTCTAAAAAATCGGGCTCGAAACTGAGAATGCCCTCGTTGGGGCTGAACTCGGCGGCGACCGCCACCGCCTCGCTGTCGCCTTCCGGCTGGATTGTAACATCCTCGTCGATCAGCTCCGCAGACGACGCGTAGTAGGCGCGCAAGCTCGCGTTCAGCGGCACCACGGCACCATCGACGGGGGCACTGTGCAACAAGTCGGGCTTGCCGCACTCTCCCGCCCTTACTGATGCGGGGGTCGTGACGGCCAAACACACGCCGAATAGAGCCCCGCGTCGGCACGAAGTCAGAGCGAGCATTGCACCTCGTCGCAATCGCCCAACACTTCCGCACGGTCCCCATCGCCGTCGAGATCGAAAGTGTCTCGGCAGCAATAACCCGCATCGATGCAACATTGCTCCAATTCCGGTGAGTCGTGGTGCTCAAGGGAGATTGACTCGCATACCTGCGGTACGTGGGTCTCTCGGCAAGCGCCAAATGCACGTCCATCCGCCGCACAGGTCTGGACCGCCCAGTAACTACAGAAGGAAACAAAACAGATACGTTCACTCCCCGGCAAGCAGGCTTGGCAACGCTGTGGGCATTCACTCCAGCGCCCAGCCACGCAGTACTGAGCACCTCCTTCAGCGCACGGAATCGACGGCAAGTCGTCGACAGCGCCATTACAATCATCGTCGACACCGTTGCAGGTTTCGTCGACAGGCTGACAGCTCGGTGAGCTCAACTCATCGGGCGGCTCCACGTCCAACACCGGCGGCTCTTCTTCCTCGACGATTTCTTCGGGGATGTCCTCAGGCGTTAGCTCGGGCAGCGGTGCCTGCAACTCCACGTCCTGCCCTGCGTCGCCACTAATAGGAGACGACTGACCGAGCTCAGCGAGGCCGCTGCGCCCGCAACCGGCGGCGAGACCCACGCAGAGTCCCAGGGACATAAGACGCCGCAGAACGCGAATCGCCGGGCCGGCACCGCTCGGGGAGCGCAACTCGGGCGCTGTGCACGGTTTGTGCTTCACGGAGGCTAACCTAGCAGTTCGCAATAAATTCGGCCATGCACCCCGGTCGCTCTTTGGTCCCATATGCTTCACAAATATTACTCTTTAGTCGCCGGCGGGATTCGCAGTACCTTCGCCCTAGTTCAGCCCGCTATGCACAAGCTCGGCCAAGCCCACTTATTCGCTCCCACCGCGCTTTTCAGCGCACTCCTCTGGGCTCCGGCAACGCTGGGTCAGCCCGCCGCTACGGCGTCGGTGTCGCCTCCAGTTCACGCCCCACCGTCAACTACGGTTCACACCCCGCCCACGCCGACGGTCGCCGTTGCCGCCAGCCCGCCGCCTCTGTCGCCCGCTCCCTGGCCGCCAAACCCCGCGGCAAGGGCCGGGTCTACTGGCGCTGCCGCTCCACTCCCTGCCGGCGCAGCGCCTCCCGCCCCGCCCCCGCCGGGTTCGTCGATTGTCGTCCCAGACGCCGGACCAACAGCCAATCCGAGCTACCCGGCCCCCGATCCATCCGCCCCGAAAGAGGCTGTCCCACGAGATGCCCGCAGTCGTCATCGCAACAGCTCTAGTTTCAGGGACGCCCACGCCGATCGAGTCGTGCTCTTCCCCACGGCCACCACGCACCCCGCTGGGACGTGGACCATTTCATCGACGGAAATAGTTCTCGAGCAAATCACCTACTCGCCCACCGACACCACGCAAATCACTGGCACGTTCACCCCGTTCCTTACCGCCGAGGTGATTCCCTTCGACATGACGCTGAAAAGCGTGTTCAGCAAGGGAGAGACAGTGCGTCTCGCGGCCCTTGCTTCCATCGGCGGCTTGATGGGTCATGGCCTCGGTTTCACCGGCATTGGACGCTTCGGCGCGGTGGCTCAGTTTTGCTGGGACGAGGGCTGCCGTTCAAGCGTCAACCTATCCACCTCCGCCGTCATGCTCGGCGCCCCCATCTTCGCCAATAGCGCCGGAGCCGTGTGGGATCTGGGCGGGCTGACCAAACTGCTCCTCGAAACCGAAATGATATTTCCGACGGGTCAAGACATGGGGGACTACAACGGCTTGGCTATCACTCCAGGTGTGCGCTGGAGCCGCCGGGCTTGGGCGATCGATCTCTCCTTGCTCATCCCCGTGACGGTCGACGAGGCGGACTTACCCGCCCTACCGATTCTGACGGGGACCTATCGCTTCTTGGATTGATGCGCTGAGGGGTAGCGGTGCCGGTGAGCCTCGTTCAGTGCCGCAATCAGCATCAGCTCCAACTCGAAGCCCGAGAGTTCACCGGTCGGGATCCTCACCAACTGCGCGCCGACGTCCCGCGCCAATGAATCGAACTCCGCAGGGTCGAATTCATAGATGCTGTTGTCCAGGACGATGGCGAAGGGATGAAATTTCGCGCAGTGGGTCGCGACATCCTTCATTTCGCACTCCTCTACCGGCGCGGACGCGACCTTGATGGCGGCGCTGCGACAGGCAGCCAGGGCGGGCGCATCGCCTGCGACGAGCACAACGCACTCAGCATCCGCGTTGACGAGAGTGTCATCTTCAGAGACGAAAGGGGCAGACATAACAATCCGACAGCAGAGCGTCTGAGCGCTAGTACTCGCCCTTGACCGAACAGGTATGAGAACACGATTCAGGCACTGGACCGAATCGTGGGGTATTGTGTCCGAAAGGTCAATTCCGGAATTTTCCAGCTTTCCGTGCATTTTTCGGGCTAGCTCGGAACCTGCTGGAGCCGTCGAAGGCGAGCCGGCGACGGCGGCTCCCCCTCCCCGGCAACATCAGCGAGACCTGAGCTAAGGAAAACGCTAGGCTAAGTCTGTGGCCTCAAAGCGGAAACTGGCGCCCCCTCCTGCCCCCCCCTCGCCGGCAGCCCGGCCAACCAGGAAGCTGGCTCCGCCGCCTCCACCGCCCCGGGCTCGTGGCAACCCGGCGGTCCCCTCGCCACCCGCCGGCGGCTCCGCCATCGGCGAGTTGCTAGCGGACTCCCTCCCGGACCCTAGCGACACCGCAGTGACCCAGCCCGTGATGCCCTTCCCCGGGGCTCTCCCAACCGCCGCCGCCAGCTCGCTGGGAGCCACCGAACTGGCAACGCCCAGCGGGAGTGCCACAGCGGTTTCCGCTACGCCTTCCGCATTCGGAGCGCTTCCCCTCGGTACCCCCCCCGCTGCCCCCGCGGAGGCGACCCCACCATCCAGCAGAATTCCCGCGAGTCGCGGCGGCCCACCCGGCTACGTCGGTGCCACGGGGCCAATGAAACAGCCAGCGGAGCGTCCGAGCCAAACTCCAGCGCGTAAACGCGTGTCGAGGAAAAAGTGGATGCTTGTGGCCGCACCCAGCGTTCTGTGGGTGGCATACTGCATGCTCATCTCGCTGGATCTGAGTGGTACTGCGGTGACGGACAGTAACGCACGAATGCTGCTCCTTCTGGTCGGGCTCGGGCTCAGCTCGGGTGTCGCGACGGTTGCGATGCGTCTGGCCGCCGCCGATTTCGTCGTAGTCCAACCCCTCGTCCTGTCGCCGTTACTAGCCTTCGGTCTCCTGCACTCCGCCACTGACTGGTTCGAGCAGCGAGAATCCCGAGCGCTCCAGGCCGCCCTCGATCAAGAGGCGATCACCGCGCAAGCGGCCAAAGAGGCTCACGAAGAAGCGGAACGACTCTGGAAAGCACAGCCGGCGCCGAAAAAACTCACCCCCTCAGATGTGGCACGGGCCGTCAACGCCAACAAATTTCGCATGCTCGCGTGTTACACCACCGCCTTGCGAAAGCGTCCGAGACTCGGCGGTAACATCGAGATTCGGTTTTTTATTGCTGCCGACGGACACCCCCGCGATATCCAGATCACCAAAAACACCATGGGCAGCGACGTAATGAACGCCTGCTACGTGTTCGCTTTCTACCGCGTTACGTTCCCCCTTCCGGGCGCAAACGGGCAACCCGCCACGTACAGCATGAACTTTGATCCGGCAGCCATGAACCTCGAACGTTCCCTCGTTCCCAATAGCACTCGATAGAAATACGCTCGCACTCCGTTCACAACACTGACGCCAAGCCGGCGCTGCTCACGCTTCAGCTGACGGGTATCAGGGAGGGCTGAATCGATTGTGGGTGCGTGCGTGCTTGACGTGCCAGGAACAGAGAAGCCGTTCGCGCAGCCGTTGAAGCTTGAGCAGTACTATTTGTAGCGCGAAACAATTGTCGTCGCTCTGACTCGAAAGCTCGATCGCATGCTTCACATCGGGCTCGAATTGTTGCCAGTACATGCGCGCTTCCATGTCGCCCATAACCACCAATCGACGAATTTCATCTTGAAGACTGGTGACCGCATCCAAGTCGCGGTCCCCGACCGGCTTCACTCGCACCCCACTGCCCGCTGGGGGAGGTACAGAGGGCGAGACCCGTTTGGTCTCCTGCGCGGCGGAAACACCCGAGCGCCTCACCTCTGAGGACGATTCGGAAACGGACGATTCGGAAACGGGTGGCGACGCGGTGGCGTCGGATTGCCTACGAGACAGCATAAGGACCGAACGGTGGGGGTGACGACCGAGCATTGGCGAAACACCAACAGGAAACATCTTGCCCGCGTCCTGACGAAGCGCCAAGTTATTTTCCGCGTGACTCGGTTGGGGCGGGAGAGATTTCGGGCGCTGGAATGGCCGCGCATGATGGCGAAATTCAACCCGGCTGGCCGCCGCTTCTGCCGCGCCGGGAGCTAGACCACCCTGTCATCCCCTCTCCCCCAGCGGGGGCGCGATGACGGTGACCCGTTATGGCGCAACGCGGTAACGCAAAACATATGGCGCGGCGCGCCGTCCAGCCCACCGGGGGCGCCAGCCCGTCAGATCGACCGCCTCGGCTCCCCCAAGCGACCCAAACGCTTTTATTGCAGAGCGAAGTCGTATCGAAGCTTGGCGAACACACGATCGTGGGTGGTGAACCCGTTGAGACCGCTGAGGCGGTTGCCGGGCTGAAAAGTGACGTAGCCCCCACCCACCGACCACGCGTCAGCGAGCTCGTAGCTGACGTCAGCCCGTGCCAACCAGCCCGAATCCAAGCCCGCGAGGACGCTGCCCACGGCCGTGACCTCCAGCCTCTCACGTAGGAAAAATTGATGATACTGGACTGCTACCGCCGGCTGTCTGAGCTCAAATAAAGTTGGCTCGGAGGTGCCTTCGGGGATGAAATTTTGGGTTAACTCCGCTGAAAGCATCACATCGCTGAACCCTGAGTAGGTGTAGCCGAGCATGCTTTTCACGATGGTGCGGCGTTCCCAGCGGTAGTCAGGGATAGCCACGTCCTCCATCTCAAGCACAACCGGGCGGTCAACGTCCGCTCCGAGTTCCCATTTTAATAGCGAGCTCTCATGGGCGAAGGTGCCGGAGTGACCGAAAGCGAGGAAGCGCGGATGGTACAATTTCAGCGCGACCTCTTCTTGTAGCCACTCGGTGAGCTCTGGGAGTTTTGCTACGCCCTGCTGATCCAATAGGGACGCGGAGTAGAGCGCAAGATCGTAACCGGATCCCGTGTACCTCCAGCGAGCGAAATACTGCTGAGCGCCTAAATCCCACTGCGGGGGCTCGTGTTCGTAGCGAATCTCGGCTTGCGCGATGACATCCCCACCGAGGCCATCTCCGCCGGATAGTTGCTCGCGCATCGGGTTGAAGTTGCCTCGGGGTGGAGGCAGCAAGCCGAAGTTCGCCTCGTGCACAACGAGTCCTTCGAACCGATGTTCGCCGACGAACACGTTCACCCGAGACATAGCGACCGGCAGGCGTAGGTCGTCCAGATCGGATATGCCCGGCTCCCGAAGATCTCGCGGGTTCACCATGTCCAAGGGCGACAGCATATTGCCCTCCCCCCAGACGACGATTTGTCGGCCAGCGCTCAGCTCGACGTCTTGCAAAGACCAATTGACAAAGGCCTCACGAACCAGTGCCAGCTGCTCGTAGGTTTCGATCGTGACGGCATCGTAGCTATCCCGATCGACCCAGTAGGCGAAGTCTCTCGCGAAGTGACCAGCGAGGACGAATCGCCAGTCGCCATCCTTGTAGCCCAACTGCGCATCGATGCTCTGCCTCAGCTGCGCTACCGGATTGCTATCAAAACGCTCCGTCCATAGCGCCGCATCCGATCGAAAGAAGCCGGTGAGCACGAGATGGGTAGTCGGCGGCTCCGTCTCCCCCCCGTCCTCAACTGCGGCGAACCCATCGCTATCAGCCTCCCCCCCCCAGCCCGCTTCGTCGGCATCGTCGCCAAATCCTTCTTCGTCAGCGCCGGCTTCCGTGGTGGGACCTGGAACAGGTATTGGCTCGGGCGGAGTCTCCGCATCCGGTGACTGCGGTGCTGGCGGCGCGGCAGTGTTCGGTGGCGTGTCAGCTGTCGGCGGAGCGGCGGGTGGAGCCTCTGGTGCCGGAGCTCCGTCAGGTTCGGGCACCACGGGCGGCGTTGGCTCGACAGCTGCGCTCGGCGCGTCCGCGGGTGGTGTCGGCTCCGGCCCAGGCGCGGGTGATGGCTCCGGCAAGGGTGCTGGCTCCGGCGAGGGCGCGGGCTCCGGCGAGGGCGCGGGTGCTGGCTGAACCTCAGGCGGGGAGCCGGGAACCGTGGGAGGTGCGGGCGGTGTTGGCTCGGCAGGTACCGGGGGCTCGGGGACGGTAGGGCCGGTTTGCGCAGGAGACCCGTTCGCCGGGCAGTCAGCTCCAGGTGAGTTGGGGGGGGCCAGCAGTCGCCGAAGCATGCCGAGTGAGGAAAAGCGCCGTAGCTCTTGCCCGGAGTTCCTACGATTTAGACTCTCAGCCTCGCACTGGGCACGTTGGTGCAGGACACCGCCCACGGCGCCGTAAGCGGACATCGGCGTCAACGCAGCGAGCACGATCCAGCCAGGGACAATTGCTCGGCGTGTTTGGTGGGTCATGGCTTCACGATTTCCGTCCCCCAGCCGGCAGTCGCCAACTTCGGTCCAGGGGACTCCTGATTGACGGGAACCTATCGCACGATAGGGCATTGCATCAAGGCATTTCTTGAGTCAAATCGTTACGAATATCAAACATTTACCGACTGCCCGCTCGCTGCGCACCGCGCCAAAAAGCTGTAAACAAGCGCCGTACTGAAACGAGTGTATCTCCCAACAACGTGGTTCCCGGAATTAGTCCTCGAACTGCCGCGCCGCCAAATTCCGGACTTGCGCAGCTACCTATCGTGCGATAGGTTTTTTCCCGTTCTATCGAATTGAACGTCCCCGCTCTCCGTCTGATTCACCGCGACCCCCATCGGGTACGAATTCCCTTCAACGAACAAAAGGCTCCTATGAAACCCCGTTCCGCCCAACTGGCTATCGCCTCCCTTGTCGTCGCCTGTGGACTCCACGCAGTGGACGCCAAAGCATTGAATCCAAACACCAAAGACGCCAACGCTATCGCCAAGGCCGTCGACGCCCAAGATGGCGGCGATAAGACAACGAGCTTGATGACGATGACCCTCAAGGACGCGTCCGGCCGTAAACGAGTCCGCAAGCTCCAGCAACGCAGTCTGAAATTTCATGGTGGCACCAAGACCATCATCTTCTTTGAGAGCCCCGCGGACGTCAGGAACACAGCACTGCTCTCCGTCGACTATGACGATGGCAATAAGACGGACGACCAGTGGCTCTATTTACCCAGCCTCCACAAGTCCACACGAATATCCAGCTCGGAAAAGTCGGGCTCCTTCCTCGGAACCGACCTCACCTACGCTGACATGACGAAACCAGACATCAGCGACTACAACTACAAGATCGTCAAACAGTCGGCCAAGGTCGGCGGAGAAGACTGTTGGGTGCTGGAATCCAGGGCCAAGACGAAGAAACTCGCCGAAGAGACCGGTTACCTCAAGAGCCACCAGTGGATCAGCAAGAGCAAGCTGATTCCTCTTCAGGTGAAGTCATGGATCACCGAGGGCAAGAAGCTCAAGTACATGAAATTCGGTGACGTCAAAAAAGTGGACGGTGTCTGGACCCCCTTCAAGCTGAGCGTCCGCACCATGCGGGCCGGCAAGGTCGAGTCCATGACGACACTGGTGTTCAATAGGATCCGCCACAACCAAGACTCCGTCACCGACAGCGACTTTACCGAGCGCCGTCTCGAAAAAGGGCTGTAGGCACCCAACCCGCCAGGGAGGGGCGACACGGGACGATCGTTCACAACAGCCCCTGCGTGAATTGAGCATGAGCGAAACCTCTCCTCCCCCCTCCGCCGCCCGCGGCTCCTTCTACTACCGACTCGGAGAATGGGTCGTTCGCTTCCGGCGGTCCATCCTCCTCACGTCCGTGATCTTCACGTTGGTGATGGGCCACCAAATGGCCACCAAGCTGGTCATCAACAACAGCACCGATATCTACATTCAGTCCCACGACGGTCTGCTTGAGCGATTGCACGAGCTTCGCGAGACCTTCGGCGACGAGCGGGTGTTGCTTCTGGTGGCCGAAGGGGACGTCTTCAGCCAAGACTATCTGCGACAACTCAAGAAGCTCGAGACTTCCATTCGGGGTTTTGCCTTCGAGACGACCGACAAACAATCCCGAAGCGTCTTCGGAAGGGCCCCCGACAGCGCCACAACGACGGAGCAACACGCGACGTCTGATTCACCCGATCTCGTCGCGCCCGGGAAAGACGATTTCGCGGAGTTCGAAGACTTCGAGGAGAACGGCAGCGCCGACGCCTGGGGTCAAGAGAGCGGCGGCAGTATCTTCGAAGACATCATCTCGATTCTCAATGTTCGGCAGACGCGATTTGTCGACGGCGCCCTCAAGGTAGAAGGCTTACTAGAATCGTGGCCGACCGACGCTGAACTCCCGGCTCTCAAAGAGAAAGTACTCAACGATCCGACACTGGTCGGACAAGTCATCAGTGCCGCGGGGCAACACTCGGTCATGGTCATACGCACCACCGAGCTCAACGAAGTGGACGCGCGCCGGCTGACAGTAGCGATGCTTGAGCTCATGGCAGAGCACGAGAGGCCCGGCTTTCGACTGCACCTAGCGGGATTCTCCACGATGCTAGCAACGCTTGCCCAGGTACTTAAGAAGCAGCAACTCACCATTGCGGGCCTGTCCGGTGGTGGGCTTATCTTGCTATTATTTTTGTTTTTCCGTCACCCTTACGGAGTGCTCGGCCCGATGATGGTGGTCGGCATGTCCGTCTGCTGGACGCTCGGGACCATGGCCGTACTCGGCGTGCCGATGACGAGCGAAAATCAGATCATCGCCTGTTTTCTGCAGGTCGTCGGAATTGGCGATACCGTGCACGTACAATCCGTCTACCGAACGCTGCGGCGCGATGGGTTGGAAAACAACGAAGCTATCTGCCAGGCCCTCAAGAGCACCGGAGCCCCGGTGGTCTTCACCACGCTGACCACAGCGGCAGGGCTATCCAGCTTTATTTCCGCCAGCACCCCCCCCATCCGCGACTCCGGAACCTTCGGTGCCTTCGGGGTGCTACTCGCTCTCGCCCTTTCCTTAACGGTTGCACCAGCGGTACTCGCCTACAACACCAAGAGTCTGCTTGGCGTGAAACCTATCGCCGAGCAAGCGCGAGACCGTTTGGACGACCTGCTCGATTGGTGCAATCGTCTCTCGAGCGGTGCCGACGGGCGCAGTTCCCGAGCTCGTGCGCCTTGGGTTGTCGCGCTCGGCGCCTTGCTCGGCGTGAGCTGCGTGTACTCAGCCAGCAAGATCCAGGTAGGACAAGACGTTATCAGCTGGTTTCCCGAAGAGCTTCCGATCCGCAAAGCATTTGTCGCCATCGACGAACATGTCGGTGGCGCCGCCAACCTAGAACTATTGGTTCGCGCCGAGCCAGGCAAAACGATCAAAAGCCGCGAATTGTTGCTGGGCTTAGAAAAACTCGAAGCCCACGCACTTGCCTACCGAGATCCGCTCACAGGAATGAAAGTCGTAGAGAACGTGACGAGTGTGGTGGACGTAATCCGGGAGAGTTCCCGCGCGATAAACGGAAATCAGCAATCCCACTATCGCGTCCCAGACACCCAACGCGGCGTGACTGATTTGATGACCTTGTTCGAGAACTCCGGCCCCTCGGAACTCAAACGACTCATGACCGTGGACGCTAGCAAATCCCTGATGACCTTGCGCGTGCGCTGGTTGGACGCCACGGCCTACGGTCCCCTCGTCGAGCACATGAACGCGGGCATCACCGAACATATGGACGGACTCGCGGAAGTTCATATGACGGGCTCGGTAACAAGCAATCTCACAATCGCTCGGGCTCTGCTGGGTGACTTGGTGACCAGCGCGAGCATTGCCCTCTGCGTGATTACCTTGTTCATGGTCGTGCTGTTTCGCGACCTCAAGTTGGGCCTCGTATCCATGCTACCCAACCTGTTGCCCGCCATCTCGGTTCTCGGATTCATGGGAGCGATCGGGCTACGGCTCGATGTATCAAACCTACTGGTATCGAGTATCGTGCTGGGGATCGCCGTAGACGACACCATTCATTTCCTTCACCAATTCAAGGCCCACTACGCCAAACATGGCCACGTCGATAATGCCATCGCCCACGCCTTCGATCACGCCGGGAGGGCGCTCCTCTCCACCAGCGCAATCTTGCTTACGGGATTCGTCGTTTTCTATATCGGCACACTCCAAAACATTCGAGTATTCGGCGGTCTCATCTGTCTGTCGATCATCGTAGCCCTCGTAGCCGATCTCATCTTCGCCCCAGCTATCCTTCGCGTCGTCTTCCGAAATCGGGTAGCCGACGAGTCACCTGTCGACTCTCCCGCCAAGCCACAGTTAGAATCCACTCATGTGCCCGCCTAAATCAACTTCGGCGCCCAGTAAACGAAAGCCCCGCGGGAAGTCTGCGCCGAAGTCCGCCGTTCGCGAACGCTCCGCATCTACGACGAAGAAATCGTCGACCAAAAAGTCGCCGAAGTCGACAACCCGCAAGAAGGCTCGTGCCACGCCGCCTCCCCCACCACGTGGCACCGCTCAGACCCCATCGGCGCGCTCAAGCAGTCTGCCGCCTCCGCGGGCCGATCAGGCGGCTTCCGCCCGAACCCGGGCAACTCTGCTCGGCATGCTCGATGCCAATCAAGGAGTTCGCTATTCTGAGAAGCATCGCAAGGTACTGCATGAGGCTTTATTCCTCATAGCCGAGCGCGGCTGCAGTGGTGCCTCTCTGAGAGAACTCGCTCAGAGACTCGGGATTCGTCAACCGAGCCTCTATCACTATTTCGACAGCAAGGAGGATCTCTTCCTGCAGATCCTCCAAAATTACATCTCCGAATCAACGGACGTCGACGCCAGCACGCTGCCGCCCCTCTCTAGCTTGACCGATATGCTCCGCTACTCTCTGGACGCCGTGGCAGCGCGGTTTAAAACGCCCGAGCAGGCGTCCTATGTCCGTTTTCTAATTTCCCTCGGACAAGAATACCCCGATTTACAGACAACCGTGCAGAAGGTCATCTTTGAACGGGTCACGCGTGTACTCACGGACGCCACTCGACTATTCGCCGAGGAGACCGGCTTCCTGCCTAGCGATTCTCATCACTTGTCCCGAATGGTCATCGGCGCGATGATTTCACGCCTGCACGACCACCACGTCATCGGGGGTCACCGAGAATCTCCAGACGACCTAAATGATTTTCGGGACTTCTTAATCGAAGCCGCAGTGCACACGGGGCAAGCTCGAAAGAAAACTTTCGACAAGAAGCTTAGCTGACCAAGACCGGTCTGCATGCCCCTTCATGAGAGTTGTTCCGCTCGAGCACACTCCGGCACTTATGGCGACACAGACGGCGGCCGTTCAGCGCTGCATGCCCAACTTAGAACGGGGAGCTGCGCGACTGCTCGTCATCGACGACTGTGCGAGCGTTCGAAAGATCCTAAAAGCCGGGCTCGGCCTCCAAGGGTACCACGTCATCACCGCGACGAACGGCGTGGACGGTCTCGAGCAGCTGAATGCTCATCCGGATGTCGTCGCCATTCTGTGCGATATGGGAATCCCCAGTATGAACGGGCAACAATTCGTCCTGGCGGCACGCAAGCGGGGCTACAAACTGCCGTTCGTATGATTGTCGGCATCTCAAGACGTGAGAGACGCATTGTCGACTTCGATCGCCGGCGCCACCGGCTGGCTACAGAAACCCTACGAGCCAAAAAATATCGCCCACGCCATCCTGCAACTGAGGCTAGCGGCGAACTAGGCGACGGTCGCGCGACGATTCCGATTCGGCACTGCCGCGACGCGTTCTTCCGGAGTTTCCAATCCGTGTCCCACCGCGTTTCGAACGATGGGGTCCACTTCACCAAGGGTATGTGCTCGCCGCGCCCCCTTTTCGGGCGCGCGTTTGAGCGCGCGCGACCAGCCCGACGCGTGAGCGTCTAAGCCAGCTCGTGCGGCAGCGGCATCGCGTTGCGCCGGAGCGCGGCGTCAGCCGCGGCTTTCAGGTA
>JABSRN010000132.1 GCA_013214025.1 Polyangiaceae bacterium
CCTCGGTTCTTGCCGGCCTCGAACAAATCAGTCGAAGAACAATCGCCAGCCCACCGGTCGCAGAACCGATTTGTTCGGCTCGGCCGGCATCTGTCGCCCAGAGCCGCTTGCGCTGAGGCCCAGAGCGGACAGCTTATGGACGCGACCGCCCGCCACTCAAGCGGAGGGGCGGGAGCCAACAAGCTGTATCACACCACTCCGCAATCAGAATGGTGTGATGGCTTCCGCATGCCCCTCATCCAGAGCGAGAACCGGAAGAGTTGTGCTGCCGTCCGCCGGGTTCGTCTTGGCGATGTCGGTCGCCATGGAAAATTGTTGGACAGATGCTCCGTGGTCGAACACGAAGTAGTCGCCAAAGGCGTCAAACTTGACTGACCTGGAGTTAGTTCCGACCTCGAATGTGGTGGCCCAAGAGGCGGTATCGACATCGTAGATACAGAACTCCCCATCGGTGACCCAGTACAGGCGCCCGTCCGCTCCGAAGCTCAGCTCCACTGTAAGGTCTGAGGCGCTGCAGTTGGGCGCCGCCGACAGAGCCGTGATAGCGCCTGTCGCAACGTCGACCACCCGAAGCTGTGTATCCCCATCGCTGACCCCCACGTAAACTTGGGTACCGTCCGGTGACATCGCGGCCAGATCAACCCGGGCACCAACAGACGACACGTCGAACGCAGTAGACGCGCCACCGTCCGCCCCGGTATCTCCGTCAATCGCGGTCATCGTGGCCGTATCGAAGACGTGGAACTTGCCGTGAACCACTTCCGCTGGGGAGCCGTACAAGCTGCTGTACACGCGAACG
Organism: Polyangiaceae bacterium; assembly: GCA_013214025.1. Classification (GTDB taxonomy): domain Bacteria; phylum Myxococcota_A; class Polyangia; order Polyangiales; family Polyangiaceae; genus JABSRN01. The sequence goes on from JABSRN010000132.1 coordinate 800, forward strand.
GCCACCGCGCCTCGACTTCCGTCAGCCGAGAGCCGGACTTGGCGCCCCTGGGCCTCATCGAAGCCCGTGGCGAGCACCAAGCGGCCCACCTCGCCCATAGTCGCGCGATCGAGCTTCACCACCTCGATAGAACCGTCGTCGGTGTAGTTATTACTCGTGCACTCGTAGTTGTGGAGATTGCGGTTGAGCGTCACGTAGAGGAACTCGCCTCCGGGCGACATCGAGACACCCCGGGTGAAACCGATTGAGCCGCTGCCGTCATGAGCGATCGTCCCGCCGGAAAGATCCGCTCCAATAGTCGGAACCAACGTGAGGAGATCTACGATGAGTGCGGCGGGCTGGTTTCGAAGCCCGAAGTAGGCATGACGGCCATCGGGGCTGACGACGCCGTGCATCGGAGCGCTGTAGCTGCTGGTGCCGCCACCAAACGTAAACTGATCGATGTCCACAACCTCGGAAAGACCCGTTCCGCCACCGTCGTATAAGTGGAGATTTCCGCCGTAGTAGTCCGTCGTGCCAAAAAGGATCGGGTGGTTAACGATGCTGAGCGTGATCTCGATGGGCGAAGCGGCGCTGGCAATACCCGTGATGACCAAATCATGGGCGGTGACCGCATCCAAATCCATTCCGGCCACCCCGAGGAAGAGGAACGGATTGCCATCATAGGTGCCGGCGCTGTTGAGAACGCTGCCATCGCTCACGCTGGTGACGGCTACTTTGACGTTGAAAGCAAGGCGCCCGATCAAGTTTTGGATGTCGAGATCCAACGTCATGTCGTTGCCAAGACCCGCCCAAACTGCATCCCCGTCCGGAACAACAGGAAACAGCGAGCTTTGTCCCGTCACTGTGATTGAGTTATCGGTCGGATCCACCGTGAGCGTGATCTCTTGAGGAGACACCGGCAGGTGGAGCGTCACGGTTTCCGAGGGGGCGGAATCACCGTTAGCGCTTTCGGCAATCACCCGGTACTCAACGCTTCCGGCCGCGGAGGTGTCAGTGTGAGCCGTAGCGTCCGTAGCCTCCGTACCAACAGCTACAAAAGCATTGGCACCTGCTTGGCTTCGTTCAATGCGATAGGCAGTCTCAGCGGAGGCGTTGTCCGTCCACGTCAGGGACGCCTCGCCGGCGGGGGTGAGCGTCACAGACAAGTTCGAGGGCGAAGCCGGAGCTGCTGGCGCTGCCGCCTCAGCTTCTGGAGATCCTGTATCGACACTGCCGCTATCTGTCGTAGCCGCGTCCACCAAGGTTCCGCCTCCACTACCACCGGTCGCGCCTCCACTACCGCCGGTCGCGCCTCCACTACCGCCGGTCGCGCCTCCACTACCTGCTGCGCCGCCCGTTGCCGCACTGCTCGACGCCCCAGCGGAACCGCTGTCTACGTCACCTGTCGTCCCGCTTCCCGACGGAGCATCGTTTCCAGTGCAACCAATGCAAACCAATACCGCTGTGGCGGCAACGAACAATCGCTTCATGGGGTGAAACCTTCTGAGTAGTTTTAGGTAGCTTTAGGTGCCGGACTTGCAACACGCCGGAGGGTACCCTAGCACACCTAGAGACCTGCGGAAGCCTGTCGCCGGTCGCCCCCCGCCGCGCATTCTGTCGCTACGGCTTCATGCTCACGATCAACTCTCGGAGAAAGGAGATCCGGCGCTTGTCATCGCCGGATCCCCACTCTAGGCGAAGGCCTTTGCGGCCGGACAACTTGAGCCTAACCTCGTTTTCCGCCAGCGTTTTAGCTTCCAAGACGAGTGGCTCGCCGCCGCCCAAGGCGCGGAGGCTCGCAATCTGGGAAAGGGTGCAATGGCGGGAAAGAATGTCGGTCAACAGCCATACGGGCTTGCGCTGCGTCCCACGACGACGATTTTTTCCCCGCCCCTTCTCTTTAGAGGTTCCGCTCGAGGCCCCTCCCTCGGAGCCCTGACTATGCGGGCGAGAGCGTGCCTCCGAACCCTTTTTCGTCAGCCCGGGAATTTTCCGCAGCTCCTCCAGCGTCATCCTAAAAGGCTTGCCGCTCTTCCCAATGCGCAGTTCGAAGCCTTCGGTGGCGGGTTTCTGGACAGGTTTCGGCGGTTCTACGGTCCACACATCCACCGTCGCGACGTTCCGGATGGATGTCGACGGTACGCCAAGCCTCGCTCGCGCCCCAGGCCCGAGGGACTTGCTGTCGGTTCTGAACACACCCAGACCCACAGCGTACTCGTCGATGGGAAAGAGTTCGACCCGCGCATCCCGGAACTTCTTTTGCGGGTTCACGACATTAAAGTACTGCCGCTCTCGTCCCCGGGCTCGAAGCCACTTCCAGCCACCGGGATCCCTCGCCCTGCCCGGTAGGAACTCCGCTAGCGGGCGCCGTTTGATTAACTCCTCAGGGCTAACCTTTGCCACTGCCTTTCCGTTGAGTCGAACTTCGACCGTCTGGGTCTTTGGCTGCGGCTTGGTAGTTCCTGTGCTCGCCGGGGCAGAGGACGGATTTGGTTTTGTTGCATCTTTATCGACGCACCCCGCCAGAGCGGCGCAGAGCAAAATCTCGATGAGGTGAGGAAAAAGCGGCTGAATCTTGAGCATGATGGTGTCCTGGAGGGCGACCCTAGCCGATAGCGAGCCCCCCTAGCGAGAGACCCCCCAAAGAAAAGCACCCATGAGATCTCCCAGGCTTCTCGACCCTAGCTGCGACTCTCCGCAGCCTCCAATGGGAAGCCATGCGTACACCAAACGGAGCCGGCGCTCCGCCGGAAGCCTCCAGCGCGAGCTCTCAGCCCAACCATCCACTAGTATTCTTAGCCCACGACTACGAAGCGAACGTGCCGTTCATCACGTTAACCCCCTCAGCCTCCGTCAATGCCACGTTTACGATCGCAACGTCGTCCAGCAAGCCCATCAAGATCGACGGCAGTCTCGCCCCCCGGCGTCACCCATGAACACCGTGTCGCCCGCGTCGTCAGCTAGCCCGTTCTAGTTGATGGCAGTTGCAACGACCTCTACGCCATTGATGTACACACTACCGGAAGACAGGAAGTGCAAAGGTGCTCTCCTGTCCGCAACGGACTGCTACTCCCGACCGTCCCCCCCGGCCGCCCCCTTACGAGCCCGCAGTCGCCGCAGAGCGCGAATCGCTAGCGCCTTCGCCCCTTTGCCGCTGCTGACTAAAGTCCGCCGCCCCATCCGCCGAGCCCTCAGGACCCGGCGCTCCCCAAGGTCCCGTGCTTGGCGGGGGGCCTTTGTCGTTACCCGCCTGACTAAGGAGGGAGAATTATCCGAGAGCCAATCTTGGCATGTGCTGAGCTTGTCGGGTGAGTGCCTTGAAGAATGTCCGTCGGATGAGTGGTTATCTCCAGGTGATCGAGTATGCGTAGCTCTCACAAATTGACTTTCGCCCGAAACGCGCCAAGTGTGAGCGCGCTAGCATTTGTGCTCAGTTTTGTCGTTCTCAGTTGTGGGTGCGAAACTGAGCTGGAGTCGGCGGGAGATGCTGGCTCGTCCGGAGCCGGTGGTGCGGCGGGAAGTTCTGGCTCGTCTGGAGCCGGTGGTGCGGCGGGAAGTTCTGGCACAGCGACCGATAGTCGTGGCGGTGGCGGTGGCGGTGGCGAATCAATTGGTAACGGCGGTTCAGTCAGTAGTGGCTCAGCGGGTGTTGGCAGCGCAGCGGGCGGTACTGGTTCAGCCGGCACTGGTGGCGCGGCGGGTGCCGAATTGCCCTGTTATGCCCCATGCATAGAGGCGGTACTAGAAGCATGCCGTCCCGAAAGTAGCTGTACCCGACAGGTTTCCGGTGAAAGCCTCGTGATGTGTGCTGACACGCCCTCGTGGCGCTGGGAGAACACGCGAGTGTCATCGACGGCCCGGACTACGACCGCCTGAAGTGGTCCCGTCATAGCGGACACCCTGGGAGGGGGTTACTCTCCCGTGTGGAGTCCAAAATTGACCAAGCCGAAAAAGAAAAAGTCTAAGAAACCGAGGAGCCGGTATACGGCCCAATTCAAAGCTGAGGCGGTGC
>JABSRN010000133.1 GCA_013214025.1 Polyangiaceae bacterium
GGCAAAACTAGGCGGTCACCTGTCGCAGAACGGCGAACCAGGCTGGCTAACGCTCGGGCGAGGATACGAAAAGCTCGCGACCGGGGAGGCGTTCTATCAAGAGATGATCAGGCTCAATATTTGTGATCAATCATGAGCCCTCGGGGGGGGGGGAACGAGTAGCGACTAACGCAGCTAGTACTCTGGACTCGCTAGCCTCTACTTCATGCGACCTTTTTCGTCGTACTCGTAGAAACCTCTCCCAGCCTTTCGGCCATTCCAACCCGCTGCCACCAACTGGCGAAGCAATACGGGCGGACGGTACTTGGAGTCGGCGAACTCGCGATAGAGCACGTCGCCAATGTAGAGGCAGGTATCGAGACCGATGTGGTCCGCTAGCTCCAACGGACCCATCGGATGATTCAGACCGAGCTTGGCGCCCGTGTCGATGTCCTTCGCCGTGCCCACGCCCTCTTGGAGAACAAAACACGCTTCGTTCAACATCGGAATCAGGAAACGATTGATCAGGAAGCCGGGGCTGTCTTTGCTGTGGATTACCGTCTTGCCGAGCTTCTCAGCAAGGGCGGTGATGACGGCCTTCACTTCGTCGCTGGTTTGCAGACCCACGATGATTTCCACCAGCTTCATCAGCGGAACGGGGTTCATGAAATGCATTCCGATGACATGCTCCGGATGCTCGGTAATGGCCGCCAACTTCGAGATGGAGATGCTGGAGGTGTTCGACGCGAGAATGGCACCGGGCTTGGCAGCGGCCGACACATCGCTGAACACCTTAAACTTGATGTCCGGGTTCTCGGTGATAGCTTCGATGATCAGATCCGCATCCTTGATGCCCACCATGGTCTCGGCAGGCGTGATGTGACCGAGCAGTTTCTCGCGGTCCCCTGCCCTCATCTTCTCTTTGTCGACCTGGCGCTGCAGGATGGAGCCAATCTTGGCGATGCTCTTCTCCGAGATCTCGGTTTTGATGTCACAGAGGGCAACGTCGATGCCCGCGGCCGCACAAACTTGAGCGATACCGGCACCCATTTGGCCAGCGCCGAGTACGGCAACCTTCTTGATGTCACTTAGCTGCATGATGTTGTTCTTTCTGTCTTAGGAAACCGACTTAGGAATCTCACTCAGGAAACCGACGAGGATTCGACCCCTGCATAAACTGCCGCGACTGCGTCATCGAGACGGGAAGGATCGGTGCCTCCCGCTTGAGCCATGTCCGGACGCCCGCCGCCGGAGCCCCCCACCAATTGCGCGATGGGCTTGATCAAATCCCCCGCACGAAAGCGGCCGTTCAAAGACTTCGTCACGGTCAGTACCAGTTGGGCTTTTCCTTGGTCCTCTGACGCCACCAGCACGATGCTCTCGCCCAGCTTGTCCCGAAGCTGTTCGGCCAATTCCCGCAATGCCGAGCGGTCCGTGACCTCGGTACGGATGCCGAGCACCTTCACTCCGGCAAGCTCCCGGGCCTGCTCGAGTAGCGCGGCCATGCCCGGTCCGTCTGCGCCGGTGCTCAGTTTCTTCTCGAGTTCGGCGACGCGTTTCTCAAGTGTCTTGTTCTGCGCGACGATTTTTTCGATCTTCTCGGCAACGTTGCCACCTTCGGCTTTCGCTGCCGTCGCGGCCCGCGCCAAGTCGCCTTCGAGGTCCCGGGTGTAGGCCAGAGCTCCCGCACCAGTGACAGCGGTGATGCGCCGAACACCGGCCGCGACCCCGCCTTCGGACAGGATCTTGAACAAACCAATATCGCCGGTCGCGCGGGCGTGGGTGCCGCCGCACAACTCGGTCGAATCGCCGATGGTCAGCATGCGCACGACATCGCCGTATTTCTCCTCGAAGATCATCATGGCGCCGCGCTCGCGGGCTTGATCCATCGTGAGCACTTCGGTCTGCACAGGGCGGTTCGCGAAAATCCGCTCGTTGACCTTGTCCTCCATGGCGCCCATCTGCTCTGGGGTCACGGCACTCTGGTGAGTAAAATCGAAGCGCAAGCGGTCCGGCCCCACCAGGGAACCCTTCTGCTGAGCGTGACCTCCGACGACGTCGCGCAGCGCGAGATGCAGCAAGTGGGTGGCGGAATGATTGCGTCGAATCGCTTCGCGGCGCGCCACGTCAATTTTCAACTGGGCTTCGCTGCCCACTTTGAGGCTACCCGTGGTGACTTTGGCGAAATGCACGACCAAGCCGTCCAGCGGCTTCTGGGTGTCGGTGACCTCGCAGCTGCCGCCATCGGTCTCGATGACGCCGGCATCTCCCAACTGGCCGCCCGCATTCGCGTAAAACGGCGTCTTGGCGGTGACGACCTGGACGTCTTGCCCCTGGTCGGCTTCCTCCACCAGGACGCTATCGACTATGAGCGCGACGATGGGCGATTTGTCCCGGTTCTTTTCGTAGCCCGTAAACGTCACGGCCTCGTCCGGCACCTTCTGGAGCGCGTCCCGATGCACGGTGCCGACGGTCTTCTCCACGCCCTTAAATTCAGAACGCTCCCGAGCTCGCCGTAACTCCTCGTCGTAGCCTGCCTGATCTACCTCATAGCCACGCTCAGCGCAGATGACCTCGGTCAGATCCAGGGGAAATCCGTAGGTATCGTAGAGTTGGAAGGCGTCCGCGCCGTTCAAAATCTTTTTCGCGTCCTCACCGGAACTGCCCTCACCAGTGCTGCCCGCACCGATGGCGTCAAAGCGCTGCTCCAATAGGTTCAATCCGCGCTCGATGGTGGCCCGGAAGCGAACCTCCTCTTGCTCGGCAACCGATGCGATGTGCTCGCTCTTTTCCCCTAGCTCCGGGTACTGATGGCCCATCAATCTGACGACATCGAGCGCCATCTTGTGCAGGAAGGGCTGCGTGATGCCCAGCCGGTGACCGTGGCGAATCGCCCGTCGCATCAGCCGACGCAGCACGTACTCGCGGCCCGTCTTATCCGGCATGATGCCGGCGGCGAGCATGAACGCTGTGGTTCGAGCGTGGTCGGCGATAACCCGCATGCTGACGTCGTCGTCGGCCATGGTCGCGCCGTATTTTTTGCCTGATATTTTCGCGGCACTTTCGACCAAAGTGCGGAGCAAGTCCGAGTCGTAATTGCTCGTTTTTCCCTGCATGATGCCGGCAAGGCGTTCGAGTCCCGCGCCGGTGTCGATGCTTGGGGCAGGCAAAGGGTCGAGCTTGCCGGAATCGTCCCGCTCGAACTGCATGAACACGAGGTTCCAGATCTCCATGAAGCCACGGCCGTCCGGAGTCTGCTCGGCGCTCAGTAGGGACGGGTCCATGCCGTCGCCATTGAAGATGTGGATCTCAGACGACGGACCGCAGGGCCCGGTATCGCCCATGCTCCAAAAGTTCTCGCTCATGCCGAGCCCGATAATGCGCTCGTCCGGAAAGCCGCTCACCTTTTTCCAAATATCTCGGGCGTCGGTATCCGCCGGAACGCCGTCTTCGCCGCCGAAGTAAGTGATGACCACCTTGTCCATCGGCAGCTGGAGCTCGCCATTCAGAAAATCCCACGCGTAGACGATGGCCTCTTCCTTGAAGTAGTCACCAAAACTGAAGTTTCCGAGCATCTCGAAGAACGTGTGGTGCCGTGGAGACGGGCCCACATTCTCAAGGTCATTGTGCTTGCCGCTGATTCGGATGCATTTCTGACTGGTAGTGGCGCGTTTGTAAGGGCGGCTCTCGCGGCCAGTGAACACGTCCTTGAACTGGACCATGCCGGCGTTCGCAAAGAGAAGGCTCGGGTCGTTGGGCGGAACTAGCGGCCCGCTGGCCACCCGCTCGTGCTCGTTTTTTTCGAAAAAGCTCAGAAAAGAGCTGCGAATGTCGTCTGAAGTCGTGGGCATAAGCGCGCTGGTCTCTAGCACAGCGGCGGCGGCGTGGGGCCCCTGGCGGAGGGAATGAATCACCCTCGACAAAAAGCTCGCTGAGGAGCCGGCCTGGATACCCACGCCCGGCTTCACAACGTAGAATGACGAAAAAAATGGCCTCTCGAGATCCTATTGCCGAGCTAGCCCGTCAGGCCGATCTGGGGCCGCTGGAGCGGCGACATCGCCTCAGCGGCAAAGGGCTGAACGAGCTCTGTTTGACGACCCGAGGCCTCTGGTTGCTGTCGACTGAACAGGGGACCGAAGGCGTGGTGAACGTCCTAAAAAGACACGTGGGGTACCGGGCTGGGCGGTTGGGTGACGAACTGCTGGTCGGGAACGAAACCCTCAAGATACCGTTCGGGCGCGCCAGGCCGGTCCGCGAGACTATTGGGCTCGGGCGACTTCGAGCAGCACGAGGTAAGCGGAGCCCTGAGCTTGCCATCGGTAGGTACTGTCACCAACCCAGCGAGTTTGAACGGGCGGCATTGACGGCCGCTCTCGGACACAAGGAGACCGCCCTCGCGTTCTTGCCAACGGGCGAGCGCCGCAAGCTTCCCGCCTCCGCACTCGACTCAGACGGACAAACGTATTTCGTGCTCAGCGACAAACGGATCTTGCTGCTCGGTGTCTCGGAGCTCGGTGACATCCGACAAGAGAACCACGAAGCGCTACGCCTCGAGGTCTTGGGCGACAAGAACAGCCCCCACATCCACTTGGGGCGACGAAAGCTACCCGCCGGTAGCCACGCAGCCTTGTTGGCCGAGCTATCTCACGCCACCAGCCGCACGGGCAACGCCCGAAGCTTTGAACTGGCTCGCCTCAACTGGATCGCCAAAGACGAGAATCCGATCTTTGAGCAGTTCGCTCGGGATCGGCTACAGGAGTTGTGCGAGCGCGAATACCACCTGGCAACCCTAATGCTGACCTTCGTGGGGCAGGTTCCGACCGACGAGGCCGCGGATACACGGCGACGTGCATTCGTCGCGCTGGCTGCCAGCGGTACCTCCACCGATACCTTGGCGCAGCTTTGGAGCGACTGGCGTATCGACGAGAGCGTCGGCCAAGCAGTGCTGGCGCTCTTGGAGGGCGACGCCGAAATCGACCCAGGGTGGGCGCTGAAACTGCACGGCCGTATGACAGCTGAAGCCGGCGCCGACGAGCCGGGCTGGCACGCAGCCGTGCAAAGCCGGCTCGGGCTCGGTCGTCACGCAGCCAGGGTCGGAGATGTTCAACTCGCGTCGGAACAACTCCGCTCGTGTCTAAACGCCTTCCCGGAAGGGCCCGTTGCCCAGTTAGCGGCCGGCAGCGGCCCCGATCCCGCCCAACACCAGCTGCGCGTCGAAGTGGCGAGTAGTCTGATGGCACTACCGGACAGTGATTCGCAGAGGGCCGGTGCTCTACTGCTGGCCGAGTTGGAGCCACTGCGCGTGGAGCGGCTCCAGCTCGTGGCCGATTCCCATCCTAACGGCCGAGGAAGGAGAGCAGCCGAAATTGCCCTCGCCTTGAGTGCGCGCGGACTGCAAAAAGGCACCGAAAGCTGGACCGCCCCAGAGGTATCCGCCCTCGCCGACGACACCATCGGTACCTTACTACGACACCCCGGCGCGCGCGACGGGAGTGACGCTCTCGCCAGAATGCAAAGCCTGCTGGCCGAGGTAGAAACACCGGACACCTCTGCGCTTCGGGACTACTGCGAGCCCCTCGAAAGCGGCGACCGAGTGTCCGACGCCCTCGGACGGGCAGCCCTCGTTCTCGGCATGCCCGCCATCGGCGGCTACGTATCGCGCGGCAGTAAGAACGTCGGCGTGCGCGCCTACGACGGCTCGCCGCCCTTCGTCATGGTGGGAGGACAGCATCTGGATAGACAATCCGATCTGTACCTGAGCGATGCGGAGCTCAGCTTTGCCGTGGCAGCGGAGGCCGCCCACCTGCGCTACGACCACACCCGGGTGTCATCCAGCGAAGTCTGGATCGGAGCGCTGAGCAAGGGGCAGCAGGGCATCGACATAGCCCTGGGCATCCTGCCCATGCTCAAGGGATACCGCGCGGCCGATGCCGCCGCCCGGACGGTGAGCAAGCTCCGCTCCCCGAAAGCCCAACGTTGGCTCAAACACGCCAAACACCTAGGTAGCAGTGCCAAGGAGAGCGCCCTGCGTCGCTTCAGCAGCGATCGCGCGGCCAATGCCCGGGCGGGGCTGAGCGTGCCTGCCGAACGCATGATCGCAGCCCACCAGGTGATGCAACTGAGTGCCGATCGCGTCGGCCTGTTGTTGTGCGGTGACCCGCGCGCAGCGATTCGCGCGATGTTCCTGGTAAGAGCTGATCTGGCACCGTGGCTCCCCCAGGACGATCGGGGACTGTTGGAGGCGCTTGAGCCATTGATGCGCGAAGGAGATGCCGCCAGTCTCAATCTGGGAGCCCGAATCGGGCACCTCATCAAGTTCTACCTTTCGGACGATTACGTGACTCTACGGGGAAGACTCACCCGCTGAGAAGAGCGGTGGTTAATAGACTGGGGAGGGTCGCTCTCGCGCAGCCGCGATCGCGGATTCCACCTCGGTTTCGAGCTCACACTCTTCGACCTCTTTGGTGAGCCTGGACAGCAAGTGGGCCGTGCGTCGATCGCCGTGGCGGACCGCCCGGGGAAGCAACGCGTGGTAGTCGTCACAACTTTTCGCTTCACGAAGATCCAGGGCGATTGATAGCGATGCACTGGCCTTACCCCTCACATCGGCGCGACCCACCAGCTCATTGGCTAGTTGGGTGATGGGAGTCCGGGCTTTTGTCCCTACCCACACCTCATACAGGATGTCCGCGCCGCGGGACTTGAGATGGTCGGCAGCCAGTTTCAAAGCCACTTCTTGTACGCCCGGCTGAGTGGCTGCCAATCGCACCTGGCGTACGATGGAGAGATCTTCAGCCAGTTCCGGATCCCGTTCGAGAGCCTCACGATAGGCGGCCAACGCGGGTTTGGGACGCCGCATCTTCAAAAGCCCACTGGCCAACGCCAAGGAATGCCGCACTCCCCGCTTCGCCGGTGGGATCTTCTGGAGGGTTTCGATCGCCTCCGGCTCGCCACTGATAGCGGCCATTTCGAGGACGGCGTCGATCGGTCCGTCGTCTACGTAAGCCGACTGCTTCTCGTCGGCCGCGGCGACTTCATCACCAGCCGCGCGCTCGCTGTAAACATAGAAGCCACCTGCCCCGACCGCGGCTACCACAAGCATACCGACAGCGAACCACCAACGAGGCATGGAGACGTGCTCATTGGCAACGTCGGAGATCAACTCCATATCGATATCAGCGATATCGATATCAGCGATCGAGCCGGGGCGAGACGCCATCTGAACGCGCGTCTTGCTTGGATCGACGGCGACGTCTCCGAGCATGCCAACGATGCGGTCCACAATATCCGTGGCCTCCTGAGGTCGCTCGTCGGGCTGTTTCTTCAACAGATCAGCAACCAGCTGCGCCGTGCCCTCCGACACGTCGGTGAGTTCCGGGGGCACCTCGGTTATTTGCTTCATCAAGACCGCGCTCAGATCTTCCGAGTTGAACGGTGTGTCTCCGGTGAGCATGTCGAACATCAAGATCCCGAGCGAGTAAATGTCCGCCCGATGGTCCACCGTTTGCCCCGCGGCTTGCTCCGGCGACATATAGGCAGGCGTCCCGAACACCGTGCCCATCAACGTCAGGGGCGCGCCACTCGAACCGGCAGACGCCGGCACCTTGGCGATGCCAAAATCCAAAACCTTCACGAGCACCGAACCGTCGTCCCGTTCGACTAGCATGATGTTCTCGGGCTTCAGATCCCGATGAACAATCCCCTCTTTGTGAGCGGCAGCTAAACCTTCCGCGATTTGGCCGGCGATGTTTAGCGCGCGGTCTTCGGGCATCGCCCCCGCCTCAAGGGCGGCGTGCAAGCTCTGTCCCTCAACGTACTCAAGAGCCAAGTAGAAGGAGCCATCCTCCAAACGCCCAAAGTCGGTGGCGCGGGCAACGTTAGGGTGTTCGATGCGCCCCGCAGCGACGGCCTCTCGCTCAAAGCGCTTCACGATGTCGGATTGGATGGTCATCTCCGGGTGCAATACCTTGAGCGCGACCACCTTCTTCATGAGGATGTGCTCGGCACGGTAAACGCATCCCATGCCCCCGCGGCCAATCAAGTCCAGGACGCGATAACGCTCCGCGATCACCTCGCCCACGAGATCGCCGACGACGGTGATCTCCGCGTCCTCCGTCGGCAGGGTGGGGTGTTCGTCGCTCATCTAGTCCAGGAGGCTATTGGCGTGGGAGCATGGGTCAAGCTTAAGGTCAGTCCAATCCCTGAATCAGCCGGGTCACCACCAGCACGATCCCCACTACGACCAGTGGGCCTGCTACCCAAAGGGCTCGAACCGGGCCCATTTGTAGTCCAGCCCCGGCGCTCTGGGCATAAATAAAGTCTGCGACCATGATACCTACGCCCCCAATCACGAGACGGACGGGCATTTTCACGCTCGCCTTCACTTGATTGATCGCGACATTCCCCTGCTGGATACGCCGATCCCGGGCCTCCCGGCCGCGCTCCCCAGAGTGAGGGCCCGCATGCATGGCGGCGGCGGGGTGCTCGGCGCCACCGCTGGAAACCGGGCCCGGTCCGCTGAGCGGGGAGCCGCTGCTCATCACGCCGCCGGACATCGATAAATCATCGTCCGTATCCAACGCCAATGAGCCGAAATCGGCGGCGTCATCCTCATCGAAACCACCGATGGTTTTACCGACCAAATAGTCCGCCGGAGCCTCCTGGGACTTGCGAGCTTTCTTTCTGGATTTGGGGCGTCGTTTGGACGACTGAGGGCGGGCAGGCGCCTCTTTGCGGATCGCCGCCGGTGCCGGCGCCTGTTTCTTCGGCGCCTCTTCTGCACGACTGCCGATCACGAGATCGGGCACAGCCTCTGGCTTGATGCTCACCTTCTGAACTGACTCCGCTCTCATGGTGGCGGCGTTAGCCTCCATCAGTACGGAATCAGCGGTAGGTTCTGCACTCACCGCTGCGCTCACCGTGTCGTCACCAATAGCTGCCCCGAGCGCAGACCAAAACGCCGCCACTGCGTGGAATCGGTCCTTCGGATCCAGCGCCAAGGCCTGTTCGAACACGGCCTCAACATCATCGGAAACCATCAACCCTTCCGATCGCGGTGTGGGCCGACGCGTGGGATCGATAGCCGCCCCCATCATGGCGGCAGTATCGTCTGCGTCCAACGGCGAGCGACCCAGCACACACTCAATCAGAGTGATGGCAAGCCCCCACACGTCCGTCCAAGAGCCCGTCTGCCCGAAGCGCTTGGGCAACCACTGTTCTGGCGCGCCGTAAGCGGGAGTGAATGCAGACAGCCCACTCCCCTCCACCGATTGCTTGCCAACCGCCGTCGTCGCCGCCGTTTTGACAGTCGCAATGCCGAAATCGAGAATCTTCGGCAAGGTGAGCCCATTCACCTCGGCTAGGAAAATGTTCTCGGGCTTCATGTCCCGGTGGATGATGGATACGATCTTGCCGTCCTTCATCGGAAACTTGTGGGCGCGTTCCAAAGCATTAGCCACCGGAGTCAACACGTGGATAGCCTCACCCAAGTTCAACGGCCCCTTACCGCTCTCCAACCGAAGGCGAATCAGTTCATCAAGAGTGCGCCCTTCGAGCCACTCCAATGCGATGAACGGCACAAAGCCCTTCGCGGGTTGATTCAGCGTGCCGACGTGCAGCGGACGCACCACTGTGGGAATGGTGGCGGACAGATGGAAGAGCAGCTCGGCTTCTTCTCGAAACGCCTCCAAAAAGGTCGCTTGATCTTCCTGGGACATTTGCCCCGGCACCTTGAGACACTTGAGAGCAACGTTCGCCCGAAAGCCACCGTGGTGAGCGCAGTACACGACGGCGAAACCACCCTCGGCGACCACACGATCCACGCGGAATGACCCCGCCTGAACGCTGCCAACGATGCCAAAGACGTCGTCCGCCATAGATCAACTGTACACGCTAGCACCCGGTCTGAAAAACCGAAAGACACCATAAAACGAGCTTCAATAGGCACCGCTCTGGGCTGCCGCCGGTGTCTGAGCAAAACGCCCCGTATGACTGGGGCGTTTTGCCCGGCCTGCCTAAGCGAAACGCCCCGTGTCAGCTTGGCGGATAGACCCTGCCACTGGATAGTATCGCGCACCCTACATGTCAGGGCTGACGAATGTTCCGCCTCCAGTGCCTGCCAACCGGCACTAACCAGCCCTGACAGCAAGATCGACGTACAAACTCTCGTAACTAGCCGCGACGCGCTCGGCCGAAAAATATCGTCCCACCGCCACTCGTCCGGCCTCGGCCGCCTGTTGAGCATGTCCTACATCAGTAACTAAGCGATGGGCCGCATGGGCCCATCCGTCCAACGGGTCCAAGGGAAGTCTCTCCGACCCATGCAAATCCTGGAGCGGCCCCCGGCTAGCGGCTAGCACAGGCACCCCTAGGCTCATGGCTTCGAGGAGCGCGATCGGGAGGTCCACCTTGTTGGTCAGGTCGTCTACTGGGAACAGTACCGCCGTCGTCAGGCCGTACAGCACGGGCAAGCTCGGCAGCTCACCTGCAAAATGCACGTACGAGCCGGGAAAGCGCGCTTGCAAGTCTTGTTGAATCGCTCCGGCGGCTGCTGTCTTCATTCGGCAAGCGAATACGAAATGAGTGTCCGGTAGTAGAACGTGAACCGGCTCGATCAGCGAGGCGAACTTTTCCGCGCCGCAACTGATTTCCAGGTCCCCGGGATAGACTAGCGTCGGCGCGCCCACGGGAATGCCCAACTGCTCACCCAACGCCCTCACCTCCTCGGCGTCAGGGGTCGGTACCGCCGCCACGGGGGGCGGGATTACCTGCAGGCGCGGTGGCGTGACCCGCCGGCGTTCGCAAGCCTCGACAATTCGAGTTTCCGTATCTCGACTTTGGGCGACAACGACATCTCCAAACAACAGTTCGTCAATGCGCTCCAAGTTCTGCGGTGCAGAAGCTACGGTTTGCACGACGGGGATGCCCCGCACTCGCCTCAGGAACCGTCCCACCTGGCTCGTGCGTGGGTTCGGTGCGAACACAAAGTGCCACAGATCGATCCCGCGCCCGAACAGCAGCGACGCGGCCACCTGCGCATTGTCCATAAGCGCCGGAGTGAACCCGCTTTCCCCCCGATAAACGGCGAGCGTTGAGGGCGACAAGAACCCTGGCGACCCTTGCAGCTCCACGGGGTTTCGGTCCCCGCGAGTGACCATCACTGTCGCCGCGACCGATCGCAGGTTCGTACTGATCTCCCGCACAAGGCATTTTGAGCCATCGTGGTAGGGAGGAACAACCGGTTTCGAGATCAACAGAACGCGCGGAGCCATGCGGCGCGTAGTCTAACCGAAGCTCGCTGGGAAACGGGCTCTCTGGGGAAAAAACCCGCGCGGACCCGAGCGACCTCCACTGCTTCGCTCAGCGAGTTCGCCCAGCGAGCTTCGCTCAGCGAGCTTCGCTCAGCGAGTAGCCGCTGCCAGCGCCTGGGGCGCATTACGAAGCGCACTGTGGATGGCAGCTTCCAACGCGGCTTGCTGGAGCTCCTCCATTTTTTCTCGGCTACCCATCTCAGCCGCCGAACCGTGGGCGCTCGCGCTCCCGCTAATCTTTCCGACGATATTTTGACCAGGCATCTGATGCATCACGTACTCAATGCGCGCGGAGTAAACAACGGAACGACCCTGCCTCGATTGTTTCAGCCGGCTAAGCCGACCGGTGACAAGCACCACTGGCAAATCCGCGTGTGAGGCAGAGCGGCGGCGCTTCGAAGCCATCACTTTTACGCCCGGGAGATCTCCGAACTGACGTTTGCTGACCCTTTCTACCGCACGTCGCAGGAGATTGACTCGCTTCCCCGATGTGATCCGGATCTTGCCCAGTCGAACCATCACCCGAGGCGGTACTCCTTTGGCTCCGTCCTTCTTCTTTTCGCGCAAGGCCTTAATGCTGGCCTTAACCTGCGAACGTACGGACGGAGAACTGTCTTTGCGGTGCTCAATGAGCGCCGGTATTGCGCGCGCGTCACCCAGTACTTTCAGGGCAGCCGCGGCAGCAGCACGTACAGCAGCATGGTGATCCGAAAGCGCCTCGATCAATGCGTTGCGAACCTGGCTAGTCGACCGGCGTGTTTTTCCTAAGCGAAGCGCCGCTTGCAATCGGACACGAAAGTCCGGGCCGTCCTCGAGTTGTTTGATCAGACTTCGAACACCCGGTCGCGCGGTCGCGGACAAACTGCCTAACAAAAAACAGCAGGCCATTGCCCAGGCAAAAAAGCGCTTCATCGACACGTGTATACGTAACTCGGAGGGTGTGTCTTCCAAGCTCCCCGAAAACAACCCGCTGATCAAGTCTTCGAGGTCCAGCTCGTGCAAAAACATACATCGGCGCGGTACACTCCGCTTCACCTACACTATCGCCTCAGCTCCCAGCCGAAGCGCGCCGGCTGCCCTGGTCGGGACCGCAACCCCGGTTATTGAGCGAGAAAGAGGGGGTCCTTTCCCATCCGCGCCCGCAATGCATCCAGCTCCCCTGCAGAGGAGCCCGTCGTCGCTCCGCCTCGGACAGTCCCACCAATAACGTCAGACAGTCCGTAGCGATCCCGACGGACTGTCACCTATTGTGGGTAGCGGAGTGCCCCGAACTGTCGGCGGCGGCGACATCTCCGGCGCCGCCCACGCCGTTGATAGTCTGAACGTCCGCCTTACTGCGGCGCTTCGTCAGGACAGCCATCGGCGTCCTCGAAATCGTTCTTGGTCTCTGGCTCGTCGACACACTCATCGGCGTCGTCGGGGATACCGTCTTGGTCGTTGTCCGGGTCCGGGCAACCGTCCGTATCCTCGAAGCCATCCGTGTCTTCGGGCTCCTTGGGACACTTGTCTTTCGAGTCGGGGACGCCGTCCGAGTCCGTATCCGGAACGTCGGGACAACCGTCTTCGTCCTTGTAGTTGTTGACCGTCTCAGGCTCGAGAGGACAGCGATCGTGTTCGTCGTCGATGCCATCCTTATCGTTGTCCGCCTCAGGACAACCATCGAGGTCCTCAAACTGGTCGGGATCTTCCGGATTGTCAGGACACTTGTCGTCACGATCGAGAATAGTATCGCCGTCATTGTCCGGGTCAGGACAACCATCGGAGTCCTCAAAACCGTCGCGGTCTTCTGCTGCCCGCGGGCAGGCATCGACATCGTCGCCAATACCGTCTCCGTCCGCGTCCCCGCCCTCTACGGAGTAGTTCACTCCGGCGATGACGCGATAAACCGGCACGCCCACGCCCTGGATCACGCCAGAGCCGGCGCCCACGCGATAGGACATCGCGGACTCCAGCGGGGTGATGACGCCAGCCGCGAGGAACTCCATCGAGTTGGCTCCGTTCGCGGCGGTAAAGTTGGTGCTGCCGTACACCTCGCCGATGACCTCGACGAGCGGGCTCACGTCGTAGCCGCCGGCTGCATTGTAACGGAACTCAGTGCCCACATCAGTGGTGCCCACTCGACCGGCGCCGCGAAACATGCCGCTGAGGTTCAGGCCGAAGTGCACCGGCCCCTCTTGACCGTCAAAGATGCCGCGGATGCCCCCGGAGACCGTACTGTCACCAATGAAGTTACCCTCAGAGGTGATGTTCCCCATGGGCGCTCGGAAAAAGCCGGCAACACCGATCACGACAGTGTCCTCAGGCTGCCCGTGGAGGCGGTACTTGCCTTCCAACTCGATGTCACCGAGGCCCACGCTGTCGATGCCGTTTTCGAAGTTCGCCGTGTTCGTGCTGTTGTCGAAGCCGTCCCCCTCAACGTAGGTGAGCGGCAATCGCATACCTAGCTGCAATCGCGGAATCGGCGTGAGGGAGCCCATCAGATCAGCGGTCACGAGATTCTCGACAACGTTGATGTCTTGCATGCTGCCCGCGCTATCGCAATCGCTGGCGTCAACGCAGCTTCGAATGACGAAGGGCTTGCTTGAGTAGTTCACCAGCGCCCCGGCGCTCCAGCTCATCTTGCCTTCGGTGCGCGCTCCGCGGGTCGAGAGGAAGTTTTTCGGGCCGGGCGCGGGGTTGAAACGCTGAGTCGAAAACGCGCCATCGATGGCGTCTTCCTGCGCAGAAACTGGAGCCGGTAGCAACGTCGCCGCGCCGACTAGCGCAGCTAACAAACAGCGCGGTGCGATCGTGGAACAGCAAGGTACGGGAAGCGTGAACATACGAATCGACATGAAGGAGCAATCTCTCAAGCAAAAGAAGCGACAAAGCCAGAGCTACTGAAATGAAGCACACATACGGTACTCATGACGCAACCCAAAGCCCATAGCTTTCCTAATAGATCCAGCGTTCCTAATAGATCAGTTTTGGTATCTCGACCCCACCAAACAGGGACAGGCCCCCCCTGCCTGACCGTCAAGGCCCCGAACGCGACGGGCTTCCTCTCGCACTGGACTCGCCGGAGGGCAGCTAGTCCCAACTGGCCCTTCGCCCGCAAACCAGCGGTGGAGCGGGGCTGCAACGCGGTCCAGAATTGCCGAGACCTGCCACCAGCCGGCCAGCTGGCTGGGCATAAGGCCCGAGCATCGTTGACAGTCTTTCCTGAGCCGTGCGACACCCGGCCCGCCGAAGGTGGCGTCCGACGAGACCTGACTACACTGCTCATGAATAAGAATCTTGCACTGATCCTCGCTGCCACCAGTTGGGGGCTCTTCACCGTGGGCAGCGTCAAGGCGCAACCCGTCCCCCCCCCCACCGCCGAGCCGGCACCACGGGCAGAGGCGGCGAAGCCGGCGACAGCTCCTGCCGATGCGCCGCCGGCGGAACCCGCACCAGCGGCTCCCCCAGGCAATGCGGTGCCCACTGAGGCTCCCGCGGTCCCGAACCCAGACAAAACAGGAACTGCCACGCCAGCTGCGGCGGCGTCAGCCGAACCCATGCCGACCGCCCCCGTTTCGGGCACCCCTGCTTCAACTCCCCCGCCTGTGGCAAGTTCCCCCACTGCGAGCAGCAACGGAGATAAGGCAGCTGCGGCGTCGAAGGGCGGCGCTGACTCCGACACGGCCCAGGGCAAGGCGGCGGTCTACGCTGAAGAGTGGTGGACCCACGCCCGCCCCATCTTCGAGTTCCACGGCTACTTCCGACTACGCTGGGAGATGTTCAACAACTTCTATCTCGGTCGCGCAGATTCACCGGACGGCTCTATCTGGCCACGCCCGGCTGACTCTTTCTATGCTGTAGACAGCAACACTTCTTTCGGTGCCAACCAGCTCTGCAATCGGGAAGAGAGCGACTCCAACGGTCCGGTAGACAGCGAGAGCGGACTGGTGCCCTGCGACGGCGAAACTACAGCGGGCGCGAATATGCGCTTCCGCTTGAATCCCGAAGTGCACGTCTCCGACAACCTTCGCGTCGTCAGTCAGATCGACATTCTCGACAACGTTGTACTGGGTTCGACCCCCGAGGGCAGCGCCTTTGGTCCGTCCGCAAGCGGTGGTTACGAATCCTTGGCCCGTAGCGGCTACACGCCCATCGGATTGCTAGACAACACGGCCGTGCCCCCAAGCGCCGGGCAAAACAGCGTCGAAGACAGCATTCGCGTAAAACGCGTCTGGGGTGAATACTCCACGCCGGTGGGGCAGCTGCGCTTCGGTCGCATGCCCAACCACTGGGGTCTCGGCATGGTCATGAACGCCGGCGACGGTCACGATGACGACGCGCAGTCCACCATCGACCGCTTGATGTTCGCCAGCACGCTCAAGCCGCTGGATCTCACCATCGCCGGCGCCTGGGACTTCCCGAACGAGGGACTGACGAAGTCTTCCGCGACTACCGGCAACCCGGCTTACGACCGCGCCCAGGGCGACGACGTCGATCAGTACACACTGATTCTCCTTCGCCAAAAGAGCCAAGAGCTGGAGAAGCTCTTCTTGACCCGCGGCAATGTCATCGTCAACGGCGGGTTGAACCTCTCCTACCGCCGTCAGATGCTCGATAGCGTCAGCGCCAACACGCCGGATCTGACCGGAGCGGACGCTTCGAACTCATTCGCCCGACGCGATGCCAACATGTGGGTACCCGACCTCTGGCTCCAGGTTCTGTACAAGAAATTCCGCTTCGAGTCCGAACTAGCCATGGTTTACGGGACCATCGGCAGCACGGAGATGACCGCCGACAATGGCGGAGACTTCGGGGCCACCTCGACCACTGAGCGCAAACTTCGCCAGTACGGACTGGTTACGGAGTTCGAGCAGAAGCTCGTCGAAGATCGCTTGCGCCTCCGATTCAACTTCGGGTGGTCCAGCGGCGACCCCGACGCTCACGATCCCAACACCGCGGGTGATCTGGCGCCGGGCCCGAACGAAACCCAAATCAACGACGACACCATTTCGACCTTCCGCTTTCACCCGAGCTACCGCGTCGATCTGCTCTTGCATCGCAACTTGCTGCAGCGAGTGCAAGGCACCTACTACTTCAAGCCCAGTCTGGACTACGACTTCATGCGCGAGGCCTCCGGGCAACGGCTCGGCGGACAGGTCGGCGTCATCTGGAGTCGTGCCAGCGAATACATGCAGTCGCCAGGCAACGACCGCGACCTCGGCCTCGAAATTGATGCCGCCTTGTTCTTCCAGAGTAAAGACGGCGCCAACAACGACGACCCAGACGAGTACGGCGGTTTCTACTCCAAGTTGGAGTACGGCGTGTTGTTCCCCCTCGCCGGCATGGGCTACCCGAACGGCGCCCCGCCGGACACGTCCGCTGCGCAGATCCTACGGCTGTACCTCGGCGTTATCTTTTAGCCCGCACGCTGAACCGCGAGAGGTCTACTCTACTTGGCCAGAGCTCTACTTGGCGGAGCCAGCAGCGAGCGCCGACTCAATCGCCGCCTCTAGCTTATCTTGGCTGCCCGGAGTGTAGGACTCTTGGCGAAGCACGATGCGACCGTCCCGATTGACCAGCGCGCTGAACGGCAAACTCGTTTTCGGATTGTAGAGCGCGTTCACTTCGCTCTCGGAATCCAACAGGATTGGGAATTTGAGACCTAAACGACGCACAACCCGTCGTACTTGGGAGACAGATTCGGGGCCGTCCGTGGAGATCCCTAGGACCACGAATCCAGCGTCCTTGTGTTTTTCGTAGAGCTCCTCGATGTGAGGCAGCGCCCCCAGACAGGGGTCACACCACGTCGCCCAAAAATCGAGCAGGACGACCTGGCCCTTCAAGTCCGTCAGGCGAATCGCTTCGCCATCGAGACCCACCAATTCGAAGTCCGCCGCGACCGCTCCACCGGCCTCGCCAGTTGATGCCGGGGTCGTCTCCGGTGCGGTCCCTGTCGAAACTCCGTCCGCGCTGTTAGCAGGAGGCGACGCGCTCGGTGCGCACGCCGGGAAAACGCCCAACGCCAGGGCCAGGGCCAGCGCAACCGTGCCGGACCGCAGGCGCCGGGGAGTGCGTCGCCGTCGGCTCGCTGTACGAGGGACGCGCCCGTCGCCTTGGGTTGATCGAAGGGTAACGCTGTCTACAGACGGCTCATTGTCGCAAGCTGAGTTCATATTCCACCAAATTCCAGTACGAGCTGTCTTCTTCGACACTCCAGCCCTCCTCGATTCGGAGAATGCGCATGGTCTTGGCGTCAACCAACATGTTCATGGGGGTGGCGGCGCGGTTGAAGTAACTGCCCATTTGAAAGCCCGGGTCCAAGACAAACGGGAAGGCTACCTCAAAAGTTTCACCCCAGTGCTCTAAATCTTCAAAACTGGCAGGAGCCCCGGCTGGGCCCTCGTACAGTGTGCCGACAAACTCCACTCCACGCTCGCGGTAATAAGCGTAGCTACCGTCCTCGTCGAAGCGCTCGTACTCAATCTGGCAGGCGGCACACCAGCTGGCGGCGACATTGATCATGATAAGCTTGATGCCGAGACTGCCATCCGGATCGTGGAACTCGCGAAGACTGATACGGCGAACTCGCGCTGAATCAAAACCCTCAGCGCTCGCATTGTGCCAGCCCAGAAAGTCCATATCTTCGATGACCGCGCCCACGGAGTTTCCGTAGGGAGCATCGGGATAGCGTTCGAAGTAGTCCACTCGGCTCTCCGACGAGCCCTCTCCTCGGTCGAACGGCTCGCCATCAAGCGGCTCCCCACAGGCGAACAGCACTGCTACACAAATCAGCGTGGTAACGAGAACCGAGCAGCGCATCACCTCACTCTGCGCGACAGCCAGCCACCGGTCAACTGACACCACAAGAGTGGCTAGAGATCGGCCGGGATCCGCTAAGCTGCCCCGGATGACCCGCTCTACCGCCCGACAATGGCTCGTCTTGTGTTTGCTAGCGCTCGGCCTCGTAGCAGTCAGCACTGGCGGCTGCAGCGACGGTGAGTGCGGCGGGGTGCTCGGTGAAAACGGTCAGTGCCAGGAGCTCTGCGACGAATCGGAGTGCGTTTCAGGCTACCGTTGTGTGGGCAATCAATGTCGAATGCCGTGCAGCTTCGACGGAGAATGTTACGCGGGGCAAGCCTGCACCAGCGCCAACACCGACAATGGGCAGCCTGGCAAGTACTGCATCGGTGAGAGTCCGAGCATGGGCATGGACGTGGGCTTCCTACGCGACGACTCTTGCTCGATCAGTACGGACTGCAACCAAGCGCTGCACCTCCGTTGCGTGGATCAGATCTGTGACATCGCGTGCGAAACTCACGCCGACTGCAGCTCTTTGGGCGTGTGCACGGCAACAAACCAGGACGTAGAGGGCAACACCCTCGGCGCCTGCGAAGCGGATGGCTTTCCGCGAGCTCCCGGTCAATACGGTAGCCAGTGTGTATTCGAGTCCTGCGACAACGAGGCCGGCTTCGGATGTTTCGGCGCGCGCGCAGGAGATCTCGATTCTTACTGCACCCAATTCGATTGCCAGAGTGACCTGGAGTGCCCGGCGGGTTTCGAATGCACGCTAACCCACGACGGTCGCCCCCCCTGCTCATCAGATATCTGTAGCTTCCCGGGAGATCCCGAGCACCCGAACTGTGTGCCGGACGATAGGATCGGCGACGGGCAAGATTACCAGTGTGGGCCCATGCTGCTTCACTTCAGCGTTTGTGTTCAGCGGGACTTTTGCTCCCCCTGCGAGAGCGACAACGATTGCCTGGCGGTGCCGAA
>JABSRN010000134.1 GCA_013214025.1 Polyangiaceae bacterium
CCGACGCTCCCGACGCGGATCGCCCAGCTCAGAACCATCAAATTCAGTCGCCACATCGCCCGCCAACCACTCCCCAGAATTCATGAACAAGGGTAGCTCATGCCCGATCGGCGATTGCTACTTCTGTATGATCATGAGCCCAAGCGGGGGGGATTTGAGTAGCGATCGTTCAAACGAGCGAGATTCGCTGTCCGCAGAACACCTGCGCCGTGTAGCCGAAGTCGACGAATAGGTTGATGCCGCTGATGAAGCGGGAGGCTTCGCTGTTGAGTAGGACCAAGGGCTCGGCCATCTCTTCGGGGACGGCGTTGCGGCCGATGGGGGACTGGAAGTGCTCGTCCATGAGCTCCTTGGGGAGGGTCTCGTGGAAGGCGTCCATCATCGGCGTGTCGGTGGGCGCGGGGCTTAGGCAGTTGATACGAATGCCCTGCTTCGCCAGCTTGCCGGCTTCGCGGTAGGTGTAACCCACGATGGCTTGTTTGGAGAACATGTAGCCGTTGGCGAGAGACGGGTTGTCTTCGCACCACTTCTTGGCGGCAGCAAAGTCCGGGGTCTCCAGGAATTCATCGACGGTCTTCTGGTTCTTGGTGTAGCTCATTCCGGCCACGCTCGTGATGCTCGAGATAGCGCCGCCCTTGCGGATCCGGGGGATGAGTGCCTCGGTCAGGTGACGCAGCGCCACGATGTTCACGATGCAGGTGTCGAGGTTCGTGAAGCGGGGCTCGCCGGGCAGGCCCGCGCAGTTGAACAGGCAATCGATCTCGTCGGGCAGGTCGGCGACCACCGAGTCAATGGACTCTTGGCTCAACAGATCGACCTTGAAGGACTGGGTCACGTTCTCTTTGATGTCCTGGACATCCATCGCGTAGACCTCGGCGCCGAGAGACATGAGAGTCTTCACACAGGCCGCGCCCATTCCGGAAGCCGCTCCAGTTACTACGCAGCGCTTGCCTTTGTATTTCAGAATGTCAGTCATTGGATATTTCCCTTGAAAGTCGTGGGCGCACAGTGCGCGAGAGAGAGAGGTACCGATTGCTGGACCGGGGAGGTCACTCGGCAAACGCGAGGTATTGCGGATCTGAGGGGTCGTCAACTCGCGAGTCAGTAGCCCCGGCCCCCACAAAAACCTAGGGAGACGAATGTGCACCGGTTCCGGCGCCGGCAAAATCTGTGATCCACCTATTCCCCGCACAACTCGACAATTCGCTCAGTTCCACCCGATCTGCCATTCCGGTTTCCGTCACTGCCCCGTTCCGAATTGATCCTCTGCTTCTGTTCGTCGTCAACACGAAGAACGCGCCATTGGACAAGCCGAATGAGGGGCGACCTAGATTCTCCAACGAGCCCGAGAGCCAATAACTTATAGCCCTGCTACTCCCGCGAAGGCTGGCATGGTCCCGACGGCATCGTCCCGACGGCGCCGAGCCCCGGTGTCTCGGTGATGCCCCCAACAGAAAGAAAAGAACATGTCCGGAGCGTTGAGCGGAATTCGAATCCTGGAAGTAGCGGAGCACGCTTTTGTACCAACCTCAGCTGCCATCCTTTCCGACTGGGGGGCGGACGTCATCAAGGTCGAGCACGCCGAGCGGGGGGACGCCATGCGCGGACTCGGCTCGACAGGCGTGATCAGCTTGGGGGGCGGAGTGCACGTGCTCAATGAACACGCCAACCGCGGCAAACGATCTATCGGGATCGATCTAACGAAGCCCGCAGGGCGCGCCGTGCTGTACAAACTCGCCGTCACGGCTGACGTGTTCTTGACCAACAAGTTACCCGGTGTGCTCAAGAAATTAGAGATCGACGTGCAGCACATCCGTGCCCACAACCCGAAGATCATTTACGCCCGCGGCACCGCCTTCGGTCCAGCAGGTCCGGACAAGGAACGGGGCGGCTACGATCAAACCGCGTTCTGGTGTCGCGCGGGTGCCGCTGCCAGTGCCACGCCTCCCGGTCTCCCCTTCGTTGTGCCCCAACCAGGTCCGGCCTTCGGCGATTCATTGAGCGGCATGACCTTGGCGGGAGGAATCAGCGCCGCCTTGCTCAAGCGCGAACGCAGCGGTGAGCCCTCGGTGATCGATGTCTCCCTGCTCGGCACCGGAACCTGGGCCATGGGCGCCACCATCGCTCTCGGTTTGCAAAGCGGCAAAGCCTGGAGTCCTCCGGCCAAAAGCAAAGGCGGCGGGCCCGGCAATCCTCTCACCGGGCTCTACAAAACTTCCGACGGACGTTTCATCAGCGTGGTGATGCTGCAGGCGTTTAAGTACTGGGCTGACTTTTGTGAGCACATCGGCAAAGCCGAACTCGCGACAGATCCACGCTTCGACTCCCACAAGAAGCTCGCCAAGAATGCGAGCGTGGCACGGGAGATCATCGGCGAAGTGATCGAGACGGCGAGCCTCACCGAATGGACCCAGCGCTTCGCCACGCTGAAGGGACAATGGGCTCCTGTACAGAACAGCCTAGAGGTGGCAGCCGACGCCCAGGTGCGAGCCAACAGCTACATCGCACAAACAACTACATCCGACGGAACCGACTTCGAGCTCGCCGCGAGTCCCGTGCAATTCGACGAGACCGCAATGGCTACGGCCCGAGCGCCGGAATTTAATGAACACGGCGACGAGCTGCTGCAGAGTCTGGGGCTCACAGAATCAGATGTCCTTGAGCTCAAGGTCGCCGGCGCTGTTACCTAAGGCTCGAACTCCGTTACATAAGTATCCGATACAACGACGCTTCCAGCGGCTGTAGTCACAGTGGAAGACTATTCGAGCCCTGCCGGCCGTGGACTGCAGCCTTAGTGACCGATCGAAGCAGACCGGTGGCAACGCCCCAGCGGACAGATCTCATCCATCGAAAGGGTGTTGATTCTTTGCCCTATCGCAGTATTTTGGCCTACGCGATGACTTAAGCGGCTACCGGCCCCGTCAAAATCGGGTTCAGGGGCAATCAACACGACCCGAAGGGGGATCGAAAAACTATGGCTACCAGTATTCAAAATCTTGCAATCACTTTCACCGCACTCGGCTTGGTGGCGTTCAGCTCTGCTTGTACCGACGACGACAAGACCACGGGCGGCACCGACTCCGGCGCAGACGCAACGGCTAGCACCGGCGGTACTCCTGGGACCGGCGGTACTCCTGGGACCGGCGGCACAGCGGGCTCCGGCGGCATGGGACCCGCGAACGGCAACTGCACCAACAGCGCTGACATGGCGATCATGATGGACGCGGATTTTATGACGGACGTGCTCACCTGCGCGTGCGTCGGGATGGGCGCCTGCGAGTGTCTGACCGCCCCGGCCATCGGGCTCTCTGATGAGTGCTCGGCTTGCTTCAGCCAGAATGGCATGTGCGTCTACGACAACTGCCTCGCAGAATGTGGCGTGGCTCCGATGGGAGACGCCTGCAGCGCATGCGCCTCCACCAACTGCGGCGCCACCATGGATTCATGCAGAGAGAGCAGCGTATCTCCCATAACTCCGGCTGTTGATAGCGGCACCGATAGCGGCACCGATAGCGGCACCGATAGCGGCACCGATAGCGGCACCGATAGCGGCACCGATAGCGGCACCGATAGCGGCACCGATAGCGGCACCGATAGCGGCACCG
>JABSRN010000135.1 GCA_013214025.1 Polyangiaceae bacterium
ACATCGACGGCTTCTACAACCCGACCCGTTATCACTCGACGCTTGGCTACCTCAGCCCAGTGCGCTACGAACAAGAACAGAGGCTCGCTCAGGCGGCCTAATCCTGACATGATCACTGTCCGCTAGAGCGGGACCACTCCAACCCGACGTCCTGGTACGGAGCTTGCTCTGACACCTGTCATGAATAGGAGTTCTTCATGACAGGTGTAATCACCCAGGACTGCGTGGGCACCTGTGACACGGCCTGCGTCGACGTCTGCCCCACCCTCTGCATCCACGGTCCCATCGATCTCGAGGAGCTACGAGAGCTTGAACCCGAGTCTCCACGACGTCTAAGCGTACAGCTCTACATCGATCCGGAGGAGTGCATCGACTGCGCCGCGTGTCTGCCCGAATGCCCCGTCAATGCCATCTACCGAGACGATGAAGTCCCGGAAGAATCAAAGGGCGACATAACAGCCAACGCGCAGTTTTTCGTTCAGCTGCGAGGTGCGCGATGAGTTGGTTGAGCTCGGTCACTGCTTGGTTTGACTCCCCCGAGTCGGAGCCCGAGCCCGTTGCGCTGACTTTTCGCGCCCTCTCCTTCCCCGCGCAACGGTCGCTACCGAAGGAGTTCGAAGTTTCACTCTACGAAGCGCGACAGTGGTGTGCCGCCCACGCGCGCTTGAGCGCCCCCCGTACGTCACTGCGCCATGCCGAGCTGCTGCCCTCTCACCTATCTGCGGATGATCCCGACGAAGTATCGCGCGAACTCGCGGTGGATCCGGCCTCTCTCGTGGCCCACGTTGTGCAAACCCGCCGCGCCCAACTGCCGAAAGTGGCAGGCTCCGCTTCAGGACGATTGTTTGCGTACCACCCAGAAGAAAACCTTTGCGACGGAGCGGCGGTGGCTGAATCTGAAGGCTTCCTCGATGTGGAGAACGCGCCTCCTTGGGATACGTGGGTTGGATGGATCGAGGGAAACGCCGGACAACCCGAAAGCGGCTGCCTGCTCGCGTGGGTGCCGGGCGTCTTCTGTCCCCATGCCAACGGTGGTGTGGAGGTCAACGCGGAAGAGTGCATCTACTGGCTGCCGGAGGGATGAGCCCGCGTCCGGGACGACGCAGACGTGCTAGAATCTCTGAGCGATGACTGACATCACTGCCTCCGAGGCCGCTTGGCGGCAGCACGAGCTAGAACAGCGTAAGCGACGTGCCGCCATGATGGTGACGGGCAGAGCGAAGGCTCCTCAATCACCAGCCGCCGACAGCAGGTTTTCACCACCGTCTTCCTCGTACTTTTCGATTTCCTGGAGTAGGTCAGCTGCCCATTTTAGTGGCCTGCCGCTCTCAGTGCAGCCGTACGCAAGTTTGGCTGTACCCATCCCCTCGCTTGGGATCTTCCACGTCCGGGCATCCTCCGGCAGTAATACGGAGTTCTCGATCTTCGCCTCGTAATTGTAGAGGCGGTCGGCGTCCCCCAATTCCTTGCGACGCTGGCGCAGCATGGCGCGGCCTTGCCAGCCGACTACCACCTGACCGGTGCCATCCGGTCGGGACGCCACGGACACAACGAGAACACCGTTCTGCGTCGACGAACCCGGGGCGGCTCCAAGGCGACCGATGTGAGTCAAGGTCACATTGACAAGCCCGTAGGCGCGGCCCTTGATTTCCTTAAAATTGGCGCCCTCGGCAACATCTGCCGCGTTGGCCTCGCCTCCGCCCGCTGGTCCCCCGTCCTCAGACAGAAAACCATAGTAATTCATCCATCCGACCTTAATGAAGATCGCTCGCTCAAGTGTGTAAGCCATGTCCATAGCGTATCCCACGAAGTCGCCGCATGTCGACCTACCCCTAATTCCCTGCCATCCCGCGTTCCGTTAACATCCATGGGCATGTCCCCCGGCCTTTTCCCGCGTCACCAACCCCGCGTCCCCGCCAACGAGTCGGATTGACCCGGTTTGGTGGACGGTTTGCTTATGCCGTCAAGGCTGACACCTGCTCTCGACCCCGTCGCAGAACAGAAAATTGTCACAGAAGGCGTCGATGGCGACATTAATGACTGCGTCCCTGCTCTCGTCGCAGAAGTCGTCCGTGCAGCCGATGCCGTCGTCAAGGACGGGAACCCTGCCCCGCTGGCAGCCACCGGCAGGATCGCAGGTCTCGGCGCCATCGCAAAACAGCCCGTTGTCACAACTGAGCGGCGTACCCGCCACGCAGAAGTTGGCACGACAGCGCTCGGCGCCGTTGCCAATATCACGGTCGTCGCACTCGCCGTCCCTATAGCAGGCAACGGCGCCGTCCCGGCTGGCGAATGGCTCAAACGGCCCTAGTGACCGACAGAAACGTAAAGAATTAGGGCCGACGCAAAGTGCCGGGCATGCAGTTGCATCGATTGAGGCAGGACAACAACGAGCCCTGACTATCGGCAAGGCCGGCGCCCTCTACATCGCAACCCCCTAAAAGCGCGAAAAGAACTTCCAAATCTCAGCTGGGGCGTAATCCGGCGATGAATGAGCCAGGTCGGTCGGGCACCACACCACCGGGTACCCCGTCGCACAGCCCGAATACTCGACGCACTCCCCCACTCCGTTTGCAGTGCTGCTGTCCGAGCAACCGTTTTGCTCCAGCCAATGTTCCAACGTCCATTCCCCGAGACAGAACGCGACGGTTGGATCCGCGCGACCGTGGGTGACCCAAGCGGCGACGTCTCCTGTGCAGCTCGCCTCTCCGTACTTGCTGCACACCCACTCGTCGGCATCGTTCTTAGTGGCCCAGGTGGTATCGGGACCGTTGCCCATGACCGGCGCGATGGCTCGGATGTCGTCGCCCATGGCGCAGCCGACGCGATTGCTCATGATGCCACCGAAGCTACCACCGGACACGAAGATGCGAGCGTTGTCGATACAGTAACCCGTGCGGATATCTTCCAGAGCTTGGGTGATAAAATCAATGTCGCCGTCGTTGTCCCAACCGGCACCACCTGAGCTAGACGCCAAACCTTGGCCTGCAACAAAGATAGCGTCATCGTCGGCTTGATCGAGCAAACCTTGGTATTTGTAAAACCCGTTGAAGCCATCCGCCGTGCCGTCTGCCGTACCGCCGAGACCGTGGAACACGAACACCAGCTTGTACTCTGTGTTGGAGTCGTAGTTCGCTGGAATGTCGATACGGTAGTAGCGGTCTGTTCCGTTTACGTTGATCGTGAAGGCGCCACTCCCCGGGTTGGTGTCACCCCCGCAGCCGACCGTGGGCTCGGGCGGTACGGGATCAATATCGGGACCGCCGGAACCGCCCTCGCTGCCTGTGCTTCCGCCGCTGACGCCGCCGCCCGAGGTTCCCCCAGTACCGTCGCCAGTGCCGCTTGAACCGCCGCCCATGGAGCTAGCCACATTGTCGCCGGTGTTCGTCGTGCCGCCTGTAGTCGTGCCGGGGCCGCCGGTGCTCGTGCCACCCGAAGCGCCAATGCTAGCGGTGCTGCCACCGTCCGAGCCGCCGGCACTTCCTTCTTCAGCAGATTCGCATGCCGTCAGCGCCCCAAAAGAACCCAATACAAACACCCATCGCAATGAACTCTTCATGGCACATCTCCGGACCGGGCCACGCGACAAGCGGGCCTCAGAACACGGCGAGCCTATCAAAGCGATCCGCTCAGTAGAGGCTCTTACTTCTCCGGAGAATGTTGCAGCGCGGGTGCGCTGTGCTGTCGCCCCCATTATGGGCGAGCGCCCCCAGGGTACATTCATTTTTCCTGTCGAAACCGCTACGAATCGCCCTTGCTCATCCCCACAACCTCAAGCCCCAGCTGCGCCACCAATGAGCCGGTCTGGAAGCGTGGTGATCGTTGCGCCTTGTCATCGCGCGATTGTACGCAGGAACCTGGGAATCGCAATACGTACCCGGGCGCTACCGGCGAGTGGGTGGGAATATTCTCTAGCGTCAGCCGCCGTTGCCCCGCGACCCAGCGCCAGCCCTAGCAACACCAAGCTAGCCCACGGCAATCCCGACGCGGGCACTCTCGAAGTCGAACAAGACGAGCTGGTGTTGGAGGGGGGCTTTCTACTCCCGCCGCCCGAGCCGCAGGAGTATCGCCGCTGTCTGGCGACGCGCCGCTGTCAGTACCTGCATCCGCATCCGCGGCTGCACCCGCGACGTAGTCAACCCAGACTTCACAAGACAACGAGTACTCCACGTCATCCGTGCTGAGGACTGTATCCGTTCCCGCTACCACTCCTTCGAATCTCGCAGTGTGAGCATCCTGCGTCTGGGTGTCGTACACTCCGCATCTCTTATAAAATTTATCTACACGGTGACCTTGACGCGAATGGCCGTACGCAACGGTGACGGGGCCCCACTGCTCGAGAAAAACTCCACCGTCAATAACGCTGCGAAATGCCGTCGCGTCAGCCCACGGGCTACGCTCTACCGACGCCGCAACGGACGCCAGATCACCTAGCTACATGCAACTGTCTCCAGTCGCGGGTTCGGCATAGGGGTCCGATAAGGCTAGCGCGCCTAGGGTCGTGGGCAGAGGCACCGCTTCACTCACATCGAACACCGCGCTGGATGCAGCTGTCGGAAAGTCTTCCCAGGCCGACCCTGAGAACGCCGGGCGCGCTACCGGCGCGGGATCGCCTGGTCGTAACAAGTGCGACCCCACACAACGTATCGAGCCCCGACTTGAAGCGGGGCATCAGAAATAATTCGGGCACCCCTTGGTCTCGCCCACTCGCCCGGTACGTCCGCTGAGACTGGCGGGTCCTCAATGTGGAAGGGCACATCGACACTGCCGTTCTCGGTGAAACGAACAAAGTGGATGGTCTCGCGGAAAGGCACGACAACTTCTGCTTCGGCGTCGCTGCCACCCTCCACCCCGTGCGCCCTCCCCCACCGGTGCCTGCAGCTGATCTCCCGGCTCCCACAGTTCCCAGAACAGCACCGCTGGCAGGTTGGCCGGCACCGTCCGTCGGGCGGGGAAAAACTCGGGGTCGTAAGAACGACTCAACGTCCCAGAACACGCCTGCGCCTGCCCCGACGTGCTTAGAGAAATAGAGACAACAGCCGCCAGCAGACAATAGCGAAAGTTCATATTCGCACCACAGAGCAAGGCTCGTGCCAGCGCCGGTCGTGATTTGCCTACGCGTTTCGCCCCGGCTCAGCAAGGCCGACGTGCCAGCTGGTGCCACCAACGCCGCCTACACCGGCAATGCGATCATGCTGTCGGACGATTCTACTACGCGCCGTCAGCAGGCCGTCAGCAGTGTCCGGTACCGCTCACCCGTACCACCCAAAACTGTGCCAACAGTTCCCCCCTAAGTTCGGCGTGACGCGGTGGTATCCGTTCCCGAAGCTGTGGCAACCCCAAAAAAACAGGGCGGTCAGCGGCAGGGCAACAAACAGCCACCGACGTTTTCCTGGTCCGTATCGACGCCGGCAAAACCGGTCGTGTCTTGTGTTCTCTTGGCTGGCTTCAGCGCGACTGAGTTCCTCACCGAGCGGTTCAGCACCGGGCGATTCGTCGTCTGATTTCGGGGGGAGAGTATTGTCAGCCATCTTGTAGATCCTTTTGTTTGGGGCATCGTTGCCTTGGACCCACAAGCTAGGGGCTCAGCGTTGCTCGAATTTCTCTCCCAAGTAAAGTTGAGTAAAGACGGCCGCAGGGGCGCCGCACTAGACCGCGGCGCACTAGACCGTACCGAACAGCACCTCAAAGTGACTGCCGCCACCATCCCGCGGGCGATGTTGCACGTGCGCCCCGTGACGCTCGGCGATTTGCCGCACCAAAGACAAACCAAGCCCTACTCCCCCGTCGCGGGTCTCCGCATGCCCTTGGGGCCGATAAAACGCTTCAAAGATGCGTTCGCGATCTTCTTCAGCAACTCCCGGACCGCGATCGCTCACACGCAAGACAGGCCCCGCATCGTCCAGCGTCAATTCCACGAGCGGCGCCTCTGCGCCCCCAGCGCCGTAATTTTTCGCGTTATCCAACAGGTTACGCAGCAAACGACTCAACATCGCTGCGTCTCCATCGATAAATACCCCGGGGTGCACGTCACTTTGCGCCTGAGCCCGCTCGGCCGCACCCAAGCACAACGCACTCAGCTCTACCGTCTCCAGTTCATCGAGGGGCTTCGGTTGTTCCAAACGGGCCGCGAGCAGTACGTCCGCGACCAGAGCGTCCAGCTCGTTGATGTCGCCCTCAACATCAACAAGCATCTTCTGTCGGGCCTCGGCGTCCATCGATGCATCCGCATCCAGTAAGAGTTCGTGCGCCATGCGTAGGCGCGCCAGCGGCGCCCGTAGCTCGTGCGAGGCGCTGGCGAGCAGGCGCTTCTGCTGCTGGACTAGCGTCTCGATACGTTCGGCGGCGGCGTTGAAGACCGTGGCCAGACTCGCCACTTCATCGTGTCCGACCACCTCGACTCGCTGGCTCAGATCGCCGGCACCGAAACGCTCAACGCCTTCCTGGAGGATCTCCAGTCGGCGAGTCACACGCCGGGCCACCGGGTACATAGCGAGGGCCATCAATCCCACCAGCGGCATCAGCACGAACAGAAATCGCAGCCCGTAAGTCCCGCCTCCGATCGCTACCGGTGGCGGCACATTGCCAAAATGTGCGTGAAGGAAGTGGGCCAGCCCAGCGGCTATCAGGCAACCCACCAACGACGTCGCCAGCACAGCCCGATAAATTTGTTTGTACAGCCGGGACGACACCCGTCGGTGCCGCCTGTCGCGCCAGCCGTTGGGACCGCGATCTTCGGGGCCCCAATGGTGACGCCCCCAGTGGGGCCGGCCCCAAGGGGGACCGAATGGCGGTCCGCCGCGACGCCCGCCGCGCTTCATGAGTCGTCCGCACTGGCGAGAAACACGTAGCCGGCAGCTCGTACGGTTTTGATCCGAATAGGATGTGCGGGATCGTCTTCGATGGCGGCGCGAATGCGCGAGATATGCACGTCGATGCTGCGATCAAAGCTCTGAAGCTGCTCCCCGCGCACGGCTTCCATCAGCTGATCCCGAGTTTGTACCCGCCCGAGACGTTGGGCGAGTACGAGCAGCAGCGCAAACTGATGGCTCGTCAGCTCCCGAAGCGCCCCCCGCAGGCGGACTTCCATACGACCCGAATCGATCTGCAACGGGCCAAAATCGAGGACGGAAGCCGTCGTGCGTGGCCGCTCGCTCCCCCGCCGGCGCTGAATGGCCTTAAGCCGAGCCAGCAACTCCCGAGGATTGAACGGCTTCGGCAGATAGTCGTCCGCTCCCAGCTCCAGCCCGACGATGCGGTCCATCTCGTCGCCGCGCCCGGTCAACATCAGGATCGGAATATCGGATTCGGCCCTGAGCTCGCGGCAAACATCGAAGCCATCAGCGTCCGGCAACATCACGTCCAAAATCAGAGCCGCATACTCCTTCTCCCGTAGGGCTGCCAAACCAGTGGCCGCGTCCGCCCGGCATTCCACCGTGACACCCCGGCCACCGAGGTAACTGGCCACCATGCTCGACAGCTTTTCGTCGTCGTCAATTATCAGAACAGGCAGGCTCATGGGGTCGCAGGATGACTGTAACACCCGCCCCGTGTAGCTGTTTTTCTGTTGTGTAAAGAAGTGTAAAGCCTGCCCCGGCAGGGCAATATTAGGTCAGCTCGTTAGTCAGCGCCTGGGGCTTGCACCTTCGAAACAGGGAGAGCGCGACGAGGGAAATCAACGCCCAAGGGCCTCCGGTGGAGGGCTGGGACGATATCGAGCAGGAACTGGAGTCCTCGCCGCAGGAAGGCAAACCTATTCCGAAACATCTCGATACACTCGTGCTGGAGACGGTGGACGCTTTGTCAAAGGACGCGCACTGAAGGTCGCGCAACAACGCGAGCTCTTCGTGCTGACGACGTTAGGACAAAAGGCTCGGCGCCATAGACCGAGCACTACTTCGACCCAGCCAAGTCTTCCTGAACAGCTTGCGCCGTTAACATGCCCACATGCGGCGCGATGTCGAGACTGCGCCCGTCGCTCTCTACGGTGGTGCCGCCCACGTATAGGCCTTTGACGTTCGGTGCTCGCGGCGCGTGGCGTTCGATGCCCGACCAGGCCCACGCCAAGAATGCCGGACGACTCACCCGCTGAAAACCCGACCACTCCGTGCTGTCGCCTAGGTTCGAATAGAACTCGTGCAGGTAGTCGCGCATCATGCTCATCTGCCCCTTGAAGTCTTGCCAGGGCACGCTCTCGGATTTGTCGACCCATCGACCCAGCAATACGTGAATCAGGTGTTTGCCGTCGGGGGCCATGTCCGGCACCGCCAATGTCGGCACGTGATAGCCGCCGTGGTAGGCGCGGCCGGGACCTGTGAGCAAGCGGTTCCAACCGATGTGATCGTCCACTTCACCCGTGGTGCGTACGCGGGGTGCTTCTTTCAGCCCTGCCACCCAGCAGATACCCTCCGCCGATACGTCTTCGAGCTTGTCACTGAGCTCCGCCCAGCCCGGATCCATATGCGCCTTGCCAATTAGCGGAGCGGCTTCCCACAGCGGGTACGACAACACCACAGCCTTCGCCCGAATCTCCACTGCCAAATGCACATGGTTCACGGCTAACAGCCCGACAGCTCGATCGCCCTCATACAAGACCTCAAGCGGCTGCATGTCCAACAAGATTTGACCGCCACGTTCCTTGATGGCGTCGGCAAAGGGCTGAACCAGTCCCTGCATACCGCCGGCTGTCGGATGGGCGCCAAATGCCGGCTGGGGATCCGGCAAATCGGGGTTCTCGTAGAAAAATCCCATCACACGCCCCACGCTCGCGCGCTCCGGGTACTGGCTGTAGATCACTCGCAGCATGGTGAGCACGGCAAGTCGCGCGTCCTCTTCCTCCACCTCTGTGTTCAGCCAGTCGCGCAGGTTCACGTCCATCATCTCTTTGTGCATCTCCACCGGAGACCTCGCCAGCTTCATCATCGTGATCATCAGCTCTTGCAGATGTTCGTCAGCACAACCGAACGCCTTGGTCGCCAGATCGATGAAACCCTCTTCGCCCCAGCGCCCCGGGGTCACGGTATGGCCGCCCTTGGCTGTTCCCTCATGCAAGTGATGTATTCGCACTACGCGATCCACAATCTTCAACGGCACATGCACGTCCGCCTCTTTGGCGGCGAGCTGGCCGTAGCTCCAACCCACCTGCACGTCTCCGATGCCGCGACCGTCACGGTGGCCAAAATCGAGCCAGTAGTCCCGAAACTGCACTGAGCCAAAACGCCCGCCCACCACAGGAGCGTGATCTACCACCGTCACGCGGTGCCCCTTCTTCGCCAGGATAGCGCCCGTCACCAAACCGGGCAGTCCCGCTCCAGCGATCACAACGTCAGTTTCAAGGGGTTTGGAAAAATCGAAATCCTGATTCATGTATCAAAGCTCCACATTGTGTTCGGCCGCCGCCAGCCGCGGGAGTGTAGACAGAGCCGCTAGTCAGCGCAGGAAAATACGCACGAGAAACCGCGATACCGCAACGAGAAGATTCCACGGATATCCCGAAGAAGCTTCAGCCCTTGCTGCGTTCATCACCCGTACACACGGCCCCCCCACAAACCGCGACGGTTACCAACGACACAATTAGCAGCCCCGTGGGCGCGTGTAGCGAGCTGACGCCGCCAGCTGAGCCGTTCTGACCCGTTCTACTGGCGCTACAGCAGCCATGACTGCCCCCACGGGTTGCCGGTGCTTGTTTCTGCGCCATAATTGCAAGGGGCAATCTCGCCCCCACGGCCAGTGAGGCAGTTCTTCACGATGCCATAACGGTCTGAGGCTGGCGCCTCCGGCAGATTCATTGGGGAATATGATGACGGCGACTCTCTCGACTTCAGCCCCCAAGAACGGGCCAGTGCTCGCCGCCGTCGATCTGCGCGAGTCAAGCCAGCTCGTCATCGAACAGGCGCATCAGCTCGCTATCGAACGAGACGCAGAATTGGTGGTGCTACACGTCGTCGATCTGCCTGGAGGTTTGCCCATGCACCCGATGGAGGCCGAGCGATACAGCGACGACATCGTATCGCTCTTGGGCATCGAACACGCCGCGGCCAAACAGTTGGCGGAGCTGGTCTTGAGTTACTGCCCAAGAAACCCCGAGGCCTTTCATACGATGATCGACGCCGGCGAACCCCCTACGTGCATTCTGCGTCACGCCGCGGACATCGGCGCGTCGGTGATTGTGGTTGGAGATCGACGCCGCTCGGGTTTCGGTCGGCTATTTCGCGGGAGTGTCGGACTGAAGGTCGTTCGAAGGGCGCACTGCTCGGTGTTGCTCGCCCGCCCCTTCACCGAAGGCATGAGCGGGGTGCTCGCCGCAACGGATCTCACTGAGCTGTCAACCCCAGTCGTCCGTGCCGCCGCCAACCTGGCGCGAGCCCGCGAAACCCAGCTGGCGCTGCTGCACGCGCTCGACACACGACTCGATCCAGCTTCTGCGCTGAGCCCCCTAGGCCCCATTCCGATTATTGCAACCAAAGAACAAGTGGACGACTTGAAGTCGTCCGCGAACATGCTGCTGCATAGCCTGCTTGAGCTCTCCAAAGTTCAAGGAGGAACGATCGTTCGAAACGGGCCAGCAGCCGACATCATCATCGACAGCGCCGCCCGCGGTAGTTTCGCACTGATAGTACTCGGGACTCACGATCTCAAGGGTCTCACACGACTGGCCATAGGTAGCGTAGCCGAGAAGGTAGCCCGCGACGCTGACTGTTCCGTATTCGTCTCGAGAGCCGCTGAACCGCTCATCAACGAGCAACGCCCTCAAGAGTACGCACAAATGGGCTAGCAGTTCTTTTAACTACTGCGTCGCAGCCAGCTGCCCGCCGTTGCTCGTGGATCGATCCGCCTCAGCCAATGTCGCGACCCACCGCCGCGTGCTTCACGTGTTGTTTGCCGGCGCGCCACTACCCGGGGGGACTAGCTGGACCTAGGGAACACGCCTGTCGCCGCCCCTCCCACATCCCGTGCGACCTCGTCGACGAAGCCGTGGAACAGTTGCTGGGGTAGGCGATCAAACTTTTCGGACGATCGGCTCCTGATCCATTCGCACAACGTCATCGACGTTTGTCGACAATACAGTACAGACTTTCCGTATGCGACTTATCCACTCAATGCTCTTCTTCGGCCTTCTTGTTTTTGTCGGCGGCTGCGACGACGATGCAGCGAACGCAACTTCCGGCGATAATTCCGGGCAATCCGCCAGCGCCTGCGACTACCTGTGCCTTGGCACTGGCTGCGCGTCCAAGTACAGCAAGGCGACGACCCCAGGATCGAGACGTTAGCTCTCTTCTAGCTCCGGGCAGGCGGCGTCGAACTTTCCGGCCTCCATTTGGCTGACGCCAGACTCAAGGAGTGCCTTGACAGATAACTTGTCGGCGGTGTTGGCGCCTGCGCTGGCCGACACCGACACCGACACCGACACCGACAAAATGAACAGAGCAGTGGGGGCGCGCACAGGTATTGCCCGATAGGCTGAGTTGACTACGTTATCCGATGCTTATTGCAATCAGACGTGCGAATCAGACGTGGGAATCAGACCTCTTGGCCGAGCATGATGGTCGCGCAATCCGTGGCCGCTGCGATGCCCAGGGTAACACCGCCGAACACGCGCCGTCCGGTGGCATCTCGCGCGAGCCCGAGAACCACCAAGTCTGCGTTCTTCGCATGTGCCGCCACGCTGGAGACAACATCGTCGTCTCGGACGACCTCGACGACTGGTTTGCCGGGAGTTTTGTCCTCCGCCAGCGCCCTCAGCGCGGTCCGCGCGTCTTCGAGTTGTACTTCGTTGGAGCTAGTCGGAACAATACGCAACCACGAGACATCTCGATGGACCGTGCGACAGAGACTGCCCAAGAGGCGCGCGCGAATTTCGCTGTGGTGCCCGCGGCCGCCGATAATGACCAAGATGCGTCGCACGTCCGAGATGCGCCAGTCATCGGGCGCATGTAACACCGACACATCGCAGTTCACGCGGCTCATGAGATCCTCGAGCTTACCGCCGGATGCGATGTCGAGATTGGAACGACCCAGTAGTAATCCTTCGCAAGAGTGCTCGCGGGAAACGCGGATGATTTCCGTCCACGGATCCGTTGCAAAAGTCATCAGCGTCTCGGGGGTATGGTTCGCCGTGACCGATGCGGCGAGTGCCTCACGTAATACTTTTTGTGCGGCGTCCAACGCTTCGAAGCGTTGGTCTTCCTCGGCCTTGGCTTGGGGGTCCATCACAGTAAGCAACAGTACCCGCCCGACATTGCGCGGCGCCAACGCTCCAGCCACTCCCACAAGGGCTGCGGCGCTTTTCGGGTTCGCCAGGGGAACCAGCACCAGCGGGCTCCGGCCGCGGAGCACAACCAGATCCGGATCCCGCGCTTCGGCGAAGGCGTCCACAGCCCGGGCTCGCCCCGAAAACAACCCCAGGTACAAGAGCCCTCCGAGACCGAGCCACACCACGGTGATGGCACCAGCGCTGGGCACCGCGAAGGCTTGAAAGGTGGCCATCAGAGTACAGCTCACGCCGCCAAGGACTGGAATGGCTGGGAACCAGGGCGTCTGGAATGGCGAAGGTTTCCCGCGACGTCGTGTACGCGCCAAGTAGTTTGTCAGATGCGCCAAAGCGAACGACATCAAGAAGATGAGGCTGGCGGCCGCTCCTGCCGATGCGACATCGGGAATGATGAGCAAAATCGTGATGAGAGCCAGGGTGGTCGCGTAGATCGCCACCACTGGCGTACCGCGCTGAGGATTCCGTCGAGCCAGAATGACCGGGAGGGTGCGGTCTCGCGCCATGCTCAAAGCGATGCGACTCGCGGCGAGCAAACTCGCCTGTAGCGCTGAGAGCGTGGAAAGCACAGCCGCAACCATGACCAACCAATAGCCGGGGACGCCGAGGTAGTTGCGTACGGCCACCGCCATGACGGTTTCCGGGTGTTCGCGACTGATGTCGACAATGGACTCATCCGGCTGCACTCCCACCGTGGACACAACAAACAACAACGGCATATATATGACGAGTGCGGCGCCCAATGAGAGCAGCATGGCGCGCGGGATCACACGACCCGGATCTTTGACCTCGCCAGCGATGGCGGAGATCAAGTCAAAACCTTGCAGGGCGATGAAGGTAAATCCCATGGCGCTCAACAGACCTGGGAATCCCGACGAGAGAAAGGGCGAAAGATTCGTCTGCGCTGTCCCGTCAGGCCGCGTGGACAGCGCCCAAAAGCCGGTAGCTATCAGGATAACAAAGACAATGAGCTTGCCCCAGGTGACCCACTGGCCCCCACCAGTCGCGCTGCGAACTAGCGAAATCGCGTAGCCCACCACCGCCACCAAGGCGAGACAGATAACCGCAGGGCGATCCAGCAAACCGT
Source organism: Polyangiaceae bacterium (assembly GCA_013214025.1). Classification (GTDB taxonomy): domain Bacteria; phylum Myxococcota_A; class Polyangia; order Polyangiales; family Polyangiaceae; genus JABSRN01. The sequence continues at coordinate 13,356 of JABSRN010000135.1, forward strand.
CAGGTGCGGTGTGGCCAGCCAGCTCGAATAACTCGCGCACTGCCGTTGCCGCAAAGGACGCAAAACCGAGCGCGTACAACACACCGGCAACGATGTACGCAAACCAGAGGATCCAGCCAACGGCGAAGGCCGCCCGAACGCTCAGTACTTTTTTGGCGAAGGTGTACGCGCCTCCGGACTCCGGGAAATTTGCGGACATTTCGGCAAACGACAATGCCGTGAGCAGCGCGATCACCCCATTGAGTGCAAACGCGAGAATCGCGCCCGGACCGGTCGTGCTGAAGGCGACCCCCGCCAACACGAGAATGCCACCGCCGACGATCGCACTGACGCCAACCAAGGTCGCGCCTACGAGGCCGAGGGTTCGCTCCGGGGAATTATCAGAAGTCGTCACAAGGAGCTGTCAATGATAGCGCTCGTCGGCCCATGCCGCTGAAATACTGTCGGCAATTCCGGTCACCCCCCAGCAGTCACGCGTCCGGACGCTTGCCCTGCGGCTTGCCCCGCAGGGGCTACTACACGCACTTCAACAACGGACTCGCCTGGATGCGCTCGTCTGCTGTTATTAGCATGGTGGCGTCCGCGCGGACGGTAGCAGCGATGGTTCGATCCGCTGGATCCCTGGGAAAGTCCGGGCCGAAACCCGTCGATAGCTCCGTGATGGCGGGCGACAGATCCGCCACTCCGACTCCCGTGCGTGACAACAGCTCAGTGAGCCAACCGCTAGCTGTGCCCTGCACGCTCAGCCTGCCGCGGGATATCAGCATCGCTATCTCCCACAAGCTGACGGAGGATATGGCGAGCCCGCCAGCTTGGCTCGATCGGTCGATCAAACGCTTCGCTTTGCGCGATAGGCGTTTCGGCTCCAACACCATCCAGAGCAGAACAGGAGTGTCGACCACGGGCGTCAACCGAGCGCCTCCCAGTCATCCGGGGACGCGACGGCATCCAGCAGATCTCCTCGTATCTCTGCGGTGTCCTTCATACAGCCCAGTACGCCAGGCGGGGCATCGCCAACGGGGACAAGCTGCGTGACAGGCTTGCCGTGCTTCGTGATGACCAAAGGAGTGCGACTCCGGTTCACCTCGTCTATAAGCTTGAGGCACTGCGCCTTGAACTCCCCAGCCGGGACCTGCCTCACTCTGACCATCGTCATAATTATATGACCTATTTAAACGATCGAAGGGGTCTCCACTAATTTCACCCACAATCGGGTAGCGAACCCGAAAGTGACCCCCTATTACGAAAAACTCCGCCGTCAGGGCGTCTGCCGTCTATCCACATGCCCATGCCACTGGTGTCTTCGGCGCCGCCTATGTTGCGCTCATAAACGCCCCCCACGCTGCTGAGCACGGAGGCGCCCTCTGCGACGCCACCCACTCCGAGCAGCCAGGCTCCGAAATTGTCGACGTAGGGAGTGCTTCCTCTAGTGACAAATCCGCCGCCGCGCAGCCACGCAACCACGCACCTGAGGCGGGCACTTCCTGCACCACGGGAGCGGTGCGCAATGTAACCCGAATCACGCCCCCGCCGAGCACATGCGCATCATATGCCAATTCGGGTTGTAGTCGCGACTCAAGCCCCGCCCTCTTCGACGCCCCCTCCCCGTCCGCAGTGCGGGCAGCGCTCGCCGGGCTCCTTGTTTTTCTGCACTTCTTCGACGAAGGCCGCGCCCAAGATCCCGGTGGGTAACGCAAACATGCCGATGCCGAGAATGGCGATGGCGGCGCCCAGTATCTTGCCGGCGATGGTCACGGGATAGACGTCGCCGTAACCCACCGTGGTGAGCGTGGCGACCCCCCACCACATGGCTCGCGGGATGTTACCGAAGGCTTCGGGCTGGGCTTCGTGTTCCGCCAAATAGAGTACCGACGATGCAAATAACAAAAGCAGCGTCAGAAATGCCAGAGTCGTGACCAGCTCCTCTTTTTTGTCGACGAACACTCGCTGAATGACTTTGAGAGCCAACGTGTAACGGCCGAGTTTGGCGATACGCGCGAGACGGAACATGCGCAGCGCTCGAAAGGCTCGAAGATCCACGCCGAGGAACGGCAGGAACGCCGGGAGAATCGCGAGTAGATCGATGAGCATCATCGGGCGCAGGCAGTAGCGGAGCCGCCCACTCAGGGGGCGCTCATAACCATCCGCCTCCACAGCAGTCCAGATGCGCAAAAGGTACTCCACCGTGAACACCCCCACCGATATGAGCTCGACGTACTCGAACACCAGGGGCATCGATTCGCGAATCGAATCTACGGTCTCAAGTACGAAGGCGATGATGTTGATGAATATCAGCGAGATGACCGCGATATCGAAAGCCGTGCTCGCCTTATCTTTCGACGTGCTCGCTTCAATGATCTCGTACGCGCGACGGCGTTGACTCATGGGGATCCTCCAGCAGGGGTTGTAACACCCAGTAGCCGCAAAGGATAAGCTTCCCAGATTTGGATCGGTCCATCGTCCGCACAAAGTTACCGAATCCGACAAGCGACCATTCTTAGGTCGCGAAACCCCGGCCCGTCGCGCGTTTCGTTACTGCCCGGCGTACTCGTAGGCGCCCATATCGACCGTGCCTACCAATCGCTCAGCGCCATCTCGATCGATGGCTCCCGCGTAGGTATCGGATCCCGCATTGATGACCGGAGAGCCCACGGACAGATGCAGATCGCCGACGGTGCCAAGGCCGCCATTCGTGCTGGGCGAGCCGGCGTCCACGAACTCCGGGTTATTGCCGAACGAGGTTCCGGCCAGATTGCCGGTACCGCTCGGGAAGACCCCTTGAAAGTGAAGTGGACCCCAGTGTTTAGACGTACACACTCGCCGAAGCCTGAAGATTGATCGCATCTCCGAGGCTACCCGATTTGTGCGAGCGCCCACCCCCGATGGATCGTGAGCAGCTTGTCAAATCCGCGGCTGAGAACCAGCCAGCCTGGGTCGCCGTTGTTCTTGATATGCCCACCAAGCCGCGCGATTTCGAACAAAGCAACTCGAACGCTTGGCGTTCTCGGAAGCCGTCGTCCCGTTTCGGCAGCAGTCAGAGCCACAAGGACGCTTATGTGTTCGGGAGGTAGAACGGTAGTGGCATCAGCGTCTGGCTCATGCCGCGAAACCCAGCGCAACATGAGAAGTCTCCAAGACACGGCAGATTCAATGGAAAGCGCCACAAGCAAGCCATGGATGCTCTCGAGTTGCAGTTGCTGGAAACGACACCCCGTCTTGAGCGCCTTAAAGAACTCCTCTATTAGCCAGCGCGTTCGGTACGCATCGACGATCGCCGCAACTTGTTCCTTCGTGTCGACCCGCTCTGTGGTCACAAGACGCCATATGATTGGCTTCTCGTTGTCCGGTGCATCCACTTCTCGCACTTCAACAATCTGCAAAGTCAGCGACCGTGGAACGTGGGCAGCAGCACTATGCACCGCGAAAACTTCTCGTGTTCCAGCTCGAACCTCAAGTCGCGCTCTGCGGGTTTTCCTCACCGGGTAGACGTCTGACTTGTTCGATCCTGTAGAGCTTCCTCGTGCGGATAGT
>JABSRN010000136.1 GCA_013214025.1 Polyangiaceae bacterium
CCCCCCCCACTGGAACGCTATAAATGTCTGAGATTACAGGTGAACTTTGGCCCTAGGACGACAGCAGAAAGTGGCAAGGGCGCGGGGCTAGGCGTCGCGCATGATATCGGGCAGCACCGGGTCCTATGAGTTCTCTGGATGCCGTATTGCGCTTGGCCAGATCGGCGGTAATCACCGCTGCCACCATCGGGGCGCTCAGTCTCATCGGCTGCGCGAAGGATAATCAGGCCGAGGCGCTGGCTACGCTGGGGGAGGTCCCTCGTTTCGCCCTGAAAGATCAAGAGGGCCGGGCGGTCACCGCCGCATCCCTCCGCGGGTCGCCGTTGGTTGTCGCCTTCATGTTCACTCGTTGCCCGACCATTTGTCCCCGAATTACTGCCAGTATGAGGGGACTCCAGTCTTCGGCAAAATCAGCGAAGCTTCCCCTCAAGCTGCTGAGTATCAGCGTGGATCCCGAAACCGATACGCCAGAAGTGCTCAAGAGCTACGCCTTGAAGCATGGGGTGGACCTCGCCAATTGGCTATTTCTAAGTGGCGACATGGAATCCACGAAGGCTACCGTTATTGAAGGCTTCAAGATCGCCCTTGAGCGGCGCCCGAACGCCGACGTTGATCCGGCGGGAATCATTCACGGTTCGCACCTGGTGTTGGTCGATGCCGAGCTGAAGATTCGCGGCTACTACCGGAGCGAAGAGCCAGCCGCGCTCAAGAAGTTGCTCAACGACGCGAAACTACTACTAGCGAAGTAGATGTTGAATCACTAGTCTTGCCTCATGACGCGAGTACTAGTCGCAAAAGAGCGGGCTGCTGGCGAAACGCGAGTGGCGGCCACAGCGGAGACAGTCCGGCAATTAGCCAAAGCTGGTCTTCAGGTAGAGGTGGAGTCGGGTGCCGGAGACGGCTCCTTCATTGCCGATGCTCTCTACGTGGAGGCGGGGGCCACAATAGCCAGTGATGCAGCTGCCGCGTGGAAGGCTGCGGATCTGGTCGTCAAGGTCCAAGCTCCAGCCAATTACGACGGATTTGGCAACGAATCCGAGCTCCTCAAAGAAGGCGCGGCGATCATCGCGTTCCTGTCTCCCTACGGGCAGGACGATGCGGTTCGTTCCTACGCAAGACGTCAAATCACGACCTTGCCGATGGAATTTGTTCCCCGTATCACCCGTGCTCAAAAAATGGATGCGCTCAGCTCCCAGGCGAGCCTGGCGGGATACAAGGCGGTACTCATCGCAGCGAGTCGCTTGCCCAAATATTTTCCTTTGTTGATGACGGCTGCCGGAACGGTCAAGCCCGCCCGCGTTGTTATTATGGGCGCTGGCGTCGCCGGTCTCCAAGCCATTGCTACCGCAAAACGTTTGGGTGCTGTAGTCGAAGCGAGCGATATCCGCGAAGCGGTCAAAGAACAAATCGAGTCATTGGGCGGAAAGTTCATTCCGCTCCCCGAAAGCGAAGAGAGCGGCGAAGGCTCCGGCGGTTACGCGCGACAGGTCAGCGCAGAGTACCTCAAGAAGCAGCAGGAAATCGTCGCCATGCACGTGTCCGCTGCCGACGTGGTGATCACCACCGCATTGATTCCCGGGCGTCCGGCACCCAAGTTGCTCACCGCCGCCATGGTGAGTGCCATGAAGCCTGGCGCCGTGATCGTCGATTTGGCGGTGGCTCAAGGCGGCAACTGTGAACACAGTTGCGCGGACCAAGAGGTCGTGGAGAGCGGTGTCACCATCATTGCGCCCTCGAACATCGCGGCCAGCATGCCGGCGGACGCCAGCATGCTGTACGCGCGAAATGTGAGTGCGCTAGTGCTTCATCTCTTAAAAGAGGAGCAATTGCACTTCGATCTCGAAGACGATGTCACATCCGGAACGCTCTTAACCCATCAGGGGAAGATCGTTCACGCTCAGACCCGGGAACTCCTCGGAGAGGGCTCGTGAGCCAGCTGGCTCAGGACAGACTTGGAACGCTAGCGAAAGTGCGCTGAGGCGAGGAAACGTTATGATGGGTCCGCTGCTTGTAGGCATCTATGTGTTCGTACTGGCGATGTTCGTCGGTTTCGAAATCATCACCAAAGTGCCCCCGACTTTGCACACTCCGCTGATGAGCGGAGCTAACGCAATCTCGGGCATCACCATCGTTGGCGCATTGCACGCCGCCAAGACGGGAGACGTCACGCTAAGCAATATGCTCGGCTGTGCGGCTATCGTCTTCGCTACGGTGAACGTCATCGGTGGTTTTCTGGTGACAGACCGAATGCTTGAGATGTTCGGGAAGAAGAAAAAGAAATGAGCGGCGTAAACAGCGAACTCCTCGCATCGGTGGCTGAGTCAGCCACTGGCGTCGAATCGTCGAACTTAGTGGCAGCGGCCTACCTGGTCTCGGCCGTGTTGTTCATCGTTGGCATGAAGCGCCTGACCAAGGTGCGCACGGCTCGCGCGGGCAACGCCTACGCTGCTGTCGCGATGTTCGTAGCTATCGCGGCGACCCTAATCGACATCGGGACCGTTGATTACAGCTGGATGATCGCCGGCGTCGTGATCGGTGGTGCCATCGGTGGCATCGCGGCGGTACGTGTCCCCATGACCAAGATGCCCGAGATGGTCGCCATTTTTAACGGCTTTGGCGGCGGTTCGTCGGCTCTCGTGGCGCTCTCGGTGCTCTGGTCTTCGGTGATCGAGCCGGGTGCATCGGGTTCTGGTGCAGATATCCTGGGAGGAGCTGCTGCTACGACCTTGGTGCTCTCCGTGATGATCGGTGCCTTGACGATGACCGGTAGCGTGGTCGCCTACTTGAAACTCGCGGAAGTCATTAGCGGCAACGCGATATTGCTGGCGGGACGGCACGTGCTCAACGCTGTGCTGCTACTCGGCGCGCTTGGAGTCGGCGGCTACATCACGGTGGTGGCGGGCACGCCCATGGAGATCCAGAACGGTGTGCTGGCCGTGACCATCGCCAGCTTGTTGCTCGGCGTGTTTTTGGTCATCCCCATCGGTGGCGCTGATATGCCCGTAGTCATTTCTCTGTTGAACTCCTACTCGGGGGTAGCGGCCAGTGCGACGGGGTTTGTTCTCGGTAATAATCTGTTGATCATCAGTGGTGCCCTGGTGGGCGCCGCCGGTCTCATCCTTACGCAGATCATGTGTGTGGCGATGAATCGATCCTTGGCCAACGTCATCTTCGGTGGTTTCGGTGCCGAAGAATCCGGTGGTGGCGGTGGTGGTGGCGAGTACGTCAACGTGACCTCCGCAGGCGCCGAAGAGGCGGCCATGATGCTCGAGGATGCCGAATCCGTCATCTTCGTTCCGGGCTACGGCCTGGCTGTCGCTCAAGCGCAGCACGCGGTCCGCGAGCTGGCGTCAGTGCTAGAGGGTCGCGGCGCCACGGTTAGATATGCGATTCATCCCGTCGCGGGACGCATGCCGGGTCATATGAACGTCTTGCTGGCGGAGGCCGATGTGCCCTACGAGCAGTTAATCGAAATGGACATCATCAACCCGGAGTTCAAGGACACGGACGTGGCTATTGTCATTGGCGCGAACGACGTCGTGAACCCCGCCGCGGAGCACGACAAGACCAGCCCCATTTACGGCATGCCGATATTGACCGTGCATGAGGCCCGAATGGTGTTCGTGATCAAGCGAAGCTTGGGTGCTGGTTTTGCTGGCATCAAAAACGAACTCTTTGAGGCCAACAACACCAACATGGTGTTCGGCGACGCCAAGAAGGTCATCACCGCCCTCACTCAGGAACTCAAGGCCGCCGACTGATTCGTTCTCGGGTGTGAGCTTGTTGTAGACGGCGGGGGGCTGGGTCCAATTCGAGCGCTGCCGCAACGGCCGGCGCTGGTTGCTACCGCTGGGGGACTACGGTTCCGCTGGGGGCGGGCAGTGTGAGACTGCATTGAGTGGTTGGCGGGGCGGCCATCTTGGTTGATTCAGCTGACGGCGTGACACGCGTCCAGAAGCCGCTCCAACACAACACTGAATCGGCGCAAAGACTCGCTGGGGACTTCGTATTTGTTGCGATCGGAGTGAGCTTCGCGTTTCACCATCATGGCTGCCAGGTTGTGGGCTTCCCGGGAAATATTGGTGACGTCGAGACTGACGAGCACATCGCTGGACGCGCTCAGGCTTTGCGCCCGCGCCTCGAGTTCCAGCAAGGTGCCATAGGGTTGCGGAGCCTGGAGGAAGCCTTCGAGATCGAGCATGAGGAAATGAACGGCGGCGAGGTATTCCGTGCGGGCTCGCATATCGCAGGACGCGAGTTGGCGGAGGCGCAGCTCGGCGGAAGAACGCGAATACTCTGGCTGTGCTTGCATGGGATCCTCTGGAGTTTTTGGGACCGCGCTAAGCCGGTCCCTGCACAGAGGCAGTGCGAAGGTCGTGCCGACTCGGAGGCCAGGACTTTCGGGCACTTGATGAGGGAGGACCGGCCCGCCGTGCAAGAACGAAATTTCTCCTGCGCGAGGCTGCGATCCCACTGTCTCATTTTGGGCGTGCACCGCTGTCGGGAAGAGTGTGAGTGCCCCCCCTGCCGAAGACTCGCGGGGGGGCCGTTTCGTGGCTAGGCTTTGCGTGGGTCGGAGTTGGCTTCGATCTTTTCCGTTTGATTTTTTCGGAACTCCGCCAAAGCTGATGCGATTTTTGGGTGCCTGCCGGCGAGAATGGCGGCCGACAGTAGCGCGGAGTTGATGGCTCCCGCTTTGCCGATCGCTAGGGTTCCGACCGGAATGCCCGCGGGCATCTGAACCGTGGCGAGCAGGGAATCGAGTCCGTTGATCTTACTTTCCATCGGTACCCCGAGGACAGGGATCATGGTGTGGGCGGCCATGACACCCGCCAAATGGGCGGCTCCGCCGGCTGCCGCGATGAGAACTTCAACCCCACGGCCTTGGAGGCCTACGGCGAATTTTAACGCGGCATCGGGCGTTCTGTGGGCCGACAAGATCTTGGCTTCGCAGAGGATACCTAGGGCCTCCAGGGTATCGACCGCGTTTTTCATGACGTTCCAGTCGCTCTGGCTACCCATGATAACGGCGACGAGGGGGGTGGCTTCTGTGTTCTGACTCACTCTTGGCTCCAGCGATTGGCGAATGGAAAGAGGGCACCGTAGTCTCTTGAGGGCGGGTAGCTCAATTGTGAAAGGGACTTTTCTCAGGCTGTCGGGTTCTATGGCCTAGGCAGGCGCAGGGTGGCCTACTAGGCATTCCTCATCGAAACGGCTATGGCGGGGCCATGAAAATCGTCGAACTCGTCGCTATATCAGCGGTTGTTTTTTCTGTCTTTGGCTGTGTCGGCACATCGGTGCAGGTCTCCGGGACGGTCCAGACCCCGAAAAACGCTGACGAGCGGCCTGCTGTTCAGCTGCCTGAGGCTGAGGAGGCCGCCAAGCCGGATCCCGTGGCAGTCGCGCCGGCGGAGGCGCCGGAACCGGCGGGGCCGAGCGCTTGTCCCAACGGAATGAAACTGGTGGAGGGCGACTATTGCACCAAGGTCCAGCAAAACTGCCTGAAGAGCTGGTTCGACGAGTCCAATAAGAAGAAGGTTTGCGAGAAGTTCGAAGAGAAAACTACCTGTGTCGGCGACCGCGTGAAGAAGCGCTACTGCGTTGACGAGTTTGAGTACCCCAATGTGAAGAATCACCGGCCGCAGGTGATGAACAATTTTTATCAAGCCCAGGTCAAATGCGCCGCCCAGGGCAAACGAATGTGCACCGAATCAGAGTGGACCTTCGCTTGTGAAGGCCCGGAAATGAAGCCCTTCCCGCACGGCTACGTGCGGGATGCGACGAAGTGCCGGGGAGATCAGAAATGGGTGACACCGAATATGAAGAAGGTCGCCAAACGCGACCCTGTGGAAATTGAACGCCTCTGGCAAGGCGTCGATAGTGGGACTCAGCCCGACTGCATCAGTGATTTCGGTGTGGCGGATATGCCGGGCAACGCGGACGAAGTGGCGGCGAGCGAGACCTATGGCGGTTGGAAGGGCAAGTTCGACAGTGTGACGACTGGTGGCCCCCCCAACAAGGGCGTGCGAAATCAGTGCC